>JAUGSS010000208.1:0-10095 GCA_044426515.1 Methylococcaceae bacterium | reverse complement strand
CGGCCGCAAAGCCGGATTGGTCGTGGATCGGCTGATGGGCGAATTCCAGACCGTGATCAAACCGCTGGGCAACTTGTTTAAAGGCGAAAAGAGCCTCGGCGGCTTTACCATTTTGGGCAGCGGCGAGGTTGCGTTGATCGTAGATGTACCCGGATTGATGAATCAGATAGAACATGAAAGAGAGGACAGGGAGATAACAGTCGCTATGCGTCAAAGTCGTTAGAACCAAAAGTTATTGTTTTTAAATTATCATGGAGTAAGCACAATGAAGATGACCATCGCTGGAAAGATAATTTTGCTGATAGTGACCGCCCTTTTAGGTTTAGGGGGGCTGACTTGGCTCGGACAGAACAGGATGGATGCGGTGTATGAAAAAACCAATTTCGCCAATGTCAACACTGTTCCGGCTATTGCCATACTGAGTAACGCCAGTGAATCGTTAGGCCGTCTGCGCGTTCTTGTATACCGTAGGGTGCTGACTACCGATGTGGCTCAGCAGGCGGGATTCGATATCAAAATCAAGGAAATGCAGGACGAGGTTTCAAAGGCTCTGAAAGATTACGCAAGCACGATTGCGGATAACAAGGATAAGCAGATGCTGGACGAAGATGCCGTTACAGTTAATGAATATCTCAAAGGAATGGAAATAGTGCTGGCTTTTGACCGTCAAGGCAAGGATGACCAAGCTCTCGACGTGCTGTCACAAAATGCTGAGCAGGCCGAAAAGACTAATGCTGCGCTTAAGTCCCATATGGACTACAACATGGTTTTGGCGAAGCAGGGGGCGGATGAGGCTGTCGCAGCCAAGGCGGATGCGATTCTGATGTCTAACGGTATTGCCGCCGTTGTTCTGTTAATGACTGCGTTGATGGGTTGGTTTATTACCAGAGGTATTATCGCTTCTTTGAACATAGTCGTGGATATTACCAAAAAGATTGCCGAAGGCGATTTGACCAACAACGATCAGGTCACCAGCACGGATGAAATCGGTCTGTCGATACAGGCAGTTAACAGCGTGACTGCGACGCTGCAAGGTCTGCAGAAGGAGTTCCAGCGTCTCACCGAAGCTTCCAGGGACGGACAGTTATCCGAGCGCGGCAAGCCCGAACAGTTCAAAGGCGCGTATGCCGAGATTATTGGCGGAGTTAACGAGATGCTGGACGCCATTCTTCTCCCGATCGGCGAAGGCAACCGTATTCTCACGCAGATTTCCGCTGGAAAGATCGACGAGTTGATAGCTCAGACTTATAAGGGGGATCATGAGCGGATGAAGCAAGCGGTCAACAACGTGGCTAAGACGCTGCAAGGCCTGCAAAAGGAGCTCCTGCGTCTCACCGAAGCTTCCAGGGAAGGACAGCTGTCCGAGCGCGGCAAGCCCGAACAGTTTAAAGGCGCGTATGCCGAGGTCATAGGCGGCGTTAACGAGATGCTGGACGCCATTCTTCTCCCGATCGGCGAAGGCAACCGCATTTTGAGTTTGATTAGCGGCGGCGACTTGCGTCAGCGGGTGGAAATTACATGTAAGGGCGATCATGACAAGATGAAGCAGGCCGTCAATGGCGTGTATGACTGGTTGTCAGACTTGATTGAGTATGTTACCAAGATTGCCAATGGGGATATGACCGCAGAAATGGGGAAAGCGTCTAACGATGACCAAATCCATGAATGGCTGATGCTGCTCAAACGCAATATTCAAGCTCTGGTGACCGATGTCAACGTGCTTTCGGTTGCCGCTGTTGAAGGCCGTTTACAAACGCGCGCCGATGCCGGTAAACATCAAGGCGACTACCGCAAGATTGTCGAAGGCGTGAACAATACGCTCGACGGCGTCATTCTTCCGGTGAATGAAGTTGTGTCTGTCCTCATCGAGATGGAGCGGGGCGATCTTACCCGAACTGTTAATGGCGATTACAAAGGGCAGCTCAAAGATTTCAAAGATACGGTCAACAATACCATCGCCAAGCTTTCGCAAGTCATCAGCGAAGTGAATGGCGCCGCCTCCAGTATTGCGTCAGCCAGTGAGGAGGTTTCTTCCACAGCCCAAAGCATGAGTCAGGCAACCAGCGAGCAGGCCGCCAGCGTCGAGGAAACCAGCGCTTCGGTCGAACAGATGTCGGCTTCAATCAACCAGAACACTGAAAACGCCAAAATCACCGACGGCATGGCTGCCCAGGCTAGTACCGAGGCGGTGCAAGGCGGTGCAGCCGTTAAAGAGACCGTGAGCGCGATGAAGAGTATCGCCGGAAAAATCGGCATTATCGACGATATTGCCTACCAGACCAATTTGTTGGCCTTGAACGCTGCGATTGAAGCCGCTCGAGCCGGTGAACACGGTAGGGGCTTTGCTGTGGTTGCGGCCGAAGTGCGCAAATTGGCCGAGCGTAGCCAGATTGCCGCACAGGAAATCGGCGAACTGGCCACCAGCAGTGTTGAAATGGCTGAAAGCGCCGGTAAGTTGCTGGATACTATCGTACCCTCCATCAAGAAAACCTCCGACTTGGTACAGGAAATTGCGGCAGCCTCCGAAGAGCAGTCCTCAGGCGTAGGCCAAATCAATACTGCGATGGATCAGTTGAACCAGATTACCCAGCAGAATGCCGGTTCAGCCGAAGAGCTGGCCTCCACCTCGGAAGAAATGAGCGGACAGGCAGCCCAATTGCAGCAGCTTATGGCGTTCTTTACTGTGGGTGAGCGTGTTGGTGCGCTACCGGCAACCCAGAAGGTCAAGTCCTTTAAACCGGTGGTTAAAAAGACGGCGGTAACAAAACGGGCAACTGACGAAGCCGAATTCGTAAGGTTTTAGGAGATGGACATGAATGCTATCACACCAGCGACAAAGATGCGGCCGACGGAAGCCGATAGCAGGGAGCTTGGCGAACAACGGCAATATCTCACCTTCATGTTGAGCGGTGAAACTTATGCCGTCAGCATAGTCCGCATCAAGGAAATCATTCAATACGGCCAATTGACCGAAGTGCCGCGGATGCCGGATTTTATCCGCGGCGTCATTAACCTCAGAGGAGCCGTGGTGCCGGTGATCGATTTGAGCGCACGCTTCGGCAAGCCGCTCTCTCAGGTAGGGCGACGCAATTGCATTATTATCATTGAAGTGGCAACAGAAGAGGAAACTCATAATGTTGGGGTAATGGTGGATGCGGTGAACGCAGTGCTGGAGATTTCAGATAGCGAGATTGAACCGGCTCCCACGTTCGGTGCCAACATTCATGCTGAATTTATTGCCGGCATGGGCAAAATCAATGGCAAGTTTGTGATCATCCTGAATATTCAACAGGTACTGTCGATGAATGATATGGCGGCGTTGGCTACGGTGGGATCTGCGTTGACTACCGAATTGGCGTAGGTTGGCAAAATCGGCTATTGCTTGCCAAACTAACTTGCAGGCCTTGAACGCGGCGATTGAAGCTGCCTGCAGTCGGTAGCCCGAAGCTTGAGTAACAACAGCAATATCTCACCTTTATGTTGATCGGTGAAACTTATGCCATCAGCATAGTCCGCATCAAGGAGATCATTTAATACTGTCAGCCGGCCGAAGTAGCGCGAATGCCGGATTCTTCGCGGCGTCTTAACCTGAGGGGAGCCGCAGTGCCGGTGATCGACCTGAGTGCTCGGGCTATTTCGATAGGGCGACGCAACTGCATCATTATCATTGAAGCGGCGTTAGGCGAACTAAACAGTTGTTTTTTTGAATTATCGAGGGAGTAAGTACAATGAAGATGACCGTCGTTAGAAAGATGATTTTGCTGATAGTTACCGCCATTTTGGGGCTGGTGGGCTTGGTTTGGCTTGGACAGAACAGGATGGAGGCGGTGTATGAAAAAACCAATCTCGCCAATGTCAGCAGTATCCCGTCAATTGTCATTGTGAACAAGGCCGCTAATTTGTTCGGTCATCTGCGTGTTCGCCCATACCGTCATGTACTGAATACCGATACGGCGGAAATGACGAAAATCGAGGCCGGGATCAAGGAAGGACGGGAAGCCGTTGTCAATGCATTAAAGGAATATGAAGTATTGATCTCGGATGACAAGGATAAGCAATTGCTGGCCGAAGATAGAGCGGCTTTTGATGAATATTTCAATGGAGTCGAAAAAGCACTGGATCTTTCCCGTCAGAATAAAAAGGAGCAGGCCCGTGATTTTCTGGTACAAGCCAGACCACTGGATCAAAAGGCATATGCTGCGTTTGAAGCTCACATGGAATACAACATTGGTCTAGCTAAGAAAGGAGCTGATCTAGCCGCCGTAGCCAAAGCCGATGCGAATTTAATGTCTACCCTTATAGGAATCATTGTTCTAATGTTTACTGTGTTGATCGGTTGGTTTATCACCATCAACCTGATGCGCCAGCTAGGCGGCGAGCCGGATTTAGTTGCCGATCTGGCCAATAAAATTGCCGCCGGCGACCTCAGTACCCTGATCGATTTAAAAGCAGGCAACCCTAATAGCGTGATGTCGGCAATGAAGCGCATGACCGTTTCAATTCAGGCGCTGGTAACAGATGTTAGTGTGCTCTCCACCGCTGCTATTGAAGGTCATCTGGCAATGCGCGCCGATGCGGTCAAACATCAAGGCGACTTTCGGAATGTTGTGGAAGGGGTGAATCAGACCATGGACTCCTTGGTGGGTTACCTTGACTCAATGCCTATACCGGCCATGATCATCGATACAGAGTTCAATATTCGCTATATGAATAAGATAGGTGCCGAGCTGGGTAATACCGCGCAGGAAAAGTTATGCGGTCAGAAATGTTCCGGCTACTTCAAGACGGAAGATTGCCATACCAGCAAATGCGCTTGCGACCGGGCAATGAAAAGCGGAGTTGTCAACGATTCGCAAACCGTTGCCCGTCCCGGTCAGCTTGAGTTGGACATCAAGTACATAGGGATGCCGGTCAAAAACCGCCAGGGTGACATTATCGGGGCCTTCGAAGTGATAATTGACCAGACCGAAATTAAGAAAGCCCAGCGCGTCGCCAATAAAATAGCGGGCTATCAGGAGAAGGAAGCCGCAAAGGTACAAAGTGCGCTGGCTAAAATTTCTCAGGGGGATCTTGAGGTCAGGGTCGAGGTGGCCGAATCGGACCAGGATACCCAAAAGGCTCACGAAACGTTTGCCGTCATCGGCGACGCAACTAACAAGGTCATCGAATCTGTCCGTAATCTAGTGACCGATACCGATCTGTTGTACGCGGCGGCGGTTGCGGGACGGTTGGAAATTCGTGCTGACCTGAGCAAACATCAAGGCGACTACCGCAAGGTTGTCGAAGGCGTGAACAACATACTGGACAGTATTATCCTTCCCGTGAGCGAAGTTGTGGCCGTTCTCGCCGAGATGGAGAAAGGCGACTTTACCCGAACCGTCAATGGCGGCTACAAGGGACAGCTCAATGATTTTAAAAATACGGTTAACAACACCATAGCCAAGCTTTCTCAAGTCATTAACGAAGTGAACGGCGCTGCCGCCAATATCGCATCGGCCAGTGAGGAGGTTGCTTCCACTGCACAAAGCTTGAGCCAGGCGACTACTGAGCAGGCGGCCGGCGTGGAGGAAACCAGCGCTTCCATCGAACAGATGTCGGCGTCGATCAGCCAGAACAATGAAAACGCCAAAGTCACCGACGGCATGGCTACCCAGGTCAGTAGTGAGGCCGTGCAAGGCGGCGCAGCCGTCAAAGAAACCGCGAAAGCGATGAAGAGCATCGCCGGTAAAATCGGCATTATCGACGATATTGCCTACCAGACCAATTTGCTGGCTTTGAATGCGGCGATTGAAGCCGCCCGCGCCGGTGAACACGGCAGGGGATTTGCGGTGGTCGCGGCGGAAGTGCGTAAACTGGCCGAACGCAGCCAGATTGCCGCACAGGAAATCGGCGAACTGGCCGCCAGCAGTGTTGAGATGGCTGAAAGTGCCGGCAAGTTGCTGGATACCATCGTACCCTCCATCAAGCTTACCTCCGATCTGGTGCAGGAAATATCGGCGGCTTCTGAAGAACAGTCGGCAGGCGCAGGCCAAATTAATAGCGCTATGGATCAGCTCAACCAGATCACTCAACAGAATGCCGGTTCAGCCGAAGAGCTGGCCTCCACCTCGGAAGAAATGAGCGGACAGGCAGAGCAACTACTTGAGCTTATGGCATTCTTTACAGTGAGTAATAGTGCAAACAAAGTATCGCCGGCTTCCAGGGTTAAGCCGTTAAATGCCACAGTTAAAAAAATGCCGGCGGCAAAACAGGTAGCTCATGAAGCCGAATTCGTAAAGTTTTAGGAGGCCGGCAATGAATAATCACACTAGCGGCGAAGACTTTGCCGGCTGCGTCCGATGGACTTCCCGTCATCGTCCGTTGGGCGATGTGTTGTTCCGCTTGATCGTCAAGTGCGCGGGCAAGAATGCACTGTGGGCATTATTATGACCGGCATGGACGATGACGGTGCCAACGGCCTGAAAGAAATGCACGACATGGGGGCGCGTACGCTGGGACAGGATGAAGACAGTTATGTGGCGTACGGGATGGAGAAAGAAGCGCTAAAACCGGGAGCTGTGAACAAGGAACTGCCGTTAGGAAAAATTGCTTATGAAATCGTGGCATATGGCGCAGGCGATAGTTCGGTTATTTTAAAAAGGGTGGTAAATTGTAATTGAGAGGTTTTCTACGATGAAACGAAACGAAGCTCTCAGTCAGGATAAATTAGCAGAGCATAAACAACGTATTGCATTTCATGAAGCGGGACATGCGGCAGGTATTCATTTAAATAGCAAATCAAGACAGCTGCCATCGGTTTTTTTTAACATTATGTTTAAGGATATGAGCTGTGCGACAGAAGAGGACGCCATGGCTTATCGAACAAACCGTGACGATTGTATTGCACGAGTGGAAGGAGGACGGTTAATTGAGATACCGCCTTTTATTGATAGCATGATAGGTGAATTAAAAGAACGCAATGACGCAATGGTGCAATTGGTCAAGGATTACATGGTCGCTTTTGAGGCGGATATTATTAATATGCTTATCGGGCCGTTGGCTGAAGCTAAGCATGTCGCTGATACCGATGATGAGTTATTCAATCATAAGTTAGTCAATGTGGAAGCATTAAGATATTACGGGGGCAGTTCCGATCTTACCTTGGTTAATGAATATTTACACAGTTTCTCTGCCGATACGCAACAACAAGATGAAAAGTTGGCTAAGTTGTTTATCGCAGCATTTGACTTTATCAATGATGATGCAAACTGGTCGGCAATCACCAAACTGGCTGGCTATATTCTGGGCAGTAATAAAAATATCATTTACTATGAAGAGATTATTGCAATACTTGACCAGTCGGTAGCTCATTTTCAAAATCGTAGAATGAAGGCAAGGTAGCGCTTTAATGGACAAAGAAGCAACTTTTTAACTGCAATCGATAATTATCGGAAATGGAAAGTTTCAAAAAAACTCAACAAAAGGCATAGGAGGAGGCGTTTTGTAAAGCTATAGTTAGTTTGTTCCTTTCCATTTCGTTTTGCGCGCTTTTTTCTTGGCTTCTTTCTGTTCGCGAATAATCACCAGCTCGGCCAGTTCTTTTTCCATCATGGACGGAGTTTCCAAGCTGATTCTGCCGATGGTTCCGGCGCGTAATTCAGCCAGTAGAATTTTAGATACTTTATCCATTTCGATGCGTCCGCCTGAGCGTAGACAGCCGCGCTTTTTGCCGATAGCTTCCATGAGTTCCTGTTCGCTTTGCGGCAGTTGCTCCAGTTGAAAGCGGGCTTGTAATAAATCAGGGTAATGCTGCAGCAGGTATTCGGCCGCGAAGAAAGCAACCGGATCATGACTGATTGCGGTATCTTTGATTGCGCCGGTGGTCGCCAATCGGTAGCCGCTGTTTTTATTTTCGACGTTGGGCCAAAGCATGCCGGGCGTGTCCAAAAGAATAATGCCGTGGCCTATGTCAATACGTTGCTGGGTCTTGGTGATGGCCGGTTCATTGCCGGTTTTGGCGATTATTCTTCCGGCCAGTATGTTGATCAGCGTGGATTTGCCGACATTGGGTATGCCCATAATCAGCGTATGAATGGGTTTGTCGCTGCTTGCTTTAGTCGGCAGCATTTTGTGGCACAGCTCGGGCAGCTGGCGCATTTTCTCGGGTTGCTCGGTGCTCAGCGCCAAGGTTTTTACGCCTTGTTCCTGTTCCAGGTAGGTTTGCCATTGTTGAGTGATCTCGGGGTCGGCGAGGTCGCTTTTGCTGAGTACTTTAATGCAAGGTTTGTCGCCGCGCAGGGTGGCGAGCAGCGGGTTCTGGCTGCTGAATGGAATACGCGCGTCCAGGACTTCAATGATCAGGTCAACTTGGGGCAGGATTTCTTTAATCTCTTTGCCGGCTTTGTGCATATGGCCGGGATACCACTGAATAAGCATGATGTTTAGTTATAACCAAAGTGGACTATTTAAACATCATAGTTATACAATCAACAGCTATAAATGCTTACAGGGTTTAATCGATGAAAATATTTAAGCTATTAGGGTTGCTGGTTTTGCTGACCGGTTGTACCCAGGATCAACAAAATCAGCTGTCCAGGAAGGCGGTTGAATTTCTGGACGGAAATTATCTGGTCACTTATGCCAACGGTTCGACAGCAAAAACCTGGACCATTACCAACGGCAAAGTCACTACCAGCGAGAAAGGCTATTATTATTTCTGGGACAATAAGAAACATTATGTGCAAACGCCGGTAGAAAACACCTTTATCGAAGCGATCGATTAAAACATGACGGAGATAACCAGCAGCTTTTACGCTTATTTATCAAGACTAAGATGGATTAAGCGTTGGGGGCTAAAGCGCAATGCGCATGATGAAAATGTCATGGAGCATAGTTGGGAAGTGTCGGTTATCGCCCACACCTTGGCCTTGATTAAAAACCGTTATTACGACGGCAATGTCGATGCTAATGCCATTGCGGCGGCGGCTTTGTATCACGATATTACTGAGGTGATTACCGGCGATTTGCCGACGCCTATCAAATATCATTCCGAAGAAATCAACGCGGCCTATAAACGCATTGAGCATCAGGCTGAAATTGAGTTGTTGGCGCTTTTGCCGCTTGAGTTGCGGGCGGATTTTCAGGTGCTGGTCGATCACGACCGGATGCCGCAGGAGCATGTGCGGATTATCAAGGCGGCGGATAAAATTTCGGCTTATCTGAAATGCCAGGCTGAATTAAAGGCCGGGAATTTGGAGTTTGAAACCGCTGCCGAGCAATTGGCCTTGATTATCGGTGCGTCAGAGCAACCGGAAGTTATTTTTTTCATGAAAGCGTTTGCGCCCAGTTGCGGATTAACGCTGGATGGGTTGATGAAGACTTATTGAGTTGGTTTGATGCAGGACGGCCGGCAAAGCGGATTTTTTAGTATAGTTGTCTCAAGTTATAATATTTTTGTTAGCCGGGCGACAGGATGAAAACTTACCAAGCTGCTGAAATCGCCGAAGCTCTAATTAAAAAAGCACCCACGGAGAAGCTGTGAAACATCGATACACCATTGAGCAAGCCAGAATATTGCTGGACATTTTGAAGTACCATAATGCGTCAACTATGCTGCCTTCATTTCATCAGGTAAAGAAAGAGGCGCTTGATGAAGCATTAGATAAGTTGCGGCAGGAGTTGTCAGAATTTATTGCAATGGATGACGGACTCGGTTTTATCGTCCCGATCCGGGATGAGAAGGGGTTGATTTAGTTAGTCTATCTAAGCGTAACTATTCAGTATTATAAAACACGGATGACACTGTTCGACAAGTTGCGACTGATTTTATTAGTGTTCATCTCAGCTAATCCGTGTTCTATTGTTTTGGCTGCTGAAAATGCGCTATTTTTCGTCCTGCACGATTAGCTTAATAAAGACGATAATTAAAAAATAGAACACGGATGGCACAGGTTTAGACTGATAATCCATTCACTCCTTAACCCACATTTAACAGTATTTTCTCATTTTAGCGTCCATCATTACGCGACTAAGCTTCGCAAAAGTCATAAACATTTGATTTATTTTAATATTAATTTTTCCATTTTTCGCTATTTTTTTGTAGTGCCATTTTCGTAT
>JAUGSS010000205.1:0-2027 GCA_044426515.1 Methylococcaceae bacterium | reverse complement strand
GAACGTAGCGAAGAATCTCCGGAGATCCTTCGTTGCACTCAGGATGACTGAATATGATGAAGACGGAAATATTTCTATGATTCAAGCGATTTTATTAGCTGGGGGAAAAGGAACGCGATTAGCGCCATTGACGGATAATCTCCCGAAGCCGCTCGTGAAGATTCATGGCAAGCCCATGATGCAATATGTGTTAGAACATTTGCGAGAAGCAGGAATTGTTGAAGTTGCAGTATCGGTTGCTCATCTTGGGCACATGATCCAGGAGGAGTTTGGCGATGGATCTTCGATGGGAATGAAATTATTGTATCTCGTTGAGCCGGAACCGATGGGAACAGGAGGATGGATGAAGCTGGTGGATTGGGATGCGTTGGAGGATGATTTTATTTTGGCGAATGCGGATAATTTGTTTTGGATTGATGTGAGGAAGTTTTTGGAGCGTCATAAAGAATCGAATGGAATCGCGACGATTGCTGGCGTCGAATTGCCGAGTACGGAGATTGCGAAGTATGAGATTCTGCGATCGAATGAAGAACGAACGCGACTTCTAGCCTACGTCGATCGGATGAATGCGGAAAGTGAGCTTGAAGGGAAGGAGACGGGATTTATTAGTTCGGGATGGTATGTGATGAGTAAGGGGGTCAGGTCGATAGTTGATGAGTTTTCGGTTCCTGTTTCAAATGAACTTCATCTTTGGCCTGCAATTTCAACTAGTGATGAGGTTGTGGGTTTTTATCATGCAACGGAGCCATGGTTCGATTCTGGCACGCATGAACGATTGAAAAGAGTGAGTGATTTTATAGAAACACATCAATTATCGACCTGACCCCTTCTTTCTATGCCAACCTATTCTTGGGAAAAATCTTCTCGTCGCCTTCCCGGTGCCATCAAGCTCTTCGCGCTTTTTCTTGGTGCTGGATTGCTTTTTGTCGCGGTGATTGTTGGTCGATTTGTTTTTAAGGCGTGGTATTCTACGCCGCGTATCAATGCTCCAGTTGTTTCGATTGCTATTGGAGCAAATGAAAGTTTGACGAGCGTCGCAAGTGATATTGATACACAAGGAATTGCTGATTCTTTGTGGTTTCGTTTTTATACGAAATTTTTTGATGACGCGACGGTGTTTCCTGGAGTGTATACACTGACGGTTGGTGAGAGTTATCAGAAGATTCTTGAGAATCTTCGCGGGGGTAAAGAAGTGGTGAAATTGACGATTCCTGAGGGTTTTTCTCTTGCGCAAATTGGAGAACGAATTCATCAAATGTTGCCGAGTATTTCGGTGGATTCTTGGAATACTGCTGTTGAGGCTGGAGGAATGTTTGAAGGTTATCCGTTTGTTCTTCGTGCACAGAAGCCGAAGAGTGTTGACCTTGAAGGGTATCTCTTTCCTGATACGTATGAGTTTTCGACGGATGCAGCTGCTGCAGATGTGGTGTTGACGATGCTTCAGGCCATGGAAGGACACATCAACGATCTCGGTACGCTTCAAGGAGATGCGAAAGACATGACTATTCATCAAGCGTTGACCTTAGCGTCAATCGTCGAAAAGGAAGTACGAACAGCGGGATCCATGGGAAACGTCGCAGATATTTTCTTGAAGCGTTTAGCAATAAACATGGCGTTGCAGGCGGATTCGACGGTGAACTATGTTATTCATGGAACGGATCCGAGTGTGTCGTTGGATGATACGAAGATTGATTCGCCGTATAACACGTACAAGTATCCCGGCTTGCCTCCTGGTCCTATCTCGAGCCCGAGTTTGAATGCACTCACTGCCGTTTTTCATCCCATCCACAACGAGTATTACTACTTTTTGACCACGGATACGGGGGAGATTTATTACGCGAAGACGTTTGAGGAGCATGTGAGGAATAAGTGGGAGTATTTAAAATAGTGTCGATGTGAGACTGAAGGGATTCTTTGGAGTGGGTCGAGAGAGGTGTTTCATTATGGCATTCCGTCATTGCGAGGAGAGTAATCTCGACGTGGCAATCTAGGGGAATCTGCATCGGATTTCTTGAGAGGATGGAGAT
>JAUGSS010000151.1:0-37036 GCA_044426515.1 Methylococcaceae bacterium | reverse complement strand
TCCACTTTGCCGCAAAACAAAGTAATCCATTCGGACGAACCGCCCGGCGTGGTGTAAAACTCATTAATGACCATCAATTGCTGAATTTCGCAGCCCGCTTCTTCCATTGATTCCCGATAAGCGACTTGTTCGGCCGTTTCGCCTTCTTCAATGGCTCCGGCAACAATTTCCACCACCCAGGCTTTATCCGGGTTTAAGAGTGCGCCTGCCCTGAATTGCTCGATCAGAACCACCTTATCGGCATCGGGATCGTATAACAAAACCGCAACACAGCTGCCGCGCATGAATAACTCGCGGACTATTTCAGTGCTCCAGCCGCCGCCAAACAGGGTATGTTTAAGACGGTATTCTTCCACGCGAAAAAAGCCCTGATAAACGATTTCCTTGCTTAGAATTTCAAACTGCTTATCCATGATATTCAACCTTATAAATGACACCGAGCTTATCGTCGCTAATCAGCAAGCCGCCGCCCGGCATTTCCAGAACATCAACAGGTCGCCCAATCACGCCGCCACTTTTAGTTAACCAACCGTCGATAAAAACCTGTTCTGTGACCGGCTTGCCCTGACTGAATGTGATCAAAGCAACACGATAACCTTGCGGCACGGACCGGTTCCATGAACCGTGTTCGGCTACAAATAATTGATTCTGGTATTCACGCGGAAATTGCTTGCCTCGATAAAAGCGCAGGCCTAACGGCGCCATATGAGCTTTAATTTTCCACACCGGCGCGGTGAATTGCGCGCATTCCTTAGCCGCGCCAAACTCGGGATCGGCAATATCGCCGCCATGGCAATAAGGAAAACCGAAATGCTCACCGATAGCGGTCCATTGGTTAAGTTCGTCGGGCGGCAGATCATCACCCATCTCATCGCGGCCGTTATCGGTAAAAAACAACGCATTGGTTTCGGGTTGCCAGTCAAAGCCGACCGAACTTCTGATGCCTCTGGCAAGCGTCTCAAAGCCGCTGCCGTCGGCATTTAATCGGACCAGCGAGCTGTAAATAGCTTTTTCGGGTTCGCACACATTACAAGGCGCGCCGACGGCTGTGTACAATTTATTATCGGGGCCGAAGCGCAGGTATTTCCAACCGTGATGTGCCTCCGACGGAAGTTGATCGTAAACGACAACGGGTTTAGGCGGTGCGGCTAACTGTTGCATGATCCGGTCGAAGCGAATAATGCGATTAATTTCCGCCACGTAGAGCGAACCATCCTTATAAACAACGCCGTTAGGCCCATATAAATGGCTGGCGATGACATAACGCTTATCCGCGACGCCGTCGCTATCGCTATCCTGTACCGCATAAACCGCGTCTCCTGACCCGCTGCCGACGAACACGACGCCGTTATCGCCCAAGGCCAGACTGCGGGCATCGGGCAGGTTGTCGGCAAAAATAGATACAGTAAAGCCTGCGGGTACATGCAGTTGGTTTAAAACATCCCGATAGCTTTTTTGTAAGGCAAAGCATAAACAAGGATTAACGATAAATAAGGCAAATACGATTACTTTGACAATATGCATAAGAATACCCTCCATTAGTAAACTTTAAGTTATATTAGTGCTCTAGTAAGGGTTGGAATGTGTTATTCAAGCCCCATATCGATCAAACCTTAACTTATTAAAGGCTCAAACATATGATGCGCATTTTTCTTTTTATTGCAACCAATGCGGCGATATTGGTTGTTGTCAGTATTATTTTTAATGTTTTAGGCTTAGGCAGCGCCTTGGACGCTCAGGGCGTCGATCTTAACCTGAATGGGTTGTTAGTGATGTCGGCCATCATCGGCATGACCGGTTCGGTTATTTCCTTGGCGATGTCCAAATGGTCGGCAAAAAGGGCCATGGGCGTCCATGTTATCGATCAGCCACAAAATCAAACCGAGCGCTGGTTGATTGACATCGTGTCCAGACAGGCCCGACAAGCCGGTATCGATATGCCTGAAGTCGGTATATTCGATACCCCCGACGCCAACGCTTTCGCTACCGGCATGAGTAAAAACAGCGCCTTGGTGGCGGTCAGCACCGGTTTGCTGCACAATATGAATACCGATGAAGTGGAAGCGGTTGTCGGCCATGAAATCAGCCATGTTGCCAACGGCGATATGGTGACGATGGCGTTAATGCAGGGCGTAGTGAATACCTTTGTTTACTTTTTCGCGACCATCATCGGACATCTTGTCGACCGGGTTGTATTTAAAACCGAACGCGGTTACGGCCCGGCTTATTACGTCACCCAAATGGCGGCTCAAGTGGTCTTGGGGATTTTAGCCTCTATGCTGGTCATGTGGTTCTCCCGTTACCGCGAATTCAAGGCCGACGCCGGCGGCGCCAGTTTGGCGGGACGGGAAAAGATGATCGCCGCTCTGCGCGCCTTACAGCGCGGACACGAAGCGGAAGACCTGCCGGGACAATTGGCGGCGTTCGGCATTAACGGCGGTGGCGTGAGCAAGTTGTTTATGAGCCATCCGCCATTGGAAGAGCGCATTGCTGCGTTGCAAAATAACCGTTAAATCAAGTTATGCCGGACATAAATTGTCCGGCTTTTGTTTTAATCATGACCCAGCATCAATACATCCGCTTTGCGCTAAGCCTGTCATACGATCAATACTATAAAGTCTATCAAGGCATGGTTAAAAATGTTTCCGTCGTTGCCGATGACGGCAGAAGAATCGCCTTTCCGGCAGGAAGGATTCAGTCTTTTTTGACCAAGCAAGGCATTAACGGTTATTTTGAAATGGAATTAACGCCTGAAAACAAATTCGTTAGTATCAAAAAACTGAGTTAGAAAATAGAACACGGATGCCACGGATTAGGCTGATAAACACGGATAAAACATAAAATCCGATCCGTCTAATCCGTGGCATCCGTCGACTGCAGGGACGCAGGAGGTACGACTCCAAGGAGGGGGGAGGTAGAGCAATGCATGGAGCGATTGCCGAGTCCCGTTTTAAAATACCGATAAATTCTCATCACTCTAAATTGAAGGTGTGCAATTGAAAACAGAAGTTTTAGTGCTGGGCGGCGGCCCTGGAGGTTACACGGCGGCGTTTCGTGCGGCCGATTTAGGGAAACAAGTCACTTTGGTTGAACGTTATCCGGTTTTGGGCGGAGTTTGTCTAAATGTCGGCTGCATCCCTTCAAAAACTTTGTTGCATGTAGCAGCAGTGCTGAATGAAGCTAAAGAGCTCAATCCTGCCGGGATCGGTTTTGCCGAACCTAACATTGATCTGGAAAAACTGCGTGGCTGGAAAAACAACATCAGTTCCCAATTGACTGTGGGTTTAGCGGCGTTGGCAAAGCAGCGCAGTATAACGGTTGTTAAAGGCGTCGGACGTTTTATTTCCGACACCGAAGTCCTGGTCGAAGACGGCGACGATGCTCAAACTATAGAGTTTGCACAGGCCATTATTGCGGTCGGCTCTCAGCCGGTAAAAATACCGTCGTTTCCCAATGACGATCCCCGATTGATGGATTCCACCGATGCGCTCAAGCTTGAGAGCATCCCGGAAAAGCTGTTGATTATAGGCGGCGGCATTATCGGCCTGGAAATGGCGACCGTTTATAACGCGCTGGGCAGCAAGATCACCGTGGTTGAAATGCAGGATCAGCTTATCCCTGGTTGCGACAAGGATCTGGTCAGGCCGCTAATGCAGCGGATCAAAAAGCAATACGACAATATTTTTCTGGAAACTCAGGTAAAAAATATAGAAGCATTGCCGGAAGGATTGAAAGTCAGCTTTGACCGCGCCAGCTCCCGGCTGGCTAGCGGCATACACACCATCCCTGGCGATAAAGGTAAAGACGCGCCTGATAATGATGTGTTCGACAAAGTATTGGTTGCAGTCGGCAGACGCCCCAACGGTCATTTAATCGATGCCGACAAAGCCGGTGTTAATGTCGACGAGCACGGATTTATCCGCGTCGATAAACAACAACGCAGCAATGTGAAGCATATCTTTGCGATTGGGGATGCAGCGGGCAATCCGATGCTGGCGCATAAAGCCACGCATGAAGGCAAAATAGCGGCTGAAGCAATTGCCGGGATGTCGACCGAGTGGCGAGCCTTAACCATTCCTTCCGTCGCTTATACCGATCCTGAAATCGCCTGGATGGGTTTGACTGAAAATGCCGCTAAAGCGCAAGACATAGCCTATGAAAAAGCGGCGTTCCCGTGGGCGGCCAGCGGACGATCATTAAGCATCGGGCGCAAAGAAGGCGTGACTAAACTGCTCTCAGATAAACAAACCGGCCGCATTCTCGGTGCCGGCATTGTCGGCACTCATGCCGGTGAATTGATTGCCGAAGCCGTATTGGCTTTGGAGATGGGGGCGGGTGTTGAAGATTTGGCGTTAACGGTACATGCGCATCCCACGTTGGCGGAAACTCTGGGCTTTTCGGCGGAAATGATCGAAGGCACTATTACTGATTTATTTATCAAGAAACGATGAAAGAACAATTATTAAATAAAAGCTTTATTACCAATTTTCTGTCGGTTGTGATTATTGCTATCGGCTATATTAGCCCGGTACAGTCGGCGTTAATCAAATCCATCGGCTTTTTTGCTCTTTCCGGCGCCATAACCAATTGGCTGGCTATTTACATGCTGTTTGAGAAAGTGCCGTATCTATACGGTTCAGGCGTTATACCGGCCCGGTTTGAAGAGTTTAAACTGTCTATCAAGCAACTGATGATGCAACAGTTTTTTACCGCCAACAACATCGAGCAGTTTATTGAAACCGAGGAGCAGCAAGGCAAGGACTTGCTGAACCTGGAGCCTTTGTTGAATGCAGTCGATTATGACAAGGTTTACCAAGGCTTGGTGTCGTCGATTATAGGTTCTTCTTTCGGTAGCATGTTAATGATGATGGGCGGCGAAGAAGCACTGCTACCGTTAAAAGAACCTTTTACCGAAAAAATGAAAATCACCCTGGCTGAAATGGTCGAGTCAGACCGGTTTAAAGACGCCTTAAAACAGGGTTTGGATGCGCACAAAATCGGCGGCGATATTATCGGTAAAATCGAAACCGTCATCGATAAGCGCTTGAATGAATTAACTCCGCAACTGGTTAAGGAAATGGTCCAGGCTATCATTCGCGAGCATCTGGGTTGGCTGGTCGTTTGGGGCGGTATTTTCGGCGGCCTGATGGGCGCATTGTTCGTGTTTGCCTGATGGAAACCGTGGAACTGTTTTTTGAGGAGCTCGGCAGTCCGGATAATAGTCCTCTTATTATCCTGCATGGTTTTTTCGCCTCTTCGCGTAACTGGCGGCAAATAGCGCAAAGATTATCGGCACGGTTTCATGTCTATGCGCCGGATATGCGTAATCACGGCGCATCGCCGCATCATCCGTTAATGGATTATCCGGCTATGGCGGCGGATTTGTTGCGATTTATCGATCAACGCGGCTTGGCAACAGCAAGTTTGCTGGGACACAGCATGGGCGGTAAAGTAGCCATGTGGCTGGCGCTTACCAATCCGGACAGGATAAATAAACTGATAGTGGCCGATATTGCGCCGGTTAGCTACAAACACAGTTTCGACAGCACCGTCCTGGCATTAAAAGCGCTGCCTCTGGCTGAAATCAGCAATCGCAAACAGGCTGAAACACTACTGTCCTCGTGCATACCCGGATTGGGGTATCGTCAGTTTCTGTTGCAGAATCTGAGCCTGAGAGACGGCAAATATTGTTGGCGGCTTGATCTGGATATTTTTCAACGGATGGCGCCCAATATTGCAGCTTTTCCCAGTGCCGATCATTTAGAGCCGTTTACCGGCAAGACCTTGTTTATTGCTGGAGGCGACTCAAACTTAGTCAAGCCGGAAGATATAAACTCATTATTTCCGGATGCGGCTTTCAGCGCCATAGCCAATGCCGGACATTGGCTGCATGTACAGCAACCGGGTGCTTTTACTGCATTGGTTGAAGATTTTTTAGCTTAAAATGAAAATGTAGGTGTGAAGTCACCTATCATCGCTCTTTGTGAAGGGCAGGGATAATCAAATGCTGCGTCTAGCATCTGATTTTTAATGATATGTATTGTCGAGGATGTCTCAGATGAATAAAAAAATAAAAAAAGCCGTTTTTCCGGTTGCGGGTCTCGGAACCCGCTTTCTACCCGCCACCAAAGCCAGCCCAAAGGAAATGTTACCGGTTGTGGACAAACCCTTGATTCAGTATTGCGTTGAAGAGGCGGTAGCAGCGGGTGTTGATACCATGATATTTGTCACAGGCCGCACCAAAAACGTCATCATGGATCATTTTGACAAAGCCTATGAATTGGAAAATGAGCTAACCATTCGCGGCAAGACCGGAATATTGAAAATGGTTCGGGAGATGATGCCGCCGAATGTGTCATTCGTGTTTATTCGTCAGCCGGAAGCGTTGGGATTGGGGCATGCGGTGCTTTGCGCCAAGTCGGTCGTTGGCGATGAACCGTTTGCCGTTATTCTGGCCGACGACTTGATTGCGAATCGCGGCGGCGATGGCTGTTTGAGCCAAATGGTCGAACAATACAACCAAAATCAATGCAGCATATTGGGCGTAGAACGGGTTAATCCTCAGGAAACAGACAAATACGGCATCGTCAAAACCAAGGAAATATCGCCATCGATAGGCCAAGTTGAACTGATTGTTGAAAAACCGGCTCCTGAACGCGCACCGTCAAATCTCGGAGTCGTCGGGCGCTATATTTTAACGCCTGCAATTTTTAACAAGATTGAAACCACAGAGCGCGGTGCCGGTGGCGAGATTCAGCTGACCGATGCTATCGCCGCATTGATGACCGATGAGCAGGTATTAGCCTATGAATTTAAAGGCAAACGTTACGACTGCGGCTCGAAACTCGGTTATTTGCAGGCAACCGTTGAACACGGCTTGATGCATGAAGAGTTAAAGGGCGATTTTCTGGATTATTTGAAGAATTTGGTTCTTGACTAAGGATTCTAACTTAAGCCGGGGTAGGGTTTGAAGTTAACTCGTTCGCTAGTTCCTAAGTCCCAGCTTGGGAACTAATGAATTTGTCTGAGCGTCCAATGAACAAAGCGCTCAACGTATTGCCTATCGAACCCGCTCCGGGGTTATTGATTCCTGGTTTATTTAATCCAGCGGATACGCTTGCCCTTAGCCCGCCCCCAGCATTTTCAAGATTTCTTCGCGTATCTGCTCCTGCCTGACCGGATCGATAATGGGTTGCGATTGATTGTCGGTGATATAAAACATGTCTTCAGCCCGGCTGCCGATGGTGGTGATTTTTGCGCTGTGCAGATGAATGTCTTTTTGCACAAATGCGCGGCCTATTTTTGATAATAGTCCGGCATGATCGGTGGTGATCAGCTCTATGATCGTGTGCCTGTGTAAAGGGTCGGCATGGAATTGAATGCTGGTGGGGATAGGGAAATGTTTGGCCTGCCTTGATTGACGATGAATGTTTTTGTGTTTTTTTACTTCGTGATGCAGCAGGTTATTACGCAGGACGGTGCAAATATGCACTTCCCTGAACAATTCGTTGATAGGTTCTCCGGATTGCTCAAGGACCAGAAAACTATTAAGCACATAGTCATCGGTTGTGGTCATGATTCTGGCGTCGAGAATGGTAAGTCCCAGTTGGTCTAGGGTGGCTGTGCTCAGCGAAAAAATAGCCTCTTCATTTTTCGTGTAAACAAAAACTTCCGCGCTGCCGCGTTGGGTTTGCGGACGCAACAGCACCAAAGGCAGTTCGTCTTCCTTGGATGAAGCTATGGCTATGGTATGCCAGGCTATTTCATCGGCTGAATAGCGTAAAAAATAATCATCGCTGGCATGTTGCCAGGATCTGAGGATAACCGGTTCCGGCATGCCGAGTTTAATCAATTCGTCTTTTGCTTCTTTTTTGTTTTCGAGTAGGCGGTCGGCCAAGGCTATGGGGTTTTGTAAGCCTCTGTGCAAGGCGCTATAGGTTACCGAATAAAGCTCTTTTAGCAGCGCGTCTTTCCAAGCGTTCCAGAGTTCGGGGTTGGTGGCGCGAATATCGGCTACGGTCAGCAGGTACAGGTAATTCAGGTATTCGATACTGCCGACGGTTTGCGCGAATTGATGAATGACATCGGGGTCGCTGATGTCTTTTCGTTGCGCAGTCATCGACATGACTAAGTGATTGCGCACCAGCCAGCAGATCAGGTTGGTATCGTGCGGAGAAAGCTCGTGCTGAACGCAGAACTCTCTGGCAATTTCTTCGCCGATAGCGGAATGGTCGCCGCTTCGGCCTTTGGCTATGTCGTGAAACAGGCCGGCAAGATACAGCACTTCGGGTTTTGCAATCAGCAGAAAAATATCGTTGCAGAAAGGCAGTTCATCAAAGTGTTTATCTAAGGCGAAGCGGCGCAAGTTGCGGATTACAAAAAGAGTGTGTTCGTCCACGGTGTAAATGTGAAACAAATCATACTGCATGCGGGCGACAATATTGGCAAAGCAAGGAATGTAGGCGGCTAAAACGCCGTAGCGATTCATCCGTCTTAATTGATCGGTAATGCCTCGCGGTTGGCGGAATGCTTCGATAAAAAGACGGTTGGCGGCTTTGTTATGGCGAAATGCATCGTCAATGAGATGTACGTTTTTACGAATCAGGCGGATGGTTGTTGCCCTGACGCCTTTGATTGAGGAGTTTTGTTCCAGAACCAAAAACAGTTCCAGCAAGGCAAGCGGGTATCGCTCAAACAGAGTCTCGTCAATGGCTTCAAGGTAGCCGTTGATGACGACGAATTTGTCGTTAAGCGGGATGGATTTATAAATGACTTCTCCGGAAACGAAACGTTCATTGAATAATTGCAACAGCATTTCGTTCAGACGCTCAAGCCCCAGCACCGTTTTAAAATAAAACTGCATGAACTGTTCGACATCCTGATTGTATTCTTGATGCTCGGTGCTGAAGCCGAATTGTTGGGCAAGATCGCGTTGGTAATCAAAAATCAACCGGTCTTCGCAACGATTGGTCAAAAGGTGTAGTGCGTAACGAATTCGCCAAAGCACTTCAACAGCGGCAACCAGTTCCAAATATTCGGACTCGGGCAAGAAACCGTATTTAATCAGCTCTTTGAGTGTTGATGAATTGTAATGGCGTTTAAACACCCAAGCGATAACTTGTCTGTCGCGCAGTCCTCCCGGACCTTCTTTGACATTGGGTTCAAGGTTATAGGCGGTGTCGTGGAATTTGGCGTAACGTTGCCGCTGTTCTTCCATTTTTGCGGCAAAAAACCGGTCCGACGGCCAAATTTTGTCCGGGGTGATTCGTTGATTAAGCGCTTTATGCAGAGCGGTGTTGCCGGTAATCAGCCGGTTTTCGATAAGACTGGTTATGACGGTTTGATCGTCTATTGCAGCCTCGATGCATTGCTTGATTGTACGTACGCTTTGCCCCGGTTTTAAACCGATATCCCAGAGGAAGGTGAAGAAGTTTGATAGGGCTTCCTGATAGGGGGTTGTGTCTTCCGAATCCAACAGCACGACCAAGTCGATATCGGAGTAAGGAAATAACTCTTTTCTACCGTAACCGCCAACGGCGCACAGCGCAAACTGACTGGCATACTCACCAAGAAAATGTTGCCAGCAGCAGCTTAAGATTTTATCAATAAAATCGGATTTCTCTTTAAGTAAATTGGAAACCGATTGGTGAGGATTGAATTTTTGCCGCAGTTCGGCGTCTTTTTGTTTTAGTAGTTGTTTAAATTGTTGCAGACTGTCTTTTTCGGCAAAAAGCGCGGCATTAATGTTTTTGTTCAAGGCGTTCACATTTCTTCTTGGCGTAAAGTCAGGATTTCATAGCCGCTGTGGGTTACCAAAATAGTGTGCTCCCATTGCGCGGATAGGCTACGGTCTTTGGTCACCGCGGTCCAGCCGTCGGGTAATACTTTCATGTGCCGCTTACCAAGATTAATCATCGGCTCAATAGTTAATATCATGCCCGCCTCAAGAACTTCACCGTCACCGGTTTTGCCGTAATGCAGCACTTGCGGTTCTTCATGGAAATTCTTGCCGATGCCATGCCCGCAGAATTCCCTGACTACCGAATAGCGATTGGATTCTGCGTGTTTTTGTATGGCATGGCCGATATCTCCAAGCGTGGCGCCCGGCTTGACCTGTTCGATGCCTAAAAACATGGCTTCCTGAGTTATTTTTACCAGACGTTTTGCATGTTGGCTCACTTCGCCTACGCAAAACATTTTACTGGTGTCGCCGTGGTAATCGTCTTTAATAACGGTAATATCTATATTAACAATGTCGCCGGATTTAAGTTTTTTATCGCAGGGAATGCCGTGGCAGATTTGTTGATTAACTGAGGTGCAAATTGATTTTGGAAAGCCGCGATAATTAAGCGGCGCGGGTATGGCTTGTTGCACCTCAATAATATAGTCGTGGCAAATTTGATTAAGCTCGTTGGTGGTAACGCCGGGAACAACGTAGGGCTCAATTATTTCTAAAACTTCGGCTGCCAGCTTTCCGGCAATACGCATTTTTTCAATTTCGGTTTCGGTCTTAATAATTATGCTCATGGAACAGGTAACAAGGCAAAAGGTAAAGGCGCAAGCGACACGATCTTAGCCTTGTGTCTTTCGCCTTGCACCTATGTGATACGGCCATTTTAACAGAGATCGGCTTGTTGTGGAAAAGTAAATATGGTATAAAGGGAAGTTCATTTTTGAACTAATACTCACGCTTATCGTCACGTTTGGAAGGGTGCCGACATAACTATTTTTTTAATAAAAATGGTTGTGGCTGGTTTCCAGGCGGGATAAGTGGAGGCGTAACCCAACTCGGAACAGATGTTTCGAATTTTTTTATCTTAGGAGAACACATGGCAGCAGTATCTATGCGGCAAATGCTTGAAGCGGGTGTACATTTTGGGCATCAAACTCGTCATTGGAACCCGAAAATGGCTACGTACCTGTTCGGTGCACGTAACAAAATCCATATTATCGATTTGGAAAAAACGCTTCCAATGTTTAATGACGCAATGAATTATCTGGGTCAGATGACGGCGAACAAAGGCACAGTCTTGTTTGTCGGCACTAAAAAAGCAGCACGTAAAGTCGTTGCTGAAGAAGCGGCACGTTGCGGCATGCCTTATGTCAACCATCGCTGGTTAGGCGGCATGCTGACAAACTTTAAAACTATCAAGAAATCAATCAATCGTCTTAAAGAATTGGAAGCGATGAAAGCGGATGGTACGCTTTATCAACGTTTTGCCAAGAAAGAAGCGTTAGGTATGGAGCGCGAACTGGAAAAGCTGGAACGCAGTCTGGGCGGGATTAAGGATATGAAAGGCGTTCCCGATGTGATTTTCATATTGGATGTCGGTTATGAAAAGAATGCCATCAGTGAAGCTAAAAAATTAGGTATTCCTGTCGTTGGCATCGTGGATTCCAATAACTCACCTGAAAAAATTGATTACATTATTCCCGGTAATGATGACTCAATTCGCGCAGTTAAACTCTATTGCGAAAGCGTTTCTGCGGCCGTAATGGAAGCTAAATCAGCAGGCTTGGGATTGTCGGCGAAAGCTGATGATTTCGTTGAAGAAGCTGCAGCAGAGTAAAATAAGATCTTATTTTTATAAGCGCTTCCTGAGCGCTTAAAGTTAGGCAAAAGACGCCTCCTCACGGGGGCGTTTTTACAGTGATGAATAATGAGGAAAGACAAAGAATGAGTAATACTATTAGTGCGGCAATGGTTAAGGAACTGCGTGAGAGAACTGGCTCCGGCATGATGGAGTGCAAAAAAGCATTAGTTGAAACAGATGGCGACATGGAATTGGCCATTGAAAACATGCGCAAATCCGGTCTGGCCAAAGCCGACAAAAAATCCGGCCGCATCGCTGCTGAAGGTATCATCGGTGTTAAAGCCAGTGACGACGGAAAAGCGGTAGCGATTGTCGATGTTAACTGTGAGACTGATTTTGTGGCCAAGGCGGACGATTTCGTCAGTTTCGTCAATAATGTCACAGTAGCTTTGTTGAATTCCGATATTGAAACAGAAGAACAACTGTTGGCGATGACCTTGGCTGACGGTACTGTTGTGGATGAAGTTCGTCGTGGCCTGATTGCCAAGTTGGGCGAAAATATTACCATTAGACGATTTCAAAAATACCAGACAGCTACCGGTGGTACAGCCTGTTATTTACACGGCAATAAAATCGGCGTAATCGTTGAATTAGCCAACGCAGATGAGCAACTGGGTAAAGATATTGCAATGCATATTGCAGCAAGTAAACCGACTTGTGTTTCTGACGAGCAAGTACCTGCCGAACTTATTGAGAAAGAGAAAGAAATTTTCTCGGCTCAAGCCGCAGAAAGCGGAAAGCCTGCTGACATCATTGAGAAAATGGTAGTCGGTCGGATTAGTAAATTCCTGGCGGAAATCACCTTGCTGGGTCAGCCTTTTATTAAGGACGATAAAGTGACTATCGGCAAACTGCTGGCGTCAAAAGGTAACAGCGTTATTCGTTTTGCCCGTTTGGAAGTGGGTGAAGGAATTGAGAAGAAAGAAGAAAACTTTGCCGAAGAAGTTATGGCACAAGTTAGAGGCAGTTAACCCACTCCTCGACCGTGGGCGCGAATTTATTCGCGCTGCCTTTTTATAGACGCGAATTTATTCGCCCCACAATAATAAATACAGCCCCGATAATTAAAATGACAGCCTTTTCCAATACTAAAACAATTTGCCAAAGAATTTTGCTTAAATTAAGCGGTGAAGCTTTGATGAGTGAAACCGGTGGTAGTATTGACTCAGATATTGTTAATCGTCTTGCAACTGAAATTAAAGAGTTATGCGATATTGGCCTTCAGGTTGGTTTGGTTATCGGTGGCGGTAATATATTGCGCGGAGCGGAAAAAGCTTCTGAAGGATTGGATCGAGTAACCAGCGACCAGATGGGGATGCTGGCTACGGTAATCAATGCCCTGGCCATGCAGGATGCACTGGAAGCACACGGACAACCGGTCAGAGTGATGTCCGCGCTGAAAATCAATCAGGTCTGTGAAGATTATATTCGTCGCAGGGCGATCAGGCATTTGGAAAAAGGCCGGGTTGTGATTTTTGCAGCAGGCACCGGAAATCCTTTTTTTACTACCGATTCGGCAGCCAGCCTGAGAGCAATTGAAATCAATGCGGAATTGATGATTAAGGCCACTAAAGTCAAAGGCGTTTATTCAGCCGATCCGCAAAAAGACCCCAATGCTATATTCTATCCACGCTTAACCTATGATGAAGCGCTGGATCAGCGTCTCAATGTCATGGATACAACTGCGTTGGTATTATGTCGGGATAATAATGTGCCGATGCGGGTAATGAATGTTTTTGAGAAAGGTGCGGTAATGAAATTGATGATGGGCGAAGAGATAGGATCTCTTATTCAACGAGGAACAGATAATGATTAGTGATATTCAACAGGACGCTTCAACTCGGATGGGCAAAAGTATTGATGCCTTAAAACATGAGTTCTCAAAAATAAGAACGGGCCGGGCGCATCCCAGCTTGTTGGATCAAATTAGCGTTTCATACTACGGCACCGAATCTGCTTTATCGCAGGTGGCCAATATCGCCGTAGAAGATGCGCGTACATTGAC
Source organism: Methylococcaceae bacterium (assembly GCA_044426515.1). GTDB lineage: Bacteria > Pseudomonadota > Gammaproteobacteria > Methylococcales > Methylomonadaceae > Methylobacter_A. The sequence goes on along the minus strand of JAUGSS010000151.1, from coordinate 23,437 downwards.
GATTACGCCTTGGGAAAAAGGCATGGTACAGGCTATTGAAAAAGCTATTATGAAATCGGATCTGGGCTTAAACCCGGCTACCAACGGCATGGTTATCCGGATTCCATTACCGCCGCTGACTGAAGAGCGTCGTCGTACCTTGGTTAAAGTGGTCAAGAATGAAGCGGAAAATGGCCGTGTTGCAATCAGGAATATTCGTCGCGATGCAAATTCAGCGATAAAAGATACCTTAAAGGAAAAAATGATTTCCGAAGATGAGGCTCGTGCGGCTGAAGAAAAAATTCAAAAATTGACCGATCAGTTTATAAAAGACGTTGAGAAACTGCTGGAAGCAAAAGAAGCTGATTTATTGTCAATGTAATTAGGATTTAAATAATGCCTACGGATGACTGTAACAGTTTGGAATCAGCACGCACTCTCAATAGCACAAATAATAATCCGCGCCATATCGCCATTATCATGGATGGTAATGGCCGTTGGGCTCAGAAAAGGTTTATGCCGCGCGCCATCGGTCATCAAGCCGGGGTTAAAGCGGTTCGAAAAATTGTAGAGTACTGCGCCAGGCAAGAGATTGAGGTCTTGACCTTATTCGCTTTTAGCAGTGAAAACTGGCGGCGTCCCGAAGAAGAAGTGTCATTGCTGATGGGCTTGTTCTTGGCAACCCTGCAAAGAGAAATCAACAAGCTCGATCGCAATAACATCCGTTTGCGATTTATCGGCGACAGAAGCGCATTCTCTGAAAAGTTACAGGCCAAAATGGCGGAGGGAGAGGCGCAAACCAAAGACAATAATGCTTTAACCTTGGTTATTGCGGCTAATTACGGCGGGCGCTGGGACCTGTGCCAAGCATTCAGGACTGTGGCGGAAAAAATAGCCTCCGGAGAATTGAAAAATCAGGACATCAGCGAGTCGTTGATCAATCAGTATTTATCAACCGCGGACTTGCCCGAACCCGATTTGTTTATCAGAACCGGCGGCGAGCAACGCGTAAGTAATTTTTTGTTATGGCAACAAGCCTATACGGAGCTGTACTTTACCGCAACACTGTGGCCTGATTTTGACCAGAATTCACTTGAAGACGCTATCAACAGCTTTAAAGGTCGGCAAAGACGCTTTGGCCATACCGGAGAGCAATTGCTCGATAAATCGATTACCTTAAAATAACTTGCTGGTTTTACCGAAAACTAACACTTACCTCCAACTTCATCTAATAATAATTAAAATGTTACTACAGCGAATTATTACCGCCTTAATTCTGGCTCCTTTGATTGTGCTTGCTGTGTTCCAGCTGCCTTCGGAGTATTTTTCATTGCTTATTGGGTTAATCACTCTTCTCGCGGCATGGGAGTGGACTAACCTTGTCGGCATTAATTCGCTACTTAAACGCGGATTATTTTTGCTGATACTGATACTACCCATGTTATGGCTGCATTTTTGGACGCAATTTTTGGAAGTGATGGCTCAAATATTGGATTGGCCTGATATCAGGGATTATTCAGGGGCTTTGGAGTGGCTGGTAGTGCCGCCGGTGCTATTCTGGATATTGACCATGATATTAATCAGAAATCTCCCGGCCGGCGTTTTAAAGCTGGAAATGAAAACCTGCTATAAGGCATTGATCGGCTGGCTTGTTCTATTCGCGACATGGCTGTTTCTGAGCAGATTAAGAGCTTTTTACGGTTCGGAACTGACCTTGTATTTCCTGATTTTAATTTGGGCTGCCGATATTACCGCCTATTTTGCCGGGAAGAAATTCGGCAAAACCAAGCTGTCGCCCGAAATCAGTCCGGGTAAAACCGTTCAGGGTATGTATGGCGCTTTAATAGCAGGCCTTGTTTGCGCAGGTGTTTTAAGCTTGATTTACGGCTTTCCATGGATGGTTGCGTCGGATTTTGCAATGCTGTCCATACTAACCGTGCTGCTTTCTATTTATGGCGATTTGTTTTTCAGTGTGGTTAAACGTCAGCGCGGCGTTAAAGACACCGGTTCAATACTGCCCGGTCACGGCGGTATTTTGGATAGGATTGACAGCCTGATTGCCGCCATTCCATTTTTTTACGCCGGCATTATTTTAATTCACCCATGAAAGGTATATGCATACTCGGAGCGACCGGCTCAATCGGCGTCAGCACCTTAGATGTGGTAGCCAGACATTCCAGTCTGTATAAAGTTATCGCGTTAACCGCCCATACCAATATCGATGCTCTTTATGAACAATGTCTGGAACATCATCCTGAAGTTGTCGTCGTAGTGGATGAGCATAAGGCTCGAATCTTTGCAGAGAAGCTTAAGCACACAGCAATCGCAGATATAAAGGTGTTGTCCGGTGTTAAGGCGCTGGAACATGTTGCCACATTGGACAATGTCGATTCGGTCATGGCGGCTATCGTCGGTGCTGCGGGATTATTACCCAGCTTGGCTGCGGCTAAGGCAGGTAAAACCGTATTACTGGCTAATAAAGAAGCCCTGGTAATGTCGGGTTCGATTTTTATGCAGGCCGTTAGCGATTCGGGGGCGCAATTACTGCCGATCGATAGCGAACATAATGCGATATTCCAGTGCATGCCTGCCGGTTATAAAACCGGTACGCAGGCGAAACAAGCCAGACGTATTTTATTGACTGCTTCGGGCGGCCCTTTTCGGGAAATGCCTGTAGACCAGTTGGTTAATGTAACTCCGGCGCAGGCAGTGGCTCATCCTAACTGGGATATGGGCAGGAAAATTTCCGTGGATTCCGCCACCATGATGAATAAAGGCCTTGAAATGATAGAGGCTTGCATTTTGTTCGACATGACCCCAGATCAAATACAAGTGGTCATTCATCCACAAAGCGTCATCCATTCGATGGTTGATTATGTGGATGGAACGGTATTGGCGCAAATGGGCAATCCCGATATGCGTATACCTATCGCTTACTCAATGGCTTGGCCGGAGCGGTTTGATTCGGGTGTCGATCCGCTGAATATTTTCGATGTCGGACGGATGGATTTCCAGGAGCCTAACCTGGAACGCTTTCCCTGTTTGCGTCTGGCCTATGAAGCTATTGCTACAGGCGGCACTATGCCGACGGTGTTGAATGCAGCCAATGAAATTGCCGTCGAGGCGTTTTTAAATGAACAGGTTCGCTTTACCGATATTCCAGTTATTATTGAACGCTGCATGAAAAAGTTCGAGGCCAAGGCAGCGGATACCCTGGAAATCATTTTAGATGCCGATCAACAGGCCAGGCTAGTGTCTACACAGATTATTGAAGAGCTTAATTATTGATGGATTTTTTGCATACCCTGTTTTATTTCCTGATTGCGATCAGTGTCCTGGTTTCATTTCATGAATTCGGGCACTTTTGGGTCGCCCGTAAAGCGGGAGTCAAAGTACTCCGGTTTTCGGTCGGTTTCGGCAAGGTTTTATGGTCATATCAGAAAAATCACGATGCGACAGAGTATGTGATATCGGCAATTCCGCTGGGCGGCTACGTCAAGATGGTCGACGAGCGGGAAGGCGAAGTTAAGGATGCAGACTTGCCGTATGCCTTTAACCGTCAATCGGTACTGGCTAGAACGGCAATAGTTGCCGCAGGCCCGATATTTAACCTGATGCTTGCCGTGGCGTTGTTCTGGAGTGTGCTGGTGATTGGCGAGACCGGCATAAAACCGATACTTGGCGCCGTAGAGCAAGGCACTTTAGCCGCCGCTGCCGGTTTTGCCGAAGGCGATCAGATAATCTCGGTTAACGGCAAAGTAACGCCAACCTGGACCGAGGCTATGACGGTTTTAGTGTCCTCGGCGCTGGATGGTGAACAGCAAATAACAGTAGCGGTAAAAAACTTCGATGATCAGCAAAGCATCAGGACGCTTAAGCTTAGCGATAAAGACAGCGAAAACCCTGACGTATTGTACCAACGCCTGGGCTTTAAACCTTGGTCGCCGAAATTGCAGCCGATCATAGGGAAAGTACTTCCCGATAGCGCCGCATTAGCTGCCGGATTGAAACAAGGCGACCTGATTGTGAGCGCTGACGACACGCTTATCAACGACTGGATGCAATGGGTAGATTACGTAAAAAGTCACGCCGGTGTCGCAATCAAACTGATGATCGAGCGCGACGGCATGCGTTTACCGGCAACCGTTACGCCGAAAAGCGTGCAGATTGGGCAGAATACGGAAGGCAAAGTCGGCGCATCGGTTTATATTCCCGAACAACTGATGAAATCGGTCAGTGTTGAATATTCGTTGTCGCCGTTGGCAGCGATACCGGTTGCCTTGGAAACGACTTATTATTATTCGGTTACCAGCTTGAAAATGATGGGCAAAATGTTGATCGGTAGGGCTTCAGTAGAAAACTTAAGCGGCCCTATCAGCATTGCCCAGTATGCCGGACAGTCCGCCACGATGGGCTTGGTGCCGTTTATAAAATATCTGGCCTTAGTCAGCGTCAGTTTAGGCGTATTAAATTTATTGCCGATACCGGTTCTGGATGGCGGGCATTTACTGTTTTTTGCGATAGAAGGCATCAAAGGCAGCCCTGTTTCGGAAAAAGTACAAATCTTCTTTCAACAAGTCGGCATTGCCTTACTCGTGTCACTGATGGCATTGGCTATGTTTCTGGATGTTGAACGTTTATTTCAATAGGCAATCCCTTGTGGTTGCCCTTTTATCCGAATAACTCGAATTAGGGCAACCATAAAGGATTGCCCCTACTAACTCAGGAACATTATGAAAAAGCTTATTAAGATTGCCGCGTTACCGTTATTCGGCCTGACTTTATCCGTAGCCCATGCCGATGAAAATGCTATCAGGCAAGCGCTGACTAAATCCATGCCCTCGGTCAAAGTGGAGTCGGTTAAACCCTCTGAAATCAATGGCCTTTATGAAGTTACCGTCGGCGGCAATATATTTTACGTTTCCGAAGATGGCAAATATTTGGTTCAGGGGCACTTAGTTGATGTTGCCGCACGTATCGACTTAACCGAAGAAAAATTGAGCGGCGCTCGCAAGCAGGCCATCGACAAACTCGGTGTCGATAAAATGATCGTATTCAAACCTAAAATAAGCAAATACACGGTTAGCATCTTCACCGATATTGACTGCGGTTATTGCCGTAAATTGCATTCGGAAATCGATCAGTACATGGCTGAAGGCATTACTATCCAGTACTTGTTTTTTCCCAGAGCCGGTAAAGGTTCCGATTCATATCACAAAGCGGTATCGGTCTGGTGTGCCGATGATCGTAAAGCTGCTTTAACGGCGGCAAAAAAAGGCGATACGCCGGCCGCTAAAACCTGTGCCAACCCGGTTGATGAGCACATGCAATTGGCTGAGGATTTTGAAGTGAAGGGAACACCGATGATTGTTACTGAAAAAGGAAATATCTTTCCCGGTTATCTACCTGCAAAGCAATTGGCTGAAGCGTTGGAAACCGAGAAAGCTTCAAAATAAAGGATGATCGGCAGGGAATTTTCCATCCCCGCTATGGGTTTGGGATGGGAGAAAAAACTATAGGGCAATTCTGAAAAATTGATTTTTTGAAATTCGTCATCTTATAAATTCGATAGCTTACATGGGGCAATATGCCGAATTCTTGAATTATTAGAGGTGTGCCCTAATAATCTTGCCGTCAGCTACATTGGCTTCGATTTTGGTTTATCGTTGACTATATCAATTTCACGGCTGGCATTGCTATTTTTATCGACTCGATTTTAAATTGGAAAACACCAGTGTTGTGTCAGGTTAATTTAGCGCTAGTACTCAGTCATTCTTTTAATGTCGGGTAAAAACCAAGCGGGCCGGGGTTTTCACCCCCGGCCCTAACGTTTCTGCGATGTCTGAGCTAAGCGACTACATTTAATTGCCGCAAAACGTTTCGAACGGGGCAACATGCCCCGTCCGGCTATAGGAAAATATATTTTGTGGGGATACCCAGGATCTGACCCATTTTCCGTGGCTACCAAGCTGTCAATAAAGTTATTGTTCCAGCAAATTCACGGTAAAAGAGGAGAAGGTACCGCAGCTATAGCACCACAAATATATGTTTCTAGGATGACATCGACTGTGCCTATATTTCCAGATGCAAACTGCGCCTCTGATTTAAACTTTAATTTGCTCAGCTCTTCCTTGCTATTATTCAAAACCTGTTTTTCTTCGCCATTGGTACATTTGGATAACTTTTCATCTATTTTTCTATCTTCTTCCTTAATTGAATTCAAAAATTCTTCGTGTCGATTATTATTTAGTTTCGCCTCAAATAGACCCTTCGCTACAAATATTCCCCCACAAATTGCGCCGCTCACTGGTCCTAGCCCTTTTGAGTCGGTTGTATTGATGGAATTATTCTCGACGTATGCATAATAATTTACGCCTCCCTCAAACCCTATCGGATCCTTTACCGTCCAGCGCCCAATCTCGGGATCATAATCCCTCGCCCCAAACCGAACCAACCCGGTAGTGGGTTCGTACAGCCCGCCCGCAAACCCGAACGGCAGGAAGCCGGGCTTACTGTCGAGCGTGATCCGCCCGAATTCGTCGTGATCCATCCGGTAGACGATTTTGTTGGTCGAGAGCTTCACGACAGCCCGTGGCGAGCCGAGGTAATCGGAAATGATCTTGTATTTTTCGCTCCCCTCGATGTAGTAATCCGGCGTCGTCCGCCCGGTGGCGTACACGTAGCGCCGCTTCAACGTGCCGTCGGGGGTGACTTCGGCGGCGATGCGGAGCTGATCCTGGTACAGATAGCGGACTGCGAGCAGTCCGTTGACCTTCTTGCCGATGCGCCGGTTGAGGCCGTCGATCTCGTAGTCGATGACGGTTGCGTTGGGTAGCTTTACCTTGCGTAGGTTGCCGAATACGTCGTAGGTGTACAGCGTCACCTCTCCGCTGGACGTGTTGGTTTTGCTGATCAGATCGCCGTTGGCATTGTAGGCGAATTTCAGTGTGTTCTGGCGTTCAAGGCGGTCTTGGTCGTCGTAGTCAGCAGAGAAAACGACCCCGTTACGGTTACCGGAAATCCGGTTGCCGTTGTCGTCGTAGACATAGCTTGCGAACGGTGCGCCGTTTTTCCTGGCATCTTTCAAGCGACCCGCTTCATCGTAGTTGTAATCGTAGGTTTGTGTGCCTATGTCGGCGAGTGTTTGCACTTTTTTGGTGATGCGGCCCAGATTATCTCGGGTGAAGTTCAGGCTGAAGAACTTGGTTTTCCCCTTTGCCGAGGTATACGCAGAGAGTTCGCCGTAACCGGAATAGCTGTAATTGTCCTTGAATGTCCCCAAGGTAGTTGTACTCAGCAAACCGTTCGGGACATTGTAACCGAGTCCCATGTCGCCAATCTGCTTTGGCGACTCGTCGTCGTCATAGGCGTAGCGAATGTGTTCTACTGCGGAAGGTTCGACCATGACGAGATCGCTATCGATCAGGTCGGTAGTTTGGTTGAAGGACCTGGAGTAGGTTACCTTGTTGGTCCGGAAATAGGAGTACGAGGATGGCAGCTTCCCCCAGTACCCAATGGACAGCAGCACATCGTCCGGTGTCTTAATGTCGCTGACCAACTCGCTTTGCGCTTTGTGGGTCAAAACGTAGTCGCCTAACGGTGTCGTCATGGTCTCTAGCAGTCCGGTGCCTGCATCGTAATTCAGCGCCACTTCGGCCCCGTCCGGCCGCAAAATCCGCGTCAACTGGTCATCATTGTTATAGCTGTAAGCAGTAGCAATCTGCGGGACAGCGGTCAACGGCGGTGGCGTGTAGGCCCCTAACAAGTCCTTGGCATTGATCGCGAAGCGGTGCTGCGGGCGGGTCGGCGGGGTGACCGAGGTCAGATGTCCCGCTTTATCGTAGGTGAATCGGATAACCCGGCCATCGGGCAGGGTTTGCGCGGTGACACGGTGGGCGGCATCGTAGTCGAACGATACGGCCCGGTTTAACGGGTCGGTGATGTCACTTAACAGCCCTGACACGGGATCATAGGCCAGCGTCGTTTTCCGTGTGCCTTGACTCACTTGGGTCAACTGGTCTTTGGTGTAGCGAAGAACGATGGGCAACAGGTTGCCGCGTTTGGTGAGAACAGGCCTTTCAAGTGCGTCTATCTTGATCTGCGAAGTCCTTCCCAATTTCGATTTTCGCTTGTAGGTGCGGGAAGCGCCGATATACTGAGTGGTCCACTCAGAGGGGTCGTGGGAGACCGTAGTGGTCCACTGGTTGATGGAAAATGGATCCTGCGGATCGGTCAACTGGATATCGTGCTTGTAATCTTTGTATTGTTGAAAGCCCTGTCCGAAACTGAGGCTGCCATCGGTACGCGACAGTAGACGCGCCATCTTGCCGAAGCGCGGGTCGTTAATGAAGGTAGACCTGAACCAGACCTGATCGTCAGAGTAGACCGACTCAGAGGATCGATCTGTAAACGTCGCTTTTAACCCGCTGGGATAGGTGGTAGTTCGTTGATAAACACCCGAATCGGGTGTAGGTGCATCGGCGAAGAATCCACCTGAGTCAAAGCTGGATGCTAGCGAAGTTACGCGGCCCTCTCGGGTGGTTAGGGTTTTGCGGAGGTCCGAGCCGACGGAACTCTGGGAGCTGATCGTCGCACGTCGGCCACCCGAGTGCGCATCGGTCAGCAGGTTGCCGTCGCCGTCATAGGTGAAGGTGCTGACTCTCTGCGATGGGGTCGCGAAGGTCTTTAGTAACCCCCCGGTTCCGTAGTAAGTCATTTTATAAGCGTCACCTTTCGGATTGGTGACGCTGGTTAGGTAGCCGTCGGCGTTGAGCGTGACAGGGGTGATTTGTCCGAATGGAGCCATGATCGCCGTCAGCTTTCCGCTGTCATCCCGTTGAAACTTCGTGATTCGTTGAAAGGGTTCGGTGATGCTGAGCAAGGTTCCCTGAACGTCGTAGCCGAACGTAAACTCGATACTGCCGGTCAGTCCCAACCGGGTACGAAGATGCCGACCGCCGGCATCGAACTCGTAGACTCGCGAACCGTCTTCCTCGGCTACCTGCAAGTCGTAACAAACCGATGCGCCGCAGGATTGCTCGTTGATGTGTCTGGCTTCGACAAAGCGTGCGCTGCCATCGCCTCGATATAGGGTGCTGGAAACGGTGTCGTAAAACTGGAGCACGCTCGGTGTCCAGCCGCCAATCCCGAACACCTTCGCCTTGAGGTTGCCTGCCTCAACCACGTTGTTCGATTGCGCTGTAAGAGCCGGAAATTTCTCGATAATTTTGACGAAAAAGCGATGACTGCCCGGCGAGTCATCGGCTTGCCACACAAACCTGTCGGCAATGTCGGACAGGCCGGAATAGCTGGCTTGATGCAGCGGCGCGAGTGGATCATCATCCCAAATCGTGATGTCATAGCCGGTGATTTCGGAACCGATCAGTTTTTTGATGGGAGTCTGGATCGTGTAGTCGCCACGCCGTCCAATTACCCGATTTGACACGTAGCTCAGGTCGAAGGTAATGCCCACCAGCGGAATGCTTTCACCGACGACTTGGTTGTCCAGCTGAATTATCGAACCACAGGCCGATTGCGGCTTGTCAACACTAGGCGAGGCTTTATCAGGTCGACCGGAGCCCCCACATTCTGCAGGCAACCCGTACAGGCGGGACGTAAATTTTACTGTGTCGTCGCATGTACGCTGCTCGCAGCCAAACTCCCTGCCGGAACTAACCACCCGATGCACACAAGGTTCAAAGAGGCCGTTACAAATGTGAGCGTCTATTTGCTCATTTCCTGTACAGACGGCGCTAGTATCCATACATTGTTTCATCTCGGCGTTGAGAATCTGTTCTTGAGTTGCGCACTCTTCCGGCGAAATCGCCGCAGATTCAGTGACCGAGAATACGAAGAGGCTCAAGCCGATGAGGATGATAGAAAGATTGTTCATAATGGACTCCCCAGCATAGCGTTGAAATTGACGGTGGTCTATAGAATTCAGGTTGCTCCAAGGTTCTAGTAATCGGTTTTTTTTCGGATACCAAGGTTAGTTGTTAACCTGCCATTTTCCGCTCATAGATATATATCGCCGCCTAATAAATCCGGCTATTACGCTGCTTAGTTTCCAGTAAAGCTGTTTATTATTTCTATCGAAAAATTATAAATATTTTTAAAAACAATGATATATGTAGCATCACTTAGGCGAGGCAACAATTGAAAAGCAAACCCCGTTAGTCAGTTTTTTGTCTAGGGCCGTAGGAAATGTTGCACTACTTTAAGTTAAGGTTTGTTACTGAACAGAATTGCTGTCGGCTGAGTGGAGTCTAATCCGGCAGTTCGCTGCATCGAGCCGTTGCCGGGCATTTAAACGTAGCTGTCAGAAGACGCAGACTTTCTTGACAGACTGGAATTTTGTTTTCTTAAAATTTAGTTTCAACAGCGGCTATAAAACAACGGGAATGCTGTTTATAGTCGCGCCGGTTTTGGGAGCGTTCCTGCAAATGTGGTTTAATTGCACAAATTAAACTTGCTCAGAGAAAAAGATGTTGAAGAAATATTATGCGGTATTCCTGTTTACGGCAGTTTTTGGTATTGCGCAGGTTTATGCGGATGGAACCAAGGCTGCAATTGCCAGCGCGCACCCCTTGGCGACGGCGGCCGGTTTTGAAATCCTGGCTAAAGGCGGCAATGTTTTCGATGCGGCGGTGGCGGTCAGCGCGACATTGGCGGTGGTTGAACCTTCCGGTTCGGGGCTGGGCGGCGGCGGTTACTGGTTGCTGCACAGGGAAGCGGACGGGTTTGAAACCATGATCGATGGCCGTGAGAAAGCACCGTTGGCGGCTCAGCAGGCGATGTTTCTGGATAAGGCCGGCAAGGTGATTCCCCGGTTATCGCTCGATGGCGCATTAGCCGCCGCTATCCCCGGATTGCCTGCGGCGCTGGCGCATTTGTCGGAAAAATACGGGCGCTTGCCGTTGGCGGAAAGTTTGCAACCTGCGATCAGAGCCGCGCAGACCGGTTTTGCAATCGGCGAAAAACATAGGAAACTGATCAAATTCAGGATTGAGGTGATGAAAAAATCCCCACCGACCGCACAGATATTCCTGGCCGACGGCGATATTCCTAAAGCTTATTCGATCCTCCGGCAACCGGATTTGGCTTATACCTTAAAACAGCTGGCCGAGTCAGGCCGGGATGGATTTTATGGCGGCGAGATAGCCGATAAACTGGTGGACAGCGTCAACAAGGCCGGAGGTATCTGGACCAAACAGGATCTTGCATCCTACCAAATTGTTGAGCGGGAACCGGTGAAGGGTAGTTATCGGGGCATAAATATCACCAGCGCCGCGCCGTCATCCTCCGGCGGCATCGTGTTGATTGAGTCGCTGAATATTCTGTCGGGCTATGATTTAAAGCAAGCCGATGAACTAACCCGAAAGCATCTTATCGTTGAGGCCATGCGCCGAGCTTACCATGACCGGTCTTTATATCTGGGTGATTCGGATTTTATCGATATGCCGGTCAGACGCTTGTTGAACGAAGATTATGCAGCGGGATTGCGTAGCAGCCTGCGGCCCGATAAGGCCTTACCCAGCACGATGCTGTCGGGCGAAATTCAAGCGCAACCCGAGGGCACTAATACCAGCCATTTCTCGATTATTGACGAGCAAGGTAATCGGGTTGCCGCAACGCTAAGTATTAATTTCCCGTTTGGTGCGGGGGTGGTGGCGGCCGGAACCGGCGTTGTACTGAATGATGAAATGGATGATTTCACCGGCCTGCCCGGTGCGATGAACGGCTACGGATTGGTAGGCGGTATCGCCAACGCTATCGCGCCGGGTAAACGTATGTTGTCCAGCATGGCGCCGACTTTTCTTGACGACGGTCATAATGTTGCGGTGTTGGGAACGCCCGGCGGCAGCCGTATCATTTCAATGGTGCTGTTGGCCGCGTTGGATTTCGCCAAAGGCCATGAGCCGGATTCATGGGTGCAAATGCCTCGTTTTCATCATCAATTTATGCCTGACATGGTTGAATATGAAAAAAGCGCAATAGCCGCAGATGAGCTCGCCGGCTTGGCTGCAATGGGGCATCAACTGAAAGAAGCGCGTTACAGCTATGGCGATATGCAGGCTGTACAGTGGAATAGAACTACGCATCAATTGACTGCCGCTAGCGATCGTCGCGGCGAGGGACGGGCTGTTGTTGGGCATTACTGATACAATCCATATATGGCACGGTAATATTGCCGCCGATAACGCTCATTATCAAAACTACTGGCAAATGCTCGACGTAGCCGAACAAGCTCACGCCGAAAAAATAAAAAATGATTTATTGCGTAAACGCTATGTAGAAGTACATGGACGTTTAAGAAACATATTAGCCCAAGCGCTCAATGAGCCGCCGGAAAAAATAAGCATAAAAAAAGCCGAGCATGGCAAACCCTATGTTGCCGATAGGCCTGAGTTGGCGTTCAATCTGTCCCATTCAGCAAGCGCTATGGTGGTTGCCGTAGGTTGGAACTGTCAAGTAGGTGTAGATATCGAATGTTGTAGACCGAGAACCAGCTTGGCCGGGCTGGTCGATAAATGCTTTGCCGAAGAAGAAAGCGCCTATTGGAACAAGCTGCCCGAAGACCAAAGAATCACTGAGTTTTACCGCTTCTGGACGCGCAAAGAAGCCTTTGTAAAAGCTACGGGACGCGGCATCGCCTTAGGCTTGAACCGCTGTGTTATTAATCCTGAAAATCAGGCCGAGTTTTTAAGAGTTCCTGCCGATTGCGGACAGGCTGCCATGTGGCATGTGCTGGACATGGTTTTGGGGCAGGGTATTTGCAGCGCGTTAGTGACAGATAAGGATATTGTTGGCGTTAGATTTATAGAGTTGGCATTACGAACTTGAAAATGGCCTGGATTCTGTAGTTTTAAGAAGGCTCACGTTAGCGTTAAATGCTTTAGAGGGTTCCCCGTCCACCAAGAATCCGATCCGCAGGAAAAACGGGGCCTACTTTAATGGTAACTACTCAGCGTGATTAATAGAACGCGGATGACGCAGATTGAACAGATTTACGCAGATTTTTAAATTCAGTATTTATCGGTTTAGCTCGTGTCACGGACGTTCTAGTTCATATATGAGCTAAATAGGTACTAAAAAATCTTATTAAATCATAAGCAATCCGCGTCATCCGCGTTCTATTCTTTGTTGCTGAGTAGTTACCTTTAATGTTTCATAACTAACGGTTCGCTTATTATTTTGTAAGCTATTGATTACTTAAGATAAGCTTTGTTGTTTTATATCGAAAAACAGCAAATGCAATGCATTGAATGTAATAACTTTTTTAACAGTGAGTAACCGAGGGTTTATACTATTAATTAAATTGTGAGAATTATAAATCGGTGTGTAGTAATGGTTTGGTGTAACGTAAAAAAAATAAAAGTAAATCGTTTTTTATTTGCCGTGATCATGGTCGCTGTGGCAGCCGCACTGCGGATATGGCCATTGGATTTACTTGGATCGAAACTTGCTTGGCTAACATTCTATCCGACCGTCATGATTGCTGCGGTTTACGGCGGTTTAGCCGCCGGTTTACTGGCAACTGCCTTGGCTTGTTTAACGGTTACGTTCTTGTGGCCGCTGTTGGTTGCTGCACCCTTCATTAATAATTCAGGTGACTGGATCGGCATGTCGGTTTTTGCCATAACCTGCACGATGATGTCAGGCGTCGCCGAAGCCATGCTTCGCGCAAAGAAGTCCGCTGAAATTACGGCGGTTTCGCTCAAAGATAGCGAAGCGCGCTGGCGTGCGTTATTTAATACTACGGCCATCGGCATAGTGGTGATCGACGATCAGGGACACATTGAAGAATTCAATTCGGCCAGCGAGACTATCTTTGCTTATTCCAAAGAAGAAATCATCGGGCAAAACGTCAACATGCTTATGCCCGAGCCTTACCGCAGCGAGCATGATAACTGCCTCAAAAACTATCTGACCGGCGAGTCGACCAAAGTCATCGGCATAGAGCGGGAAGTACTCGCAAAACGCAATGGTAATGCGACTTTTCCGATGCAACTGAATGTGGGCGAGGCCACGCTGGGTAGTCACCGCATATTCGTCGGTTTCATCCAGGATATTTCAAAACGGAAAGAGACAGAAAGCGTGAGCCGTCATTTCGAGGCCATTGTGCAATCATCGGACGATGCGATCATGAGCAAGGATCTGGAGGGTATCGTTACCAGTTGGAATGCCGGAGCGGAATCCATGTTCGGCTATAGCGCCGAGGAGATGCTCGGTAACTCCATGTTAAACCTGTTTCCCCCTGAACAGGTTGATGAGGAAAAGTCCATTCTGGAGCACATCGCGCATGGGCAGCGGGTTAGCCACTTCGAAACCGTGTGGATACGCAAGGATGATTCACCAATCGATGTATCCGTGACCTTGTCGCCTATTTTTGACGATCTTGGCAACGTCATCGGCGCTTCCAAGATCGCACACGACATCACCCAGAGTAAACAATTGGAGCGGGAACTCAACATAGCCAAGCAGGCTGCGGAAGCTGCCAGTCGCAGCAAAGGCGAATTTCTCGCCAATATGTCGCATGAAATACGCACCCCGATGAACGCGATTATCGGCTTGACCCGTCTGGCGGCGGAAACGGAACTGACCCCGAAACAACAGGATTATCTGCACAAGATTCAAGCCTCCTCTCAGGCACTGCTGGTTATACTCAACGATATTCTGGATTTGTCCAAGATTGAGTCGGGGCGAATGGAAATCGAGCGCATCGAATTTGACCCTACTTTGATGCTGCAAGGCGTATCCGATCTGTTCATTGCCAAAGCGGAAGAACAGGGGCTTGAAATCTTTTTGGATGTTTCGCCGGAAATACCTCTAACCGTGCTGAGTGATCCGCTGCGTATCCAGCAGATACTGAGTAATCTGGTCAGCAACGCGATAAAATTTACCCCGAAGGGAGAAATCCATATTCGTATGGAGCTTGTGGAAAGCAGCGGCGATGATCTATTACTGAACTTGAATGTGCGCGATACCGGTATCGGCATCAATGAAACTGCGATTGAGCGCCTGTTTCAGCCTTTCAGTCAGGCTGACGCTTCGATTACCCGCAAATTTGGCGGTTCCGGACTGGGGCTGGTCATCAGTAAGCAAATGGTTGAATTGTTGGGCGGCACTATCGCGGTGTCCAGCCTGCCAGGGCAAGGTAGCACCTTTTCGTTCACCATTCGTTGCGGCAAAGGCCGGACTTACAACTGGAAGCAGGACAGCCATCACCTTAAAGATACCCGCGTTCTGGTGGTCGATGATCAGGAAACGTCCTGTGTCATTCTTAGAAATATCCTTGAATCCTGGCAATTTCAGGTTACGACGGCATTATCGGCGGAAGACGCCTTGCAACGAATCCAAAAGGCGGAACAAGCCGGCACACCGTTCGAATTGCTGCTGGTGGACTGGCAAATGGAGGGTATGAGCGGCTTGCAGCTTGCCCAGGAACTGGAACAGAAAGAGTCTCAAGGTAAGCTGGGACATTCGCCCACCATCATTATGGTGACGGCTTACAGTAAGGAACAGTTGCTTAAGGAGGCATCCGGCACATCGGTCCGTCTTGACGCCGTACTGACCAAACCGGTCGTGCCTTCCAGCCTGCTCAACACTATCCTCCATGTCTATCATTACAAGGGTAACGATTACCGGATTCCGCAAGCGCACATCGATCCCTATGAAGCCGCCCGCCCATTGCGTAATTCCCGCATCCTGCTGGTGGAAGACAATGATCTCAATCAACAGGTGGCCGGCGAGTTCCTTGAAAAGGCGGGGCTGCGCGTCAGTATCGCCAACCACGGCGGCGAAGCGGTTCAGTGGGTGCAAAGAGAAAACTTCGATGCCGTGCTGATGGACTTACAAATGCCGGAAATGGACGGTTACGAGGCTACCCGGCATATTCGCAAACTGCCCGGCTGCGGTAATCTGCCTATCATCGCTATGACTGCGGCGGCCATGCAGGATGATCGTAAGGCCTGTCTTGATGCAGGCATGAACGATCATGTCGCCAAACCTATCAATCCACGGGAACTGATCGACACGCTGCTGCGTTGGGTCAAACTCAACGCTCATTCGCCGATCTCGCCGGTCCCCGCTCCGATGAGCCGGGAAGCGTGGGCCGATCTGGCCGATAAGCTGCCCGGTTTCGGACTGCAAGACATCATGACTATGCTGAGCGGTAACCAAGCGCAATTGCTACGTATGCTGGCGACGTTTCGGGAACAGTTTATCGCCGAAGCATCGGTCATTGCCTCTAAAATCGCCGACGGGGACCTGGCCGATGCAAAAATGCGCCTGCATACGCTTAATGGAGCTGCCGGCAATCTGGGCGCCAAAGAATTGCATCAAGCCGGCGCAATGCTGGATGCCCAGCTTGGGAACGGAGGCTATGATGCTGCGATACTCAAGCACTGGATCGAGACATTCGGCAAAACGATGGACACTTTAGCCGCTATGCCGGCTCAGTCATCGCCTGTAGTCTTTTCGCCGGACGATGTGTTGGTGCTTCAACAAGTTATATCGGAATTGGATGCTTTGCTCGCCAAAGATAATTTCATTAGCGACGATTTGCTTACCCGGCTCAAGAAGCTCTTGCCCGATAATAAACAGCCGGAATACGACACCCTGACCCAATACATTCTTGATACCGATTATGCTAAGGCTCGATCGGTATTGAACGCACTCACATAGGTTTGCCGGATGAAAGAAACTGAAATATCGGATATCGACCAGCGCCCGGTTATCCTGATCGTCGACGATACCCGCTCTAATCAGGAAGTACTGACTTCATTGCTTAGCCAGGATTATCAGGTCAAAGTGGCAGGCAATGGCGTCAGGGCGCTGGATATTGCCCAGCGTTCCTTGCGCCTTGATCTTATTCTGCTCGATGTTTACATGCCGGAAATGGATGGCTACGAAGTTTGCCGACGGTTGCAGGAGAATCCGCTTACCCGCGATATTCCGGTGATTTTTGTTACCAGCGCATCTAACAAGGAATCTGAAACCCATGGTTTGCAACTGGGAGCCGTGGACTATATCACCAAGCCTATCAATCCCGGCATTGCTTTGTTGCGGGTGCGTAACCAGATTTTGCTCAGGCAGTTTGTGAACAAGTTGCGTCTATCCGCAATCGTTTTTGAAAACACCATGGAATGCATCACCATCACCGATGCAAAAAGCAATATCATCGATGTCAATCCCGCCTTCAGTCGCATGACCGGCTACACGCGCGAAGAGGTTTTGGGTAAAAATCCGCGCTTTCTGAAATCAGGTCATCATGATCAAGAGTTTTATGCCGAGATGTGGCGGAAACTCAATACGACGGGATGCTGGAACGGCGAACTCTGGAATCGCACCAAAAGCGGTGAATGTTATCCTGAATTGCGCAGCATTTCGGCCATCACCGATACGCAAGGCACGGTGACTCACTATATCGGCATTTCTTCCGACATCAGCCGGCTTAAGCAACATGAAAAACAATTGGAGCATATCGCCCATTACGATGCCCTGACAGGAATCCCCAACCGGGTGCTGCTGGCCGATCGTATGAAGCAAGCTATCGCCCAGGCCAAACGTGAGCGGAAACTGCTGGGCGTTTGCTATCTGGATCTTGATGGTTTCAAGCCGGTTAACGATACTTTGGGACATCAAGCCGGTGATCATGTCCTGATCGAAATTGCCCGGTGCATCGGCAATATCCTGCGTGAGGGCGATA
This sequence comes from Methylococcaceae bacterium, assembly GCA_044426515.1. Lineage (GTDB taxonomy): Bacteria > Pseudomonadota > Gammaproteobacteria > Methylococcales > Methylomonadaceae > Methylobacter_A. The sequence continues at coordinate 5,748 of JAUGSS010000151.1, read as the reverse complement.
CCGTCGCCCGCCTGGGCGGCGATGAGTTTGTCGTATTGCTGCCGAATTTGAATGACGTGAAAGAATGCATAGCGACTGTGAAGCGCTTGCACGAGAACATTGCGTTGCCGATTTGCATCCAGAAACAATCGTTTTCGCTTACAGCCAGCGTCGGTATAAGCATTTTCCCTAATGATGATAACTCCCCGGATGTGCTGTTACGTCTTGCCGATCAAGCCATGTATATCGCCAAGCAGTCGGGCAAGAACCGCTACCATCTTTATAACCCTACGCATGATCAGTAAAGTCGAGCTATTGATTCACCGGAGCTGTTGCCGGTCGAATGGCTGAGCGATATTTGAAACTTGGAACTGGAAATCAGATTAGGCGAGTGCAGTTGAATTCGTCGCGTCAAGAACATGAAAACGTTCATTCGAAACACAAAAAACCGTTGTCCTGAAACCACTCATGGATTTACCCATATGTACCAGTTCCTGATCAATGATCTAAAAATATCCTCACGCCTCAGCTTGGGTTTCGGTTTACTGTTGATACTGGTCGTCCTTCTGGGCGGATTAGCCTTGCAAAGTATCGTTAACCTGACCACCTTTATGAACCGCATCAACGATCACCCGCTGCTGGTGATTGATGAAGCGCAGCAAGCAAAAACCAATGTGGTGACTATTCAGCGCGACATCAGGGAACTGACGCGGGCTAACCGTCAGGAAGATCCCGAAACCTTGATGCGTAACATCGGCAGAATGGATCAGGAACTGGATGCGCATTTGGACGTCGTGCGTTCGCAATATCTCGGGCCGGCCGATGATGTGAACCAGTTGACGCGCGCGCTGTCCAATTGGCGGCGGCTGCGCGATGAGACGCTAGCGCTGGAGCGGGCGGGCGGTTCGGCCGATGCCATCGCCAAGATAGAGCCGGAACGGCTGACCTATTCTCTCCAAACCGAGAACAAATTTCAGGACATTCTTAATTTCGCCCGCATCAAGGCCAAATCGTTGCGGGAAGACGCCGATGCCGAAAAACAACTGGCTATTAAGCGTTTGACTGTGGTTATGGCCGTTCTGGTTATTATAGGCATACTGGGTACCCGGTTGATTACCCGCAGCATCACCCAGCCGCTGGAAGTACTGCGGCGACGCATGAGCGACTTGGCGGCCGGCAATCTTGCGGTGGAAATCCCTTTCCGGGACGGCAAGTCGGAACTGACGGACATCGCTCTAGCGGTACAGGTATTCAAAGAGTCGGCCGGTAAGTTGGAAAGCCAACGCTGGCTTAAATCGTCGCTGTCGCAGCTGAGCACACTCTTGCAATCGGCAACCACCACGTTGGATTTGTTCCAGCAGACCATCGATGCCTTGGTTCCGCAATTGGGCGGCGGGGCAGGGGTCTTTTATCTATGGAACGAGGCCGACGAACACTTGGAGCTGCTTGCCAGCTACGGGCTGAAAAAGCGCCGCCATCTGGCCGCTTCCTTCAAGTTGGGTGAGGGCTTGGTCGGTCAATGTGCGTTGGAGCACAAGACCATTATTCTGACCGAAGTGCCCGACGATTATGCCCGCATCGTTTCCGGCATTGGCGAAGCGCCGCCGCGCACCGTGCTGGTGGCTCCTGTGGTGTCTAAGGATAAGGTGCTGGCGGTGATCGAGATCGGTTCGTTCCTGCCCTTTACCATTCGGCAACAAGCCTTGATTGACGAAGTGTTGCCCATTATCGCCCTCAACCTGGAAATTCTCGAACGCAACAACCGCACGCATACGCTGTTGCAGCAAACTCAGCGCCAGGCTGAAGAGTTGCGGGCGTCGGAAGAGGAGTTACGCTCGCAAAGCGAACAACTGCGCTTTGCCAACGACGAACTCCTGCTCAAAACCGACAAACTGCAACAGCAGGCCGAGGAATTGCGCGCTTCGGAAGAAGAACTGAGAGCGCAGCGCGAACAACTGCAGGCCAGCAACGATGATCTGGAGGAAAAAAGCCGGGGACTGGAAGAGCAGGCCAAGTTATTGGAACAGGCTCGGGCCGAATCCGACAAGCGCGCCTTGGAGCGCGATACCGCCAGCCGCTATAAATCGGAGTTTCTGGCCAATATGTCGCATGAGTTGCGCACGCCGTTGAACAGTCTTTTGATTCTGGCCCGCTCCCTGCGCGACAATGAAGAAGGCAACCTGACCGACGATCAGGTGGAATCGGCGGAGGTCATCCACGAAAGCGGCTCTTCCCTGTTGCGTTTGATCAACGACATTCTCGACCTGTCCAAGGTGGAGGCCGGCAAGATGGAAATAGCCGGCACCGACATCGATCTGGAACAATTCACTTCCTCGCTGTTGCAACGTTTCCGCCTGCTGGCGGAAGCCAAAGGCTTAAGCCTGTCGGTGACAACGGCCCCCGATATACCGAAGTTCATACACGGCGATGTCGGCAAGCTGGATCAGATCATCAACAATTTGCTGGGCAATTCCATCAAGTTTACCGAAAAAGGCAGCGTCAATGTTTGCATCAAGCGCCCTGAAACGACGGAGGCTTTGGCCGGAACCGGGCTGTCGCTGAGCGATGCGATTGCCGTTGAAGTCAGCGATTCCGGCATCGGCATTCCGGCCGACAAGCTGGAATCGGTGTTCCGGGCTTTCGAGCAAGTAGACGGCAGCAGCAGTCGCGCCTACGGCGGCACCGGGCTGGGGCTTACTATCTCGCGACGGTTGGCCCAGTTTTTGGGCGGCGATATTGCGGTCGCCAGTAGCGAAGGGCAGGGCAGTATTTTTACCTTGATCCTGCCGCTGGTGCCGGAGACTGCATCGCGCAAACCGTCTGCCGCTTATCCGCAGCAGACGGCGGAACCTATCATGGCCCCCGCTGCTTTTACCGGACAAAAAAAGGTCGATGACGACCGCGACAGCATCATGCCGAAGGACGAAACGATATTGGTGATTGAAGACGATGAAGTCTTCGCCAAAATCGTACGCGATATTTCCCGAAAGCGCGGTTTTAAGTGTCTGGTCGCCGAGGATGGTCGCGTCGGGCTGGATTTGGCCAAGCGCTACCGGCCCACAGGCATTGTGCTGGACGTGGGGCTGCCCCAGATGGACGGCTGGACGGTGATGGAACAGCTGAAACAGCAGCCGGAGACTCGCCACATTCCGGTGCATTTTATGTCCGCTACCGATTCCGGACAGCGGGGGCTGGAAATGGGCGCGGTGGGTTATTTCACCAAACCGGTCAGCAAAGAGCAGATCGAGACGGCTTTCGAGCGTATCCGTCATTTTTCCACGTCCAACGAGAGGCGGGTATTGCTGGTCGATGACGATTTGGGAACCCATAAGGCGGTAACCGTTCTGCTGGAAAACGCCAATGTCGAAATCATTTCCGAAAAAACCGGCGAAGGCGCTTTGACGCGTTTGGAAAGCGGCGAACAGTTCGATTGCATGATTCTGGATCTGGGACTGCCGGGCATCAATGGTTTGAGCTTATTGGAAGAATGTACGCACAAGCATCTGCCCATGCCGCCGGTCATCGTTTATTCCGGCCGCGATTTATCCGAGCAAGACACGCTGGCGCTAAGGGAGTATACCGACAGCATCGTCATCAAGGGCGCACGTTCCCCCGAGCGTTTGCTCGATGAAGTGACGCTGTTTTTGCACAGCGTACACAGCAGTTTGCCCGCATCCCAGCAACAAATGCTGCGCAAACAGCATCATAAGGAGGAAGGTCTTGCCGAACATAGCGTGCTGATCGTGGATGACGATATGCGCAATACTTTTGCCCTGTCCAAGGTATTGCGCGCCAAGGGCTTGAATGTGCTGATGGCCCAGGATGGACTCAAGGCGCTCAGCCAATTGAACGAAAGACCGGAAATCGACTTGGTGTTGATGGACATCATGATGCCCGGTATGGACGGTTATGAGGCTATCGGCGAAATTCGCAAGCAACAGCGGTTTAAGACCTTGCCGATTATCGCCCTGACCGCCAAGGCCATGTTGGGCGATCGTGAAAAATGCCTGGCAGTGGGCGCCAACGATTACCTGTCCAAACCGGTGGACATCGACGACTTAATGGTGATGATGCGCCAATGCCTGTCGGGCTGATGCTATGGACGAAGCTAAAATTCAGGACATCGAAATCGGCCTGTTTCTGGAGGCTTTGTTTCAGCGTTACGATTATGATTTTCGCAATTATGCCAAAGCCTCGTTAAAACGGCGGGTGCTGGCATTGGCGGCGGCTGAGCGCCTAACCGTGGCCGAATTGATTCCGCTGGTTTTGCGCGGGGAGGATTACCTGACCGAGGTGATCGCCCAGTTGTCGGTGCCGGTCAGCGAAATGTATCGTGATCCGCCGGTGTTTAAAGCCTTGCGTGAAACCGTGCTACCGCTGTTGCAAACCTATCCGCGCATCAATGTCTGGCAGGCCGGCTGCGCAACCGGAGAAGAGGTCTATTCCCTGGCCATTATGCTGGAGGAGGAAGGATTATTGGAGCGCACCCAGATTTATGCGACGGATATTAACGACATCGCGTTGCATAAGGCGGAAGACGGTATTTTTCCCGTGCTCAATCTGGCGGATTTTGAAAAAAACTATAAAAATGCCGGAGGTAAAAGCCGGCTTGCCGATTATTACGTCGCCAACGCCGATTTTTTTCGCATTCACAAACGATTGCGGCAAAAAATCGTTTTTGCTCATCACAATTTGGTTTCAGACGGCGTTTTCTGCGAGGTTCAGCTTATTTTGTGCCGTAATGTACTGATTTATTTTAATGACGAGCTGCAAAAACGGGTGCTTGAACTTTTTCATAACAGTCTGGTGCGCGGCGGCTTTCTTTGTCTCGGCACTCGCGAAAGCCTGCGCAGCATTGAACGGCAACGGCTGTTTGCCGCCCATCAAGCGGACTGCATGATTTTCCACAAGAATGGCATCATGGCTGAATGATCTCGTCTTCTTCAGCCATAGCGGTAAAATCATCGCCCGCTCATCGGACTGTGGAAGCGGTGGTCATAGGGTGTTCGGCAGGCGGGCTTGACGCTTTGCGTATCGTGCTGGACGCCTTTCCTAAGGACTTTGCGGCTGCGGTGATCATCGTAGCCCATACCGCTGCCGACAGCGTTAACATGTTGCCCGCTCTGCTTGCCAAAACCTGCCGGTTACCGGTAAGCGAGGCGGTAGAACGGCAACCGGCTTTGCCCGGACATGTCTATGTCGCGCCGCCCAACTACCATCTGCTGATTGAGCCCAGCCGTATTTTCGCGCTGTCGGTGGATGAGCGGGTGTGCTTTGTCAGGCCTTCGATCGACGTGCTGTTTCATTCGGCTGCCGATGCCTATGGCGAGCAGCTGATCGGGGTCATTCTGACCGGAGCCAACGACGACGGCGCCCAAGGACTTAAAGCCGTTAAGGCGGCGGGCGGTTTCACCTTGGTGCAAGATCCGGGCAGCGCTTATGCCGATACTATGCCCCAGGCGGCTATTGCTACCGGGGCTGTCGACAAGGTAAGGACGTTGCCCGCCTTGGCGGCGGAAATACTGGGCCAGCCCTATTAAACTCGTTCCTATGTGGTGAAATATCTTAAATTGAGCCTATGTACGCCAAAAATGACAGTCCTAAAAAAAGTTGTTATCCTTTTTCCACGTAACTACTCAGCAGGTAGATAAATAGAACGCAGATGACGCGGATGACTATGATTGAATAAGATTTTTTTGTGAATTATCCCGAAAAACTCCGTTTGTTGCGGTTTCAGGCTTATTTATCGGCGTTTATCATAATCATCTG
>JAUGSS010000094.1:0-1207 GCA_044426515.1 Methylococcaceae bacterium | reverse complement strand
ACGCCACGGCTGTAGGCGTAGATCAAAATCGAAACGATTGACTTAGGGTGATAGGCGTTCTGGCCCTTAACTTTATATTGGCTTTCGAGGGCAGTGGTATCAAGCTGCTCAAACAAATCCGCATAAAGATAACACTCATGGTCTTTTGGCAGCAGATCAAAAATGTTGCTGGGAAATAGCGGGTGTTGATGAAATTCTACAGGGCTTGATTTGAAAGGTATTGACATGGCATTATCAAGTGACGTTATTTGTCGTCATTATACCATAACATATTGTTTCATATTGACTGTTTATAAAAAGTAACCGCAATTTTTCAGGCTCTGCATCAAAATTGGATGAAAGGTATTCGGGCTGAATAATTTTTCGTTTCTATTCTCGGACAGGCTCCTAGGTGCTTTTGCGCTTTTGGTGCTTGGTGGTAGCGGAACGGTCTGTCGGTCGTTGTTGAGTTTTTGGGTTCATGGCTGGTTTAGCGTGCCGAGGTTGTTATGGCGGTTTTGTTTCTGCCGTTGTTTTGGCTTGGCGTTGCGTCTGCGTTTTGGGCGTGGTGTTGGTTTAGCGTGTGCTACTTCGTTGCCCTGTTTTTGTGTCGTGTTGCCCGTTCGTGCGGCGGTTGTCGTAACGGTTTTGGGTCTGGTGGGGCTTGGCGGTTTAGCGCTTCGTTGCGCTGTTTTCTGATGGCGCGGCTTCATGGTTTGGCGCGCTGTAGCCTAGTTTTAGCTCAGTGTTATTCGTCAGTTTGGCGGCAGTTTTAAAGGTTTTTGGTGCAGTGGTCGTTTAGCGGTTCGCTGCTTTTTTTGGGGTGTCGGGTGGTGGCAACGTCCACGGTTCTAGGTTTGTCATAGCCCAACCCGACATTCCACCTGACCGCTTGCCAGCGTCGCTCGTTCCTTCGCGCCGCTAGCAAGCGGCAGGTGAATTAATACGTTAGACATTCTGGAATGAATGTGTTGGCTTTGGCTTGCTTTCATCAGCCTCGGCGGTTACGGTAAGGTTTCGTTTGTGAGCGGTTCTGCTATTGTCAGTCATGAGTTTGCGTCATGCGCGGGGCAGCGCTACTGTTTTAGGTTGGCTTAGGTGTGCCGCGCAAGCCGCGAGTCCTGTGTTTATTTAGCGTCCAGTGCGTTGTTTAGGCTTTTTGTCCAAGGTAGTTTGGCTTTCATTGTGCTTCTTGGCCTAACAGGGCGCTCAAAGGGACGTGCCGCCT
>JAUGSS010000160.1:0-10192 GCA_044426515.1 Methylococcaceae bacterium | reverse complement strand
CAACGAAGCCCTCTCTCATCCAATTCCGCTTTCATGCGCTGGAACTTTCTTTTTATGCTATCTATAACTGCGATATCAATCATTCCACCATTATATTGAAACAGACAAAAAGTATGAGTTATTTATTTACGTCTACTAAGTGTTCATTTTAAATAACGATGAGGAACCATTTAGCCCGCTATTCATATCGAATCGATATTTAGTTGACAGTATTCTCAAGCTTCTTTTATAGTATTGATCCGCTACTATCATCAACGAAGGATCTTTATGCGTCATGCGCCTATTTGCCTGCCGAAGTTGTTGATCACTCAAAATATCAAGATGAAGTAGTCGATTCGAGGGCATAAGCCTCAAACGGAAATCAGTTCCGACGTTGATTGGTCATGATCTTCAGATCAACTTTGGCACACCCATTGATGATTAAAATAATATAGAGGTAAGAAAAATGAACGAAGAAGCACAAACAAAAGACAAATTTTGGCTGTATGTCGGCTGTACGGTATTTTCTTTATTGGTCGTTATTGCACTGGTCAAACAAAGCGAAAATGAAAAATTTGCGCCCATCAAGCAGCAGTTGGAAGAGGAGGCCGCCTTAATGAATATCCGCGTCTTGAACTGAACCAAAGTTCATCTTAACTAACGGCAAGACAGTATTGAAGCGGGACATCAGATTTTGAATGGATATGCGGCAATTCTTTCAACCATAGCGCAAACACATCACTTAAAAATAATAATCAGGAGAGAATCATGAAACTTAATTGGCTATGCCTATGCGCAGTATTGGCTTCTTTTTCCGGAACAGCCTCGGCAACAGAATATATTTACCGGGATCTTATGGCTAACACCCTGCCCTCGCCGGGATGCGAAGCGGAATCCGAAGCCGTGGCAACGGCGTCAAAACCCTATAACATCACCAGATACACCAAAACATTTTGTCAGTCGCAAGGTTACGGCTGGCATGTTGAGAAAGTAAAGGACGAAGGCAAGTCCGCCTGCACACCTTGCGCCGGCGCCAATCAGGGAAAAAGCCAGTGCCACCTGAAAGATGTGGTCGTTACCTGTAAACGCATCAAGCCCGGCTCGGTCGGCATGCTGCCTGGAAAAAGCTAATAACAGCCGCGTGGGCAAGAGACGTATTTCTTGCTCACGCTGACTTTCAATACCATTAATCTATCCTTGTAAGCCACCTTGATCGGAAAAGAGCGCCGACATTGACGCTTATCTCGCCCGCCAGCCAACTAATCATCCTCACGCGGCAGCTCACTCAACATTGTTCCGGCTGGTAATGCCGGGCATGGCTTTTGAACAATGAAACAAATAGACGCGACACCTATTGTTGATCCGCGACTGTATCGCGGCAAAAACTTAAGGCTGGAGCCCAAGCTTTGCCTGCAAATTTATTAAAGCTTACATACCGGTGATACGGTAAACAGCTGCCGTATAGAGCGCAAATAGCTTTATCATTTGCCCGCCTTGCCGATAGAATGGGCCATACAAACAGCTTCGAGGCAACGATGACCGATAAGCAAGCAACGCCCCCCACAGCAACATCCGAAAATATCATTGCCGTTGTAAGCCTACTCGGTATCGGCAGTTATCTGGTGTTGCGCTATGGACTTGATATTAGGCATCAGGTCTATACGCTATCGTTGAATGCGGCTTTAACTGCGACGGCAAGCGAAATCTACCAAGGGCAATTCGTTTTCCCGATTGAAACGGTGTCTGTGCCTTTACTCGCGGTGCTGGCGCTGGGCGGCATTCCGTTGATTTATCAACTCGGAGTGAAATTGGGGCAAGGCGATTGGGGCGCCGATTTACTGGCCGGTCTTTCCATAGTGACCGCAGTTTTACTGGACGAATACCTGGCCGGCAGCTTGGTGGTGCTGATGCTGTCCGGCGGCGTGGTGCTGGAATCCTACGCGGTGCGCAAAGCCTCCTCGGTACTTGAAGCTTTATCCAAGCGCATGCCCTCGGTTGCACATAGAAAATCAGCGGATCAACTTGCCGATATTGGCACCGAACAGGTTAATATCGGCGATACCTTGTTGATAATGCCGCATGAAATCTGTCCTGTAGACGGCACAGTATTGGAAGGCTCAAGCACCATGGACGAATCCTATCTAACCGGCGAGCCGTATCTGATGTCGAAAACCAGCGGCTCTCAGGTTATGTCCGGCGCCATCAACGGCGATTCGGCGTTAACCATACGCGCGGACAAGCTGGCTATCGATTCCCGCTATGCCAAAATCATGGAGGTGATGCAGTCTTCCGAACAGTATCGCCCGAACATCAGGCGGCTGGGCGATCAACTGGGCGCGCTGTATACGCCGTTGGCTGTGATCATTGCGCTGGCTGCTTGGGCGATCAGCGGCGACGTGCTTCGTTTCCTGGCTGTGCTGGTGATCGCTACGCCCTGTCCGCTGCTGATCGGCATCCCGGTCACCATTATCAGCTCGATTTCGCTGGCCGCACGGCGGGAAATCATCATTAAGAATCCGGCCATTCTGGAAACCATCGGCACTTGCCGGACGGCGATTTTTGATAAAACCGGCACCTTGACTTATGGCCGTCCCTCGCTGACCGCGTTGATTCCAGGTGAGGGACATAACGAACAGCAAGTGTTAATACTCATCGCCAGCTTGGAGCGCTATTCCAAACACCCGCTCTCGCGCGCGATTCTCACAGCGGCGGAAAAATCGGCGTTATCTTTATTAAGCGTGACGAATATCACCGAGCTGCCGGGCGAAGGGCTTAAAGGCAATGTGGCCGGAAAACAGATTCAGATTACCAGCCGCAAAAAATATGTCGAACACCAGCCTGATGTTGCCAAGGCGTTACCGCCGATCACCGGCGGTCTGGAATGCGTGGTGCTGATTGACGATGCTTACGCGGCGACCTTGCAATTCCGGGATGAGGTACGCACCGATAGTTCATCGTTTATCAACCATCTAAAACCCAGTCATCTGTTTGACAAGGTCATGCTGGTATCCGGCGACAGGGAATCGGAAGTGCGGTTCCTGGCTGATCAAGTCGGCATTAAGCAGGTTTATTTCAGCCAAAGCCCTGAGCAAAAACTGGAGCTGGTGCGCAATGAAACCAAAGCGGCAAAAACCGTGTATCTGGGTGACGGCATTAACGACGCACCGGCGCTGACTGCCGCAACTATCGGCATAGCCTTCGGTCAGAACAGCGACATTACCGGCGAATCGGCGGATGCGGTGATCATGGACAGTTCGTTACTGAAAGTCGATGAGCTGTTTCATATCGGCGAGAGGATGCGTAGAATTGCCTTGCAAAGCGCAATAGGCGGTATGGCGTTGAGCTTGATCGGTATGATCTTTGCCGGACTAGGCTACTTGACTCCGGTAGCCGGAGCCATTATTCAGGAAATCATCGATGTGCTCGCGGTATTGAATGCCTTGAGAGCGGCTCTTCCGCCGAAAACGCTTTCGGATTTTTAACAAAGAAGCGAGGCCGCCATTTAATGAAACACAGCTCTAAGGCAATGTCTGTCTCATTAATAACGGTGCAACTCACAAGAACTCTTAAAAAAATTCACCACGAAGGGTAAAACTTCGTGCCTTCGCGGTGAATAAATAATTTTAAAATACCGCCCTATTTGCCCATTGCCGGGTCATTATCAAGGAAAGCCAATGTCGCCTCATCATCACGAAACCCATCGAACTCATCGCATCGGCTGGCTGCGCGCGGCGGTGTTGGGCGCAAACGACGGCATCGTATCCACGGCCAGTTTGATCGTGGGTATTGCCGCCTCCCATGCGGCGCATAACGATATAATCTTGGCCGGCGTTGCCGGCCTAGTTGCCGGAGCGATGTCGATGGCCGCAGGCGAATACGTATCGGTCAGTTCGCAAGCCGATACCGAACAGGCCGATTTAAAGCGTGAGCGCAAAGAACTGCATGACGATGAACATCATGAGAAAAAAGAGCTGGCATCGATCTATGTGTTGCGCGGCCTTGACCCTTTACTGGCCGAACAGGTTGCAGAGCAATTGATGAATCATGATGCCTTGGGCGCACATGCCCGCGACGAACTGGGCATCTCGGCAACGGGTACGGCAAGGCCCGTTCAGGCGGCGCTGACCTCGGCGGCCACTTTTGCCGTTGGCGCGGCCTTACCTTTATTGATAGTCATGTTTGCACCGGATACCGATTTAATCGTGCTGGTGTCGTCCGCATCATTGCTGTTTTTAACGCTGCTGGGTATTTTAGCGGCCTATACCGGAGGATCGGGCATCATTAAAGGCGCTGTTCGTGTCGCCTTTTGGGGCGCACTGGCTATGGGGCTGACCGCAGCCGTCGGCACCGTTTTCGGAACAGTCGTGTAGCGCCATGAATTGGCAGGTTTACATTATTCTTTGCACCGATGACTCGCTTTACACCGGCATCACCAATGATGTGGCGCGGCGCTTTAACCAACATGCAGACCGGCAAGGCGCTAAATATTTTCGCGGCAGGCAACCCAAACAGCTGGTTTATGTCGAAACCGGACATGACCGCAGCTCTGCCGGTAAACGGGAAATCGCCATAAAAAAACTGCCTAGATTAGAGAAATTGCAGTTGCTGGTTTCCGAGAGTAATAAGGTAGGGAATTTTCCGTTATGAAAATCAGCCGGATAGATGGCGCTTCGATATAACAATGAGAAATTGCATTCTCTCTATAACTTTAAGCTGACGATTCGCTCACTTTTTAAGTTAAATAGATTCGGCAAGTTATAACGGTGTGTTGTTTTTTAGCAAAATAGCCAAATTTATCTCGATTACGCCGGGATTTCACAAACAGGCGTTAAGTTAAGACCTTGGGCGCGACGCGCAAATTTACGGTCATCAAACGTCAAAAAGGCGCTGCAAGCTCTGGAAGCTGCCAAATGCAAGGCATCTGGAAACTCGATGCCGGCCCGGCACCATGCGGTAGCTGTTCGAAGCGAGAGCTCATCCTCGATAACAACATTCGGCAAGCCTTGCAGGTGTTCAAAAACGGACATGGCTTGCTCAGGCGAGAAGCGAAATTTGTCCGCTTGAGTCAAAACCCGGAAAAACTCAAGCAAAACCGTTTTCATCACCAGCCGTTCGGGTTTATCCTTGAAGATGCGCAAGGCAAGGGGCGATTGTAGCGAATCGTCTTGCGCATAATAGCGCACCAGGATATTGGTATCGATCGACTTCACAACGACTTCACAACGATTGTGCTACGCCTTTGGCAATAGCGCCGTCCATTTCTTCCAAGGAGACTGTCGGCCCGGTATAGCCCAATATTTGGGGGCCATCTTCAACCCGTGAGATTTTGTTTGTTTTTTTTACCGGGCGCATGATAATCGCGTCACCTTGGCGTTCAAAAGCCAGTTCGGTGCCGGGTTTTAGCCCAATGCATGAATGAGATTGTCAGATATATGAACATCGCCGTAAATGGATAAAGTAGGCATTGGGTTTCCTCGCAAATAAATTTGTACTACATGAGTGTATTATCGGGCTTAAACCATAGACTCAGGAAAAAATAGCGTCAAGGGTTAATATATTCGTATATCAAGGGTCTTGCCTAAAGAGCTTGCAAATTTTTCAAGCGTTGAGAGCTTTACATCTTCGGCATGATTTTCCATTCTTGAGATTGCGGATTTTTTGGTGCAAAGCCGGGTTGCCAGTTCTTCCTGCGTTATACCCGCTGCTTCTCTCGCTTCTTTTAACATAACCCCAATCTTGAAGACCTGATAGCCTTCATTAAAGTTTAGAGCGAATTCTTCATCGCTTTCTTTCCTTTTCGCCACATATTTTTTTAAATCACTCATTTCTTTTTCCCATCAAATAATCTTTCTTTCGTTGCTCGGAGAGTAAAATTTCAGATTTAGGTGTTTTTTGCGTTTTCTTTTTAAATCCATTGGTTAAAACAATGAAGTTTTTGTTATCGAAAAAACCTAAAAATCTGAAAATATTATTACCTTGCTGAACCCGGATTTCCCATAATTCCTCAGTATTTGGCAATTTCTTGAGGTAAGTTTGCGGAACCAGCTCCAGTTCCTCAACAAGTTGCATCACCCACGCTACTTTTTGTGCTTGTTTGCTATTTAATGAGTCCAAAAATTCCTCAACTGGGCATTCATTTGACCGAGTTCGATAAAATATTATTTCTCTCATGTGTAGATGTTAACCTCTAAGTAAACTTCCCCGCAAATTAACGCTGTTTTACACATTTGCTTTAGCTCTAAAAGCTTACATTAATACCGGCAGAAAACTCATGAGGATTCAGCTCAGCTAACTGCGATCTGACCCTTTGCCGCAGCTCTTTTGCCGGATTAAACACATAGTTTTCATAATCAGCATGATCAGGATTGATTAACAGCAATTTTGACAAGGCCGAGGCTAAACGAGTGACGGCCTTCACGTCCCTGCTATCGCCCTTTTAATGACGGGCAATCGCCAAACGGAAAATCATGATGACTGACAGTGCGTAATTGATGTAAATATTCGCCAAAGACATCCGCTTTAATGCCAAAACCTTGCGCGGCGCACTCGGTAGTAAAGCGTGGAATTTCCCAACCAGGAATAATGCCGTGAAATCTGTCCATTAAAGCAGAGTCATGGAACATTTCGGGCAAGTGGCGAATGTAATCGGTTTGACGGGGGTGACCTTTGTATAAGTCAATGTTGGCTAGGAGCCTGTCCGAGAACTAACATGCTTATCAGTCGACTTCAATATATAGTGTTTTTAAATATATTAAGGCGCTATATATAGTAGGAAAATAGCAGGCGAATTAATTAAACGTTAGTTCTCGGACAGCCTCCTAGAATAATCAAGCCGCATTCGCTGGTGATTTTTTTGCTGCCAATGCTAAATTGCCCGGACTCTAAATAGTCTTTGAATTTAGCGTGAATATCATCAGCGCCTTTAAAACTAATCGATTGCCCTTCATCAAGCACTAATAAGTCATATTTGCCGCCGAGCAAGCCCACCTCATTAGTATTCAAATTCATAAACAATTGTGCCTGCGATAATGCACCGCAGCTATTTAACCAGACATGACGACTTAAATTAGCATAAATAAAGGATTTTTCTATGCCTTTGGGTGCAAGCCAAGCCTAAACTTTGTTACTTTAGACTGGCCAGAGTAGTTTTGTTTTCACCTTCCACAACAGAATTATTGCTTGAATTCATTTCTAACGCTCTTTAACAAATATTTGCGTTGGAAAGTCTTTAGCATTCCTAATGTTGAGCTTAGAAATTAATTGCAGCATTTTTTCTACCTGTTGCGCTGAGCTTGACACGTTATCATCAAACCAAGGTGGTTTATCACCAACTTGCCAATAGCCAACACCTTGATCAAGACGAATATGGGTTGTTTTTCCTGATTGCCACGTCAATTGCATCATTCGTCCATGTGGCGTATCGTTTGACGCCTTAACAATACACAGTTCATCCATGGCCTCAAAATAGGCAGTGATGACATCTATGCGTAAGTCGTCATCCATCCAGTCGGCCAATAAACCGCGTTTCTGATAGCTGCTTTCCCGCTTGACGCCTGTATCAATAACAATTTTGGGCTTAGTCCAATTATTATTCATAAGCTGCCTTAAGCTATCAATAAGTTCGGCAATTAACATAACTGACCACGGCGAGAATAAATAGCGGTCTGAATAATGCAGGCTAATAAGTTTATCTGTGACTACATGCTGTTGTACTACCGGGTGATGCATAAAAACTCGTTGCCAGAATTTCTCAGCAAATTGAGCTAATGGCCCATTGCATTCAGTAAGTATTTCAATCTCTATATCGCCGTTTCCGGTATTTGGCTTCAAAGCCTCTTTATCCAGATATTTTAATACCGAAACAAGAGGATAATTATCCGCCGATACTAAAACACTGTCCGACAGATTTAGCCAGTTTTGGATAGGTATTGCTGTTTGTTTAAGAGAGTGCGCAAAAGTCTTGCTTGCATTGTCTGACAGGGTTTGCGCAACAATACAGGACGTGCCTTTCAGTAATGTCTTGTTATCCTTCACTGTGGCGATGTTTATCCCTAAACGATGCAAAATCCAGAGGTCTTCCTTGATGCCTTCGGAAAGCGCTTGTGTTGATGCATTGATCAACAGAACCACCTTCTGATAAAGCTGTTTCCAGCGATAGCAGTGCTCAAGCAATTGACTTTCTCCTACTTCCCAGTCGGATGGCTGACCTTGTAAAAACACATGCAGCTCTGTAGCACCACAACTAGCGGCATCGCGGATTTCAGTGAACAGCGTTTCTGGGCAATAGCGGGATAAACTGCCTAATAGTTTTAATTCCTCCGGCAAAGCCAGCAGACGGATAAATTCTTCATTCAAATAACTTGCCGCTAACAACCTATCCAGATAATCAATATGGAAGCGAGTATCAAAACCTAACAAGCAGTTCTGGCACACGCCTTGACAATTACACTTAAGGTATTCCCTGGCTTTAACAAATAATTCATCAAAATAACGGTACGCAGATGAAGCAAAGCCGGCACCGCCACTGCTTTTATCATATAAAACAATGGCTGCTACGGGGTGGCTGCAATCAGTCAACTTAGTCGGCTTCACGGTATAGCCCATTTCATCGACATTGATACCCAAGATGTCGGCTAGGGCTTGCCTAAGTACCACTGATAACGTCCAGGCAATTTTTTTGCTATCTTCATTTCTATAATCAAGAAACGTCTGTTCGTTGCTGTTTTTTAGATACAGTTCAAGAACATCGGTATGGTCAACATAGCCTAAATGCAAATTGGTTTTAATGGCGAATTCGCTGTCGTTACCGCTGCACCAAGCATCTGTTTCACCTTCCGGCCTGCCTCTTAATTTTTTATGCGGCTTTAAGAAAACTTCAGGGAGTTTATTTTCGGCGGTCATAGAATCGGCACGACCGCAATACCAGCAGAGTGCGTAACCGTGCTCATGTTCGCCGGAACTGTGATAAAAAATATCACCCCGACTACCGGCACGAAACTGTCCTAATTGCGGATTGGGCAAAGGACGCAGCCTGTCTTTAGCAGTAACCCAGGGTTCTTTAACGGGTACATAATGCTGTGCTGAAACATCCGTATGGGGACTGGAATAAAAATCAACGGCAAATCCTGCCGGTTCTATAAATTCGCGCTTATGCTCAGATTTAAGTGGCTCTCTACAGTTGCTGCAAACACTACTAGAAACGCTACTTAAAGCATTGTCAATTGCGCCACAATGATCGCAACGCCACGCTGTTATTAGTTTCTGTGTTTCGTTGGCGCCGCTTTCAGGACTATGCCAGCTTAAACTCAGCCCTGCTGAACGGTACGCCAGACCATTTAGGACAATATCGCAGCCGGGCGCATATTCTCTAATAGCAATGGACAAATCACGGGTCGGTTTTTCCCGGATACGGCTAAGATTATCTTCCCGTTTGTCATCTTTTTTGTGATTTCTACGTTGATAATCGTGAACGCTATAAGGATCGAAGTAGGCAATTCCAGTTGGAAATCCATAACAAGGTAAAAAGCCGCGAGTTGCCAATTCAGCCAACAGGTATTCCCCTTTAAGGCGCTCCAGATCTTTTTCTATCCGCTTTTTATAAGGATTATTCTCGCCGATGTTTGAGTTTAATGCGTTAAATTCAGCTTGCAAAGGCTGATATTCTGACAACCATTTATCCTTAATACTGCTAATGATCAAAATAGCTTGATGAGTGAGATTGATTGGTGATGTGCCTGCCAGAATCGTTTTGTATATTAATGCCTTCAAGCCTTTCTCAAGGTTTTCGGGTATTCCGGTTAAATCGCACTCTTCCAGCCAGACACAAAAGTGCTCAAGCTGTGACTTGCTGTCTTCGTCTTGGCAAAAAAACCAGCCACAATCCAACTTAGTATTTTGCTGTTGAGCTACATCAATAACCTGTTTTAGAAAGTAAGAAAAAAGCAACGAATTAACATGTCGCTGCACAATCTTGGCACTGTTTAAGGTAATGTAAGGCGCTTTAATATGGGTGGTAAACGGCCATAATGGACGATTAAAAACAGTGCGCTCATGCGGATTTTCCTTGCATAAGGTAAATGCCAACGCACGG
Source organism: Methylococcaceae bacterium (assembly GCA_044426515.1). Taxonomy (GTDB): domain Bacteria; phylum Pseudomonadota; class Gammaproteobacteria; order Methylococcales; family Methylomonadaceae; genus Methylobacter_A. The sequence continues at coordinate 123 of JAUGSS010000160.1, read as the reverse complement.
GTTTCCTGACGCCGACCGGCACGGCCTGCTCGCTGTAAATAATTGGCTGGATGAGGAGGTACATTATTCATGGCGACCGCTGTAATACCGCCGATGTCCACGCCCATTTCCATTGTTGTAGAG
>JAUGSS010000052.1:0-6794 GCA_044426515.1 Methylococcaceae bacterium | reverse complement strand
TTCAAATTCAGTTAGTTACTAAAGGCGTTGCTGGAGTGCAAGCTTTGCTTGCCAGCGCAGGCGAAGCCTGCACTCCAGCGACCATGATATCGACATAGCCTTTTAATCGTGTAACTCATTTAAATTGAAACCGCTGTAAGTCTTCATGTCCTTCATGCTCTTCGTGGTAATTGCTTAAATTAATTGATGCATGTTCCTAAGTTTCTTCAATAAGATTGATTTAATGACTTTTCCGTCCTGTGTTTGCAAGCTTGTCAGCCTTTCCCTCATAAACCGATTCAGTGGCTCCGGCGATAAAATCTACCCTGTCCTAGACTAGGCTTCCGAGTTTCCTGTACGCTTGCCCTATCCCCGCCACTTGCTTTATGTCGTTTTTTCGAGCATCTGTGCAGTAACTTTGTAAATTCCTCAACAGGAACCGGATGCCCCAGCAGATAACCCTGCACGTCGTTACAACCATGCATTTGCAGAAATCTTAATTGCTCATCTGTTTCGACGCCTTCAGCGATGACCTCAAGCCCCATACAATGCGCCATCGCAATAATAGCCACTACAATGGCGGCATCGTTTGGATCGTCTGCTATGTCGGAGATAAACGAACGATCAATTTTCAGCCGGTCGATGGGGAATTGTTTCAGATAACTCAACGAGGAATAGCCTGTGCCGAAGTCATCGATGGATATTTGCACACCCGAATGTTTGAGCGCTGTTAGTGTTCTCAAGGAGGCTTCAACATGTTGCATGGCGATGTTTTCGGTCAACTCCAAGTCCAGAAAGCCGGGTTCCAACCCGGTTTCTTTTAAAATGTTGGCAATTAATGTACTTAAATTAGCCTGCTTGAATTGATGACCGGACAGGTTCACTGAAATCCGTAAGTCATACCCCGCCTGCCGCCATGTCTGACATTGTGTACAGGCTTTGCGCAGCACCCATTCTCCTATAGGGATAATCAGACCGGTTTCTTCCGTCAATGGAATAAACTGGTCCGGAGCAACCAATCCCACTCCGATTCGCTGCCAGCGCAGCAAAGCTTCCGCGCCTACGATTCGACCGCTGTCCAAATTGATTTGAGGCTGATAAAACAACCGAAATTCACCTTGATCAAGCGCACGGCGAAGATGGTGTTCCATTTCGATACGTTTAGTGGAATAGCTTTCCATGCCGGCCTGGAAAAAATGGTATCTTTTCCGGCCGTCATTCTTGGCGCTATACATAGCGGTATCCGCATGCTTCATCAGTATGGACGCGCTGTCGCCATCTTCCGGAAAGTAACTGATACCAATACTTGCCGAAATATACAATTCATGATCGTCGAGACAAATAGGGCTATCCAGCACCTCATTTATTCTTCGCGCCGTCAACTCCACATCATCCCGGCTACTAATATCTTGTAATAAAACAGTAAATTCATCGCCTCCCATCCGTGCCAGCGCATCGTTTTCGCGCAAACTCATTTTTAATATCGCCACTACTTTCTGTAACAGCAGGTCCCCCTTAGCATGGCCGAAAGTGTCGTTGACATATTTAAAGTTATCAAGATCGATGAACAACACCGCAATTTTCTGCAGGCTTCTTTTGGCCTGCAAAATAGCCCTATTAAGCCGGTCATGGAATAAGTCGCGGTTAGCCAAGCCCGTTAACTTGTCGTGAAAAGCCAGGTAAGTTAAGCGATTTTCGGCTTCTTTTTGTTTGGTGATATCCATGAAGATACCGATGTAGTTTTGCACGCAGCCCTGGTCATTTTTTATTGCGGAAATACTCAACCACTTAGGATAAATTTCGCCGTTCCGGCGTTTATTCCATATTTCGCCTTCCCATTGGCTATTTCTATGAACGGAATCCCATAATGCGTTGTAGAAATCGTCACCATGGCGATCGGATTTTAAAATGCGTGGATTTTTACCTAATAACTCATCTAATTCATAACCGGTTATCCGCGTAGCGGCCGCATTTGCCGACACGATCGTGCCTGCGGTATCGGTTATGAAAATGCCTTCCAAGGCGTTGTCAAACACAGCGGCCGAAAGCTTCAAGCAACTTTGAGCGCTATTCTTGGCAACAAACGACCGCAACATGCCCAGGGAGAACCCCGTATGCTGCGCGGTTAGCTGTAACAGAGCATGCTCATGTTGTTTCAGTTGAAAACTATTTTTTGCACTGACACCGAGCACACCGATGCAACGGTTTTCCAGTGTCAACGGGTACATATGGACCGGTAATGCCTGACTTTCCGGCGGCAACTGATCGAATAATTGACGATTTAATTCTATTAAGCCGCCGGCTACATAAACCGGGGATAAGGTGTCGATGCACTGCCTGATATGGGTATTTTGGGTATTTAAGGCCGCAGCTGTGCATACCAACGTTATACCGTCGATATGTTCCGCGCCGATGCCGACCGCTCCCGACACAGACAGCTTGGCATCCTGCCCTATCAACCCGCCCCATATCAGGTCAAGGGGAAAAGATGAAAATAACTTCTCGCAAATCCGTTGCAACATCAGGGTTTCGTCGGTATTCCATGTCATTAGGATGTCATGCACATCCAATAACAGCGCCATGTTTTCTTGATCAAGCTTAAAAGGAACAACATCCATGAAATAATCCATCTAGTATTTTTGACGGATTCATTATGACGTTAACGCTGATTGTTATAAATCAGTTAAGCGCTATAAGTTTTGCAGGATTTATAGAAGATTGTGTAGGACTAATCCTACATTATGTAAGGAACGTGCATGAAATAACTTGAGCAAGTTTTATTTTAAACCATGAAGAACATGAAGAGCATGAAGGATTTAAGTCTTCATGTCCTTCATGCTCTTCGTGGTAATTGCTTAAATTAATTTATGCATGTTCCTTAGGTCGCTCTGGAATGCAAAGCACTATTGGTTAATGCGTCTTGTATAATCCGGAAAACCGCTATATCCCGACCTGCTCACCCCTCACGATATTATTTTCCGGTAACGGCGTGCAAGGTAGCCCATTGCTCCACTGCGCTCTTGATAAGGTTTATTGTCAGTTGCTCACTGCCATCGTTCAGCATTGGCTTGTCTTGACGAATTTGACCGCCGCCGTTTTATCTGCGGCTGCTAAAATGTTACTTAGGCCCCGGAAAAGCGGGGGCCTGGCCTACAAGACAGCATAAAACCGACGCCGGCAAGAAAGTTTTTTACGGCCGTATTTTGCCGAATGATCTAAGCTGTGCTGATATTTCAATAATAACCGTTCAAAAGCGATCATTTACAGATACAGAAAAAACCTAAGTTGCCGCTGTGACGAACGTTTTTATCAAATATCAACAGAACCTGGTCAAAAAATTCTTGTAGAAAAATGGTTTCCGATATTTCAAATAGGGGAAGACTAAATGCTAACTAATGCCAGAGAACGCTTTATTATTTTCGCTACTGCCGGCTACGCAGCGGTGGCTTTAGCCTGGATTTTTCTGTCAGACCGGCTTTTATTGATCCCTGACAATATCGAAGCCATGGTTTCGTTATCCACAGCCAAAGGGGCATTATTCGTTATAGCGACTGCCGCTATGCTGTTTATCACGCTACATGCGGTTCCTCCTGCCAAGGTAAATACCGCGAAAACCCTTTTCGAAGCTTTCGCCATAGGGCAACCAACCGGCAAGCGCTCAGGCTTGCTGATGTATGCTTTTGCTATATTAATAACGTTGTCCATGCTGGTTGTGCGCAACAGTATTGCAATCCATTTTGACACTCGGCCTTTGTTAATACTGTTTATGCTTCCGATCATTCTCAGCGCTTTACTGGGTGGTTTCGGACCTGGCCTGGTTTCGACAATGATAGCGGCGCTAGGCGTCAGTTATTTAGTGATTCCACCCATACACACTTTTCGCATCGCCGCCAGTTATGATTTACTTCAATGGAGTTTTCTTCTACTTAACGGTTTTGCTGTCAGTTTTCTCAGCGAAACCTTGATCCGCTCTCAATCCAAATTGGAATTAAACCGCAGCCTGCTCCAAAGCATTGTTGCCGGCACCTCGGACGCTATCTTTATCAAAGATAGACAGGGCCGCTACCAACTGATCAATCAAGCCGGCGCCGAATACTTTGGGAAAAAATCAGCTGATATTATTGGCCTGGACGACAGCTTTTGGTTGCCGGAAGATCCTGCACGGGCCGTAATGACTACAGATCAGTTCATCATGTCGGCGGGCTGTACCAAAACTATTGAAGAAGAGGTAACCACGCTTGATGGACAGAAATTAGTTTTCCTGGTTACCAAAGGACCGGTTTTTGATTATGCGGGCAAGGTCGTCGGCCTATTCGGCATCGCTCGAAATATCACCGAACGTAAGCAGGTTGAACAACAATTAATAAAACTCGCACAAGCTGTTGAACAAAGTTCCGAAAACATCGTCATCACCGATTTGAATTCAACGATTGAATATGTCAATGAAGCGGTCTTAAAAACCACCGGCTATTGCCGCGAAGAATTGATTGGGCAAAACATACGAATTCTCAGCTCCGGTAAAACACCCAGGGAAAACTATGCCGCCTTATGGAGCGCTTTAAATAACGGCCGCGTCTGGCGAGGTGAATTTTATAATTGTCGAAAGGACGGCAGTGAATACGTCGAATTTGCCAGCGTCACGCCGATTCGGCAGGTTGATGGATGTGTTACTCACTATGTAGCGGTAAAGGAGGATGTAACCGAGAAGAAACGTGTCGCTATGGAATTAGACCAATATCGGCATCATCTGGAAGAATTAGTGGAGAACCGGACGCTGGAATTAACTGCGGTACAAGCGGCTGCGGAGATTGCAAATAAAGCAAAAAGCGAGTTTCTGGCTAACATGAGCCATGAAATCCGCACACCTCTAAACGCGATCATCGGTCTTAACTATTTATTGCGGGAAAATAATTTAACGCCTCAACAGCTCGAGCGGCTAGATAAAACCGATGCCGCAGCTCAACATTTGTTGGCCATAATAAATGACATCCTTGACCTTGCAAAAATCGAATCCGGCCGACTGGAACTGGAACAATTAGACTTCGCTCTGGATGATGTCCTGGACTATGTGAGTTTGCTCGTCGCCGATCAGGCACTGGACAAGGGGCTGAGAATCAATCTAGCGGTCGATAAAGTACCGAAACGGTTACGGGGAGACCTCACTCGTCTACGACAAGCGCTGCTTAATTATGTCGGCAATGCCATCAAATTTTCCGAAGCCGGCACTATCCGGATTCGTGCACTATTGCTCGAAGAAGGCCCCCACGGTTTATTGATTCGTTTTGAAGTCCAGGACGAGGGAATCGGTATACCGGAAGGCAAACAATCCGCTCTTTTCGAAGCATTCTCTCAAATCGATGCTGCCCATACTCGGCAATACGGCGGTACAGGCCTGGGCTTGGCTATTACCAAGCATTTGGCAACTATGATGGGCGGAGAAGCCGGTGTTGACAACACTGACGGTCAAGGCAGTAAGTTCTGGTTTACTGTTCGTCTACAGCGAAGCAGTGAACTCAAAAACCTTGGAATAGTTGAGGCATCCATTGATAGCGCAGTTCTATTACGCCAAACTCATGCCGGTGCCCGCATTCTGGTGGCGGAAGATAATCTAACGATTCAGGAAGTGTTACAGGACTTGTTGTGTAATGTCGGGTTGTCAGTGGATATAGCAAAAAATGGTCTAGTCGCCTTGGATAAAATCCGTAACCATCAATACGATCTGGTTCTTATGGACGTTCAAATGCCGGAAATGGATGGCCTGGCCGCGACAAAATCCATTCGCTCACAGAGTGATTATGCCCGTCTGCCTATTTTAGCCTTGACTGCAAATGCTTTTGACGATGATAGGAGCAAGTGTTTGGCTACCGGCATGAATGATTTTGTCACTAAGCCGTTTATTCCGGATAGTTTATATGCTGTTCTATTAAAGTGGCTGTCACGCAACGAGAAAAACATTATCCCCGGCAGCTTTCAAAATCACTCGCTTGAAGCCGTCAATGAAATAACAACGCCTGTTCAAATTGAAAATATCGCCGGCTTTGAGGGGCTTGGGGGTCTTGCCGTGGTCAAGGGGAACATTACAAAATATCAGCCCTTGTTACAGATGTTTGTTGTTACCCATAGCGAGGATATGAAGCGGGTGATGAAACATTTACTGAACGGCGACATCCGGCAATGCCGCCAAATGATTCACCATCTATCAGGCGCTGTTGCAATTTTGGGAGCCCGTAATCTGCTGAAATACCTGAAAGAGCTAGATATGGCGTTCCACCAAGGCGATAACGTTGAAAAATGCGTGACACTGGCCAAATTGTGCGACCAGGAATTGACTAAGCTAGTCCAAGCAATTTTAGCCTTGCCTCAAAATACTGGTGTTGAATAGGAGTATTACATTAAAGTGGCTACACGAGCACAGCTTAGCCCACAAGACGTGCTCAACAGGTCCCGGATGGAAAAGAAAATCTTTGCCGAACAACTATTCAATTTATTGATTTTTTCTAAATTCAAATGTCGAGCCGACAGAGAAAAACGCAAAAGAAAGGGAGCCTAATTAGATGATTAAGCTCCCCTTACCAAGGGAAGGTAAGTTAGAGCGCACGTTGATATGCTATCAACGCAAAGGCAAAATGATAATGCGGCATTTTGTCACATACCTTTATTATGGTTATTTTTTAGTAACTACTCAGCAGGTAGATAAATAGAACGCAGATGACGCGGATGACTATGATTGAATAAGATTTTTTTGTGAATTATCCCGAAAAACTCCGTTTGTTGCGGTTTCAGGCTTATTTATCGGCGTTTATCATAATCATCTG
>JAUGSS010000154.1:0-72988 GCA_044426515.1 Methylococcaceae bacterium | reverse complement strand
TGGATACCCGCCAAGGCCGGCGTCGATCCCGCTTCGGTGAAAAGCATTGCGCAAGGATTGAACGATGTTCTGGAAAATCAGCAAGTTTATCGGCAGTGGTTAAAAGAAAATCGGGGAACGATACAGTCCGGTTTTGACCGCAGCGCCTATCTTGCTAAATATAACAAGTTTATCAGGGCGTTATTGGCATGTTTAAAGGGTACTGATGCAGCACAATGTTTATAACTTGTTTTTATTAGAGTCCGAAGTGAATAAAGCGACATCCTTCCTACGCTCCGGCGCTCGTCTTTACACATAAATGTTCGTTCCCACGTGCTACGTGGGAATGCAGTGCTGGACGCGCTGCGTCCCGTATATGCAGACGTGTTGCTCATGACTCGCGGCGCAGCGCGCCTTGACGGCATTCCCACGTAGCACGTGGGAACGAGGGGAACTTGTTTTTATTACCATGACGGACATGAAGATAATAAAGGTAAGAAAATTGAGTGATTTATGAATCGTCTCAATATCAGGCATGAAGTCAATGCAGTAGTATCTTCAAGTCCTTCATGGTCTTCATGGTAAAAATAAATAACATTTTTTGGAATCAGCACCCTGTTTAAATTAAATCATTAGAGGGATGTTGTGCTGGTTCCCAAGCTCCCGCTTAGGAACCCAGTGAGCGAGCTCCAGCTTCCCGAACCGAATTCCCAAGCTAGAGCTTGGGAACTAGCAAAAAAATCGGTTGCTGGTTGACCGGGTTGATGTCTTGCGTACTACGGCTCCGACGTAACGTGTGGTGAGGCACGAACCGCACGACAGAGAGCCCCCGATGTGTAGAGATACCCTCGGTGCGGTTCGCTAGGCTTACCGGCTTACCGCACCCTACGCCCTTGATTTTTATTTATATCCTGCCATCCATGAGCACATATCGCCGTTTTTATATTCCTGGGGCAACTTAGTTCTTTACGGTCAACCTGACCAAACGCCATAAAAATCGGTTGCTGGTTGACCGGATTGATGTCTTGCGAACGGCTTTTGCCGAGGTAAAAATAAAACACCCTTTCCGTATTAACGGCATTGTGATTTTGCCTGAACACTTGCATTGCATCTTTAGCTTGCCGACTGAGGACGCTGATTATTCGACCCGTTGGGGATTGATAAAAGGCGGCTTCTCCCGGAATATTGATACGGGCGAAAGGATTTCCAAAAGCCGTCAAAATCGTGGCGAACGGGGTTTGTGGCAACGCCGTTTTTGGGATCATCTTATCCGCGATGAGCTGGATTTCCAACGTCATCTCGATTATATCCATTGGAATCCAGTCAAGCATGGCTGGGTGGCGCAGGTGAAAGACTGGCCGCATTCAAGTTTTCACAAATTTGTTCGATTGGGGCTTTACCCTGAAGACTGGTGTAGCAATGTTGATTTGTCGGACTTCGAGTTTGGGGAATACTTTCAATAATCTTCCGTCGCTCGTAGAATGCGCTAAACAAGGTTCGTGATTGATGCGCTTCGTTCCTCAGCACATCCTACGGCCCTCAACAATTGAGATTGAAATCGACGGTGATTTTTTTCGGGCAAGACTGGATATAAGTTGATGAGATCAATGGGGCGGTGTCATTGATTTTAATTAACACTGTAAAATCAACGGCACTGCTCCCCATTGATTCGGATTCAAAGCCTTTATTTGGCATTATCTAATAGCTGAGGTATTGTAATCATCCTCTCTATCTGAGAGCTTGTAGTTTACAAATTCAACAGTGTTTAGTGCGCTTGTGAGCTCCTGAAATCTGGCTAAGAGCTGATATTAATTGTTTTATCGAGTGGCTGTTTGGCGGAAGGGCTCCTCGATAGCCGTCTCGTCCAATATTGAGTTGCGGTGTTATTGTTCTGTTTCGCTATGTTTTATCTGAATTTGCGACACTGCAATTAAGGAAATAGTGATGAAAAAATCAATTTTTGTTTTAACGTTATTATCCTCGTCCGTCTTGGCAGGACAATCGGATAGTTCCTATTCGTACCGGCAAGATGAAACAGCTAAAACTTCGGCGTACTTTGCCGCAACGCCTAAATTGGAGAGAAAGTCTCCTCCGATACTTTCCGGTATCCACGCCGTTTTCGATGAAACGGCGCGGGCAACATTCTATACGGTAACATTTTCCTACCCATCGGGCGCAATCAATACGAGTGAACCGACCTTCACATGGCAGCTTGAGGCGCCCAAAGACGATAAGGCTTGTAATAAATTCCAAACGTCAGCGTCCACTTCAGAGGCTGCGGTATGGTTTCATAGCAGCGACACGGACGGTTGCACTCACAAAACGCTTTTTCATCAAGGAGTCGTGTCGTTGAAGGTCACGGTGACATTGAGTAACGATTCTCGCCCGTGGATCTGTAACGCGAGCTATTTTGGAACGCTGACGGGCGACGGCGACGAAGCGCTGTGTACAATCGAGGCTGGAGCTCTCGTCGCGGTTGCCAGACCGCCTAAAGATATGAAACAGGCTTGGAGAGATGCCGCCGCAGCATTCGGCGAAATGGAAGCCGCTTATAAAATTACCGGCAACACTGCTGCTCTTATTGCGCTGATTCCTCCGGCTACAGCTGTCGCAGGCCCATTGGCTGTTGTGATAAAACTGGTGGGGGAGGGATCTTCCTATGCCATGAAAACACTCTCCGAGCATAAAGCCAAAGATCCGGCCGACCCAAACTTTGAAAAGATTGCCAAGGTAACGCTCCCATCGCGTATTCTGCGCATTCCGGCAAAGTCGGGTTTGCCGGCAGTCGTGATACAGGCCTCCAATGCGCTTGCTATGAATGTGGCTCATACACAGGCACAGACTCAAGCCTTCGTGACATCCATTAATCGCATGAGTGGCGCTTACGTTGCTAAAAATGCGGCAGCGCAAGCTATGCAAGAACATGCCGCAGCTGCGTTTGCGCTTGCAATTGCAAAACTCGACGACGAACGGCCCGCACTGCGACTAAGTTTTGATGAAGCACTCGTAGCGGCTGGTGTGAACTCCTTCTTCTTGACACCGGAAGAGTTTAGTTCCGTGCAGGCATCGGTTGCAGAACTCGGATTGCCGGCCGATTTCGTTGCGCAGCTAAGAAATTCCGGTCTGACAGCGAAAGAGGTGGCAAAGTTTCAAGAAGCTATTGTGACCGCTAAACCGCCGAGCGATTCCATTACTCTCTATCCTTATTCGCTCACCAGCTCAGCAATAGCGGCTGATCTTGCAGATGCCAACTTGATGCGGACTTATGCGACGTTTGCAACAGATAATCGGTAAGTTTGTTGATTATTAAATTTAAAAAACGGTTTAATACAAAATCTCCAGCCCTTATGCCAGCCAACGAAGCGAGGGTCAGACTTTACATTTGACATTTTTAATATAAATCGTAAGGTCCCTTGGCTGGCCTGAGTAGTTACGGATAGACTAACTTAACGAGATTTATCATGCAAACAGTCAATATCCACGAAGCCAAAACCCAACTGTCCCGGTTGATAGATCAGACGGTGAAAGGTGATTCTTTCATTATCGCCAAAGCAGGAAAGCCGCTGGTCAAGGTCACTCGTCTGGACGCTCCATCAGCCGGACAAATCCGAAGGCTGGGCTTCATAGAAGGACAGATCACCGTTCCTGATGATTTCGACAGCATGGGGGGGCTAAGGAAATCGAACTGCTTTTTGGCGATGAAGAATGAAGCTGCTACTGGATACCTACTTGTTATTATGGGCGGCTGGTTCGCCTTATCAGTTGCTGACAGCGGCACGCTTATTGCTGGAAGACCCGTTGAACGAACTTCTTTTCAGTGCGGCCAGCCTTTGGGAAATAGCCATCAAGCGCGGGCTTGGGCGTTCCGATTTTCAGGTCGATGCAAGGGTACTGCGTCGCGGGCTGTTGGACTACATCTATCAAGAATTGGCTATCACCGCTGAGCATGCCGTTTCCATCGATAGTTTGTCCCCATCCATAAAAACCCATTCGACCGCATCCTTGTTGCGTAGGCCACCGTTGAGGGAATCACCTTGTTGACAGCGGATGCTTTGGTGGCGAAGTATCCGGGACCGGTGCGGCAAGTTTAATTTTTAAATGGGACAGTATTTGAATACTAAAACCGTAAAATAAAGAAACAGTTAATTTTTTGCTTTTGCAGCTCATGCGTTATGGCTCCAGTTCTAAAGTAATGGTTTTGTCATTACTATACCGATACTTAAGCCCGCTACCGCCCAACAATTTTTCCAAGGCTTGTGCCGGTGTATACGTGCCGTTAAGCGCAGGCGCTTGCAGCTTGTCTGCCTCATCGCCTTCATAAAGCACTTGCAGCCGGGTTTCGGCAGAAAACCGGGTTAATGCTCCCGCTAAGGATTGCGCCGGGATGTTGAATGGCATGGTTTGCCCGGATGCAGCTTCACCGGAATAGGTGTTTTGTCCTACGCCGAACAATACCAGTAGTCCGGTTATCTCGATGATTTTTTGTCCGCGTTTTATACAAACCCGGCGTGTCGATAGTGTCATTAGGTAAATCCTCTTTAGGTCATGAAAATGTTGTCTTCATGACATACGACGAGGCGGAATGGATTTACCCTTAGTCGTGGGAAAAAAGTATCAATTTGTTTGATCGCCTAAACAAATGGCAGTAGGGATAATGTGGTGGCATAATGTGCAAGCACATTGATGATATGCTACAAACACATTTAGCACATGCCGGAGTCCAATATGGCAACAATTACATTTGATACCCACAAATTTGTTCGTAAATTACAAGAGGCAGGTTTTGATCAAAAGCAGGCGGAAGGTTTGACCGATGCAATGCGTGCAGCAATTGAAGAATCCGAACTGGTCACTAAAAAGGATTTACAAATCGAACTTGCCCCCATCAAGGCCGATCTTAATTTACTCAAATGGATGATGGGCGCTCTTATCGCTCTCGCCATCGCCAATTTTTCCAAGCAGTTTTTATGAGCGAAACGGCGAAAGCCTGTCTAGCATCAATCAATAAAGCAAAACCAATTGCCCAGACAGTTTCACCGAGCTGACTTTTAAAGTCGTCTTAATACCGTCAACCACTGCATCCTGATCTGCAATATCAAACACCCCGCTGACTACCCGTTCTTTCAACGCCGGGTTAACCAGCATAATTTGCCCACTTCGATAACGATTGACTTCCTTTATCACCAGCGCTAGCGGCTGCTGTTTAAAAATCAATTGGCCGCGCTGCCAAGCGAGCGTTTCCAGTATATCGGCAGCCATCACTGGCCCAATATGACTATTCCGGTAATCGACTTGCTGGTTGATATGGACTAAAGCCGGAACATTTATTTTGTTGTCCGATACCTCTACCGTGCCTTCGTTCACCAACAATTCTTTACGGTGATGATGGAATAGGCTGTTGAGCAGATCGTGTTTGGGTTTTTGCATTGTTGCAGCAATTGTCAAAGTCCGGAGCCAGAGTATTAACCCAGGGCATTTGACAAACAACAGCAGCATATATGCCATTAATAGGTGTAACTGGGGTGCTGTAATCAAGAGATTAGAATTGACAACGCTTGTGCCACAACGAAAAAATTTCATCCGGTTACTTGTGGCGGTAAGGAAGCGAATATTTCTTGCGAAACTGCGGGATATGACACAATTTAATAAGCCATATCACGCATTTTTTTGTTTTGGTGATTTTTACATTTTATCCGTTCTACGATGGATAAATAATAACTTGCAAAATTATTAACCTAAAAACACAATACACACATTAATGTACATCTAATTGGAGTGAGCCATGCCAACATTAACCACGCGTATTTTTAAAAACGGCAATAGCCAAGCGGTGCGTATTCCACAAGAGTTTCGCCTTGATGTTGCACAGGTTGAAATCAGCCGTAATGCGAATGGCGACCTAGTGATACACCCACTACCCATCGACCGTGGCGCAGCCTTTTTAGCGGCGCTCAATGCATTTGATGAAGGTTTTGTTAGCCAGCTTGAGCAAAATTACCAACAACAGCCCGCCATGCAGGATCGGGAGGCTTTATGATTTACATGTTGGATACCAACATCCTCATTTACCTGATTAAAAACAAACCACCAACCATCGCCGCACAGATCAATGCTCTGGATAAAGATGCCGTACTCTGCATGTCCTTTTTCACCTATGCCGAATTACTCAAGGGTGCAGAGCGTAGCACACGTAAGCCTCAGGTGTTAAAACAACTTAATCAGCTTACACTGGTTATCCCGGTTCAATACGATACGGACTATAGCTTATGCGAGCACTATGCCGCGCAGTTTACCCAGCTTAAAATAGCAGGCACTCCTATAGGTGCTAATGATCTTTGGATTGCCTGCCATGCACTCTCCCAAAACGCTACATTGGTCACGCATAACCTGCGTGAGTTTGAACGTATTAAGGGATTAAGTTTGGAAGATTGGGCGATCTAGGGCTGTTTTGTTTAGCTCTTGCCTGCAAAAATATTACGCTATCACTAACTCGACGGAACTAGCCAGGCTTGATGATCACGTCTACCACCCACCCACCCATTCAGGCAACAACTATTTTTTGACCGCTGTAATAACTGCAGTCTCGTTTGGAAACGCCTTGGCAAACGCTGCAATCACTTCCCGCACCACTTTGCGCTGTGCTACGGGTAAACCCAAATACCGTTCAATCGTTTCCCGTTCCTGATAATCCAAAGCTTCATCCCACTGCTGACGTTTAGCACGAATTGATTCCGCTGCTTGTTCACCAAACCGCAACGCGTGTGGCTCAATTTTCAACCACTCCGCCAGTACTTGTAATTTTTCCTGCGAAGGGATGGCTTCGCCGCGCAGCCAGCGCGATACCGCCTGAAAAGTCACCGAACGCCCCCAATAATGGCTATTAAAACCTTTTTCCAGCACAGACGGACGCGCCTCATAACCGGCGGCGAGCATAGCATTGCGTAAACGTTCAGCAAATTCGAGTTTTTCAGTCATGAACAGAAAGTTAAATTTTTATAGCCCATTAATTAAACTTTCTATTGCATTATCTATTCAATTTTTAATTGAACTGTTGGTTGAATCGGTACGCTGTTCACCATTTAAGGATAAGAAATGGCAAAATCCCTGCTTGAACAACTCCCGGAAATCGTCGCCAAGGGGGCAAGTCGCTGAAAAAATACTGGATTACCGCCAATGACCGGCGCGGGCATTTAACGGCGACCCACAACGAGCAGTGGCAAAACCGCCTGATCGACCAGAACGCCCAACCATTTCTGTATCAGGCCATCGGCGATTATCAGGTCGAGGCCGCCAAATCCACGTTGGGACGCAAATTCCGTATCGGCGATTTATCCACCATTGTCTTGCGACTGTTCGGCGCATTGCCGTTGCCGCCGGAAGACAATCCGAACCGTAATCTGGGCTATCTTCCTGTGGGAGTTTCTGTGGGAGCGACGCCTACGTCGCGATTAGAAGCAAATCGCGACGTAGGCGTCGCTCCCACAAATACTCCTCCTGAATTCGACCGCAAAACCAACAAGACTCTGGTACTCGCTGATTCCCCCAACAAACTCACCGGCGCGGCGACGCTGAAAAAAGCCATCGCCCAACGCGATACGCTGATGGGCGGCTGGGGCAAAGTCATCGTGCTGGGTTGGAACTTTGAATCGTCGATCGGCCATGACATTCAGGCATTAAACGACCCACAGCTGGAAGTGCTGGTGATTCCGCCGGATTTGCTGGACCGGCTGAAAAAGAAAGGCGGGCTGGAAAAACTGAAAGGCACGGTGCGTTTTGCCAGTTTGCAGTATTTGACCATCAAGCCGGTGCGGCGCGCGGGTGCGCTGTGCGCACCTTGGATCATGATGATGCTAACAATGGTGCACACAGCGCATCGCCGAAGAAAACTTGACCGTCGAACTCGACAACTACGTCCTGCTCTCCCCCGAAGCCATTAACCTCGACGAAACCAACCGCGCCCAACTGCACGGCGTGATGAATGCCGAGCCGTTGGCGTTAATCGAATATTGGGCGGTTGACCCGGATTACGACGGTCAACTGTTCCGCTCGGTCTGGCAGGATTATCGAGGCAATACCGACAATGACGACGATCCGTTGCGCGTGGTAACCAAAGCCACGCTCACCGTTCCGGCTAAAGCCGGTAGCCGTACTGTCTGTCTGTGTGCGGGCGGTGGATGTGTTCGGTTTTGAGGCGGAAGTAATTGCCGAGATGGTAACCCAATAATGGCGTTTAGGCAACGCCCTGAATCAAACGTGCGTAATTTCGCGCACATTGGCCAAGCTGTCTTGCCATTCGGTTTGCGCTATTTTCAGATCATAACAAGTTTGCAAATTCAGCCAATATTGCGGCGTTTGTCCAAAAGCGCGGCCAAGCCGCAAAGCCAATTCCGCTGTGATCGGGCGAGTGCCTTTGAGTACATGCGACACGCGCATCGGCGAAACGCCAATCGCGTCAGCGAGGGCGGCTTGGGTCAAATTCAGGTCATCGAGTATTTCATACAGAAATTCGCCTGGATGAACCGGCGGCAAACCATTGGTGATCATGCTGTTATCGCTTGCTCACTTGCTACCATTGGGTGTTTTTTTAACGCGCCCGGTCAAAAACACGGCAGCCAATCCGGTAATAGCCAAACCGGCAATCGTGCCGCCAGCCTCGGGTTGCCCTTGTACGGCAGTGTAAACGCCGCCGACAATGCCGGATAGGCCGATCAGCAACGCGCATAGCTGACCGATTAAACGCTCGATAAAAACAAAGGTATTGACCCTATGCGTTTCGATACGCCGATATTCGGCTTCTGCCTGAGTTTGCTCAAAAATCCAGTCGACCCGATCAGGGCGGAACTGATGGAGTTGTTCAATCTGTTAAACAGGAATAATGGGACTGTCGGTTTCGTGTTGCTGAACGGTCAGATCGCCGTGCCGGCTTCTAACGGATGCGTGTGTTGACTTTGCCATTATCAGCCAAACTCTTACGTAAACCGTTAGCGATTTTTGCAACATCGCCACGCAGAGCAGTGGCATCGTTTTGGCAATCTCCGCGCCGAGGACGCAAATAATCTTGCTCAGGATACAAAACAAGAGCCTGGCTTACGCCATCCAGCCAGTTTTTCAGGTGATTATTCATAGCAGTGGCCTGTAAAGATTAAGTTACAACAGTTTCAATATAAACAATTTACTGATCTCTATCAACCATAAACAAGGATTAACCATGTCTGAACTGGAACTTGCCAATGCGCTGACCGTCAAAACCCAACAACTGTGCATCGGCCTTGCAGGCGGCGTGGCCGATATTATCGATTTGGTAACACCGACAACTGCGGAACTGTTGCGCTGGTGGTTTGGCGAGGAAGCGTGTACTACGCGCCGCCTGAATTTTCATGACGGGCAACGCCAAGCCATTTTAAATACTATCGTTGCTCATGAAGTGCCGAATGCAACAAATTTGAAAAACCTGTACCAACAAGCCGCGCCGGACGCGCTATTGACCGGCACCGGTAAAACCTGGGTATTGCAAGCCCTGCTGATCTGGCAGCTGTTGAACAAGAACGCGGCACTCGCCGAAGGCTTGGATGATGCGCGTTTTACCCGCCATTTTCTGGTGGTCGCCCCGGCCTGATCGTGTATGACCGCTTGCTGGATGCGTTTTGCGGCAAGCTCCAAGACGGCCTGCGCGCCAATGTCTGTAGCAAGGCGGAAATCGGCCTGAAAACCACCGGCAACGGCATGATTGCGATTGCCAACTGGCACTTGTTGCAAGAAGCAGGAGAAGAGATTGACGAAACCGAACTGGACACGCCGGGAGCCGATATTGACCCGGTTGCATCACTATTTCCGGTACAGCCGGGCAAGGCGGCGGGCAACAGTCTGGAGGTGTTGGATCGGCGTTTTGCGCGTGGCGGCGTGCTGGATTATCTCGCCGCTTTGCCGGAACTCTTGGTATTCAATGACGAAGCGCACCATTCCATGACTTCAAGCGGGAAGGAGAAACCACCGAAGTGGAATGGCAACTTAGCCTGACCCGTATCGCGACAAGCAAAGGCCGCCGTTTCGTGCAGGTGGATTTTTCTGCGACACCGTACAACGATGTCGGTTCCGGCAGGAATAGGCGCAAGGTTTATTTTCCACATATCATTGCCGATTTTGACCTGAAAACCGCGATGCGGCAAGGCTTGGTGCGAAAGGGTCAACATACTGCCAGCAGAGAAGCGGTCAAATCTGCCCTGGCATTATGTGTTGCTGGGCGAGGGCGTGTTTTGGGAATGGCGGGATAAAGGCGAGCGGCTGGCGGCGTTATGTGATTTCGCCAGAATACGCAATACGGCCTTGTCCGCGTCACAAAGTCGATTAGAGGGCGAACCAATGTGAACACATTTTTTGAACTGCGGGATATGCCTTACTGCTCTGTGTTATATCACGCCTATTTTGTGAAAATAGGCGGCTAATATTCCAACCGTACTGAACCAATTACGGTCAATGCATCAGCAGGCAAAACAGAGGCCCGGTTAGCACTGGATACTATATATCGTTTAGAGAACCGAAATAATGTTCCCGCCAGTTATAAGTCAAGTTGTTCCAGACAAAACCATTTTGAATTTTCCAATGCTTATTGAATTTATGCGACCAATTGAAGTCGACCAATTCGGTTTCGACTTGATAATGTTCCCAGGGCTCTCCCAGAAAACTGTTTAAAGGGATGGAGGCGGGGCGATTACCAATGCGGGTATGCCGGTAATGGCTTAAAAAATAAGCGGACGTATTTGTGGCGCGCTGTCTAGGTATTCAAACCAATTCGATCGCGATCATCTTGTGACTATACTGGACCTTAACGTCTTTTACAGAGGTTGCTTCACTACGCAGCCTTGACCCCTAACCATAACGAAACTTTTGGCATGGTTTACCTGGAAGCTTTGTTATGCGGTATTCCGGTTCTTTATTCCAACGGTACGGGAATAGACGGGTTTGTCGATTGGATATCCGCCAAGGCCGGCGTCGACCCCGCTTCGGTGAAAAGCATTGCGCAAGGATTGAACGATGTTCTGGAAAATCAGCAAGTTTATCGGCAGTGGTTAAAAGAAAATCGGGGAACGATACGATACGGTCCGGTTTTGGCCGCCCCCCATCTTGCTAAATATAAAAAATTTATCAGGGAGTTATTGGCATGGTTAAGTTAATTGTCTTTATTATAGTTCAAGCTTGCTGGCTCCGGCCGGCGGCTGCCGGAGGCGTGTTACCGCGCGGCGTAAACCTGGCAGGAGCTGAGTTTGCCCCGGAGCGTGTTCCGGGGGTTGCCAACATTGATTATACCTTTCCTACAGCGGCGAAGATTCAGTATTACGACCAAGCCGGGTTCAATGCTATGCGGTTGCCGTTCACTTGGGAACGGCTCCAGCCTGTGCTGCTCAAGCCGCTGGACCCCGTCTATCTGGCCCGGATTATCAATTTCCTTGACGATGCGGCCCGGCGGAATCAGCGTGTGGTGCTCGATCTGCATAATTATGGGCGCTATCGCGGCTATATTATCGGTACCGAGGCAGTTCCGCCTAAGGCATTCCGCGATCTCTGGCGTCGGCTTGCCAAGGCCGTAGGCAAGAAGCGCGCAGTGCTTGCTTATGGACTGATGAACGAGCCTCACGATACCGGAGATCGCTGGCCTCAGGTGGCCCAAGCCGGTGTCGATGGAATTCGGATTGTTGACTCCAGCCATGATATCTATGTGGCTGGCGAGGGTTGGAGTAACGCGCATCGCTGGCCCAGCATGAATCCCACGCCTTTTGTTAAGGATCCCAAGGGCTTGGTGGTATATGAAGCCCATGTTTTTTTTGATGCCGACTACAGCGGCCGTTATCCGGGTTCCTTCGATAGCGCCATGAATTTGCCGCTGCTTGTGGAACAGCGATTACAACCTTTTATCTCTTGGCTTTCAAGCTATCGGCTGCGTGGTCTAATCGGCGAGTGGGGCGTGCCTGATGACCCAAGGTGGCTGCCCGCAATTGATAAGTTTATGGATTTGGCCGATCAGAATTGTCTGGGTTGGTTTTATTGGGCCGGGGGAATGTGGGGAAATAGCTATCCCTTGTCCTTGGAGCCGATTAATGGCGCTGACCGGCCTCAGCTGCAACGGATTCGAGCAAGATTGCAGAATGCTGCCCAAATGGATGGCGTGGCGGCTAAATGTAAATGGCGCAAAACGCTATGACCGGAAGATATTAGCAATCAATTTATTGCATTTGATTTATGCTGAAGGCGGTTTTTACAGTTAAAGTACGGGCAAGATAGATTTCATGCCTTACCTTGTTCAAAAAACTGCAAGAGTCAAGTAAGCGCAGTGCAATCATCGGATAAGGCGGCTGCTTGGATTTTTACTGTCGCCGAGAATTTAATAGATTACCGGTCTTCCGATTAGGCGCTTAGAAGCCTTAGTTTATCTAATTGGGAGATCGGTAATCTTTGCGCACGGCAAACTCATCTGATGCGTTTAGAGGTTTATTTAAAACCGTCTTGTTTAAACTTCTCCAGCCGTTTCTTGAAGCCTTTTCTGTCGAACAGATAATATAAAAATACCAGTAAAAACGGCCAAAGCATAAAGGCCGCCAGTTTAAACGCAGTTCCAATTTCCATTGTTGCCCCCTGTTCTAAATGTTTGATTCTTTATAACTTTATCATGCCAATCATTTTATTTTCAAGCGATTGATTTATGATGGATAAAGATCAACAGTTTTTAACTTAACCCGAGACAGCTTAAGTTTAAGCCTTACGCGTGTCCCGGTTTAAATAAGGGAAACCGATTAATAAACCACGAAGTAGATGCTCCCGGTATAAGTGCATCCGCTGGCGTGCCGCGCCCGCCCGCATGGAAGACAAAAACTTATCTCGATAGCGGTTTTAATTTTTAATGTTTTCCATCCTGCTCAGTCGACAGCATTTCCAAAACCAATTGCGCCATGTTTTTGGAGCCGCCGCCTTGCCCTAACTGCTGTTTAACCAGATTAAGGTTTTTGCGCATTTCATCGGCATAGCTTTTATCCGTCAGAATTCGCATAACTTCGGCCGACAGCTTTTCGGCTGTGGCATCATGCTGAATTAATTCTTTTATGATGCTTTTGCCTGACACAATATTCGGTAGGCCTATGAAAGGCGTATTGACCAGCCATCTGCCCAAGCAATAGGTTAATGAGGAAAGCTTGTAGGCGATGACCATCGGCACGGTTAACAAGGCTATTTCCAAGGTTGCGGTTCCCGATGCGGTCATCACCGCGTCGCAGCATTGAATGACATCATAAGGCTGGTTTTTTATTATCGTAACGGCTAGCGGCGACCGGCTGATATATTGTTCAAGCAATGCATCGCTGATTGAATCGGCTTGCGGCAAAATAAACCGGCAACCCGGCAAACCGGCCTGCACTTTTTCGGCGGCGGCCAACATGACCGGCAACATACGTTTGATTTCGTTGGCGCGGCTGCCGGGTAATAAACCGACTATCGGTTGGTTTTTATCCAGCCCGAAACGGCTTAAATCTTCATCTTTGCTGTACTGGGCATGGACTTTATCGACCGAAGGATGGCCTACGTAGCGTACCGGCACTTTTTCGGCATCATAATAAGCGGTCTCGAACGGGAAGATCACCGCCATCATGTCGATGACTTTGCCGTAAGCTTTGACCCGGCCCGGCCGCCATGCCCAAACTTGGGGGCTGACGTAAAACAAAACTTTAATGCCCTGCTGTTTGGCGTAATGCGCCAGTTTAAAGTTGAATTCCTTGTAGTCTACGCAAACCAGCAAGTCGGGGCGTTCGGCTGCGACCAACTGTTGCATCAGTTTTAACGCACGACGGATTTCGGCATAATGTTTGATCACTTCAACCACACCGATGACGGCGATATTGGCTGAATCGTAACGAATATCTACGCCTGCCTGAGCCATTTTGGCGCCGCCCATGCCGATGCCTTTAATGTCGGGCTGCTGTTTTCTCAGCTCAAGAAACATATTGGCGGCGTGTTGATCGCCGGATGATTCTCCGGCGCTGAATAGGATTTTCAAGGGTTTATGTTGGAACATGGGAATGGAGTGTTAGGGGTATCAGCTTAAGCAGAGTGATTAACTCGGCACCAAGGTGCCAAGAAAAAGCTCAGGTAAAAAAGCTTTGTGTTCTTCGTGGCGATATGTTTACCCATTTCCAAGCTAGAACTTGGGAACGAGCGATGTGCAAAAAAGGGTACGCACAGCGTACCCTACATAATTTTATGCCGTCAAAACATCCCGAATAACCGATACGATCTCCCTAACCGTATCATCCTCAATAGACGGGCAAATCGGCAATGACAAACAATTAGCCGCAACAAATTCCGTTACCGGCAAACTGACGTCGGCGTATTCCTGTTTAAACACATTCTGCCGATGCAACGGCACGGGATAATACACGGCGCAGGCGATTTGTTTATCCTGCAAGGCTTTCATCAGTTCGTCTCGGCGGTCGCATAACAAGGTGTACTGATGATAAACGTGCTCACCCAGGCCGTCTTCAAACGGCGTGGTCAACGGCAAACCGGCCATTAATTGCGAATAAAGACGCCCGACATGACGGCGGCCTTTATTGTATTGGTCGATACGTTTTAACTTGGCTCTTAGTATCACCGCCTGCATTTCATCAAGGCGGCTGTTATAGCCGATCACGTCATGGTAATAGCGAACCTCCGAACCATGATTGTGCAGCATTTTAAGTTTTGCCGCAGTCTCGTCGGAGTTGGTAACGACCAGCCCGCCATCGCCAAACGCCCCCAGATTCTTGCTCGGAAAAAAACTAAACCCGGCGGCATGGCCGATGGCGCCGGTTTGTTTGCCGTTGATGGTTGCGCCGAACGATTGGCAGCAATCTTCAATCAGTTTCAGATGATGCCGGTCGCATAGCTGTTTAATGCCGGTCATATCCGCCGGTTGACCGAACAAATGCACCGGCATAACCGCTTTGGTTTTCGGGGTGATGGCTTTTGCTATCGCTTCGCTTGAGATATTAAAAGTCTTGGGATCTATATCGACGAAAACGGGAATCGCGCCGACATATTTAATGGCTTCCGCGGTAGCAATAAAGGTGAACGCGGTGGTAATGACCTCATCGCCCGCACCGATGCCCTCGGCAAGCAACGCCAGATGCAGCGCATCGGTTCCGGAAGCCACGGCAATGGCGTGTTTAACGCCCAGATAGTCGGCCGCTTCTTTTTCAAAGGCTTGTACATTAGGGCCTAATATAAACGAACAGTTTTCGATTGTTTCAGCCAGCCCACGCTCAATTTCATCTTTAATTTCAAGGTATTGAACTTTCAGGTTTACCATTGGTATCATGTTTTATTGCCTTTGTGTTGATCAATTATTGTGTGCAATCATGTAGCCGAAAGAGACTACATAACTTATATAGAACACGGATGACACGGAGGATAGGACAGATTTAAACGGATTTTTTTAGTCCGAGCCAAGTTTGATTGTGCTTTTAAATCAGTATTTATCTGTTTAATCGGTGTTCTATTCTCTAATTATTTATCGCCTAATAACCGAGTGATAGCTATCGCAGTTTCCAGAGCCCTTTTTCCCGCTTCACCGGAAACCAACGGATTGTTGCCGGTATGAATGCAATTAACGAAATGCTTGATTTCTTCCAGCAGCGCATCGCCGCTTTCAAACACGGATTCTTCGGTTTCTATTTCCAAAATGCCGGGGAACATTTCTTTTTTACCGGTACGATGTTGGGTTAACACTCGATTCTGGAAATCCACCGAGACATAGGAAGACGGCCTGAACATGCGCATTTTGCGCTCCATCTTCATGCTGATCCGGCTCGCCGTCACATTCGCCACGCAGCCGTTTTTAAACAGCAAGCGGGCATTGGCAATATCGGTGCCTTGGGTTAACACTGCGGTACCGCTGGCGTCGATCCGTTCCACCTCGGAATCGACCAAAGCCAAAATAATATCGATGTCATGGATCATTAAATCCAGCACGACACTGACATCATTGGCGCGCGGATTAAACGGAGACAATCGGTGCGATTCAATAAACAGCGGCTTTTCTTCCTTGTCCAAACCCAAGACTGCCGGGTTGAACCGTTCCAGATGCCCTACCTGTAGAATCAAATTTCTTTGATCGGCAATGGCGATCAATTCATCGGCTTCGGCAACTGTCACGGTAATCGGTTTTTCAACCAGCACATGAGCGCCGGCATTAAGAAAATCCCTGGAGACCTTATGATGCAATGTCGTCGGCACCACGATGCTGACGGCATCAATTTCACCTAACAGTGATTGATAGTCGGTCAGCGCGGTTGCGCCGTGTTTTTCGGCGACTTCTTTAGCGGCCGCCTCATTAATATCGGCAACGGCGACCAGCTCGCAATCCGGCAGCGATGCATATTTTTCCGCGTGAAATTTGCCCAGATAACCGGTACCGATAACAGCGCACTTTAGTTTTTTCATGTGATTATTTTATATCCAGTCTGCTCGCGGCTCCGCTGTAGAGCCCAACGTATTCGCCGGTATTGTAAACTATCAATATATATTCAGAAAATTTTGTGCTGGGTATTCAGTGCAACCGATTTTTTGGTGCTATGATTAAAAAACCCTATTAAAAATATCCCCCAACAGTTTTCATAATCTTCGATAAAATTTAGGAGAAGGTATCATGATTGACGATGGTACGGATGATACCGAACGAATAAACAAAGCCGCTCGTTCAATTCTGAAGGATGAAATCAAGCATCTTCAACTGGTCCCTTCTGTCGCCATCAAGCTGTTAAATCTGACCAATGACGACAACGCCAGAATCGAAAACTTGTCCCGGATTATAGAAACAGAACCTGTGTTGGCCGCAAAAATCCTGCAACAGGTCAATTCCGCAGTCTATGCCATGCCTCTTAAAATAACCTCCATTAATCGCGCAGTGACTATGCTGGGGTTTTCCGCAGTGCGGCAACTGGCGATAAATCTGCTGTTTTATAACAAGCTGACTTATCAAAACTCAGCACAATCCTTTGATTTGTTATTTTTTTGGCAGCATTGCCTGTATGTCGCATCACTAAGCAAGCGAATAGCCATCGCATTTAAGCATCCGGACCCGGACCTGGTTTATACAGGAGGACTGTTACACGATATCGGCAAAGTCGTCCTGGAAACTTACGGACGCATGACTTACAGTGACTTTATCCGTTCCGTCGGCAGCAACAAACAGTCAAACATAGAGGAAGAACGCAACTTCTTCGGGATAAGCCATACCGAAATAGGCCATGCGTTTTGTCTGGAATGGCAATTGCCGACATCCATTATGGCCATCGTTGCTTATCACCATAGGCAGCCGACTAAAGCCTCTCCGTACGCTAGATTTGCAACCGAAATCGCTATCGTCTCCTTCTCCAATTACATAGCCTGGGTTCAGGGCATTAGCTCGGCTAGCCATAATAGTCACCCGACATTACAGAGCGCGGTACTCGAATCCATCGATATAGAGCAACTAAATCTTGAAGTGCTGTTGCAACAGGTCGATCATGACCTGCAAAGCACTCGGGAATTCTACAACGTCAAGCTGCCCGATTTAACCGCATTACGAGCCACGCTGGTTAAAACAACCATTAACCTCAGCCAGATTAACCCGGATACCCCGGCTGACGATGCCGCTAATAAAAAATCGCCGTCCTGTTTAACCGCGCCTCATCACAGTCTTAACCCTGAAGACTTTATACCCCGGACGCTGAAAGCCATACAGGACGAATTTCATTTTGACCGCAGCATCATGTTCAGCATTGACCCTAAACGGCGCTGCCTGATCGCCTCATACCAATGGCCGAAATCAATATTGCCGCCCCAGCGGCAACCCTTTGAGATCGATATTAGCCACCTTTCCGGCTTGTTTCTGAAATGTCTGCGCGAAAAAAAAGCCGTCATCATCGATGCCGCAACAGAACCCGGCAACCCCATCATTTTGCGTTTAAAAAGCACTGAATTTATCGCTATCCCCGTATTGCATCACAACCGGTTGGTGGGCGTGCTTTATGCCGATAATCCGGTATCAAAAAAGCCTATGCATGAACACTTACTGCCGGAAATCGTCCCCATTGCCTATGAATTGGGCATTGCCATCTTTAATGCCAAACAATATAGTTTGGAGAAAAAGAACGCACAGATCGATGATTTAACGCGGCTTTTCAACAAACGCGCGATCAGCAATTTCCTGACTGAAATCTTCCAACAAGATCAATCCAAACTGGCCAATATCGCCATGGGGTTTGCCGATATAGACAGGTTCAAACTGTTTAACGACAGTTGCGGGCATCAGGCAGGAGACGATGCCTTAAAGATTGTTGCCGACATATTGCGCAACTTAACCCGTCCTGGTGATTTCATCGGCCGCTATGGGGGTGAAGAATTTTTATTTGTCCTTAAAGATACCGATGAAGCCGGCGCCTACGGTTATGCCGAGCGCATAAGATCGGAAGTCGAGCGTCGAGGCAAGATTATGAGCCAACGCTTTGATGGCCATTTACTGACGGTTAGCATCGGCGTGTCCCTGTATAATCGGCACTACACTCATTACACCGACATGATCGAAGCCGCCGATCAAGCCATGTATCGTGCAAAAAGCGAAGGCCGGAACAGAGTTGTCATGCTGGCCGGCTGATAAAGCTGTTTCTACCCTACAGTGCCTCGGCAAGATTCCTTTAACCATCAAAATAATGCTTTTACAGCCCCTTAAGTGTATTGCACAGCCTTTAAGGGGAGTCAAAAAGCGGGTAGAGTATTGAGCGGAATCTGCGTGAAAGGGTTAGACCGTAAAACAGCGCGGACAATATGGAGCCATTGGCTACAAGGCCAATAAAAGCTTCGCCTGCCCGATAATCACCTGCTCATCAATATCCTTAATCGAATAATCCTTTTTGTTGAGCTTATACGGATTAACGACAGACGCGGATTTAACCACTTTGTTGATGTCGGTTTGATAAACCCGGCTGATCGGGGTCGGGCCGAAAAGGGTGATTGACGGGCGGTTTAATGCCCAGGCCATGTGGGTCGGGCCGGTGTCGTTGCCGATCAGTAAATCGGCTTTGGCTATCAATGCCTTCAGGCTGTTTAAATCCAGCTTGGGCATGACTCTGATCAGGTTGGATTGCGTCGCCATCCACTCCGCAGTGGCTTTTTCTTGCTCGCTGCCCCAAATGATCAGGCAGTTTTGCTGCAATGCCTCCGCTATTTTTACGAATTTGGCCGCCGGATAGTTGCGGCTGTCCCAAGTCGAGCCGATCACCAGCACGATATTGCGCCTGTCTTTTGACAGGAAATCGTAAATTTGCGGGTCTTCGTTGTTGAAAAACAAAAACGGCTTTTTGCCCAAGATTTGTTCGGGGGTGATGTTGATGTCTAACGGGCTGGACAGTATCAACGCATTTCTGTCGATGGTATTGGCATCGTAAGCGCAGGCCATTTTGACGTTATAAAACCATGACGCGGCTTTTTCCCGGATGGAATCGGCATCGAATCCGGCGATGCGCGTTCCGAGCAGTTTGGCGGTAACAGCCGATTTAATCAGGCCTTGGGCATCGATAACCAAGTCATAGTTGTTGCTTGCATAGCTGCGGATTTTTTTGAGCTGTGCAAATATTCCGGCCTTGTCGGTTTTTAAGGCTTTCAGGTTAACGGTTAAAACGTTATCGATGTCGGGATTGTGTTTTAAAATTTCGGCAAAGCGTTGTTCAACGATCCAGTCGATCTGAATGGCCGGGGAATGGGCCTTGATATACTGTAACGCAACCATTGCATGGACGATGTCCCCCAGCGCCGAGAGTTTTACGATGGCGATTTTCACTGAGGCCCTGATTGGGTAACGGTTATATGTTCAAGCACTTGCTCCGGGGTGATGCCGGTCAGGCATTGGCTATGGCCTAGCGGGCATTCGCGTTTGAAGCAGGGCGCGCAATCGAGATGCAAAGAGATAATTTGCGCTTTGTCGTTTAGCGGTGGGGTAAAGCCGGGGTCCGATGAGCCGTAAATGGCGATGATTTTTTTGTCCAAGGCGGCGGCGACGTGCATCAGGCCGGAATCGTTGCTCACGACAGTGTTAGCCAGCGACATTAAATCGACCGCTTCGGCTAATGAGGTCCTGCCGGTGAAATCGATGCAAAATCCGGAAGCTTGCCGGTTGATTTGTGCTGCATCCGCTTTATCTTTATCGGAGCCGAACAGCCAGACTTGCCAGCCTTGGTCGATTTTATGGCGGGCGACTGCGGCGTAATACTCAATCGGCCAGCGCTTTGCCGGGCCGTATTCGGCGCCGGGACATAAAGCCAGGATTTTTATCGCCATGGATGGTGTGTATGCCGTAAGTCTGTCGGGAACAGACTCGGCGATCGCCATGGAGGGTGTGTATGCCGCAAGCCGGTCGGGAACCGGCGCGGCGATCGAGGGTGTTAAGTTGAATTTATCGATAACGGCCTGCTGCCGGTCTTTGCTGATTGTCAGCGCAGGCTTTGGGCATACCGGCGGCATCGGCGCAGCAACAGGCAGGCCCAAGGCGACGAAACGCTGCACGGTCATGGTCAGCAGGTTTTTATCCAGTTTTCTGGCATCGTTAAGTAAGCCCCAGCGGCATTCGCCTACGTAACCGGTACGAACGGGAATATTGGCAAAGAACGGAGGTAGGGCGGATTTCCAGGAATTCGGCAGCAAGATGGCTTGGTCGTAGTTTTCCGAGCGTAGATTTTTGCCCAGTTTAATGCGCTCCATCAAGCCGAACCGGCCGCGCGGCAGCGGCATGACGATGGCTTTGCTCACTTCGGGCATTCTTTCCAGCAGGGATAATGTCCATGCCGGAGCCAGCACGTCAATTTGGCAATCCGGATGGGTATTTTTCAAGGCGATAAACAGGCTTTGCGCCATCACCATGTCGCCGACCCAGGAGGGGCCGACGATTAGAATTTTAGGGTGTTTTTTCAAAATCTTGTCTGATTATCTAATGAGTCAAGTAGGGTTGGTCTGCATCCGTTGATCTGCCGGGATGATGGTGTTTCGCAGATATTTGTATTTAAAGAGGAGAGTTTCGCCCACCGCGTTCCCAAGCTGGAGCTATTGCCGTTTATACACAAGTCTGTCTGAAAGTCATTCCCACGCGCCGAGCCTATACGGGACGGGACGCAGCGCGTCCAGCACTGCATTCCCACGCAGCGCGTGGGAATGAGGGGTGTGAGGGGTAATGACGCGGGTGTCCCGTAGACGCTTATGTATAAAGACGAGAGCTGGAGCTTGGGAACAAACAATGATTTTTTTCAGACCTTTAAGCCACGTAAGTCAACCAATCCGCATGATCGTCCCGGCGTCCATGCACATAATCGAAATACAGCGATTGCAACTGCTCGGTAATCGGCCCCCGGCTGCCGGAGCCTATGGCGCGATTATCCAATTCCCTGATCGGCGTCACTTCAGCCGCAGATCCGGTAAAAAACGCTTCATCGGCAACGTAAATTTCATCGCGGGTAATGCGTTTTTCAATCACTTCATAACCTTGCTCTCTGGCAATGGTGATGACCGAATCGCGGGTAATGCCTTCCAGCGCCGAGGTGGTTTCGGGCGTGTAAATCTTGCCGTTGCGCACCACAAACAGGTTTTCGGCGCTGCCTTCCGCTGCGAAACCTTCATGATCCAGCATCAAGGCTTCATCGTAACCATTGGCTAAAGCTTCCTGTAGCGCCAAAATGGAATTGATGTAATTGCCGTTGGCTTTGGCTTTGCACATGGTGCTGTTGTGATGGTTGCGGGTATAAGACGAGGTGCGGATGCGGATGCCGTGCTCTATGCTGTCCGCGCCCAAATAAGCGCCCCATGACCAGGCGGCGACCATGACGTGAACTTTCAGGTTATCGGCTCTGAGTCCCATACCTTCGGAACCGAAAAAACACATGCTGCGAATATAGGCGCTGTCCAAATTGTTCTTGGCAACGGCATCCCGATGCGCTTGGTTAAGCTCGTCTTTACCGTAGGGCATAAGCATGTTCATGATATGCGCGGAGCGGAACAGGCGATCGGTGTGTTCCTGCATCCTGAAAATCGCGGTGCCTTTTTCCGCATGATAGGCTCTGATGCCTTCAAATACGCCCAGGCCATAGTGTAAGGTATGCGTCAGCACATGGACTTTAGCTTCGCGCCACTCAACCCATTGCCCGTCCAGCCAAATAACGCCGTCTCTATCGTCCATTGTCATCATTTATTCTCCAACGTAGTGTTTTCAGTATTTTTATCTAAACAGATAAATTAAAAGGTTTTATAAATTTTTTACTTCAAAATATTTTTCGAAAAAAACACTTGAATCAGCAGCAAAATGCATCTGCTTAAGCAACTTTTGATGTTAACGCCAATGTTTCATGATCAATTTTCTGCAATGCTTTTTGAATATGATTGATTTCATTTTCTTCAAAAAAAGCTTCTCCACATTGTGTACATACCCAGGCTGGAACCGATTCCCATGAAATATGATAGCCGTTTCGGTCTGCACTAAACGGAGCATTACTTTTTATCATCTTGCCTTTACAATAAAAACATTCCATCTTAGCTCCTAATTTTAAAATTTGACGACCATTGGTCAGCTACGGGTAAATAGGCCGTGATTATAGCTAAATAGTCGGTTTTAGGCGCACAAACAACATGAATGGTACGATTTTCTTTTGTGTGAAAAACCAAGCAACTTTGACCTCTGTCATCGCCTGGATATTCTTCGATGATTTCACCCAACAATACCGCGTCCTTTACATCTTCCGTAGAAATCATTCTGTCCGGTCGTGACATTTGTTTAACGGCATGAGGTAGGAAAAGTATTTTTTTGTTTGCCGATGAGATTATTTTTTGTTTCATGCGTTGTTTAATCGCTTGGCAGTCCGACATACAACCTCCAAGGTTCTTCAGGACGAAGGGCGTGGCCGCAGTGCGCCAAAACGCCCGCTCTCGCTGGCGCAAGCAGCGTTATGCTTACCTAAAGGTGTGATAAAACAAAATCAAATCCATCCAAATCCGTGTCATTCGTATACTATTTTTTAAATCGCCCTACTCCATGTAATGCTGCCAAATCTGTTCGACTTGAGCGCTCATTTCGGCGACCTCGGCTTCGGCTATAACCGTCTTATCCTCTTGTAAAACCAGTTTATGACCGATATCCCGATAGGTGCAGTAAGCGGCTTTAAGCGTTTTCGTATCGGCTTCGGGCATAAATCCCTGCTGTTGCAGGCCTTCAAGCAGCCTTACATTATCGGTGTAAGTTGTTAACGCAACATTAAGCGCTGCCTGATCCAAAACGCCAAATTGTACTATAAACTCAATATCAGCAATACCGCCTTTGCTTTGTTTTAGATCAAACTTGTTTTTATCTTTGCTGGCCAAATTGCCGCGCATTTTTTCGCGCATCTCGCGGACTTCTTTTTTTAATGCTTCGGTATCTCTGGGCAAACTCAAAACCCGGCTGCGAATGGCCTCGTATTGTGCTTTCAGCTGCGGGTCTCCTGCGATAAATCGGCCCCTGACCAACGCTTGCAGCTCCCAGGTCCAGGCTTCATTTTTCAGGTAATCCTCATAGGCGTTGATAGGAGTCACCAGCAAGCCGGAATCGCCATTGGGGCGCAAGCGCATATCCACTTCGTAGAGTATGCCGGACAACATCTTGGTATCGAGAATATGCCGGACTTTCAGCCCCAAACGCCCGTAAAACTGGGCGGAAGAAATCGGCTTGGCACCGTCGGTCATCGCATTGCCGTCCTTGCAATCGTACAAAAACACCAGATCCAGATCGGAGCCGTAACCCAGCTCAATGCCGCCTAGTTTGCCGAAACCGATCACCGCAAAGCCTATAGAATCATTATCGGTGCCGGGCGGAATACCGTGCTTGTCGGTCAGCATCAGCCAGGCGCGCTCAACAACATGGCTGACGATGCTTTCGGCGATATAAGTCAGATAATCGCTGACCACCATCAGCGGAATTGCGCCCATAATATCGGCGGCGGCCACTCTTAACATATTCAATTGCTTGAATTGGCGTAATACGATCATCAGTTGCTCAAGATCCTGCACCTCAATTTGTTCCAGCAAAATTTTAAGCCGCCGATCAAGATCGGCCTTTTTGAGCGGTTCGTACAGGGAGCGGGTATCCAGCAATTCGTCGAATAACACCGGATATCGCGATAAATAATCGCAAATCCACGGACTGGCCGATGACAGCTTGATCAATTGCAGCAAGGCGCCGGGATTTTCGGACAATAGCGATAAATACACATTTCGCCCCGCTACCGCTTCAAACAAACCGAGTATCCGTAGCAAAGTTTCATCCGGATTATCCACTTGCTGCATGGCTTCTATCAGTTGCGGCATTAACCGGTCGAGTACACCCGCGCCTTTGGCCGTCAGCCTCTTCACCGCGATGGAGCTTTTAAAATCTTTTATCGCGGCGAGCAGGGTGCCGGTGTTTTGAATGCCGCATTGTTTTAAATGCTCCATCAACTCCGAGTCATCCGCCGCACCGGCCCAAATTTTTTGGCTGTGCTGGTTTGCACTCTCTTGTTTTGATAGCGAAAAAACTTGATCGAAGACGCCATGCACTTGCGTTCTTACTTTATCCAAATCCTGTTTAAAGCCGATCCAGTCCGGATAATCCAGCGAATACGCCAATATCCGCTGCTCTGGCGGGGCTTTCGGCAAATCGTGGGTTTGCTTGTCTTGATATTGTTGGATATGGTTTTCCACCCGGCGTAAAAAACAATACGACTGTTTTAATTGATCGCTATCTTCTTGCGCCAATAATTTTCGCTCGCCCAGCAGTTGTAAGACATCGAGAATGGGGCGGGTTTGCAAGGCTTTGTCGTTGCCGCCGCGGATCAATTGAAAGGCTTGGCCGATAAATTCAATCTCGCGTATGCCGCCCGGCCCCAGCTTGATATTTTCCATGCGGTCTTTGCGCCGCAGTTCCTGGGTAATCTGCGCCTTTAGCGAGCGCAATTCCTCAAACGCGCCGTAGTCGAGATAACGCCGATAGACAAAAGGCCTGAACATCGCCATCAGCTGAGCGCCGGTTTCAAAATCGCCGGCCACTTGGCGCACTTTGATCATCGCATAACGTTCCCATTCCCGAGCCTGGGTCTGGTAATAGTTTTCCATGCCGTCAAAGGTCATGATGATAGGGCCGCTGTCGCCATAAGGCCTTAAGCGGATATCGGTACGAAACACGAAGCCGTCTACGGTGATTTCATCCAGGACTTTGATCAGGTTGCGGCACAGTTTGGTGAAAAACTCGCCGTAAGTGGTTTCTTTTCTGTCAGGCAATACGCCGTCTTCTGCGTAAGCGAAAATCAGGTCGATGTCGGAAGAATAATTCAATTCGTAAGCGCCTAGTTTGCCCATGCCGAGCACTACGATTTGTTGCGGACTGCCGTTGGATAATAATGGCATGCCACGCAGGTCGCAGGCTTCCCGATAAAGAAAATCCAGCGAGTATTGAATGCAGGCATCCGCGAGATGCGATAAATCAGTCAGTGTTTCCGATAATTCGGCCCAACCCGATAAATCCCACCAGTCTATCCTGACCATTTCCCGGCGCCGGAAACGGCGCAATTTCGACATTAACTCGGCTTGCGTTTCAATCGGCGCATGGGCTAATTTTTCGGCATAACTGTTTTCATTATAAATAACCGACAACTCCCCCGAATTGACCAGGTCGACCAGTAGTTCGGGCTTACGGATACCGCTTTCGGCAACAAACAGGCTGGAACACCAGACCTTGACGATAGCGGCGTTAAACTCCGGTGTTTGGATGAAAGTGAGCTTAAGTTCCGTCACCCGCTGATGCCATTTTGTCAGCGAGGCGGTTACCGCCGCTATTAAATCACTAGGTAGAGTTGCTAATTCGGGTTCGAGATTTTGAATAAAAGACATGGGCGGAAGTCATCAATGAAAAGCACCCATGATAACGAAAACAGATGTGCAACAAGTAGCGCTATTTGTAACCATCTTGATAGGAGAGGTGAAGATCAGTAGAACGAGTCTTAATAAAATGATAAAGTTCGATTAACCCTACTTACTATTTATGATTTAAGCATATGAAAACACCCACATTTACCAAAAACTTCTTTTTTTCTGCGTTGACCGGTGTGGTTATCGCATTATCGCTTGCCGGTTGTTCGGATGATGAGCCGAAAGCGGTCGCGGCAAAATCCACCCCCGCAGTTGCTGTACATAACCCATTCGATCATTCCCATGATGAGGACGTGACCGATATACAAAAACACAAGTTTGAGCATGATTTTGCCGACCAGTGCGTACAACGGGAACTGAAAAATTCAACCAATAAAGAATTCGATAAAGTGCGTTACGGCACGCCTTGCATGTGCATAGCCAAGTTTTTGATGAAAGATTTAACGGCTGATGAAGCTAAAATGTTTATCGATGAGCATAAAAATGCTCAGTCTTTAGTGATCAAGTATGAAAATGCAGCTTATCATTGCCTACAGCAGAACGCTCTCCCTAAAGGACCGGATTTTTCCAGAGCACCGCAGGCTAATTGATTGGTTTGAGATTATTTCACCACGAAGAAAAGCTAAATTAATAGTTTGGCGTCTTCGTGGGTTCAATCGGACAACTCACACTTAACAACCGTCTTCTCAGCCAATTCTTTGAGTATCTGCAGACCGCCTGACACAATTAGCTCAGGGTTCGGGTGATTCGATTCTTCAGCAACTTGTTTTAGGCAATCGATTGCTGCCATGTCCTCATGTTCTTGAATAATCTCCAGCAGCCGGTAAGTGATCGGGGTGATTTCGATGAAATTAACTTCATCGTCCGGATTGCGGTAGACAACCAGGAATGTAGCTAGGTCCGGCGCAGTTTCCGGTAAAAAAGCGGGTGATATTTTATGAACCGGATATTGATAAACCAGCGGCCAAGCCAAAGGCGATAAGCGGATGCGCTGGCAAAGCAGGTTATCCGGATTAGGGTGATTAGCGGGTGCGGTTTCCTTGGAGATGGACAAAGCCATTTCCACCCATTCGTAATGCGCCAGTTCCAGCATAAAGCCAAAATCATTCGAACTGTCCCGCTCGTTTTGCAGATAATCCAAAAACTCTTCCGGAATTTCCGAAAAATGCGGCGATTGACTGGCATGCTTGGCAAAAAAATCCTGCCCCAGCTCAAACCATTGCCGGTCATTCAAAATTGCTTTTAACACCGGAAAATTGGCTGACAAAAAGCTGTCGATATTATTAAAAAACAGCTCGCGGTACATCGCCATGCGTTGCGGCTGGACATCGGCAGGCGGCGGGTTGTTTTCGGGGTCTCTGATGTACGCGGCAAACTCAAGCTGTTTGGCTTTAAAATCGACTTTCACACCGGCCTCAAGCGGATTGTTTTGCATGTTGCGTTCCCCAGGCTTTTTGTATCGTGCTGATGGTGTTAACTTCCTTGATTAATTCTGCCAGCGCAGGAATATTAAAATCCCGTTCCAACAGCGTCGGAAACACACCGTAAAGTTCATAAGCCTTGCCCAGCAGTTTCCAGACCGGGTCTATCACCTCGGCGCCGTGGGTGTCGACCAGAAAATCTTCAGCCTCGACATAATGGCCGGCGATATGCGCGTAAGCGATACGGTGCGCAGGCATGGCCTTTAAAAACGCCTCGGCATCGTAACCGTGGTTAACACTGTTCACGTAAATATTATTGATGTCGATCAGTACATCGCAATCGGCTTCCTCGATAACCGCATTGAAAAAATCGATCTCGGCCATTTCCTGACCGGGGGCGGCATAATAGGACACGTTTTCGATGGCTATTTTTTGCTCCAGAATATCCTGCACGCGCCTGATCCGCCCGGCAACATGAGTCACCGCTTCCGAGGTAAACGGAATCGGCATCAGGTCGTATAAATGCCCGTCTTTGCTGCAATAGCTTAAATGTTCGCTGTAAAATTTGATTTGATGTTCGGCTAGGAACTGTTTGATTTCGCGGACGAATTTTTCATCCAGCGGGTCGGTGCTGCCTATTGATAGCGATAAACCATGACCGATAAAGTCAAAGCGCTCGGTCATCGCGCGAAATTGTTTGCCTAGCTTGCCGCCGATGGTGATCCAGTTTTCCGGCGCGACTTCATAAAAATCGACATCTTTGGGAGGCGTTTCAACAATTTGGCTTAAAAAAGACCGCCGCAGGCCTAAGCCGGCACCGTGAACGAGATTTCGGGTTGTGTCCATAAGAACACCTTGTGTGATTTGAGGGGAATTGGAGGGCACGATAATCATGCCCTCCCTGTGCTAATAACAGGAACTTAGGCTTATTTGCCGGTTGCGTCTTTAGACATGTTGCCGCATGAGCCTTCTTTGCCTTTCATCATCGCGCCGCAGGCCGCTTCCATACCGGGCTTCATTTTGTCGCCCTGCATCATCGCGCCGCATTTGCTTTCGCCGCATTTTCCTTCAGTAGCTTTAGCTGCATCAGTCTTCTTGTTGCCTGCGCATGCACCTTCCGCCGCCTTAGGCTTTTCCATGCCGCCCATGGCTGCGCCGCAGGCCATTTCAGCCGCTTTATCGGCTTCGGCAACTTGCATGTAACCGGTCGATAATTCAGTCATACCGAAAGGATTAGCTTCGGCATTAACCGCCGTTGCCGCAAAAGTAGACAGGAAAGCAGCACCCATTGCAGCGGCTAAAGGTGTTTTGTTGATTTTTTTCATTTTGACTCCGGAGTGTTGTGTCAATCTGTTTCCGGCGGTTAGACCGGGGATGTGAATCGATACGTAAAATGCATCGAATGCAGCCTATCATATCAAAAAAAGCAACTATCCGACTATCCGATAAAACAGCCTCAGATTATCGGCTTGGTTTGCTATTATCTTGATGTCCGGTTTTATGCCGGTACTCACACAAATCTTCAATAACACAATTCGGGCAGCGGGGCTTTCGGGCAATGCAGGTATAACGGCCATGCAAAATCAGTAAATGATGTGCATCTTTCTTATGTTGTTTAGGCACCCCTTTATCCAGTTTGCGCTCCACTTCCAGCACGTTTTTACCGGGTGCAATGCCGGTACGGTTGGCAACCCTGAAAATATGCGTATCCACGGCAATGGTATGTTGTCCGAAAGCGGTATTCAATATGACATTGGCGGTTTTTCTGCCGACCCCCGCCAGCGCCTCCAGCTCTTCCCGGATTTGGGGGACTTGGCCTGCGTGATTATCCAGCAATTGCCGGCAAAGCTTGATGATATTGGCAGCCTTGCTGTTAAATAGCCCGATGGTTTTGATGTATTCTTTCAAACCGTCCTCACCCAGCGCCAAAATATCATGGGCTGTATTGGCGACGGGGAATAATTTGGCCGTTGCTTTGTTGACGCCTTTATCGGTCGCTTGTGCCGATAGAACCACCGCAATTAATAATTCAAAAGCGCTGCCGTACTGCAGTTCCGTGGTCGGTTCAGGTATGGCGGCAGCCAGCCGGTCGAAAATTTCCAGGCGTTTTTTTAGGTTCATGGCGATATTGAGCGGTGTTCGGTTATAGCGGTAAATCTTCCGCCGACAATACGAAATTCCTCGGCTCGAAAGCTAAATCCCGCGTTGCCTCATAGTGATCGAATACCAAATCCCGGTTCATGCGCTCGGCCATAGCGGCCGACCAGTGCCGGTAGCGCGGTAAATAGCGCAGCAGCGCAACGGCAACGCGAAAAGCCGATAACGGCACCGGCAACAGACGCGGTTGGCGGCTAAGCGCCGCAAAGACGCGAGTCACCATATCGCGATAAGAGAGCGTTTCGCCGCCGGAAAGAGTGTAGGCACGATTGACCGCGCCGGATGTCTGCAACGCGGTTATACACGCACCGGCCACGTCTTGCACATGAACAGGCTGGCGTAGGCCGCCGGCCTTGCCGAACACGGGAAAGAAGTCAAAGCGGCGGATGAAACGGGCAATTTCGGTAATATTTTTATCCCGCCCTAAGCCATAAATCAGCGTTGGCCGCAGGATCACCCATTCCACGCCCCGATTTTCCGCCCATGTTTGCACACGCGCTTCCGTTTCCGCTAAACGACGTGCCAGGGTTTGTTCTTCCGGGTCAGGGGAATCGTCTTTGGTATAGCGGCTGGTCGAAGACAAAACCACCACACGTCGCGCTCCATAGGCTTCCAGCAAGCTGAAATACTCCGGCAATACCCAGATCGGTGCTGCGCAAATCCACGCAGGGACGCTCTGCCCGCCCGCAAGCGGGATAACGAGTGATTCCTTGGCAGCAGGGGCAAGCCGCCACTCCACCTCATCATCGATCCGCTCAGACGCCTTCCGTGAATATGCCAGCGTTTGCCGGCCGGCCTGGGCCAGCAGCGGTAGTAAGCAGGCTCCCACAAAACCGGTTGCGCCAAGAACACCAACCCTGTTTGCCATAGCCGCTTTAACCATGCCCCGGCCTCATTGCCGAACCGATACGTTTGGTCAAATGGTAAGCGGCGACAAGGCTAAACCGTAGCCACACGCCTACCACAACTAATCCCATCAGTGCGCCCGGATACCGGTGCCGGAAAAACTTGCGATAAAATCGAATCATCCCTTTGTGCTTGTGCCATTCGACAAAAATACGGCGGTTTCGGCCGCACATGCCTAACGCATGAACGATTCTTGCCGTAGGTACGAACATAATTGTCCAACCCTTTTGCCGGAAGCGCATGCACCAATCCAGATCTTCGCAATGCAAAAAATAGCCTTCGTCCCATAAGCCGACGTCATCGACCGCGTCGCGCTTGACCAGCATGCAGGCGCCTGAAATAGCTTCTACTTCAATAGGTTGAATGGGTAATGGCTGTTTGTGCAAATAAAAATCAAAAAAC
This sequence comes from Methylococcaceae bacterium, assembly GCA_044426515.1. GTDB lineage: Bacteria > Pseudomonadota > Gammaproteobacteria > Methylococcales > Methylomonadaceae > Methylobacter_A. Next base: position 42,152 of record JAUGSS010000154.1, on the reverse strand, counting down.
AGGCGAGGCCACTGATTGCCAAGCCTGCTCAAGCCAAACGCGCGCACAAAAGACCGCCACGGCGTCGGCACCGCACGACGTCCGCCGGCCTGTTCAGTACCGTCAGAGTTAACCAGTAGACCGCCAACCATGCCGGCCTGTTCGTGCGCCTGCAAGCAGCTTAGCATTTGTTCAACCGCATCGGGAGTAATTGAACAGTCGGGATTTAAAAACAACAAATAATCGGCACCAGCATGCTTTACTCCTATATTGCATCCCGCCGAAAAACCCATATTTATCTGATTGCGGATGACCGTTGCTTCGGCAAAATCATCCAGTGCGTCAAGACTGCCATCGGAAGACGCATTATCGACAACGATAATTTCAATCTCCAACGGACAATTCAATAACGACTTAACGCACTCCTGTAAAAGCTCCCCCGCATTGTAATTAACGATAATTGCCGAAACTACAGCGTTCATAAGTGAGCACCCAGTGAAATACAACCTTGTGAATCATTCACATATTTATGATTTTTTAAAAATTCTTTTTCGATGTCGGTCTCTGCCATTTGCCTTTTCCGCGTCCGTAACCTCATGTTGCGTAAGTATTCGTTTCACTCTTTTGAAAAAGAGGATTGATTTAGAAAATCTCCTCCAGTTTCTCTTTTGCAAAGAGGAGGAACTGAACAGCCAAGCTCATGCAGTATATTATTTATCGTCTTTTGAGCCTAACTCTAAAGTAGCAGAACATTCGCGCCATGTCGTTCCCATTAATCACAAGTATTATATATTGATGAGGACCATCGTTATAAAGTCAACCCGGTATAAAGCCATGTTGCGGCCATAAGCTATTGGTTTAAATATAATACCTGGTCAACGCCTAACTCAGCGTCATTATAGGAGATGCCGGCCTGAAATCTTCAGGATAGCTGGTATCGGCTGTCTTTTGTATCCAGCGAATCATTTTGTCAGCTAGCTGCGCCATTTCAACAGGCATTCCGGTTTCCAGCGTTCAGCTTAATTATTTTTTATAACAATGAGAAATAATTACTATTTATTTCAATGGTATATGTTTTTAGGGCGGGCGGAAACAATCATGTCATCGTAAAGAAATATGCACGTAATATAAGCCCTCTATTCTGATATAAATCTCAACATGATTAGGGGATCTATCAGATGCCGGATCTACGCAAAGAAATAATCCATATCCTTGACGGCAAGCTATTAACGCCGCATTTTCAACCTATTGTTTCGTTGGCTCAAAAGAAAATCATAGGATACGAAGCGTTAATCCGCGGCCCATCCAATAGTTCGCTGCATAGTCCGTTCAACTTATTTACCACGGCCGAGCAATTTAATTTAAGCACAAAACTCGAATTCCTGTGCCGGGAGATAACGATACAGCGCTACGCAGACCTGGATATTAAAGAAAAACTGTTTATTAACGCCAGTCCTTTGGTGCTGTTGCAGCCTGAATTTAAAAAAGGCGAAACGCTCAAATTGCTCGATCAATACGGAGTTAACCCGCGTGCCGTGGTCATTGAATTAACCGAGCACAAGCCCGCCGATAACTATGAAATCATGCGCGCTTCGGCCAAACACTATCGAAGCATGGGCTTTGAAATCGCTCTTGACGATTTGGGCGCCGGTTATTCAGGATTAAGGCTGTGGGCGGAACTATTGCCTGAATACGTAAAAATAGACAAACATTTTATTCACGCTCTGCATAATGACCCAGTCAAACTTAATTTTGTCCGCTCAATTCAAAGTATGGCGGCTTCCCTCAATTGCAATGTTATTGCTGAAGGCATTGAAACCGAAGAAGAGTTTAAGGCGATAGAAAAACTCGGCATTGCCCATGCTCAAGGCTTTTATTTCGCCAGACCAACGGCTATTCCGGTAGAAAAAATCGACAGTTCATTATTTACCATCGACCAGGTTAAAAGTCATAAAACCAGCCTCTTGAATAATAACGCCACCACAGCGTTACATATCATCAGAGACGTCACGCCTATTTCGGCAAAAACCCGGATCAGTGATGTCATGTATCTATTTCATCACAACAGTGAACTTACCATACTGCCGTTGGTTGATGACAATATCGCTTCAGGCATTGTGTTCCGCGACAAATTTCTGACCAAACTGTTTTCCAGTCGATACGGTATTGATTTGCATGGCAAACATTCGATAAAAACGTTTATCGATAATACCCCGTTATGTATCGATAAAAATATGCCTATCGATTTGGTCAGTAAGCAGTTGACCTCATTAATGACTAACGACCCGGCTTTTATCATTACCGATAACGGGGAATATATGGGTATAGGCACGTTGCTGGACTTACTCGCCGAATTTACCCGCCAGCAAATTGACAATGCCAAGCACGCCAATCCGCTTACGCTATTGCCGGGCAGCGTTCCGATCAATAATCAAATCAATCAATTACTGGCCAACAAAATACCCTTCAGTTTCGGCTATTTTGATCTTGATAACTTCAAACCCTTTAATGATGTTTACAGTTACGATGCCGGCGACGACATTATCAAAGCCGTCGCCAATACGCTGACTAATTACATTCCGGCAGAGAGCGGCGTGGTCGGACATATCGGCGGCGATGATTTTATCGTGATTTTTACCTGCGCCGATTGGTTAATGCGTTGCGAAAACATATTGGAAGCCTTTAAAAATACCGTCCCGGCCTATTACAGCGACAACGATGTAAAAGCCGGCGGCATTCATACCGAAAACAGGGTCGGAGAAAAATGTTTTTTCCCTCTGGTCAGTCTGTCCATCGGCTTGGTAGACCCGGTATCGACCCGTCGGTGTCATTCTCATGTCGACATAGCCGATTTAGCCTCGGAAGCCAAAAAAATGGCTAAAAAAATTCCCGGCAACAGCCTTTTTATCAATAAGCGAGTCAAAAACTCGGAAAATTTTCAAGCTATTGTACACAGCCCGATAACCAAACTGCATGTCGTTAATTAACCCGATGCGTCGCCTCCCGGTTAAAAGCGTCGTTTCAAATAAAACGCACTCTAAAGAGGTTCAAAATGCTTAAATACGTCAGCTTCAAAGCCCAAATATTGTTCGGTTTCCTTGGCGTCATCAGTTTGATGACGGTCATTTCCGCATCGAGTTTAATTAATTTTTCCAATACCAAACATAATCTTGGCGAAATAAACGAGTCCCTGCTGCCCAATGCCTTGCTGATGGGACAAATGGCGCGTGATATTGTGCTGGTACAACAATTTTTAACCGACGTTTCGGCTACTCATTCTCCTGCGGCTTATCAGGATGCCGAGAAATCCGCTCAGGATTTTAAGCAGGGATTGTTACAGTTCCGTCAACATATTGCCGGTAATAGTGCAAAGCTAAAGGAAGTGGACATACTTGAGTTGAACTTTGACCGATTTTATCAGGACGGCAAGGGCATGGCCTCCACGTATGTCAGCGAAGGCTTGGAAGCCGGCAATATGCTGATGCAGGGCTTCGATCATGATGCCTATAAATTGTCATCGCAAATGATCAAGCTCAGGAATGCCGAGGTAAATGCCGCGAAGTCCCGCGTCAATAATATTACTGAAGCTACAAATCAGGCAAGCGGCGTATTGTGGGCTATGTCGTTGGTGATTATTACCCTGGCGCTGGCTATCGCATTGATTTTAACCCGCCATCTCAGCAAACAAATCGGCATTGATCCCTTGTATGCCAAAGGTATCGCCAAAGAAATTGCCGCGGGTGATTTATCCCGGTCTATCCAGCTGGATGCGGGCGACAAAGACAGCCTGCTGCATGCGATAAAAAACATGCAGCAAAAACTGCTGGCCCGCAGAACGGCGGAACATAAAACGGCTGAAGAAATCCTGCGTTTGAAAATGGCCCTGGACAGCATCTGTACCGGCGTGATGATTACCGACAACGCGCGCAACATCATTTATGTCAACAAATCGGTCGTTGATATTCTTGGCAAAACCGAAGCGGACATTCACCGGCAATTGCCGAATTTTTCTCTTGCCAATTTGGTAGGCACTAATATTGATGATTTGCATCAAAGACCGGCGCATCAGGCGCAGTTGCTATCATCCCTAAGCGGCAGCTATAAAGCCGGTATGCTGCTGGGCGGCCGTTCGATGACAGTGACGGCCAATCCGATAGTCAACGAACAAGGCCAACGATTGGGTACGGTGGCCGAATGGTACGACCGCACCGCCGAAGTTGCCGTGGAAAAAGAGGTGGCTGCTTTCGTGGTTGCCGCCACTATGGGCGATTTTACCAAGCGTTTCGATTTACAAGGCAAGGACGGCTTCCTGCGCGAGCTGGGCGAAGGCCTTAACCAGCTTCTGCATGCCAGCGAAACCGGTCTCAATGAAGTAGTACGGGTACTGGGCGCTTTAGCCCGTTGCGACCTGACGGAAACTATCACTAATGACTACGAAGGCACTTTCGGACAGCTTAAGGACAACGCCAATACTACGGTAGCCACACTCAAAAACATCATTTATCAAATCAAGGAGGCTACCGACTGTATCAACACCGGGTCAAGAGAGATTGCTTCCGGCAACAACGACCTGTCGAAGCGGACCGAGCAGCAAGCCGCCAGTCTGCAACAAACCGCCGCCAGCATGGAAGAGCTTACTTCTATCGTGCAGCATAATGCCGAAAACGCCAAACAGACTAACTTGCTGGCTATGGGCGCTGCCGAAATAGCCGGGCAGGGGGGGGTGGTAGTTGCTCAGGTCGTCGCCACGATGAATGATATAAAAGAATCTTCGCAGAAAATCGAGGAGATCGTCTCGGTGCTGGACGACATCGCTTTCCAGACCAATATCCTCGCCTTCAATGCCGCCGTACAAGCCGCCCATGCCGGCAGGTACGGGCAAGGCTTTGCCGTGGTAGCCGGCGAAGTGCGCCACCTTGCCCAACGCGCTGCGGTATCGGCCGAGGAAATTAAAAGCCTGATTGAAGACTCGGTGGAAAAAATCGATGGCGGCAGCAAATTAGCCGCTCAGGCCGGTAAGACCATGCAGGAAATCCTCAGTTCCATCCGCGGCGTCTCCGGCATGATGTCGGAAATAACCGCCGCCTCAATCGAACAAAGCGCCGGTATTGAGCAGGTTAATCAAGCCATCAGCCAAATGGATAATGTGACCCAACAGAATGCCGCTTTAGTGGAACAAGCCGCTGCCGCTGCCGAATCGCTGGAAGAACAAGCTGAAAACCTGTCAGTTACGGTAAGAGGGTTTAAAACAGATGGCGAACCGGTTAGTCGCAATGTTTTTAAGGCGCTGCCGGAATTTCATCCGCCGCACTCTCTTAGGGAGCATAAAGAACATGTCATCTGGGATACGGTAAGAGCCGGCAGCAATGTCCTTCATAATCTGGAGAATGCCGCTGTAGTCCAGGCGCAACCACAACGTCTGGCTCTTGCTAATGGCGATTGGGAGGATTTTTAATAATAACCCGTCTTACTATAGATCCAGATCCGCACCAAATTGCATGTACCGCGATGCGCCTTTTAAACGCAGCTTTAATAAACCAACCAGTCATTAAACCGGGAAGCAGCTCATGAAAATTAATAAGCAAGTAACCAGTGTGGAACATATTCTTGCCGACACTGACTCTATTGTTTCCAACACCAATATAAAAGGCGTGATCACTTACGCTAACGATGCTTTTATTCGCATTAGCGGATATTCCAGAGAAGAGCTGATCGGTGCGCCGCACAATATAGTGCGTCATCCGGACATGCCTCCCGAAGCGTTTGAGGACTTGTGGAAATCGATGAAAGCAGGCCGCCCGTGGACCGGCATAGTCAAGAATCGCTGTAAAAACGGCGATTATTACTGGGTGCTGGCTAACGCCACGCCTGTTTATGAAAAAGATCAGCTGGTCGGTTACATGTCTGTCCGCAGTAAACCTAAGCGTGAACAAGTGAAGGCGGCAGACGCGGCTTACCGGTTATTTCGCGAAGGCAAAGCCGGTAACCTGAAAATTCAGGATGGCAAAGTCGTTAAGGCTTCAATTTTAGGGCAATTATTGTTCAATGATTTCAGCATCAAATCCCGCCTGATAGCTATTATCGGTGTGCTGTCCGTATTGCTGTTGGCTATCGGCAGTATAGGATTGCTCGGCATGAGCAAGGCCAAGCAAGGTTTGCGTGCGGTATATGAAGACAGCACTCTGCCCATCAGCCGCATTTCCTCGATTCAAAAGTTGCTGCTGACTAATCGGCTGAATATTGCAGCCGGCCTGAATGCCCCAAGCTCCGAGGTGATCCGTAATAATACGGCCGAAGTGGAACAAAACATCGATAAAATCACCCAACTATGGGATGAATATATGAGCGCTCAGTTGACAGCCGAGGAAAAAACACTGGCAGACCAATTTGCCGAGAATAGAAAACACTTTGTGGCGGATGGGCTAAAACCGGCTATTGCGGCATTGCGCGCCAATGACATCACGCAAGCCAACAGGATAGTGGAGGGCAAAATCAACAACCTTTATCCGCCGGTAGGGGAGAGTATTGAACAATTGATGCAGTTGCAGCTTGATATGGCCAAGCGGGAGTACGGAACAACCCAGTCACGCCATGAAGCTATCCGTACTGTTTCCATCGGTCTAATCGCGGCGGGCATTACCCTGGTTTTATGGTTGGGTTCGGTGCTGATTCGCGTCATCATCCATCCGCTTGAGGCTTCGATCGATCACTTCGGCCAAATCGCGCAGGGCAATTATAACAATGTCATTGAAATAGAACGCCACAATGAAATCGGCAAAGTTATGGAAGCGCTCAAATCGATGCAGACCAAACTCGGTTTTGACGTCACCGAAAGCCAACGCGTTGCTGATGAAAGCCTGCGCGTCAAGATTGCGTTGGATAACGTCAGCACCGGAGTCATGATTGCGGACAACGACGGTAAAATTATTTATGTCAACAAATCGGTCTGCGACATTCTCAGTAAAGCCGAACAGGACATCCGTAAAGATCTGCCGAGCTTTTCAGCAGACAAGCTGATCGGCAGCAAGATTGGCGGTTTTCATAAGAACCCGGCCCATCAGGCACAATTACTCGCTTCCTTAACCGGTATTTACACTGCCGGTATGGAACTGGGCGGCCGTTCGATGGTGGTGACGGCCAGTCCGGTCATCAATGAACTTGGGCAGCGTCTGGGCTCGGTAGCCGAATGGAAGGATCGCACCGCTGAAGTCGCTGTGGAAAAAGAGGTCTCGACCATCGTGTCTGCCGCAATTATGGGCGACTTTAGCAAACGTTTCAGTTTACAGGGTAAAGTAGGCTTCTTGCGCGAGTTGGGCGAAAGCCTCAACCAGCTGTTGTATACCAACGAAACCAGCCTCCGTGAAGTGGTACGCGTACTCGGCGCATTGTCCCGCGGCGATTTGACGGAAACCATTAGCACTGAGTATGAAGGAACCTTCGGGCGGCTTAAGGACGATTCCAATACCACGGTGGAAAAACTTAAGGCAATCATCAATCAAATCAAGGACGCTACCGACAATATTAATAGCGGCTCTAAAGAAATTGCTTCAGGCAACAATGATTTGTCCTATCGCACCGAGCAGCAAGCCGCCAGTCTGCAACAAACCGCCGCCAGTATGGAAGAGCTTACCTCCACCGTGCAAGCTAATTCTGAAAACGCCAAACAGGCTAACCGGCTTGCCATTGGCGCAACCGGAATAGCCGAGCAGGGTGGCGTAGTCGTTGCTCAGGTTGTCACCACCATGAATGATATAAAAAAATCTTCGCAGAAAATCGAGGAAATCATTACGGTAATAGACGACATCGCTTTCCAGACCAATATTCTTGCCTTCAATGCCGCCGTACAAGCCGCTCATGCCGGCATGCACGGTCAAGGCTTTGCCGTGGTAGCCAGTGAAGTGCGTAATCTTGCGCAACGCGCCGCCTCATCCGCCGAGGAAATCAAGACTCTGATTGAGGATTCGGTAGAACAGATCGATGCCGGCAGTAAACTGGTAGTTCAGGCCGGTAAGACCATGAAAGAAATTCTCAGCTCCATCCAAGGCGTCACCGGCATGGTGTCGGAAATAACGTCGGCTACCGTTGAACAAAGAGCCGGTATCGAGCAAGTCAATCAGGCCATCAGCCAAATGGATGATGTGACCCAACAGAATGCCGCCTTAGTGGAACAAGTCGCTGCCGCTGCTGAATCGCTGGAAGAGCAAGCGCAAAGCCTGGTCGTGATGGTCAGCGGTTTTAAAATAGATGACAGTACGGACGACAGCAATGCTCTGTGCGCTGTTGAAGACGCCGATGCAGTGCTGCCGGAATTTCATTTGCCGCACCATCATCGGGGGCATAAAGAACATAGTGCTTGGGACAGCAGAAGAGCAAACAGCGGCAATGTTCTGAACCATCCTGAAAAAACAACGCTAGCCAAACCTCAATTGTTAGCGGTTGCTAATGGCGATTGGGAGGAGTTTTAACATGCAAACTTTTTCTGCCGCACACGCTAACGCTGACGACCGCATTCCCTGTGGAAAATTTATGACCAAAAAACAGAAAAAAACCATATTACGCGCCAAGCGAGACCGATACGCCACCTACAAAAACAAAGTTAAGACCCTGCAAACATTGCAACAGAACGCGGTCAAGTTATACATTTTCAGTACGCAGCTTAGCAACCTGATCGATGCTATTCCCGATGCTATCCTGCTTAAAGATAGAGAGGGGCGTAAATTGATTACCGATAAGCTGACCAAGCGTCTATTTAAACTGCACGACCTTGATTGGTACGGCAAGAAAGATATAACGCCGGCCTTGGCGCCCCAAGAGATGCACATTAACCATGAGTATTGCCGGGCATCGCTGGAATCGGATCTGCACCTTGCGTTAGCAAAGCGGCAGCTCAAGCTTTACTATCAAATTCTGGTCGGCAGCGATCGTCAAATGCTCGGCGCAGAAGCCCTGCTGCGTTGGGAACATCCGCGATACGGGCTGATTACCCCGGATCAATTCATTCCGATAGCGGAACAATCAGGCTTGATTTTACCCATAGGCGCATGGGTGCTGCAAAGCGCCTGCGAGCAACTCAAACTATGGCAGAGCGATCCGCTTAAAAAAGATTTACCGCTCGCAGTCAACATCAGCTCCCGTCAATTCAGCCGACCGGAATTCGTTGAACAGCTGCGCCAAATACTGAAGGAAACAGGCGTCAACGCGGAACAGCTTAAACTGGAACTGACTGAAAGTTTGATGCTGCACGACATCGCCAATACCATCGAAAAAATGGAGAGGCTAAAATTGCTCGGTATCCAATTTTCAATGGATAATTTCGGTACCGGTTACTCTTCATTGAGTCATCTAAAAAAATTACCGATAGATCTGTTAAAGATCGACCAGTTTTTGATGCGCGATATTGCTATCGACAGCTGCGATGCGATGATTGTAAAAACTATCATAGACATGGCTAATAAACTAGGGGTCGGCCTGATCGCCGGAGGCGTGGAAACCGAGCAACAATTTGCCTGTCTAAAACAGTTCGGTTGTTCCACTTATCAGGGCTACCTGTTTGGCAAGCCGATGCCGGCGGATGAATTCGAAAAACTGGTTGGTAACTCGCGCAAATAACTGCCCATGCTCCGGTATGAGAATCAGGCGGTGACGATTCCGGAATCGGGTTTGATAATGCCGGGGCCCTTTGATAAGGTTCGACGCATCGGTGCGTTCCCAACTTAATGGCACTGACGCCGCAGCGTGCAACGATTAAAATTTCTTTCAGGATCAGATCATGCCCACTAACAAATTTGTTATTAGCAAGCCCAAGTCATCAATCACTAAACTGCCCGAACAGGGTAGAAAAAAATCGGATTTTATTGATGATTTCAAACAATATTATGTCCATTTGCTGGGCAGGGACGAAAACTGCCGGTCGCCGTATTATGCCGGCGAAGCTTTATCACAGGCGATTCGCGACCGCTTGATGGAGTGCTGGAAGACTACCCATCAAACCTATAAAAGCAACGACTGTAGACGAGGCTATTATTTGTCCATGGAGTTCCTTATGGGACGCTCACTAAGCAACGCCATGCTTAACCTGGGTGTAACCGATACGGTTACCCAAGCTATGTACGATCTCGGCATTGCCATTGAAGAGTTGATCAGCAGCGAGCTGGATGCGGGACTTGGCAACGGCGGCTTGGGCCGTCTCGCAGCCTGCTTTATAGACAGTTGCGCGACCTTGCAGCTGCCGATCATCGGTTATGGCTTGCGTTACGAATACGGCATGTTTACCCAGACTATCGTTAATGGCGAACAGGTTGAAAAACCGGATCATTGGCTGCGTCACGGCAACGTCTGGGAAATTGAGCGCCTGGAATATTCGCATTGCATTAAATTCGGCGGTCACACCGAAATTCAAATCGATGAGAATGGCCGGCAACGGCATTGCTGGATAGCCACCTGCAATGTGCTGGCAGTGCCTTTCGATACGCCGATACCGGGCTATCGGAATGGAACCGTTAATTCATTGCGGTTATGGAAGGCGGTGGCTACCGAAGAGTTTAACCTGGACGAATTTAATGCCGGCGATTATGCCGAAGCCGTCGCGGCAAAAAATACCGCTGAAAATATCACCATGGTGCTGTATCCCAATGATGCCAATGAAAACGGCAAAGAGCTGAGATTACGCCAACAATATTTCCTGGCTTCAGCCAGCTTGCAGGATGTTCTTGCCCACTGGACCGGCATACACGGCAATGATTTCAGTCGCTTTGCCGAAAAAAGCTGTTTCCAGCTAAACGACACCCATCCGAGTATTGCGATTGCCGAATTAATGCGGCTGCTGATGGATGTTCACGGTTTGAGCTGGGATGAAGCATGGGCCATCACCAAAAATACCATGGCCTATACCAACCACACCTTGTTGCCCGAAGCGCTGGAAAAATGGCCGGTACCCTTGATGCAACGGTTATTGCCGCGACTGATGGACATTATTTTCGAAATCAACGCCCGTTTTCTGACCGAAGTTTCCATGCATTGGCCCGCCGACAACGATCGTTTAAGCAGAATGTCTATCATTGAGGAAGGCGACCGGCAACAGGTAAGAATGGCCCATCTTGCGATAGTCGGCAGTTTTTCAGTGAACGGGGTTGCAAGGTTACATTCCGAGCTGTTGCAACAACACTTATTCAAAGACTTTTACGACTTATGGCCGCATAAATTCAACAACAAAACCAATGGCGTAACGCCGCGGCGCTGGTTAGCCGCCTGTAATCCGGAGTTGGCAAGCCTGATAACGGAAACGATAGGCGATCAGTGGCTTACCGATTTGTCGCAACTGAAAAAACTGGAACCCTACGCTGAAAATGCCCAGTTCCGAAAACGCTGGCGTACTATCAAACAAGCCGCAAAGCAGCGTTTGATTGACTATAAAAAACGCAAGCACGATACCGAACTGCATTTAAGTATTGATGCCCTATTCGATGTGCAGGTTAAACGTATTCATGAATACAAGCGTCAACTGCTTAATGTATTGCATGTTATTCATCTTTATAACTGCCTTAAAAAAGGTGACGCTGACCGGGTGCCAAGATGCGTATTAATCGGCGGTAAAGCGGCTCCCGGTTATCGCATGGCGAAAAAAATCATTAAATTGATTAACAATGTTGCGCAGGTTATTAATTCCGATCCTGATGTAGACGGCAAACTAACCTTGCTGTTTTTGCCGGATTATCGTGTTTCAGCGATGGAGAAAATATGTCCGGGCGCCGATTTGTCCGAACAAATATCCACTGCCGGTAAGGAAGCTTCAGGTACCGGCAATATGAAGCTGATGATGAACGGTGCGATTACTATCGGCACACTGGATGGAGCCAACATTGAAATACGCGAAGAAGTGGGTGATGAAAACTTCTTTTTGTTTGGTTTGACCGAAGAGCAAATTGAAGCAAGACGAGCCCATTACAATCCGCTCGATATAATCGAACAGGATGAAGATTTGCAGCAGGTCATGCATCTTCTGGAGTTCGGCTATTTTAATCAATTCGAACCGGGCATATTCGACGACCTGATCAGCTCCGTAAAAAGCTCGTATGATCCCTGGATGACGATTGCCGATTTCAGGAGTTTTATAGACACCCAAAAACGCGTTGAAGACGCCTATCGGGATCAGGATCATTGGACCAAAATGAGCATTTTAAATTGTGCGAACAGCGGCAAATTCTCTACCGATAGAACAATTAGCGAATACAACCGGGATATCTGGAAATTAGAACCGCAACCGGTTAAGCATAATATCTAACTGTCGCCAAACTTCAGCCATTGATGCCACACGAGCCTGTTGGATAGGCCGACGCTTGCGCCACATTTTCGGCAAGCCCAATATCGCATCGTACTTGGCTTGTAAAATCACCTTTCCCCGGCCGCGCAACGAGAACCCGATGATGCTCACGATATTCAGCGCCAGATGTAGGGGCAACAGCAACCAGAATAAAACCCCCGGCATGTCTTTGATGAAAGTCCATACCAGATTGCGATGGCCATGATACATCGAGAAATCACTATGTTGCCCGCCGGTTGTACCCGAGCCAACATGATGCGCAATGGACTGCGGCACATAAAGACAACGGTATCCGGCCAGCCTTAGACGAAAACCGAGATCCACATCTTCCACATAACAGAAGTAGTCTTCGTCGAATCCCCCGATTTCGCAGAAGGCGCTACGGCGATAAAGCGCTGCCGCCGCACAGGGTGAAAATACTTCGCGCTCGTTCTCCGCGGCAACCGGCACAGCAGAGCCGTGCCCCGTGCGCCACACCAGACCGCTTATGTGGTAGGCATCGCCCGCGCCATCCAGCAGGGTTGGATTTGCCGCGTTGACCAGTTTACTGCCGAATATATCAAATCCCGGATGACACTCTGCCGCCGCCAACAGTGCTTCCAGCCAGCACGGTTCGGCAAAGGCGTCGGGATTGATCAGTGCGATCCATCCCGAATCTGTAGAAGCCGCCTCAATCGCCAGATTGTTCCCGCAGGCGAAACCGGTATTCCGGTCGGACAGCATCAGCCGGACCGACGGAAACTGTCGCGCAATCTCGACCGACTCATCGGAACTTGCGTTATCCAGCAAGATGATTTCATGAGGCTTGACGGTTTGAATCATCAATGCCCTCAGGCAGCGCTGAAGAAACTGTCCGCCGTTCCAGTTGACGATGATGACCGAGACTTTATCGAATTCAGCCATACCCGGCTAATCTCCCGGCGCCCATGTTGCGCATAAACCATGCTGATAGATTGCAAAAACTCATGTTGAGATATTAGTCCTTACGCGCTTCCGGTGGAGCCGAATACAAATAATCGGGTCAGGATATACATAAGCAAGGTATAAGCCGCTGCCGCTACAACTTGAGACGCCGCCGCAGGAAAATTGGCATACATTAATGCAAAACGCAGCACCAGCAAGTTGAACAGGAATGAAATAACAAAAGCCGCCAGATAACGGACGCTTTCCGCAACAAAATGACCATTGCTGCGAAAAACGAATTTTTTCGACAGCACAAATCCTAAGGTAAACCCCAGCGCATATCCGGCAACGTTTGCAACCATCGGTGAGAAACCTAAGGCCATTGCCGAGAAAATAACGGCAAATCCGGCCAGCGTGTTAATTAGGCCGCTACCCGCATAACGGGTGAGGTACCCAGCCTCCTTCCACCAATAGGGGCGACGGCTTTCTTCATCGTTTGATTGCCTGATATGCGCTGTACTTTCAACTGCGTAAAGGGGGCGGTCTTTGACTTCGCGGTATATTTTACTGATGTAGACACCGAGAATGCCTATTAACAGCAATTGTATGCCCAAGATAATCAATATGATGACTACTAAAGAGGCCTCTCCTGAATAGAGACAGCCAGATGTTGCATCGTTCATAGTCATAATTCCCTCATAGCCGGGACCGTGCAAACGCAGACCGTTCTGCCGCCATAACCTGGGCAATACCAACAAGCAGACTGGTCCTGGGCAATTGTTCATCGATCGGGACCGCTATCGAGTGAAACTGTATACGCCGAGTATAAAGATCGGACAGCTTGCTTGCGCTGGTAACTATCCTCGGCTTACGCCGGGCAACTCTCTTATAAATGGAGATGATTTCGGCAATCGTCGCCGCTTGTTCAGAAGCAATGATCTTGGTAAAAACGCCCGGCTGAGCATTTATTGCACGTAATGAGGCGATTATCGCCGCGGCGGCATCGTCAGCGGTGATGTAATCGCGAATCGTGTCAAACGGCACATAAATCTGTATCGGCTGATTACGCAATATGCGGCGCGCAATCAGAGCGAGAAGACCTTGCTGTTTTCCCATCGCCTGACCGGGTCCATACAGAGTGGATATACGTGCGAGCAACGCGGTTACTTTACAATGAGAGTTTGCAAATGCGCTTAGCAGATTTTCCTGTTTGATTTTTTCGCGGGCATAAGCGGTTGTCGGCGCAACCGGTGTGTTTTCGCTGATGATGTCAGCTGTTGCTCCCGCATAGATTGCACCTGCCGAGCTGGCAAAAGCAAAGCTGCCTTTCGCCGCAACCAATGTCGGTTCGGATTCGATAAGACGGAGCAAGGTCGACAGCGCTTGGGTTTCAAGCGCAAGTTCCGCCTCGGTGCCGCTCATGGTCCCTAGACCCGCAGCCCAATAGAGTTGCCAGCCCGCCCCGGTGGCTACGGCAGCAGCGAAGGCTTTAACGGCGGCTTCCAGCTGAACGCTAAGTTCAGGCTGGTTGCCCCAGCTAAAACGCTCGACCGGTGTAAACAACGGGGTTCCCATACGCTGCAATGCCCGATGCAGCGCCGACCCTAACAGGCCGCTGCTCCCTACAACCCAAGCAACGGTCATTGGCGGATCTCGGGCCGTGTAGGCTTAGTGCCGACCACATACAAAGGTTTACCCATAACAATACCCATGGTTACTGCAAGATACTCGGCAATGACGCCGAGAGAGGTCAGGGTGACGCCGGAAAAAAAGGACACGACAATTAACAGGGAGGTCCAGCCTGGGGGCGGGTTGTTACAAACTAATGTCCAGCCTTGGATCGGGATATTGCAAAAGAATTTTCCATAAAGCGCATAAGCGGAAATCGCTATGGCAAAGATTAGAGAGCCGAAACCCATCAGAGTAATCAGTCTAAGCGGACGGGTACCGGTGGTCAGGATCAAGTTCCAGAAGTGAGCGAACAACTTGATATAGGAATAGCCGGAAGGTCGATCCAGTTCATTTCTGAGCCGTACCGGGCAATGACCGATGCGCCCTGTAATCCAGAACAGCCCGACGTCGAGATAGACGCCGTTGCCGCAGTAAGCCGCCAAGGTTCGGGCAATTTCGCCGTCAACCAACCGGAAACTGTTGAATTTGCCCACTTGGCTGTTGCCTAACAATTTAGTGGTGATGGACTTGGCCGTTCGGCTCAGGGCGTTTCGCAACCAGCCGTGGGGAGGGGGATTGGTCGGCTGAGCATAAACCAGTTGAAGCGACCTGCTTATCGCACTGTCCAACATGCGGCCGATATCCGCCGGATCTTGTTGTCCGTCCTCGTCAATCGTTACCACCCAGTCGCCTGTTGCGCTTGCCATGCCGGCCATTGTTGCAGCGTGCTGGCCGTAATTCCTGGATAACCAAACCGGGCGGACAAAAGAATATTGCGCTCCGAGCGTCTCCAGGACAAGGTCAGAGCGGTCGGGACCGCAATCATGCACCAGTATCACTTCGCAGACCACGTAGTCTATTCCGCCGGGAGTGGCTTGCCTGATGGTCAGAGGCACGATTTCCTCGATCAATATCGGCAGCGTTTTCTCCCCGCAATAAACGGGAATAACGAGAGAAATGCGATGAAGTACGGAATCGTTCATGGTTTTGGTTTCCTTTGTTACCGGCTTGCTGTCATTCGAGATCATTTCCTGACCACAGCCAGGATAGAAACTCCGAACGGCAAATTTACAAATTTAAGCAGATATTTTTCAAGCCCGAAAATCTTCTCAAGCGCAAAATTCAAGGGCCAATTTGGCATCTCTACATCGGATGCACCGTCGCGCTGCAAAACATTATTCAGCATGCGTACCGCAAAGACTATGGGAAAAAGCAGGGTGTTAAAATAGGATATTTTCTCCACCGTAAACCCGGCTTGCACCAGCTTTGTATTGAGTTCGGTGAGTGTGTACCGGCGCTTGTGCTCGTTCAGCTCGTCGAATTTCGACCACAGGAACATATAGGCGGGCACAGTGATCACCGCTTTACCGCCAGAAACAAGACGGGAGCGCATCGCCCTTAATGAATCAATATCCCGGTCTACATGCTCAATCACATCCAAAGCGATAATAAGATGGAAAAAGTTCTCTTCATAAGGGATTTGGTCGGGTAAAAAGCCCTTTCCCACAGGGCCGCTGAAGATCTCTTTGCTGAAACTAATCGCCTCGTCCGACATGTCCATGCCGAAGGTTTGTCCCACATCTTCAAGGGCATTAAGCATTAAGCCGCTACCGCAGCCAATATCCAGCACTTTGGTATCGGCGTTTTTGTTTATATGCCTATCAACAACATCTAACACAATATTTTTCTTGGTGACAAACCACCAGTGCTTTTTCTGGATTTCGAAAAATATTCGGTACATATCTATGTTCATTGTGCAGCGGTTTTCCTATTTATTTTAATGTGTTGTCTGTAGTGGATAAGGATTGGTTTTGCCTGTAAAACCATCGGTATCGAAGTGACTGCTTAATACAATCGACGGGAAACTATAGCGAATTTCAAGATCAAGAGATAATTAAAGACGGCTTTCAATCCCGCTCCTTTTTTTACATTCCATGATGGCGAGAAATGTGAACATTGCAAGAGCCGAGGTCGTATAGAAAAGCAACCTGGCATCCGCGGCATTCCCAAATACAACGAGTCCGGCAAAATAAAAAACGGCGGACAGATAAAGGGCCAAATAGCCGGCAGTTAATGCTTTAACCCGGATCATGTAAGCCAAAGCACCGATTGAGATTAAGTATAAAAACCAAGGTTTAAAAAAAGGCAGTTTGGCAGCGTGAATTATGTAGGCGACGGCAACATTACGCAATGCGGATTCCGGCAAACTATATCCGTATTCGTTGTTGTCGACTGATGGATGCGTAATTAGAAATTGCTCCCCTTCGTTGGCGCCAAGCAGATGTTTCGCAAGCTGAAACTTATTGTTAAGGAAACAAATCGGGTGATCAACGGCAACGCTCAGCCATATTTCGTCGATTCTTTTATAGACATCGGCCCTATCCACCAAACCTTTTGAAAGGTTTGCATGCCTTGGGTCGTACAGACTCCTTATTTCAGCAAGAGATAAATTCGGTGCCGTATCGGCAAAAAGATTGCTGTTTACACACAGACTCGCTCCGGCAACATCAAGAACCCGCACCGATTGAATAAAAACATCGGTACTATTACCCAGTCTCTCAAAGTTAGGCAGAGAATACTTATCTAACTGTGTTTTCGTGATAAAAACCGTAACTGTCAGCACCGAGCCCAACAACATAACACCGAGCCATAAATGCATGGGGCGCTTCAACGCGCGCGAGCACACCACCAGCGCAAAATAGAAAAGCAAGGGGACCGCACCGGTGATGGCGTTATGCCGTACGCAAACGCCGAGAAATATCAGGAACACTGCCGGCAAAGATAACAAAATAAACCGCCACTTATTGCTTACAAACCTCAAGCACACAGTAGCGGCAAAACCCGCCAGAAAAAAAGCCGCCATCAGAACATCCTTCCAGATAACCGCCATAGTGCCAAGCACGACAGGAATGCTTAAATAAATGAATAAGAATATCGTTGCGTAGGAAATTTTTTTTGTAAAAACAAACAGGGCCGTAAAAATGGAGAAAAGCAGAAGGAATACTTGGGAAAAATGCATCGCCGATGGATTCAATGAAATCAGGTCAACTGCGCGCCAGACATAGCTGACCATTGGCGGCCACATCGAGTCCGTAACACCATTTCTTGCGCTGCGAAGGGCATGTAACGTGTCATAAGACATGAATCCCGGATAGAATAATGCCGCAATCCCTAACGAAAACAGCAAAGGTATCGCTAGTAAGGAGAAATAGCGGAGCGCTCTTGCTACCCGCGTCTTTTGATCTTCCAGCTTTTTTACTCCGAACAATACTGCAAAGGATAGAATGACACTCATAATGCCAAGCATGATGCTTTGATAAAGTACGGAATATTTATTTAGATATAGCTCAAAGGCAGGGTCATTCCCCGTTGTACGAATTAGCAAGCCGGTAGGGATTATTTCTAACGAGCTAATCATCTTCACTGGTTTTGAGTGGGCCAATAAATCCTTTGGAAAATAAATTTCAGTACCAAACAGATGCCTCAGCTCAACTTTAGTTATCACAACCTCTGTCGCTTCATCCGCAGGATCTATTCGAATATGGTCGATTGATGCTCTAGGCAAAGGAATATTTATGCCATTGACTGTATGATTAAACAGAGCAGATCGTACGCTATTTTCTTCGCTATATGCATCGCCTATTGGAAAAAAAACCTGTATAGCTCCCGGCTTGTCTTTTTGAGCGTAAATGACTATGTTGCCCGTGAAAGTTAAGCCAATAATCAGAATACTAATAACCCCCAGTATTATTAGGCGGCTTGTCCATCCAGTAAAACTTTTTTTGCTATTATAGTTTTCCATTCGTTATACAATCTTGCCGAATTTAATTAAAAATAAAATTATCAAAAACAGGTGTTGACTTTTTTTCGGTAGATTGGCATGTTTCGAGAATCATGTTTTTCCTTTTCTAAATCGGCTTGTAATAATACTGCTGTCAAATCGCAGCCTAATTGTCGCATAAAACCAATTATCCAAGCCTTCGACAGCATCGTTTCCGGGATATTAAGATCATAATCAAACTAGCGTTTTAGTAACAGAGTTTTCACTTATGCATCATGATTTTTAAATGCCGTTACAGCGGCTTGACTGCCAGTATTATAGCGATCTCGCAAGGAGGTCATTGGACGTTCAAAATAATGATAAAGAAAAAAAGACCCTATGATCGTAATAACCCAATACATAATGTATTTAGTTAAGAGTATATGTTGAGCAAAATACCAATGCAATTCCGTCAATTTACTCATAATAACGGGTAGAATAATTAACTGGACAAGTGAAAGATGGAGTAAATACATTGAATAGGATATTACACTGACAAACGTAATTGTTTTTGTGATCCAATCGATTTCACGCTCCATTACCGATAGCTTCGGAAGGATCAGTAAAGTACCGATGGCATCTAGGGTAAGCACGAAATAGTTATAGTAAAATAGACTATAAGAATGAAATGCTATGAGAGAGAAAAACAACTTATTACATAGCAATATAAAAATCCCTAACAAAAAACCCATATTAGCCACTTTATGCCATAAACTTGGGATATAGAGACTAATGTAAGCCCCTAATACTCCATACATCAAACTATCCAGTCTTGTTAAAACCTGTCTTCGTAAAGATAGATCCCAATCAGAAAGTGTTAAATAACCGAAATGATAGGCACGATAACAGCGGAAAGCAGTTACCAGAAAAATCACTATCGCAATCCATAATAAGATTATTCTCCGTTTATTAATTTTTTTTGATTTAGTAAACAGGTATAGCGGAACAGGAATAATGAGATAAAACCATTCCTCCACTGCAAGACTCCAAGCCTCGGGGAAAAAGTCCGGATGTGGCAAGGTAATATTCTGTGAAAATATAAAATATCGGACTAAGGTATCAGGTTGTGGTAAGCCAATATATAGATTGCTAATAACAAGAAATATTAATACTAAGAAATAGTTGGGAAGTGTGCGAAACCATCTTCGGAGCCAAAAATTAAGAAGCATTTTGCCATGGAAATCATCGTTGGTGATAATCCTCAGAAGAATACGTCCAATCAAAAAGCCGCTTAATACAAAAAAGATAGTCACGCCATCAAGTAACGGGAGAAAGTAGATCTCTTGCGTGACAGTTTTATTGATTAAAAAATATCCGTGACCATATACAACGGACAGCACGGCAAACGCACGGAGTGCGTCGAGCCCAAAAATTCTGTTGTTATTGACAGACATCTGTTGATATTTCCTGTTGAGAGTATTAAAACTGGCAAACTAATTATTCATGGTAGCAAAATCTATGGAGATTATTGAACTGCACGCAGAAGCTTATTATCAACGAGTCTTATAAATTTTGTGAAAAATCGGATGACTTACCGCATTTTCAATAACTGATAGTTAGATTTAAACTTCAGTAGCGTGCTCAAAATAACCCTTTGCATCATCCCCGGTAATGATAGAAAAAGCTTTTTTTCAAACTATTTAAAATATCGCCCGGCATTCGCGCTTTTTGTTTTTTAATTAATTGCTTTATCTTGGAAAGCACATCCTTAATGGAATTAAGTTCCGGCGAGTAAGACGGAATATATAAATATTTAATATAATTTTTATCAAAATGATTTTGAACACTTTTGGCGCGATGCACGGGGGTATCCATGATCAATATTTGTTCCTTGTCCAATATAGGGACGACTAAGGCGTCTACATCTCTGCTATCAATGAGCCCGTGTAAGTACCACTACTTGGATATTAAATAATTTTATAACGGTGAGTAATTCATTTAAATTAAAAATGCTGAAAGTAAATTACATTTTTGCTTCATTACCCTTCATTCCAGTTCATACAGTTTCCCCGTGGATTCTCTTGCGTAACTGTTAAACGATTATCCATATACAGTTCGGTGTATTATGAATAACTGCGTATACGTTTAATCAATCCACTCAGGCCATCACGTCTCAATATTTTTATTGCCGATTTGACAATATGAATGCCTATACTCGGCGAACAAATTCCTTTTATTATTCTCCCAACTACCGATCTTGGTTTAATGCCGCAAGGTGAAGTGAAATTGCCTTTTATCCCCTCAGCCTTCCACCAGCTTAGGAAGCATGGCTCCACTACACTGTAAGGATCGGGAAAAGCTTTTTGTAAATCCGGTCTTGCTTGATAAAGCCGTCGCGCCTCAACCGGAATAGGTTCGCCATTTTCAAATTGGCCATAATACCAGCCGCTATAACAAGCATCGCCTTGCCCTTCGGCAAGTAAATCTTTGGCATAGGCGTTCCACAGTTCATGAGCGATTGTTTGGCTGGAGGCGTAGCGCATCAGCATGCCTAAACCGTCGCCGCTGTCATAACCGGTGAAGTGATAAAAACGCAGAGGCACGTCCGCCACAAAAAATATCCCGGCGTCATCTTTGGACAGACGTCGATGCGCGATATTCCAGGTAGCGACATTGCAGCCCCGGTCTCTGACAATACCCAGTCCGCTAAAAAAAGCGGGGGCAAGATCGCACCAGCGCTGATCGGTGAAAAGCCCGCCTGGAATGTCGTCACGGCAAAAAAGGCGCAAACGTTCGGCCCACCAGCGTATGAAATCCAGGCCTTGCCCGGACGTTCCAGCCGCAAAGAAGCCAAGATTGT
Organism: Methylococcaceae bacterium; assembly: GCA_044426515.1. Lineage (GTDB taxonomy): Bacteria > Pseudomonadota > Gammaproteobacteria > Methylococcales > Methylomonadaceae > Methylobacter_A. The sequence goes on along the minus strand of JAUGSS010000154.1, from coordinate 20,660 downwards.
AGACGCCGTGTTTCAATGCCGAAATTTCATTATCCTGAATCGCATTAATATCCTGCTCAGCATCAAGCAAGTGCGGCGTTAATAAAATCTGGTACTGATCGAGCAGCGACTCAAGAGAGGATAGCGAATTGAACACCTTAATATCCGGATCAAGATACATGATCTTGTTAACGCCGGGGCGTTGCGCCAGCAGTTCAGCCGCCGGACCCTTTACTGCCGTGCAAAGCTCAACGACAGCATGACCGAATGCCCAGGACTTCCAGCTAGGCAAATCAAGCTGTTCGAGAGTCAGAATCTCGTCAAAAGGTTCCTGTTTGAGATCAAAACCAACCGGCAGATCGTCGGAATAAAGCAGCACGAACGTCCAGTCAGGATGAAAGCGCTTGACCGATTTTGCCAGCACTCGCGCTTTGGGAAGATAGCTTTTTGTAATCGAGGTATAAATAAGCACTATTTTTTTAACTCCTTTGCCGTGTTAAGGGCTGATTGAATCGCTGCCAGTATGATTTCAGGTGAAGAGCCCAATGGAACAACTTTGCCTAATTCATATTGTTTGACCCTATCACCTTGAGCTCCAATATCAAAAGCGACAATCGGCAGTCCCATTTTCATGGCTTCTGAAATGGTATAGCTGAACGTTTCCGGGACAATGGTTGGCATTAGGATGACGTTGATGCCCTCACGACTCAGGATTTCCGGCAGTTCGTTATTTTCGTAAGGCCCAAGCACTTTGATTCTGCGCATAGTCGGAACCAAGCTTTGACCGACAACGGTAATAGGTATGTACATGCCTTGTTTTACAATGTATTCCGCAAGTTCATTAACAACAGCGGCGCCTTTAACCGCGATTAGCGTTCCCAACACGCCAATATGTAAGCGGCCGGCCAAAGCAATAGGGCTTTTACATTCAAAATAGCCGTCACTGTGAGGAGCGATTCTTAATTTGCTGTCTTGCACCTGAAAAGCCTTGCGCAGAATCTCTATTGACGATGGGTCGAACACGCTAATAATATCAGCCGCGGCAAAAAGTTTTGCAAAAGGACTCCGCCATTCGGCAATATCGACAGGCCGACTGCTTGCCCAATAAGCAGCCGGATTTTTCTTCAAGCACGCGTTGCAATCGCTAGGGTTTATCGGTACACCGCAATACCGCCCATTTAAGTCTATAAGATGCTGTGACGGACAAATAGCGTAAAAATCATGTACTTTGCAGTCCAGATTAGCTTTCAGTCGTTCAGTCAAACAGATAATACGGCTTACCGCATCGTCAACATTCGGATAACCGTAAAGCGAATTTACGATGATGTTTTTGCTGCCGGATTTAGTCAAGGTCTCGAACAGCTCTTGTTCGCCGGATACGCTGAAAATCAAGCCGTCATCAGCTGCAATCCACTCGACCAACCAGCTTTCATTGGCATGATAAATTCTGATAACAGAGCTGTTTTCAGCCAGGATGGTATTGATCAGCTCCCGGCTGTACCGGTTCGCTCCACCGCCAATATTATGATCAAAAATGATAACGGGATTGTTGACTAGGCCTTGGGCGCAGTAATCATTGAATAAGCTCAGTGGTACCGTTCCCGGCTGTGAACTTAAGAGCTGCTTTGGCATGTATGCTTGATGATATAAGCCATTTTTACCGGCGAAATAGGGAAATAATCTTTCAATCGCATGCGCCAGTGTGGCATCGCACTGCCCGGCTTCTTCATCAAAATCCTGCAAAGTCAGCTGCATTCGAACAAGAGGCTCAATTGCTTTACCGCGAAACCAAAACATCGCTCCTGCCGGGAAATCCGCCGGATTTATATGATCGATTTCGGCGCTGTCATTGCCGGAACGGCCGAGCAATGACGCCATATAATGCGCATTGCCGCCGATTCTCATGAACGGGATTACAGGCCGGTATACTTGCGGGAAAAGTATGCCCAGCTGCTCATTTTGGGCAAACTGATGAAGAATTGCGGTAACGCGCCGGGTATCGCCGAGCAAGGCCAGCATCAAATAGCGTCTCCAGCCGCGCAATTCAAGGTTATGGGGTGAGCGTTTGGTATGAATATGAAGCACCACTTCATGTTGGGCGAGTTCAGCCCCCAATGCCACGATCATCGGTGCAAGATCACGCCCCCTGTTCTCTACAACACGAATATCCAATGCCCGGATATTCTTTATACCGGAAAAAGCGGCCTCGATAGGTACGGTTTTTTGCTGTGAATCGGTTGTTACATAACAATGGAAATTAACGGGGATGTTTATCAGGTACGCTCGGATTTCAGGAGCAAGATCGGCATAATAAATGTGGATATGCACCGCCACATCTTGGGGCAGTGCCACCGTGTTATCCTCAATATCCTCCTTCAGCGCCAGAACCGGGCCCAAAGTTGGCTGTTGCGCCGTCGAACGGCTGTTCGCATGCATGGCAACATTGCTGCGTAAACTTTTAATCCCCCCTTTTCGAAGGCTGCCTATGCTCCGGCTGACCAATCTTACAAGCCCACGGAATCCTGGATGTATCTGCCGATAATTTTGGCAAAGCCGGATGAGCCGCACAAAACGCTGGCGTAATAGCGCCACTTCCCGCAATGGTTTGGTAATCCGCCAGGAAGTCGACATGCGATAATCCATGATTTCTTTTTGCAATTCATTAACAAGTACTTGCAGGTCGTCGGATTGAATTTGCAACTCGCTTTCCCGTTGATAAAGATTAATGAGCCGCACTTCGTGTTCGTTTATTGTTCGGTTAAGGTTGGTCACTGTCGCATCGCGTTCGGCCACTACCGTATGTAGTTTTGCCTCCAGCCCCTGTGCACGGCCCACAATGTCTAACAGGTCTTCGCGTCTCAATTGTTTATGCCATTTGTTAAACAAGTCGGCGCTTATTCGTTGAGCAAACAAAGGATCAGGCCGGACCCCCTGTCCTGACTGCCCGCCGATTCGGTAATAAGCGCTAAAATGAGCCACAAAAATGAAATCGCTGTAAGTAGCGGCTTGCAGCCAAAAATCCCAGTCCTCATATAAATCAAGCGTTTCATCCATGCGGCAGCCGCCATCTACGATCGACCGGGAAAACAATACCGCATGGATCGGAATGTAATTGCCGACAAATAGCAAAGTTCGATCAAAAGGATGACAAAAATTGTTGTTGATGGGCTGCTTTTGTTCATTGACGCCAATGACACAACTATAGGCTGCTTTCTTGTCCGGATTGCGCGTCAAAGTATCTGCTAGCATCGATACATGCTCCGGCATGAACCAGTCGTCATCGTCGAGAAAGATCAGGTAGTCTCCACGGGCCTTATTCAATCCTATATTACCGGCACGGCTTCTCCGCAACATTTCCCCGGTATCGATAATCCGCAACGGAAAACGCCCGCACCATTCCCCCAGCTTGGAATGTTCTTCCGCTTTCGCATTCACCACAACCACCTCGATATTGGGGTAGGTCTGTAAGGCAACGGAATCCAGGGCTTCTGATATTGTGGATCTATCCATGCTGCGGATGATCACCGAGACCAGCGGAATATCTTTAACATCGAAAGTGAGCCCTAATTCCCGTTGACGCTTATGTTCGGATTGATAAATCTTAAACGGATCATTCGCTAATTCTTCGGCGGAGACCAAGACATAGGCTTCCGCCGCCGTCACTTCCGCCGGCAAGGTATAGGTGCGGTAGCGATTAAGTGCGGCTATATCTAAATCGTAGCGCTGCTTCTCGTTTTGCGAGACAAAGCATTCCATTGCAGCCATCTTGCGTTCCGCAAGATCGCTGATGTCGAGCAGCAAATTGGGGCTTAGGGGGACTCCTACTTCATACAGTGCCAGAAGTAGCCCGGATGATGTCCGTCTAACCGCCTCGATGACGCACATGGCGACAGCGCGGTGGTCAGGATGCATTTCCAGAAGGGAGGGTGCATACACCAGATTCGCCGCTGTATTGCGTATTTCATCGACAATCCGCCGAACTAAGGCTTCCCCGTAAATCACATTACGGTCCGGTAAGTGCCAAAATTCCGGTTCGCCATAGCCAAGAATATCAGCTGCTTTTCGGCTTTCCGCTTCCCGGGTTTCGATCAGCGCTTTACGTTCCAGGTCATCCGCGGCACAGAAAGCGCCATCGCTCACAATCACCACATGCACCGGTACGCTTGCGGCGATATGACGCAAAATAGCTCCACCGCAGCCGAAGACCTCGTCGTCGGGATGGGGCGCGAAAACCACTACGGAATTCGCGCTAATACAGTGGGTCGCGTGATAAGGGATAAGTTTGTCTTCCATTGAAATCCGGTTTGAGGAATTTGAGAATGGGGTTTTAGCGAAAATCCGTATCTCCACCCATCAACCACCAGCGGTTTAGCAGCTCAGTCGCGGGAATACCCGGAGTCCAACAGATATTGGGCAATGGAATGTTGGCCGATGTAATTTCGCCGGTTTCGCCTGCCAACAAGGGTGCATGTTGCGCCGTGATCCAGGAGTACGCCAGCGCTTTGTTCAAGTTCCCGGCCAAACGGCACACATTGTTCACCAGAATTGGAATGCGCTTTGGCGGTGCAATCAGATCCATAAGCTCCACACTGTCTTCCAAGATACGAACTACGAACAAGCCAATGGGCTTTCCAGTCCAGCGCGAAGAAACCAAAAATACCTGATAACTTAAAGTGGGATGGTTGAGATAACGGCGTTGCACGTAGTCCCAATTACGTACGCCAATGATTTGGTCGCGTAGGGCTTCAGCCATTTCGTCCCACAACTGATCAACCACTGCGTGCTGGTCGGCCTCCAAGGCGCGGATGCGTATCTTTAAACTTGGACGGGTTTGCACGGCCGGCCAAGTGACACGCATGATCTCTCCGACCTGTTCGTAAAGGCCTAAGCGAGCGCCCAAACGGTACGCCCTTTCCGATGGAAAACCGAAGGCCAAGGGAAAAACATTGTTATTGCCGACAAAGCGTTCTGCAAAGTTTGCTGCCGCCAAGAAAAAAGGCCCTTTACGTTTCAAGACGCCGCGTTCTTGAGGGTGCACCATCACATCGCCGATTTGCACAGCCGTTGCCGGGGAGCCGAATAAACGGATAGCCCGCGGCATCCCGCCGTAAAAAGCCGCAAGCCGACCTTCACACCGCACCAACGCGCCCTGAATATCCAGGCCTTGGTATTTCCAGCGCCATTGTTCCGGCGGCATCTCGTGCCCAAAAGCCGTCCTGAATAAGTCCAAGAGTTCGGCTTCGTTTTCGTGACCTGCCCACTCTTTTATCCAGACGCGTTGTTCAGGCGGTTTTTTCTTGAACTGTAAGAAGCCGTATCCGTAACGTCCGTCGCGATACTTGTCCAGATGAATTCGGGCTGCCTGAGTCAAGCCATCGATTTCTTCTATGGGTAAATCAAGTTCATGGGCCAAGTCCTCGCGATACCGCGTAACTGAGTCCAATATGTAGGCATTGGTCGGTGACGCCTGGCTACTTAAGTCAATACGCTCAATGGTATCGAAACCCAATGCATTAGCCAGGGTAATGTAATCGTCAAGCAAAGGTAGGCTTGGCTCGGAAGGAGAGGGCTTATAGAGCGATACCTCATCCATGATGATGATTTGGCCGCCTGCACGAAGTAAATTCGATGCTGTTCGAAAAAGGGTGGCTGTCTCAATGTATTGCGCGCTTTCTTGGAAAAGAATCAAGTCGAATTTTCGCGTATTTGAAAAATCCTCCAACCTCTCGCAGAAAGCAGGCAGGGATTCTCCATGAAAATTTTTTGCGTAGTGGATTTGGTTTTCGTCGGGAGTGATTCCTGTCGCGTCGTAACCCGTATTTACCAGCTTGGCAAGCGTAGCGCCTAAGCCAATGCCAACTTCAAGAATTCTGCATGGGCAAGGCGGTAAGCGGGAGAATAGAAAATCGGTTGCGCGTTGCTGCGCCTTTTTCATATCCTTATCGCCTTGCTCAAATAATCCGTAGTGCAAATATTCGAAACTGCCGTAATCCTTGCAGAGGATATGAGAATAAGCGTTCAAAGGGAAAGTAAAGTTTTTATAGGATGACATAGTTTATTTTCGCCAAGTCAGAGAGCCAAATTGAAGACAACGCCTTTATCAATAAGCACTTGTAACGATTGTTGCCTTACCAACAGCAGGTTTTCAAGAATTGGACGAGGATAGCCGCAGGCTGCCGATGCCTCAATAGCAGCATCGGCAATCAAGGCATTATTATGCGTTCTTAATTTCGAAGTAAGCCCAGTAAAGTCGAGTTCAATCAAATGATTCAAATCATGTTTTAGGTCCTCATGCACGACAGGCGACCATGCCGTTCCGTTATGAGCTATAACGATAAAACCATGCTCCTCTATCCATTCAATCCACCTCATGGGTTGGATGCCGGCTTCCATCATGGAAATGGGGCAGAATTCACATAAAATCTTCACGTTCGGACTATTGGTTAAGGTATTGTTTAATCCACGCAGGGCAAATGCTTCGTAGCCTTCGATGTCGATCTTGATGAAATCGAGAGGTGCTAGAGCAAGGTCATCGCCACGGCAAACAGTTACCTCCATGAAAGAGCCATCGCAACAAATAGAGTCGTAGAGCCGGTGCATTCCAACATTGTCTTTGCTGCGGAAAAGCTTGGCGGTGCCGGTGGCCTCGCTAAGCGCCAATGCATGCAAACGAACACGACCTTGCTGCTGAAAATCCTGGGTATTTGCATCCAGTAAGGCGAAATTATCCGGATCCGGCTCAACTGCATGCACAATACCTGAAGGCCCTACCCAATCGGCAAGTAGAGCTGTGTAATAGCCCATGTTGGCGCCGATATCGAGCGCCCGATCTCCTGGACGTATGATAGCCTGTAACAATGCCGTTTCGACGGGTTCGAAAATGCCGGTTTTAGCTATCTCCAGGCTGTCGATACGGTCAACCCAGAATGGTCGACCGGTAAACAACTGGGTCAACTGCCATTTTTCATCCTTTGGGGGTAAAGCGGGTGTGATTTGGGGGCTATGGCCCGCTGAGCTATTCCAGTGATGCGCTAAGTTTACCAAGCCGGGTTCCGGTAAGGCATCTTCGATGTACAGGGTAGCCGCGACCTGGACACTGTCGTAGATATGCAAGGCATCCTCGCAGGCCAGATAAACTGCCACGTGATATTCCCCTTTACGCAGAGGTAGGGCAGGAAAGCCGATCGTCACTTCCCCCCTGCCGTACTCGTCCCGTTCGATAAGCACGTTTTCGGAACGACTCACCACGCAGGTCACGGTCATCAAGGTACCGTAATCAATCGTTGCGCCGACGGTAGGTGCAGGCAGTTTTGGATCGGATTCGAATTGTATACGGATGGATAGATCGTTTTCTCCGGGACGTCCTCGTAATGTCCGTCCCATCGTACCGTCCAGGCTAACTTCGATATAACTGATCTGGGCGTGTCCTCGTGGCGGTGGGGGAATAGAGGTCGATGCCGATGTCAATACGGCAGACTCGACTTCCCCATTGCCGATCAGGAAAGCGCTGTAATGTTGCACCACGTCCAGCGGCTCTCCAAATAGCTTCAGATCGCCATGATCCAGCCACAGCACTTGGTCGCAGAAGGCCTCTACTTGATATAAGGAGTGCGAGCAGAACAAGATAGTCTTGCCGGCCTTCTTCATGCTGCGGATTCGATCGAAGGATTTGCGGGCGAATTCGCCATCCCCTACCGACAAAGCTTCGTCCACCACGAGAATATCCGGGTCGACGGTGGTAGCCACAGAGAAAGCAAGGCGGACGTACATACCGCTGGAATACGTTTTGACCGGCTGGTCGATAAAATCACGGAGACCGGAAAAGTCGACAATCTCTTCAAAGCGCTCCTCAATCTCCTGTTGCGACAGTCCCATGATGGCGGCACTCATATACACATTCTCACGGCCGCTAAATTCCGGATTAAAACCGGCACCCAGTTCTAACAATGCCGCTACACGGCCTTTAACCGTAACTTCGCCCGAAGTCGGTGTTAAAGTACCGCATACCAGTTGCAACAGTGTCGACTTTCCCGAACCGTTGCGACCGATAATACCCACGACTTCACCCGGCATAATGTCAAAACTAACATCCCGCAATGCCCAGAATTCACGGTAATATTGGTGGCGTCCTCGCCGTAAAAACTGTTTTAGACGGTCATGTGGCTGGGCGTAAAGTTGATAACACTTGCTCAGATTCTTGGCGCTGATGGTGGGTTCAAAGGACATCGGCAAATCCCGTTCTGGTTTTTTCAAACCAGAACAACCCAAACCAGGCGATAATGAGGGACACGGTGCTGTAAATAGCCAAATGGCTCCAATTCGGTTGCAGCTTCCATAGCAGAACATTCCGAACTTGTTCCACAACAAAAGTGACCGGGTTTAGAAACAGGTAGTGGCTTACAGATTCCGGCAGGGCGCTCAAAGGGTAAAAAATGGGGCTCATGAACATCAGCACGGTGAGCGTCATGCCTACCAGCTGTCCGACGTCACGGATAAAAACCCCGATAGATGCCAGCAGCCATGACACCCCCATAATCAGTAACAAGAACGGCAACAATACGACCGGCAGCCACAGCATGGTCCAGGAAAAGCTATGGCCGAGCACGGCTAAAAAAATCAGCAATACGCCCAGGCTGATGCCGGTATGAAACAGGGCCGAACCTAAGGCTACCCAGGGCAATATTTCAAGAGGAAAAATAACTTTTTTGACATAATTGACATTGGACAGAATCAGGCTTGGCGCGCGCGAAACACATTCAGAAAACAGGTTAAATACGATCAACCCGGCAAATAGCACCATAGCAAATTCGTATTTGTCCGTGTCGCCCTGTCCCCACCGAGCCTTGAACACAAAACCGAAGACAAAAGTGTAAACCGTAAGCATCAGGACGGGATTGATGAACGACCATAATAACCCCAAGAATGAGCCACGGTAACGACCGATAACTTCACGTTTGACCATTTGTTTGATGAGGGGGAAATTTCTCTGCAAGCTGAGAAATATACTTAAAAAATGGGATGTTGTCGGATTCAAAATGAGGTCGGGGAAAATTAAATATTTATTATCGCAGATAAGAACTATCAGGGCGACAATTGTTTGCCTATCATTCAGTGTCCGCCTCTCGGCGAAATTACCCGTTTTTCCGCACTATTTCCTATCCTCAAGTTTGTCTCCCGCCACTCCGCGAGGAGGCAGGCGCAGGCAGTTGCCGGAATTCGCTTATCGGACCGGTCAGCAGTTCACTGATGACAATTCAGGTTGTAAGCGAGGCTTTAGATGGAGTAATCAGCTAAGGGTTTCGACAAAACCGGCTATAGACGGCCTCAACAGCCAGTCCGAAAAACAACTTTATTTTCAAGCTTACAAGCTGGAAAAAGATAGGTGAATCGTGAGCGGACTCTTCATTAAATGCTGTGAATTCGGTGTCGTGACCGGAGAATCTTCAAATCTGAAACATGACTTAATTATTGTTGATGACAGTGAAGCTTGCGCTGTACTATGCAACATCTGAAATAATTACCCGAAGCCATTATGAAACCCGATAGCGCCGCTATAAAAAAACGATATGACCGGATCGCCCCGTATTTCGAAGGCATGGAGGCGATAATGGAAGGGTTGTTTTTTAGAAATTGGCGCAAAAGGTTATGGGCCAAGGTTGAGGGTCATCATATTCTTGAAGTTGGCGTAGGGACGGGCAAGAATTTTGACTATTATCCAAAGGACGCCAGAATAACCGCAATTGATTTTAGCGAACAAATGCTCAAGCAGGCGGAGCAGAAACGGGACAGAAAAAATACCCCTGTTGAGTTGGAGCTGATGGATGTTCAGTCGTTATGCTTTGCCGATAATAGTTTTGATACGGTTATTTGTTCTTTCGTTTTTTGTTCGGTACCCTCGGCAGTCAAGGGCTTGAAGGAACTTTACCGGGTATGCAAACCGGGGGGGCAGGTTTTATTGCTGGAACATGTGTTGAGCTCAAATCCGGTGATTGCCGCTGTGATGAATCTGCTTAACCCTGTCGTTGTTGCGCTGGTCGGAGCGAACATTAACAGAAATACCGTTAAAAACGTTAAAGCCTGCGCTTTTACATCAGTGCATGTGGATGACCGTAGCAGCGATATCATCAAACTCATTGAAGCCAGAAAATAGCGGATTGATACTCAAAAAAATCATATCGTTGTTATCAGCCGGTAATAAACCTGCATAAAATCGGGGCGCCAATCTAACGCGGCGCGACTATCATTGCTTGTCCGGTCAAGCGCATTCATATTATTTCAAGGCAATAGCTGTCGAAAACTCCCCCAGCAAATAGGGGGCAGTGATCAAACGCAGCCAATGAACCAAGCCATAACAATTGAGTGGTTTCGATTTCTGCCGAGCATAATGAAAAAAACGATCTAAAAGCGTGTTGTGAAAGTCCTATTGAATGCCGCGTCTAGTCTGCTCTGGTCGGTAGAATACAATAGGATCATGAGAGTTTGTTGTCAGTCATGGATTACAATGCCGCCAAGCAAACTTTTGAAACACACTCTAAGCGTGAGATACTATTGACGGCAGCAAGCAGCCGCCTTGGGTGGGTGATGTTGTGGACAGAAAAAATGGGCCGGTACGCAATCATTCAATTCCCTTCGTTTTGGCAGGGCTAAATATGCTGCTGTTTAGATTCTGTTGACGATTCAATAACCGGTATTCAAAAGCAAGCGCTTAGTCATACAAGAAAAATTATAAGCTATTGATATAAAAAATTATTAGATATCAATAGGGGCTTGGGAAGATAAAAATAGTTACGCATAAAACCGCTTTAAAAAATACGTCAGGGTTGTTTGTTTAGCATTATCAAATAACCATTACTTTTTACATAAAATGTGTCATTTATCATATGTTTAAGAATATTTTTATAAGTTTCAAAAACCGTATCCTGTTAGGGTTTTGCAGTCTCATCATGATGATGGCGGTCATTATTTCCGTAAGCTTGCTTCAGTTTGCAAAATCTCAGCAGAATACCGATGAATTAAACACTACGATTTTGCCTTTTGCTATGGCTGCGGAAGGCATGGCGGATGATGTGATACCGGTTCAACAGTCTTTAACCGATGTATCCGCCACCCATGATCCGGAAGGCTACAAGGATGCCGATGAGGCTGCCGCTGATTTTAAAAAAAGAATGACCGGGGTTCTCGCATCTGACACGGTTACTTCTGCGCAAAAGGAAGAGTTGTCCAAAATTAATGCCGCTTTCGACCAGTTTTATAACCAAGGCAAGCGCATGGCTGCCGCGTATATCGGACAAGGGCTTGAGGCGGGCAATGCCATCATGGAAGATTTCGATGCTGCATCGCTCAGCCTGGCCGGGTTGATGAGAAAACTGAAGGACGATGCGATAGATAAGGAGCTGCAAACCACCACTGAGCTGAGTAAATCGGTGCAGTATGCATCTCGTCTTTTACTTGGGATATCGTTGCTGGTGGTCACTTTGAGCCTGGGTATTGCTTTCTATTTGACGAATTATCTCTATAAACAATTGGGTATCGATCCCTTCTATGCGAAAGCCATTGCCAAAGAAATCGCTAAAGGTAATTTCAAACGGGATATTAATTTGGATGAAGGCGATAACAGCAGCTTATTGTATGCGATTAAAACCATACAAACGTCGATCAATGCTTTTGTTGCCGCGCAGAATGTTATGTCGCAAAAGCACGCAGAAGGCTGGATTTGGGAGGAGATAGATGCCGCTCAATTTCCCGGTACTTACGGCAAAATGGCGGGCGACATCAATGCACTGGTTAGATCCCATATTGATGTCAAAATGCAGGTAGTGAAGGTCATTTCTCAATATGCCAAAGGTGACTTCAGCCTCGATATGGACCGCCTGCCCGGCGATAAAGTCAAAGTTACAGAGGCTATTGATAATGTTAAAAAAACGCTGTTTGATGTCAGCAGTGAGATCGATATACTTGCCGAGGCCGGTTCCAAAGGCGATTTTTCCAAGCGCGCCGATACATCCAGATTCGAGTTTATGTTCAAAGACATACTGACCGATTTTAATACCTTGATAGAGACTTGCGATATTGGTTTTAAAGATATATTAAGTGTTACCAACGCCATGGCTGAAGGTGATATGACTCAGATGATCGACAAGGACTATCCCGGCACTTTCGGCGAAGTGATTGCCGGTATGAACATAACCGGGGAACATCTCAAGAGTCTGGTCAGTGAAATTAAAGAAGCGGCGGAAGCGATCAATACGGCAGCTAAAGAGATTGCATCAGGCAATAACGACTTATCGCACCGCACCGAAGAACAGGCTTCGAGCCTTGAACAAACCGCCGCCAGTATGGAAGAACTCACTTCCACGGTGCAAGCCAATACCGAAAACGCTAAACAAGCGAATCAATTAGCTAAAAGTGCCGCCGAAATAGCGGATAAAGGTGTTGCCGTAGTCGGTAAAGTGGTTATGACGATGGAGTCGATCAATGCATCGTCCAATAAAATCGTCGATATTATATCGGTCATAGACGGCATCGCTTTCCAGACTAATATTTTGGCCCTTAATGCAGCGGTAGAAGCCGCCCGCGCCGGCGAACAGGGCCGGGGATTTGCTGTTGTCGCCAGTGAAGTGCGTAATCTTGCTCAGCGTGCGGCTACCGCTGCCGGAGAAATTAAAGGCTTGATCGCCGATTCCGTGGAAAAAGTCGAAGACGGCAGTAAGCTGGTCAGCCAGGCCGGCCGCACGATGAAAGATATAGTCAGTTCTATTCAGCACGTCACGGCGATCATGTCGGAAATTTCAGCCGCTTCCGTCGAGCAAAGTTCCGGTATTTCACAAGTCAACCTAGCCATTGCCCAAATGGATGATGTAACCCAGCAAAATGCCGCACTGGTAGAACAAGCCGCCGCGGCCGCGGAATCAATGGAAGAACAGACGCAAAATCTTTCGACTACGGTAGCGGTGTTTAAAACGGGCGATAATTCGTTCAATCCTGCTGTTACCCGGATAGCACAAAAAGCAGCGCCGGTAAAAATAGAAACACATAAAGGCCGGAGCACGGCTCATGTCCAGGAGCATAAAAGCATTCATAATGTGGAAGAAATCAGCATGGGCCTTGATGCGGCGCTACATAAACATGCCGAATGGAAAGTGAAATTCCGTACCGCGATGTCTCATCATGAGAAATTGGATGTGGCAACTATTTCCAAAGATAATTGCTGCGATTTCGGTAAATGGCTGCACGGCGATACCAAACTTCAGTTGGGGCATTTAGATAGTTTTTCGGAATGCATTTCGAAACATGCGGCATTTCATGTCGAGGCAGGCAAAGTTGCACGGGCTATCAATGAAAACAGGCATCAGGAAGCGCATACCATGCTTAGCACTGAATCAGGCTTTATTTCAGCATCAAGCGCAGTCGGCGTTGCCATTATGCGTTTGAAGAAGGATGTGGCTTTGTCGGTAAAGCCGGTCGCGGCAAAACCAAAATCTCAGTCAGTCGTTGCCGATAATAACGAGTGGGAAGAGTTTTAGGCAGGCTTGCGAGTCTTTGGCTGTTAGAAAGATAGAACGCAGATGCCAAAAACCGACGCCTCTAGGCGATATGGATTTGACGAATAAAAAATAACATCCGTTTAAACCGGTCATGCAGCGTCTCCGTGCTCTATTATTTTGTTGAGTTGTTTTTTTTTCGCCGCTGGATTCGTTGGGCATGCACGGATAAAGGGTAAAACTTATCCGTATAGCTATAAACATTACCCAAGCTTACCTGACATATCTTGAGATTTGATCCCATAAATGTGGAAATTGGTTTTTTATTATCTTTGCTTCAGCCAATTCCATATCCTCATACTCAAATGCGGGTGACACCGCTTCACTGACTAAGCCGAATTCTCCCGCCTCGAGCGCGGTTGCCTTCCAGCAGCCACCGCGGACAATCAATTGCAGTTGCTGTCCTTTATCAAGATCGAAGCCAAGTACCTTTCTCTCAAGATTGCCGTCAGGATGGATAATTAAGTAGCTTAAAGGGGAGCCGCCGTGGAAGTAATGGATAATATCCGATTTATTCTTATGTAAATGACCAATCGGACTGTCGTCGGTTAGCAGGTAAAAAATAGAGGACAGCAAGCCTCTCGGTTTCGAGGAAGGCAGTTCTGTTTTTAGATCGGAACTGTATGTCCGGGCAAAATAGCCTCCTTCAATATGGGGGGTTAATGATAGCTTTTCGATGAGCAGCCGTTTATTCATGTTAGTCTTCTTGATGCAAAAGCGTAATGAGGCGGTAAAAAACAGCAATAATTAAACGCTGACTAATAGGAAAAGACTTATGGAGGGGGAGGGGTGTAAAGGCGACCAACCGGTGCCTTTACAATGGAGCTTGATGAACCGTCAGCTTAAGGCTTGACGATTAACTCAATTAATTCGGCAAAGCTGATAATTTTTGTTGAACTTGAGCGGTGACATCAATCTGTTCACTGGCGTAAATGACGCCGTCGGTGAGCAGTAAATCGAAGTTTTGATTTTTGGCTATATCCCGAATAACTTCAACGATACGGCTTTGCAATTTTCCCAATTCTTCATTACGGCGTACATTAAAATCTTCGCTAAATTCTTGCTGGGCTCTTTTTGCATCCCTTTTCTTGTTTAGAATATCCTTTTCCATGTTAGCACGCGCTGATTCACCCATTACGGCTGCATCTTTGGCCATCCTGTCATCCATGCTTTGAATTTCTTTTTGTTGAGCGACTAATTGTTTGTCGCGGGGTGAAAATTCTTGCTCCAGGCGTTTTTTTGCTTTTTCTGCTTGGGGGGCTTTCTCAAGTACGGCAGGTATATTGACAAAGCCAACCTTTAAGTCGGCAAAACTAACATTGGTAATTAGCAACAGTCCTAAAAATAGGGCGATCTTCGTTTTCATCGTTAAACAGGTCTCTGGTTGTAGTGAATGGTTGTAGTGATATAAATAGGGAATAAAAAACTAGAAAAGTTTTGTTGAATTATAAGGGGGGCAAGCTTTTTAAACAAAAAGATTTGTACGAAACTGCGTTGTAATCTCTGTTTTTATCGTTTGTGCGATTTATTTAATGACTTAGCAGCCCGTCTGACTGGCGCACTTTATACACATACTGGAATAAGGTATGGCTTTTAAGCGCTCCGTACTGATCGGTTTTCCGCAAAGCCGGCACAGACCGTACTGGCCTTTATCTATTCTGGCAATAGCCTGTTTGACCATGGCTATTTCCGTTCTGGCTGCGTTACCCAAGCTATCAAGCACTTCATCATTCTCCGCTTGGGTCGCCTGCTCTGCAAAGTCCGGGTCTAAAGGTTCTTTGACATCATGAGTAATTTTAGCCAGTCGATCATCAAGCTCTTCGAGCATTTCAATTAGGTTATGCCGTACTTGCTCATATTCTTTCATAACAAATCCCTCTTTTTTGTTCGGCCTTAGTGGTGTTTGAATCTTGCTTTATAATAAAGCCGAGTTTCAATATATTTACAACCCAAGCATCCTATCACTCTCCATGCAAAATATGCAAAATGCAATCCATCAGCTGTTAGATTCAGCCAATCAGGTCATTCTCGGCAAACCCCGGCAGGTCAGGCTTGCACTTTGCTGTCTGTTGGCGCGCGGCCATCTGCTGATAGAGGATATTCCCGGTGTCGGCAAAACCACGCTGGCGCATACTCTGGCAAAGCTGCTGGGTTTGGATTACCAGAGAATTCAGTTCACCAGCGATATTCTGCCTGCCGACATCATCGGTTCTTGCATATTCGATGCTAAAAATCACGAATTTAAATTTCATCCCGGCCCGGTTTTTAACCAGATGGTGCTGGCCGATGAAATTAATCGCGCCACGCCCAAGGCGCAAAGCGCTTTGCTGGAAGCCATGGAAGAGCATCAGGTGACGGTGGAAGGAAAAACCTATCCGCTGCCTCAGCCTTTTTTTGTGATTGCCACGCAAAATCCGTCCCATCAAATAGGCACATTTCCGTTGCCGGAGTCGCAACTGGATCGTTTTTTAATGCGCATTGAACTGGGCTATCCCGACCATCATGCAGAAAGGCAATTGCTTATCGGGCAAAGCCGATACAGCCTGTACGACTCTCTACCTGTACAGCTGCCGCCGGAACAATTACAAAAGATACAGCAGGCGGTCAGCCAGGTTTATGTATCGGCTGCATTGCTGGATTATTGCCAAGCCATCATTAAATTTACCCGCGATTCGTCCGAGTATCACTGCGGCTTGTCGCCGAGAGCCGGTTTGGCGCTGCTGACGGCGGCCAAAGCCTGGGCGTTTATGGATCAGCGCGATGCCGTTATCCCGGAAGATCTGCAAGCCGTGCTGGCGGCTGTCGCAGGGCATCGGTTACGAGCCGGCAGCACCCAGTCGGAAGCTATCGTCGCTCCCATCTTAGCTAAAGTTGCGGTCCATTGAACTTAAAAGAACGCTTCCGGCTCAGCCGGTTTGTTTCAGGTGAAAAATCCATTGACGCACCGGTTACCTTAAACCATCGGCGCATCTTTATTCTGCCCACTCAACGGGGTTTAGGCTTTGTTTTGCTGATTGCCGTGCTGTTGTTGATTGCCTTCGTTTATAACAATAACCTGGCTTATATGCTGGCATTCTTATTGGGGAGTATTTTTTTTATCACCATTTTGCATAGTTACAAAGCGCTAGCCGGTCTGGTGGTGCAAAAAGGCCGCAGTAAAGCCGTATTTGCCGGAGAAGCCGCAGGATTTGACATCCATATTAACAACCCTACCGGTATTGAACGCCACCATTTGCAAATTACGCTGCAAGGCAGTCAAAGCCTGAGCATGCAGGCGCGCAGTACGGCGCATATTACGCTTTATTCGCTAACCCAAAAAAGAGGCCGGCACCAAGCGGGCACGGTCACGCTGTTTAACACATTTCCATTGGGTTTGTTTCGTGCCTGGTCGCCGATCCGCTTTAATCTTACGACATTGGTTTATCCAAAACCGGCCCATTTTGAAATGCCTTTTCCGTTGATGCCGTCAGCGCAAGCTCGGCAGGGATTTAGCCGCAAGCGTGGCGATGACTTTTACGGTCTGCGGGAATACCAGTCCGGCGATTCCATCAAACACATCCACTGGAAAGCATTCGCCAAAGGCTTGGGCATATTCAGCAAACAATACGGTGGAGACGATTCAGCAGAGGAAATCCGTCTGGATTACGAGCTGGCGCCCGGACATGATATTGAAGAACGTTTAAGCCGGCTGTGCCGTTGGGTGGTCGATGCGGAACGGGCAGGAATCCGTTACGGGCTTGCTTTGCCGGGATTGACGCTAGCACCCGATAATGGCTCGGAGCATTATCGAAAATGTTTGGAAGCACTGGCGTTGTTTTGATAACTGATGTTTAAGTAATAACTAAAAGATTCACCACGAAGGCACGAACGACATGGATGCAGGGTCGAGCAATGCTGGAGCAATTGCCGAGACACGAAATTTTCAATATATTGAATAAAATAGATGTTTTCTTTTCGTGTTCTTCGAGCCTTTGTGGTGATGTTTTTTATTTTTTAACCCTCGTAGTAAAAAGCGCCTAAAACGTATGAAACCGGAACCCGACAAAAACATTTTGATTTTTTTACTGTCCTCTATAGGGCTGATTGTTTTTCCGCATATTTACCATCTCCCGATAGCCGTGTTCGGTTTTTTTTGCCTGTTGCTTAGTTGGCGTTTTATCGGTATCTGGAAACGAAATTGGCTACCCGGCAAGCCGGTTATTTTTTTACTGGTCGTCTGCGGAATCGCCCTGCTGTACAGCCAACATCAAGGCCTGTTCGGGCGCGATGCCGGAACCAATTTGTTTATTACCGCTCTGGGACTCAAATTATTGGAGATTAAAAAAGAGCGCGATCTTTACCTGATCAGCTACCTGGCTTTTATCGTCGCGGCGTCCCAGTTTTTATACCAGCAAAGCATACTGATGGCGGCTTATATCCTGTTGGTCTGCTGTGTGCTATTGGCGACACTGGTTTATATCAACAGCTGCAAAGCGCAAACACTCGCGGCGTTTAAAACCGCCGTTATTATTACCGTTCAGGCGCTACCGATTGCCGTGGCTTTGTTTATTTTGTTTCCCCGCGTTGAAGCGCCGAGATGGATGCTGTTTAACGACCGGCATCAAGCCCGAGCGGGTTTAAGCGACAGCATGGAACCCGGATCGATCAGCGATCTGGGCATGTCTGAAGAACTGGTTTTTCGGGTGAAATTTACCGGCGCTATTCCGCCGTCCCGGCAACGTTATTGGCGTGGTCCGGTTTTGTCTCATACCGATGGCAAGCGCTGGACTCAGGCCGCTTTCCATGAACCCTTGACTCACCCCGTGGTTACCGGTGCGGCTTATCAATACACGATTTTGATGGAGCCGCAGGACAAAAATTGGGTTTTTGCGCTGGATATGCCTAAAGAATTCTCCTCGCCTTTAACCCTGAATGCCGGATACCAGCTGATTACTTTAGAAAGTCCCGATAAACGCACTGAATATAAAGTGACCTCTTATCCAGACTACAACACCGGTCTGATCAATCGTAGCGAATATAAAACCGCCACCCAGATGCCCGGTGAACCGTCAGCTAAAATTAAACAACTGGTCGGTCAACTACACGGCTTCGATAGCCCTCCGGACAATTTTATAAAACAGCTGCTCAACCATTTCAGGGTAGAAGACTTTCATTACACCTTAACCCCGCCGGTTCTCGAAGAAAACCCGATTGAAAACTTTTTGTTTAACACCCGTTACGGATTTTGCAGCCATTACGCCTCGGCCTTTGTGTATTTAATGCGCGTCGCCCATATTCCTGCTCGAGTCGTGACCGGCTATCAGGGCGGCGAACTGAATAAAGTCGGTGATTTTCTGGAAATAAGACAGGCCGACGCTCATGCCTGGGCGGAAGTCTGGCTGGAAAATCGGGGCTGGGTTCGAGTTGATCCCACCGCCGCTATTGCCCCGGAAAGAATCGAGCGGGAAGTAAGCCTGGATCGGCAAATTACCTACGGTATTGCCGCAAATAATTACTTATCTACGCCCGCATATAATTGGCTAAAACAGGCCCGTCAGTTGTGGGGCAGCGTGGATTATAAATGGCAACGCTGGGTCATCAATTACGACAACAAGAGTCAATCCAATTTTATGTCGTCATTCGGCATCAATGATCTCAAGACTATGGTTTATTGGATGATCGGCGTTATAAGCGCGATAACAGCCGTGCTTTGTTGGTTTCTGCTGTATCAAAAACCGAAAAACACCGATCAAGTTTTGCTTAGCTATAACCGGTTTTGTAAAAAGCTTGCCAAGCACGGGTTGTTCAGAGAAGCCGGGGAGGGGGCTAAGGATTTTGCCGAAAGAGTGAAAGTAAAGCTGCCCGGGCAGGCGGCAAACATCGATCAAATCAGCGCCGTGTTTATCAGGCTGCGTTACGGGCAGGCTGCAACCGGGGAGGATTTGCAGCAGCTCAAGACGCTGGTGGCTTTGTTTAAAGCTTGATTGAGGTGTTTACATCGAAGTCAGGTTGCTGGAGTGCAGGCTTTGCCTGCCAGCACAAGCAAAGCCTGCACTCCAGTCGGTTACCTGGGGGCTAATAGTGTAATCTTTTTTGTGAATTTTCCAGGCGGAATCATCTGCTTTTTCTAGTTCAGCTTGGCGCCGGTAGGGGGAGAAGAGCGATGTGAAGCCTATTATCGGGGCGGTTGATTAGGATGGGTAGGGGCTGTCGCTTCTACCCATCTTTACAAGTTTGCCGTTATTGCCTTGTATGCGTATTAACGGATCGATTTTTGATAATTGACGCTAAAGTCATTCAAGGTGCTTAGCGCGACAGGCAAATCTTCCGCCTTTTCAAGGCTAAACGCATTAATGCCGACGCGCGATAAATAAAATACCTGATCTCGCATGAAGTGACCTGTCGCCCTGAGTTCGCCTTGATAGTTGTAGCGTCCTCTGAGTAGCCATGCATGGGAAAAAATGCGGCCATCGGCAAAGGCGGGGAAATCCAGTTCGATTAACGGGATGTCGTTTAAATCGGCCGCAAGGTCTTCAACCGAATCGGCGGGGCCGATTCTGACGCCTACTTTAGCGTTAGACTGAAGCAGTTGTTGTTTGTCTTTTTTCCAGCGGGCTAATGAAACGCTGATGTCGCCGGCTTTTAGTTCGGCATCATCGGCGACATAACTCCAGCTGTCGTCAATAATTTGTTGGTCTTTAATTATTTGCATAGACTTGCTCTTTAAATGGGTTGATGCCGACGCGTTTTACCATGTCCAGAAAGGACTCGTCATCCAGGCGTTGCTTGATATAAACATCCAGAATGGTGGTGATGGCTTTGGTGACTTGGTCTTTGGCAATGGAAGGGCCCAGCCGTTCGCCGATAGCCGCCTCGTTTTCCGAAGAGCCGCCTAAGGTCAATTGATACCATTCAACCCCTTTTTTGTCGACGCCCAGGATGCCGATATGGCCGACATGGTGATGGCCGCAGGCATTGATGCAGCCGGAGATCTTGAGCTTGAGTTCGCCGATCTCGCGCTGCTTCTCAAGCGCGGCAAAGCGGTTCGAGATCGCCTGCGCAATCGAGATCGAGCGCGCATTCGCGAGGTCGCAATAATCGAGGCCGGGGCAGGCGATGATGTCGGTGATGAGCCCGTAATTCGCTGTGCCAAGACCGGCC
>JAUGSS010000074.1:0-2697 GCA_044426515.1 Methylococcaceae bacterium | reverse complement strand
TTCACCATCACTTTCATCACATGTTCCACGACCGCCCGATTCCTCATCTGTGACTCCACGAAGTCCCGATATTCTGGTTCGTAGATACGGTCACGGTATTCTTTATTGTCGCCAACGCTTTCGGCGATCTTGTCGAGTTCGGCATCGATCAATGCTGCGTCGACGTCAATTTTTTCTTGCTTGCCGATCTCGCGAATGAGCAATGCAACCTTCACGCGAGTCAATGCCGTTGGTGTGAAATCCATCTTGAGTTCGGCGATGGTTTTTCCGAGGCTCTTCACATAGTCCTTGAGCTCCATGCCGTTCTCCCCAACGGAGTGCTCCAACTCTCGCATCATTCGTTCGAGCTCTTGGTTCACTAACACGTCAGGAATGACATCGAACTCAGACTTCTGCGCGAGTAAGTCGAGGCATTCTCGCTCTTGACGACGCTTTTCGTTGACGACTGTTTCCATTTCTAAGTTCTCCTTCAACTTCATCTCCAACATCGCCAAGTCTTCCATGCCAAGCTTCTTCGCGAACGCGTCATCAATCTCCGGCGCTTCAAGATGGAATGCTTCGTTCAATCGAACGGTGAAATCGATGTCGCTTCCCGCCAGATGCTTCTGGTAGTGATCACTTGGGAACTTCAAGGTGAAAGTTTTCTCTTCTCCCTCAGCGAGTCCAAGAATCTGAGTCACAAATCCGTCGATGTAATGCGGTTCGTTGGTATAGACGCCGTGATTTTGGCTTTCCCCACCTTCCAAGACGACTCCTTCCTTCTTCATCGTCAAATTGATAACTGCCTTGTTGCCTTGTTCAAGCTTGTGTCCAGCAAGTGCCCGAGTCTCCTTAATTTGCATCCGCGCCAAGTCCTTCTTTGCTTCTGCGATAACCTCTGGAGTAGCCTCAGTAGGTTTCGATTCGATAGATAATGCCTTGTAATCAGCGAGTTTCTTCACCTTTGGCATGAGCGCAATCTCTGCACTGTACACGAGGTCTTCGCCAGGAACCATCACATCCATGGTGAAATGTGGCTGTCCGACGATATCGAGGTCCTCTTCAATCAAGGCAGCACCAAGGGACGCACGGATGAGGTTTTCGGTGGCCTCTTCCAAAATCTTCATCTCCCCTACTTTTTGCTTAATAACATCATATGTTGCGGCTCCTGGGCGGAATCCCGGGATGTTCATGACGCTGGAAAGATGCGTCGCCGCAACGACCATAGCCTCGGCAACCTTGTCCTTGGGAACAGTCACCGTAATTTTCACCAAATTATCAGAAACCTTCTCAACAGAATGTGCCATAGGATCGTCAATAATAATGAAATCTCGTCCCATTGTAGAGACGTCGTCGGCGACGCGTCTCTCAGTTCGCGCAGTATAAAACACCCCAGAATCACTGTCAAAGATTCCGCTCACCTTAGCCAAAAAACTGGAGTTTCGATTGTGAAAACCGCCAAAATTCGGTACGCTGTAGGCCTATGAGTACTCCCATGTCTCGTAAACTGGTTCATGCAGGACTTGCAGCGGTTCGGTTCTTGCTCAAAACCAAGGCAGTACTTTTCCGAAGTGCGCGACACGTCGCCTCGGCACTTCGACCAATCGGAAAATTTATCGTTTCAACAGCGATCGTTCCTATTTACCGCACCGGTTTCGCTTCTCGTCGCCAAATCGCCCACTGGTATCGCCCAGCAAAAAACAGAACCATGTTCTTTTTGACGAACCGTTCCATGATGCACGTCGCCATTATTGGCGTTATGGCGGGAACAGTGGCAATGAACTTGGGAATGGACGCGGTTCGTGCAGAAACGGTGGATGCATTTAACAAGAGCCTTGCTTATGCGGTGGTAACGCAAGAAAATTCCCCGATTGTCGAAGAATACGCAGACATGGACCCCGCATCGCTCCGCGCTGACGCAACAAGTTACCTCTCTCATGCCTCGCTCGTTGCTCCGCTTGGGGCAATCGATGGAACAGGATCGGCATTCGTGAACAGTACTTCGCTCGCTGGTGGCGGAGGACTGTCAGCTCCGGTCATCTCTGGTTCAAGCGCCAGTGTTGCCCCACGAGAAGGAATTGAAACATATACGGTCACGGAAGGTGATACGCTCTCTACTATTGCAGCGCGCTTCGGCATCTCTATTAACACCCTGCTCTGGGCGAACAATTTGAGCGTGCGGAGCGTCTTAAAGCTCAATCAGCAGCTCTCCATTCTTCCTGTTTCTGGTGTCGTTCATACAGTGAAAAACGGCGACACACTGACAAAAATCGCAAGTACATATAATGGCGATGCGACGAGCATCTTAAGTGCAAACAAGCTTTTAGACGCAAGTGCAATCGCTCTTGGTCAAAAGCTCCTCATTCCAGGAGGAGTTCCCCCAACGCCAATCGCGGTAAAGCGTCCGACATCTGTCGCGAGCGTTTTCGCTCCTGCACCGAAAACATCCTCTGGAACAAAGAAGCCAACAGGATCAGCTCGAATGATCTGGCCAGCATCAGGGCACTACATCGTCCGTGGTTTAAGCTGGTATCATACCGGCGTCGACATCGACTGTAATGGTCACGGAAACGGAACCTCAACAGAAGACAACTACGCAGCAGCGGACGGAATCGTTCAATTTTCAGGATGGAAGAGTGGCTACGGAAATGTGGTAGAAATAAACCACGGAAATGGAATCGTCACGCGTTATGGTCATCACTATTCACTTTACGTCCA
>JAUGSS010000148.1:0-3368 GCA_044426515.1 Methylococcaceae bacterium | reverse complement strand
GTCGAACGCTCCGCGTAGTGTCTGACGAGGAGACCGTGCTGAAACTCGTTTCGCTTGTCCGGTCGATCGAGAAGCACGCCTGCTTCGTCGAACACTGCCTGGCAAATCGGAATGATCCGAAGGTACGGGTCGCCCACTGTGGATGCGACGATGTTTCCGCCGTAGTTCCAGTCAAAGCGTGCGGGATGAACCTTCATCATTTCTTGAACGCGATCAGCGATTGTTGAGACATGTGGAGCAGAGAGCCCCGTCTCTTCTGCAAGGTCGGGGATACATTTTTCCAGGAAGACGCGTCCCTCTGGACCCAAATCCGTCTCCGTTCCGTCAAAATCCGCGCCCCACATACCAGTTTTCTTATCCCATTGTGCAGCCATCTCAACTCCCAATCTGTGTAGGTTTCAATACAGTAACGAAGAATAGTACATCAAAAACGATCATTTGTCCATATTTCTCGGGGATATCTGCTACGACATCTGTGGTACAGCGCCCCGTTTCGTGAGGTAATTGTTGGCCATGACGTCGCGAACGTGGGGGTTTGTTTCTTTGAGGTAGAAGAAGAGATCGTCTCCTTCTCCGGAAAGTGTTGCGGGAGTCCAGACGGAGAGAACGCGGAGGACGTCGGGACCGAAGGTGTCGCGAAGGAGGGGCTTGATATGCTCCATGGTTCCCGCGATGTAATCGGTGATAAAGATTTTTAAGACAGTGTTGTAAGGAATTTTTTGAGCGTCGCTGATACGAAGCATGATGAGCTTGAGGGTGAATTGTTCCATGAAATACGGGGTCAATCCCTCGACAACTCCCGATTCATTTTGGGAAACCTTCACAATCATCGCGTCAGAAGCGTGATGAGCTTTTGCATATGCCTCTCGCATTGACGCGGTACGCGCTTCGCCTCGTCGTTGCGTTTTTTGAAACCACGGCGTTGCAAAGAGTTTTTCGCACGCAATAACGGTCAGCATTTCTGTCATGGCTTCGGTAAGTCCCACAAAGAAGTCCTCAGCAGGATCCATGGCAAGTCTTCCGCGCTCATCTGTGGTGGTGCGGCTGAGAGTGCTGTGAAAACCAGAAATTCTTCGTTGGGTTTTCTCCCCAATGTTCCACCGATTGTTCGACTTTGCATGAAAGAACTCATGAATGGCAGCATGAAGAAACATTCGTGCACCGTCATGACGATCGGCGCGAAAGGCGCTCAAGGAAATGTCGTAAAAAACGCTCGTATGTCCAAGGGGAACCGCGCTATAAAAAGGCTCTTTCATAGAAGGAGCTTGAGAGAGCCTCTCATGAATCCGAATCTCAGCAGCATCAATTCCAGGAACGTTATAAATACCAAACGCTCGGAGTGCATCATCAACAGCACGATCTGCGCGATCAATAAAATCCTTCTCTTGCTCCGTTGGCGGTCGCTTCTCATATCCAGGAAACTCAAACCCTGGATTCGTACTCGTCGGCCCCGGCATCATGGCGCGAACACCCCGAGCGATTGGTTCACTCTTCGGCGTCACCGCCTGAACCTGTTCTGGACTGGAAAACATTTTTCGTGGAGGCATAGAAAAACAATTTATAACGATTGTGGGATGGATCCTCGTTTTGTGAGATAATTATTCGCCATAATGTCACGAATATTGGGATCTTTTTCTTTGAGGTAGAGATAGATGCTTTCATCTGTTTGCAGCTCATTCGGAGTCCAGACAGCAAGAACGCGGAGAATATCGGGCCCAAAGGTCGCTCGAAGGAGCGGCTTTGTGCGCTCCATGGTTCCTTCTGCATAATCTTGGACAAAGAGACGAAAAACATCTTGACGAGGGATAGTGCTTTCTTGGGCAATACGATCCAAAAGAAACGAAAGGACGATCCGTTCATTTTTGTAGCTTAAAGCGCTTTGAGGTTCTCCATTGGAGTCTTGAGAGACGGCGACAATTTCTGCATCATAAATATCATTTTCGGCACAATATTTTTCTCGTTGCGCCCTTGTTCTTTCTTCATTTTCTCCATATGTTTCACGAAACCAAGAAGAGGAAAGCAAGGATTCACACGTTAAAATAGTAAGAGTTTCTGTTATTGCCTCGTTGAGAGCTATAAAAAAACGAGCATTTGAGACATCGCTATCCAGCTGAGAGGAGTCGGTTTGAAAATGTTCTGTTACGACATCGAGGCCAGAAGTCCGTCGTGTGGTTTTCCGTCCAATAGTCCAAAGATTTTTTGATTTCGCGTGAGTAAATTCATGAAGAACAATATGGAGAAACCTACGAGCACCATCGGGAAGTTGTGGATTGAATTGTGTGAGCATCATTTGTAAATGCATATCAATGTGTCCAGAAATAATAGCTGGAGAGGACATTGAATGAGAGTCTTCTTCTTTTTTCTGAAGAATACAAAGAGAAGGGAGGTGAATTTCTGGAGGAGCAACAGAAAAGAAACGAAACGTTTCATCAAGAAATTGTTCCGCTTTCATCATAAGTTGTCGCTCTTCTTCATTTGGTCGACGGAGTTCGTATCCTGGAGGAATCTCCCCAGAATCGGTGAGTTCTTGAGGGGGCATAAACGACCGAAGCTTTTCGGCATAGGCTTCGCTCTTCGGTGTTAATGCTCTCACCTGTTTCGGATTGGGGAATATTTCTCGTGGAGGCATAGGATTTTGCCTAAAGAATACCATAACTGGGGGAGCGTTTCGTTGACGAAAGGGGGTTTTTGGTGTAGAGTTCTTTGTCCCTCACCACCAGAAAGGAGGACATCATGCCAGCACTAGAGTCATATCAACAACTTGTTTTTACCGGGAAAAACGCTCCGCTCGTCGCGGGGAGATTCTCCGAAAGCGTGCAGTACGCCATCGATACCGGTGACGCGTTCGTCGCTCGTCGGAGCTTTTCATCGGGAAGCATTGAAGCGTGGAGAAGAGACGTGGTGGAAGACGTCATGAAACGTGAAAAATTCTTTGCTCCAGCGGTGAACGCTGTCGTGGGAGTTGCGTTCAACGTCGCTGCTCGTGCCATTATCGATGAACGCAAAGCAGTGAATGCTGCGTACGAAATGGGATGCGTGGGTCAGCGACGTCTCACATTGGCTTTTACCGGACTGCACCGAACGGATCGCATCACGCTCGCGCAGCCCAATCGGGACGACGTTGAGTCTTCCATTGCGGGAGCCTTGAGCGTCGCTCGCCTCGCCGCAGGACTGACATGTCGAAAGATGACGTGTCGCCTGCCATCACCAGACCAGGACCGTCTCCTCGCGATGGATTTGCTCTGTGAGAGTAAGCCGGGAGAAGGAGCGTGCATTCAAGTAAAAACTGGAAAACCGGAAGTGTACCAGGTGATGAGCGGCACGACGGAAACCGAACGTCGACTCCTTCGTGGGACGGCGAAATTCAA
>JAUGSS010000171.1:0-19359 GCA_044426515.1 Methylococcaceae bacterium | reverse complement strand
CACGCAAGCAACTCCAACAGCACATCGACTAGCGGTGTGCGATTTTCATCGTTGATTTTTGGTACGTGTGGCTTGAGAGAGTCCATGTACTATTTTAACCCGATTCGTAATGTTATTGCCTGCGACTAATGAGAAGTTACGATTTTGTGCGCGCCGGAGTTGGGTTATCAAGTCTATGGGCAGATCTTCGCAATCAGGTTTTTCTTGGCAGCGAGGGGTTTGTTGCGCGTATGCATGCAGCGGTTTCCCCTGAACAATTGCTAGATGAGATTCCTCGTATGCAGCGACGACTGCCCACTAAGTCGTTGGCCAGCTACCTACCGAGAGGAGCATGGAGACAATTCGCGCTTAGGTATGGCGTTGGCTTATCTGAGCGGAGATTCTTCAATGAAGGCGATTGCCGATGAGTTCGGTGTTCATTACGCCACCGTCAGCCGTGCAGTCAAAGAGTATGATTCAAAAAATATTCTTTAATGTGATTTTGCAAGACCTGCCCCCCTTGCTGATCCTATTCTTTCATATTTTAAAGAGGTTGCCCTATTTTTCTTATCCTGAACTCAGGTTATATTAACAAATTTATATCTGTAAAGTTCCAGATATTTTTTAATTCCAAGCGACTATCCTGGGGTTATAACCTTCCCCTTTCAAGTCGCTTTGCTTATTGTGAGGTACGGAATTTACGCCGATAAGCATTTTCACTCTTATCCTTATCGACGCAAGAACCTATGGCTGTAAATAATACTGGAATGCTTTTATCGGCCCTAAAGCGGCATCCCTGCCATCCTTCCCTACAGCCGGTATTTTCAAAAATAAATCTTGAGCCGATTCGGGATGTTGCAGGTCCGGGTTTTTCTTATGCCCATGAGGTATTAACAACTGCGGATGATCAAACGGTGCGCGCTCCCAGCGTACCCGTTCGTCGGTCAAGGATTTCAGGAGCGCCACCAAATCGGCTTTTTCTGTTGCGCTAATAGTCTGTGGAAACACCAGCGTGGCAAAGTGGTGAGCATTATTAAAATTACCTCCGCGGAAATAGAAATCGACCACCTGTTCCAGCGTGAGCAGGCTACCGTTGTGCATATAAGGCCCGGTCAGCTCAACATTACGCAACGACGGCACTTTAAACGCGCCGTCGACCGCAGCCAAAGCCCGGCCTTGATTTATTTTGTTCAACTCGGCATTAAGGACCGGGGCTTTCGGTATCTTTGCGTACACAGACCGGTCACCGCAACTGCCGACAATACGAGGATCGTCGATAAGGTCACGCTTCAGGTAATCTTGCGCAAAAGAATTATCCAGATCGCAGGAATTAACAATTACCGGATCGATCATCGATTTGCCCTCCAAAAGAACCTGTAAATACTGTGCACTGAAGGATAAAGGATTACCAAACGGATCAAAACCACCGACACCGGGATCGTTACCGGCCGGTGCAACGCTGGTATTAAAATAACCTTCATCCAGCAGGCCTTGAGCTACGCCTTTACCGTCGAAAGCGCCGTTTATGGTTTTGCGATTAACCAAGCGCAGCGAAGAGAACGCATTGGATAAGGTATAAATATCCGGATGCGCGGCGGAGGACAGGGTTGGTCCCTTGTGGCATTCGGAGCAATGGGCATTGAGAAAAACCGTCAAGCCCCGTTTCTGTTGTTTATTCAGACCTTCCGGCATTTGCGGGAACTCTGCGTTGCGCGGAGTATCGAAAGGCGTTTGATCGGAAACCAGGGTTTGCTGATAAAGCTGTAACGCCAAGCCGAAAAACAGCGAAAAATTGGCTTCCATTTGCGTATAGGGTGCAGCGCCGGCGCCCGGATTGCCAAAGCCACCTGTCCCGGACCAGTATCGGGGCGCAAAAGAGGCTTTTACTAAGGCTTCATACGATGTATTAAGCCCCTTGCCGGACACATCTATCAGTTTAGTCAATACACTATCAGCCGGGTGAATGTCTTGCGTTTCCAGCGGGCGGCGGCTTAATAATTTACGGGCAATGTCGGGTAATGTACGTTGCGCGCAGGACATTTCGGAGCTATTGACAGGCGGTGCAACGGCCTGGGATGCCAAGGAAGCATTTTCCAGGCGTAGCGGTTGCTTGCTGACGGTTCCGTCCTGCCCCAGCACCCAGATGCCTGCGTTGAGGTCACGAACCCCAAACGGCGACACGCCGTTGAAAATGTTATTGGCCCGCCCATCCCAAAAGTTGCGAAAATTATAGCCGGCATTGATAACGCTGGGCGCTTGCCGGGTCTGGACTTGGCGCGAATTTAAATTGCCGAGATGGAAAACGGCATCGGTTCGAGGCTTGCAGTTATCGTGTTCGCCATCGCTTTGACTCAAGCTTTTAAAATTAGCCAAAAATACGCCCGCCGAAGAAACTACATCATCAGTGTTAAACAACACTGTCGACTCGTTATCGGCAGGGTTGGCAAGTTTATATAAAGGAAAATCGCTACGCTTGAGTGTGTAATTGGGGCCGCCGCTGCCGCCCGATGCAGTCGTTTCGAAAGTCTGTGTTGTCGGGATCGAGGCATGGAATTGTCCGGGCGATAATTGGTTTTTAACGCGGGCGTCAGCACCGGCATGGAAATGGCAGGATGCACAGGCCATGCCGTCGCTACCCACATTGACATCCCAGAACAAGGCCTTGCCGAGCTGGATGGCGGCGGCTTTGTCGACGATTATCGGCGCATCGCCATCCAGTAAACCGGGGGTAGCCGGGGCATCGATACCTTGCAATGAGGGCGGTGTATTGCCGTGTGCGGCGGCCTCTCCAGTCACTAACGCAGCAAGCAATAAAATTGCACCCGGCGCAATAATGACGCGAGTTTTTTTTGTCGGCGCCGTAAAGCCGTGACCTCTATTCATAAAGTTACCTATTGATTATTGTTTTTAGCGGAATTTAACGGATAAAAAACTTAAAAAAAACTCACCACGAAGACGCGAGGATACGAAGTTTTATTTCTTCGCGCCCTTCGTGGTGAATTAAATAGCTATCGCCTGTTTTCAACATTCCGGGCTTTACCGATTCGATTCTGAATATCGGCTGTATTAATGAGGCGTTACGTTTTTGATGTTTTCTGCTGCAAACCGCAACAGGCTGCTTTGATAACTATGAAATTTAGATTAAACCGGCGCTGTCGGTTTGCTTCCACAGTTTATCGATGCTGTGGAAGCCTCATCAAATCGCTTAGGGGCCGGTGACCGTTGCCGTGACATTAATATTGTATTTTAAAGACGTGTCAACGCCGGCATCGGGGTTAAAACCGCCGACCACGAATATATAATTACCTGCGTACGGCGCCTTGAAACTGAGTTCGAATTGACCGGAAACATCGTCTTTTACCGGGTTCATGCGTTTTACTTTTAAAGTGTTGCCATCCGCGTCATAACCATGGGTAACATAACGCATGATGATATTGCCCAGCGCCGCGCCGCTGGTTTCATCGGTAGCGCCAAATTTAGTGAAGTTGGCGTTTTGCGGATAAAAATGATCAACCACATAGTTATCCTGCGCCGTATCGTCTTTACCGCGATACCAAACAGTGATGCCTGGATGTATGCCGGCATCGGCAGCTACCGAATTAATGGTCACGGTTTGTCCTTTCTTGGCATGGATAGTTCCCCAGTCGGAACTGTGGGTCCAACCCATATCGCCAAATGCCGGGTCTCGCCAGCCTTTACTTTTGACGGAAAAGACGTCATCCGTGACTGTGCCGGTAAACTCGGTGATACTGCCGGGTATGGTGGCAGCCTGGCTTGCAGAGACAGCCAGCAGACCGGCCGCAACCAAAGGAATAAAACGAGCTACGTATTTGCTATTCGCTTTCATTGAGTGTTTCCTTATAAAAGATATGATTTTTAAATTTTTTCAGTGCCCGTTTTCCAGTTATCGACGGTGATAAATGATTAAACAGATGCGCAACAATAGGTTGCTGCGCATTAAAAAAGCATGTTTTATGCCATATATATTTACTATGCTAATCAAATAGATATAAGGTTAACGGTGCCGGTTTTTAATTAAACTGTGTTATATAACTTAATTTATAATCGCTAATTAGGTGAAATCGCTTGTTTTTCGGTTTTGGCGAGAGCTAATGACTATGTAACGCAGGATCAGGTATGCTAACGGACGCCCTTTTGCAGCTTCATCCCGAAAAATGTTCGTTGGCATTGAAAGCTAATGCCGTACAGAAGGGTAAAATTTCACTCCAGGATATAAAAACATGACAATTATTCACATCACCGCTGTTCTGGCTGCGCTAACCGTATTATTGCCCTCCACAGGCCGGGCTGAGCCGGAAGGACTGAATCGCGTCGAGCATATCGTCGTCATTTATCTGGAAAACCGTAGCTTCGACAGTCTGCTGGGCCTGTTTCCGGGCGCCAACGGTTTAGCCGATGCCAAAAATACCCCGCCTCAGCTGGACGAGTATGGACGGCCTTACAAGGCATTACCGCCGGTGATGGATAAAGCAAGCTTGGACAAGCGTTTTCCGTCCAATCTCATCAATAGCCCTTTCGACATTGCCCGCTATGTGAAGCCCGATCAGAAACACCCGGACCTCACCCACCGGTTCTTCATCCACCGGATGCAGATTAACGGCGGCCGCAATGATCGCTTTGCCCAACTGTCGTCGGCCGGCGGGTTGACGATGGGGCATTACGACCTGTCCGGCACGGCGCTATGGAATTATGCCAAGGAATTCACGCTGGCGGATAATTTTTTCCAGGCGGCATTTGGCGGTTCGTTCCTTAATCATCAATGGCTGATTTGCGCCTGTACACCGGTGTTTAAAAACGCTCCTTCCGAGCTTCGCCAATGGAAAAGTGACTCGGCCACCGGCAGGCTGACCGGCGACCCCAGCGTCACCCCGGACGGTTTCGCAGTCGGCTCCATCCAGCCGCATTTTCCGCCTTTCGATTCCGCCCATCAGGACAATCGGCTGCCGCCACAGGATCGCCCCACCATCGGCGACAGGCTGTCGGAAAAGAATATCTCCTGGGCGTGGTATGCCGGCGGCTGGGACAATGCCGTGGCCGGGCGCAACAGCGAAGATAATTTCCAGTACCATCATCAGCCCTTTGTGTATTACGCCAATTATGCGCCGGGAAGTCAGGCGCGGGACGAGCATTTGCTGGATAAACATAGGCTATTCACCGACCTCAAAGGTAACTTCCCGCAAGTGGCTTTTTTTAAACCGGCGGGCAACAAAAACCAACATCCGGGCTATTCCACTGTCGTTGAAGCCGATCGTGAAGTTAAAGAAGTCGTTGAGGCTATCCGCAATAGCGCGATTTGGCCGGGAACCGCTATCATCATTACTTATGACGAATACGGCGGTTTTTGGGATCATGTCGCTCCGCCCGAGATCGACCGTTGGGGACCGGGCACCCGCATTCCGGCCCTTATCGTTTCGCCGTTTGCGAAGAAAGGCTATGTGGACCACACGGTTTACGATACAACCTCAATTCTGAAGCTGATTGAAACCCGCTTCGGCTTAGCCCCGCTCACCGACCGGGACGCCAAAGCCAATGATTTGCAGCAGGCATTCGATTTCAATCAGTGAGTCTTGCCTTCGATTGTTGCCGCACCGGTTGAAAATTTAAGCACAATGATGCTGTAGGAGCGGGCCATGCCCGCGATATTTGGGCCGCGATTGCTAGGTTGTCGCGCCATCATCGCGGGCATGGCCCGCTCCTACATGGCAGTGCCGAAGGACGCGAAGAAATAAGCTTCGTACCTTCGTGGTGAACAAAAGATTTCGACCTGTACGGATTAGAACTAATTAGACGCCCGTCTTCAATACGCATGCTAAATTTATTGCGTGGATAAATCGCCTTTTTTAAGCTAATCGTACAGGCCGAAAGATTTCCAAAATACCGAAGTGACTTCCATCCTTGCTAATCAACCTCGCTGCTCTCATGATGGGCCATAGTTATCGGTGTTTCTGTCTTGTGCGGGTAAATAATTCTGTAATAATACCTATGTTATAAAAAGCGCAGTGTTTTAAGGAGTGGGCATCAATTTCAGGCGAAGTAAAATCAGTGAATACCATTAAATACAATTTTGATCCGACTTATGGTTATTCGCTAGATCAATTATTAGCCGTAAAAACGCCGAAAGAACCCAAGGATTTTGATGGTTTTTGGCAAAAGCGCTATCAACAGGCATTAACCGTTGCCCCTAAGCCGCAAATAAAAATCATAAATGAAGACAAGCTGGGCTGGCGTGTCTTTGATATAGGCTATACCTCTACCGATAATTTCCCTATTCGAGGCTGGTTGTTGTTGCCGACTTCCGGGGTGATTAAACGCTGCTTTATTGTCGGGCACGGTTACGGCGGACGCGACCAACCCGATTACCATTTGCCCTTTAAAGACGCTGCATTGCTGTTTCCCTGCTTTCGCGGTTTAGCGCTCAGCGCCCACCCTCCCATTTCTCCCGAACCTTGTTGGCATGTGCTGCATGATATTGATCGGAAAGACCGTTATATCCTGGGCGGCTGCGTTGAAGATGTGTGGTTGGCCGTCAGTGCTATGCTGTCCTTGTTTCCAAATACGGCCGGGCATTTAGGCTACCTGGGCATTAGTTTTGGCGGTGGAATAGGGGCCTTGGCGCTGGCGTGGGAATCCCGCATCAGCAAAGCTCACCTTAATGTGCCCACATTTGGGCATCACCCATTGCGCTTAAGACTTGCAACTCACGGCAGCGCACAAAGTGTGCAACAGTTTTACCGCAACCATAAAAAAATGACGCTTAAAATTTTACGTTATTACGATGCGGCCTTGGCTGCGAAGCGAATTACTATGCCTATTCATTGTGCTTGCGCAAAATTCGATCCCTGTGTCGCTCCGCCCGGACAGTTTGCGATATACAACGCATTGCCCGGACAAAAACAACTGTTCATCCTGGATGCCGGACATCACAACTATCCAAACCAGGCCCAGCAAGAGCGCGAACTCATTAACGAACTCGAGGCTTTTTTTGCCTCTCTCAGTCAATAACTCAACAGATATAAAATAGAGGAGACCTAAAATGAATCGCGAATATCACAAGTGGTGGAGCGATCACTTGCAACGTGATATGGAGCTACTGGTATTTGGCCATGCCGGAGCAAAAGTGTTGGTTTTTCCGCCACGCTTAGGACGGTTTTATGAGTACGAAAACTTAGGCATAGTGCAGTCTTTAAAGCACAAGATAGAACAAGGCTGGCTGCAACTTTACTGTGTCGATAGCGTTGATGCTGAAAGTCTTTACTGCGGCTGGGCGCACCCTTCCGGACGCATCCGGCGTCATGTGGACTTTGAGCAATATATCTTGAACGAAGTGCTGCCCTTTATGCACAGCAGGAATTCGCATGAGTGCGTGATTTCTCATGGTTTAAGTCTCGGCGCATTTCATGCCGCCAATATTGTATTCCGTTATCCCCACTTTTTTAAAAAGCTGGTCGCATTCTCGGGCCGTTATGACCTGACTTTGAGTGTTGAGTGTTTTAACGATCTTTTCGATGGTTTTTACAATGAAGATATTTATTTTCATACTCCCAACCATTTTTTACCTAATCTGGAATGTTCCTGGCGCTTAAATCAGTTAAGAAACATGGACATTACCCTGGTGATTGGCAAAGAAGATCCGTTTTTGCAAAACAATGAACAATTAAGCTCAATATTGTCGCAAAAAGGCATTAACCATCAGTTATCGATTTGGAACGATAGAGCGCATAGAGGTTATTATTGGCGGCGTATGGCATCGCTTTATATCTGAACTTTACTGTTTAATTGTCCTGGTCAGTGTCATGTTTCAGTTTGATTAATTGCTTTGCAATGCTTGCAGAGTAAAAAACAGGCCGCTGTATCCATAAGACATCTACGTAATTATGAAAATCCTGAGCCGCTTTTTACCAAGCGGCAAGCTCCCCACATAAAAGAATACCCCTAAGCGGGCCGGCGTGCCTGTATCGGGTATAGCCGCCCCATTCAACTGGAATCATTTCAGCGAATGAATGAGGGCTTAGCCTAAAGCCATTTGCCTTTAGCTATCATCAGGATGATAGCTAAAGTGATGAAGAGATGCGGCTCCGCCTCAGCAATATCAGCCCAAGCACAGCGGTAGAACAACAGGTATCCGACCAAAGAATATCTTTGGCTAAATAAAAAAAGTAGTTACCATTAACCCAACATCAACTTTGTAGTGAAAAAATATGCCGCATAGAAGCTTTCAAACCAGCAAACCAAAATCCACAATTACCATGCTTCCTGACTTGGGCATGGATGAACAACATCTTGTCGCCGATTTTAAGCGTTATTACAGCCACCGTCTGGGTCGTGATGAGCATAATACTTCGCCGCATTACGCCTATGAGGCGCTGTCGATGGCTATTTGCGACCGGCTTATAGAGCGCTGGAAAAGAACCTACAATACGTACAAAGAGCTCGATTGTAAGAGAGCCTACTATTTGTCGATGGAATTTTTAATGGGCCGCACCTTAAGCAATGCGATGCTGAATCTGGGCCTTAATGAAGCGGTCGAACAGACCATGTATCAACTGGGCCTTGAACTTGAAGAACTGATTGAAAGCGAGCCGGATGCCGGTTTGGGTAACGGCGGCTTGGGCCGTTTAGCGGCCTGTTTTATCGATAGTTGCGCAACCTTGCGCTTACCGGTAACCGGTTACGGTTTACGTTATGAATACGGCATGTTTTCGCAGGATATTGTCAATGGCGAGCAGGTCGAAAAACCGGATCATTGGCTGCGTAACGGCAATGTGTGGGAAATTGAACGTCCCGAATACACGTTTAGAATTAAATTCGGCGGCCATACCGAGTCGCATATCGATGAGTTCGGCAATAAAAGAACCCGATGGATAGAGACCCAGGACATACTCGCAGTTCCTTACGATACGCCGGTTCCGGGCTACCTGAACGGTACCGTCAACACTTTGCGTTTATGGAAAGCCCAAGCCACTGAAGAATTTAATTTGCAGGAGTTTAATGCCGGCGATTATGCAGAGTCGGTAGCGGCAAAAAATACCGCTGAAAATATTACCATGGTGCTGTATCCGAATGACGCCAATGAAAACGGTAAGGCATTGCGTCTGCGCCAGCAATACCTGCTTGCTTCCGCCAGCTTGCAGGATGTGATCAGCATCTGGGTCGGCCGCCACGGCAATAATTTTTCCGAATTTGCGGCGAAGAATACTTTTCAGTTAAACGACACCCATCCGAGCATAGCGGTTGCCGAATTAATGCGCTTGCTGATGGATGTTCATGGTTTAACCTGGGATACCGCTTGGGATATTACCCGCAAAACCATGGCTTATACCAACCACACCTTATTGCCGGAAGCGCTGGAGCGATGGTCGGTTAACCTGTTTAAGCAGTTGTTGCCAAGGCTGATGGAGATTATCTTCGATATAAACGCCCATTTTATGGCCGAAGTATCGGCGCATTGGCCGGGGGACATAGGCCGGTTAAGCCGCATGTCCATTATCGAAGAAGGCGACGTGCAACACGTCAGAATGGCCTATCTGGCTATCGTCGGCAGCTATTCGGTTAACGGCGTTGCCGCGTTGCATTCGAAATTATTGCAACAAGGCTTGTTTCGCGATTTTTACGAATTTTGGCCGGGCAAATTCAATAACAAAACCAACGGAGTGACTCCCCGTCGTTGGCTGGCGGCATGTAATCCCGAACTGGCTGAACTAATCAGCGCAACCATAGGCGATGGCTGGTTGACGGATTTGTCGTTGTTAAAGAAGCTTGAACCTTTTGCCGAAGATAAGGCGTTCCGCAAGCGCTGGCGTGAAATCAAGCAAGGTGCCAAGCAAAAGCTGATCGATTTCAAGAAGCTTGAACATGCTGTCGATTTTAATGTCGACGCCATTTTTGATGTACAGGTCAAGCGCGTTCATGAATATAAACGTCAATTACTGAATGTGTTGCATGTGGTTCATCTGTATGACCGCATCAAGCGCGGCGATACCGCGAACTGGACGGATCGTTGCGTATTGATCGGCGGCAAAGCGGCGCCCGGTTATTACATGGCGAAAAAAATTATCAAGCTGATCAATAATGTTTCAAGCGTCATTAATTCCGATCCCGATGTGGGCAGAAAATTAAAGTTGGTTTTCCTGCCTAATTACCGGGTTTCCGCGATGGAAAAAATCTGTCCGGGCGCCGATCTTTCCGAACAAATTTCAACTGCGGGCAA
Source organism: Methylococcaceae bacterium (assembly GCA_044426515.1). Classification (GTDB taxonomy): domain Bacteria; phylum Pseudomonadota; class Gammaproteobacteria; order Methylococcales; family Methylomonadaceae; genus Methylobacter_A. The sequence continues at coordinate 9,152 of JAUGSS010000171.1, read as the reverse complement.
GGAAGCGTCGGGCACCGGCAACATGAAGTTTATGATGAACGGCGCGTTGACTATCGGCACACTGGATGGCGCCAATATCGAAATTCGCGAAGAAGTCGGCGATGATAATTTCTTCCTGTTCGGTTTAACCGAAGAGCAGGTTGAAGAAATGAGACATCATTATGATCCTAGCACCATCATCGATCAGGATGAAGAATTGCGTAGAGTCATGAATTTACTTGAGTGCGGGCATTTCAATCAATTCGAGCCGGGGATTTTCGACGATATTATGGCGTCGATTAGAAATCCTCACGACCCCTGGATGACCGCAGCCGATTTCCGCAGCTTTATCGATGCGCAAAAACGCGTAGAAACCGCTTACAAGGACCAGGAACTCTGGACCAAAATGAGCATTTTAAACTGCGCCGCCAGCGGTAAATTTTCTACCGATAGAACCATCACCGATTACAACGACGAAATCTGGAAACTGACGCCGGTTAGTATCGATAACAAGTTCTAAGCGTGTTTCATATCGTTTTATATGAGCCGGAAATACCCGCCAACACCGGCAATATTATCCGGCTCTGCGCAAATACCGGTATGCACTTGCATTTGATCAAGCCCTTGGGTTTTGACCTGGATGACAAAAAATTGCGCCGGGCCGGACTGGATTACCATGAATGGGTAGCGGTAAAAGAGCACGATTCATTGGCTGATTTTGTCGACGCCATTAAACCGGGGCGGATTTTCGCCCTGACTACCAAAGGCAGGAAAATATACAGCGATGTCTGTTTTCAGCCTGAGGATGCTTTTTTGTTCGGCCCTGAAACGCGCGGCTTGCCTGCAACGGTGTTGGCGGAATTAGGTTCCGAGCGCTGTTTGTATCTGCCGATGCAGGCGGAAAGCCGAAGTTTGAACTTATCTAATACGGTTTCTATTGTGCTGTACGAGGCTTGGCGGCAGTCGAGCTTTAGCGGTGCGGCTATAAAATAGGTATAAAGCTCATCACGAAGGACATGAAGAAATAAAATTGGCTCTTTCGGAATTTGCGTGGTTGATACAAATTATAGTTTTTAATTATTTCATCCAACGACAATCGAGTGGCTTTGTCGAATGTCTTAATAACAAAATCAAATTATCAAGCGGCGTTGCTACGGGATATATGATTTAGGTCTGTTATTCCTGCATATCTGGCTCGATGTCGGAGGCCGCCGTTTATTTGGTTGTGCCTAACACTAATGTAGTAGTCACCCCACGAAGTCGGGAAGAGCCATATTTTATGAATTGTTTTATAATCGTCCCATGAACACAAATCTAGCGCTATCGACCACATCATCTGTTGAGCAAGCTGAGTCTCATATCGAGTACTCTCGCTCTCTGCTTAAAGCAAATTTTCTGGCCGACTCCAGGCCTTGGGTTGTTGCCTATTCGGGGGGTAAGGATTCCACTCTGGTTTTGCAGCTGGTTTACGAATTGCTATTATCCCTCGATTCAATACAGCACAAGCCGGTCTACATCGTGTCGTCTGATACTCGGGTAGAAGCACCCAATATTGAATCCTATTTGGAAGAAAGCATTGCGGCGATTAATAAACATGCAGCAACTTCCAATTTGCCGATTCACGCAGAATTAATACAGCCTGACGTTGATCAGGGCTTTTGGGGGAATTTAATCGGAAAAGGTTATCCGCCACCAACACGTTGGTTTCGCTGGTGTACTTCTAAAATGAAAATTAAGCCGGTTAAATCGGCCATTGAAGAGGTTATTCGAAAACACGGCAGTGTCATACTGCTATTGGGCACGCGTACCGATGAAAGCATCAGCCGCAGCCAAAGTATGAATGCTCGTGAATTAAGCAGCCGTATGCTTAATCCGCATCATGAAATACCCAATGCCTTGGTATTGTCGCCCATTTCAAAATGGACTAGCGATGAGGTTTGGGAATACCTTTTTATGCACAATCCGCCCCCATGGGGCGAAAGCCATGATTTTATGTTAGATTTATACCGACAAGCGAACGGCGGCGAATGTCCGGTTGTAGTTGATCTCAATACGCCGTCTTGCGGCGGCAGCCGTTTTGGCTGTTGGACATGCACAGTGGTCAAAACCGATAAATCCATGGAAAGTTTTATCGAAAATGGCGAAGCATGGATGAAGCCGCTCAATAAATACCGCAATTGGCTCAAAGAGATTCGGGAAGATGATTCGCGCCGTAGCCCCGTCAGGCGTGATGGACGCGAAGGAAACGGGCCATTTATCGCGTCCACCCGCAAAGAAATGCTGGAAGAGTTGCTTAAAACGGAACAACAAGTGAATAAGAGACTGATTTCCGATGAAGAAATTATGTATATCCAATCTATCTGGTCCAACGACTTTGATGTTTTCGACAGTGCGCTTCGTATTGCAGAAAAATATGGGCGGAAGCCTTGGCTAACCCTACACACACTATGAATGAATACACGGAATTATTGCTGTCCCTAGCTAAAGAACATGATGTTCCTGATGAACTGGCCGAATCATTAAGTGAATTAATGCAAAAGTATCCCGACCTGAGTCAATGGGGTAGTCATGCGGAATTGAAACGCAAACTTGAAATGCTTACCGAGTCTGCTTTTAAGGATAAACTGATAATAACGGAATGATTTTTAAAACTATCACCTTAGACAATCTATTTTCCTATTATGGAACTCATGATTTCGATTTAAGCCCGGAACCGGGCGGGCAGCGGAATATCGTAATTATCATGGGCCGCAACGGTTTTGGAAAAACCAGCTTCCTCAATAGTATCAAATTGCTGTTTGGCGGCGTCACCAAGGATTTGACCGCAAGCGCTCAGTGGGGCTCAACAACTCAGTTGAAAAGTTTTGTCTTGGGTCACAAAGACTGGTGGGGGATTTTAAATCAAAAAGCCAGATCCGAGAAAAACATGCAATGCAGCATCCAGGCGGTATTACTTGACTCGTCCAATGAGGAAATCAATATCTCGCGTTGTTGGGATTTAAGTAACGATAATTACTCTGATCAATTGGAAATTCTAGCACCGCGTAAACCGCTGCTTAAAGGTGATGCTGCGCAGCAATACTTATCCGAGTTATTACCTTTGGATTATATCCCGTTCTTTTTATTCAATGGCGAAGATATAAACTATTTGGCAGAAGCCAATCGAAATCAAACTATCGAAAAGATAGAATTATTATTGAATATTCGTCCTGCCGAAAATATCAAAACCGTAGTTAAGGAACTGCGCCGGGAATGCCAGAAGAATGCTATGGATGTTCAAGCAAGAGAAGCCCATACCAAGGCAGAACACCGACTCGAGGAACGGCATCTTCATCTGGAAACCTTGCCGCAACTCCAAGAAGAGATTGATGCCGACATAGAAGCCCATGAGGATGCTCTGAATGATATACGCCGCAAAATGCGCAATCTGACCGGAACCGGATCGATAGAAAAAAACGCGCGTTTGGAAGAACGAAAGCTCCAGCTTGAAAAACAGCAGGCCGAAGCTTTATCCAGAATTTCTGCGGCTTTTGAACATGATGCTTTTTTGCGCTTGAATGCCGATTTAGCCTTACAAGCCATGCATATCGCCGAAACCTGCACTTTCAGTAAAGGCAATGAAATATCCGAATTAATCAATTCGCTTAAGGACGAGTTAACTGAGGTTTTTATCAAGCCCCCTTATCCTGACACTCGTTTAACCTCAGCACAGTCTGGGTTTTATCAAAAACGTATTACTAAATTAATGGATGCCAGAGATATTCGTAATGACGAAGAACAGGCGTTGTTTGTTTTGGATACCGGCAGGGCGCGTAAATTGGTTAACTTTTTTGCCGCTTATCAGCCTGAACAAAAATCGGCGAATGAGCTTTTTCATCGTTTAAATAATGCAGTTTCAGCCAGTCAGGAAATTGCAGATATAGACGATGAATTACAAGCTGTCAGTCAACTTTCCGATGAAAATAAAGTTGATCTGGAAAAACTAAAATACGATGAAGAAGCTATACAAAATCATTTATTTAATCAAAGAGTCGAATCGGAAAGGCTTAAACAGGAACAACAAATAACAAAACGTGAATTCACTAAAGAAGAGGCTATTGTAAACAGTCTTCAGGCTGAAGTGAAAAACACCAAAAAGGCGCGTGACCGTTTGACCTTGTTAGATAATATGCTGGCATTATTGGAAGCCTATAAACAAAAAATCAAAGTCATGAAACGGGACAGTGTGGAACAGGCGTTTAACCGTCATTTACATGAGTTACTGGATTCCAATCAACTTATCGCCGAGGTAAAAATTAATGATAATTTTGAATTGAGTTATCACGGCAAATCCGGCGAAACCATTCCAATGAGCAGCCTGTCGGCGGGCATGAAACAGCTGTGTGCAACTGCCTTGTTGTGGGCTTTAAAAGAAGCTGCCGACCGACAGTTGCCGGTGGTCATCGATACGCCGTTAGGCCGTATCGATAAACGCCATCAGGATAATTTGTTAGAAAAGTATTATCCCAATGCCGGGGCTCAGGTCATCTTATTGCCTACCGACTCGGAACTGGACGAAAGAAAGCGGGAGCTACTGGCCCCCTATATTTATCGGGAATTTCTTTTGCACAATGCTGACGGTGATAGCACCTCTATAGAGTTGATTGCACCAAGACAGGAAGTAAACTATGGCTAATATTTCTATTAGTGAGGAAGATGAAAATATTATCTTGCAAGTTAGAAGCTTAGGTTTTCGTACGCCTGATGCAGCAAAATACGGGGTATTGCGCCTAGCTTTGGCAAAATCCTTAAGGATAGAAACGCCGCCTGAATCCGATTTGGATACTATCAAAAAATCCAAACCTTACGATTTGCGAGAAGTTACAGGATTTGGAAAGTCAGAAGATGAGAAAGGTTTACATGATTTTGATGAGGCTGTACGCGCTTTATTAAGTGTTTATCATCAAGAAGATTTATTTGCTTCGGATCAGCGTTATAGATTATTTTTGCAACGCCATATTCGTCGTGGACTGAGAGAAATACGCACCAGTTGGAGCTCCGGTCATAACTTTATTAATTGGTTGCGGGAAGAATTATTTCAGGGCTTAACATTCGACAATACTCAGCTTGCCGTGGCAACCGAGACTGATTTATTGCTTGATGCATTGACTGAAATCAGCGTGCATGCTGACGTTCGTGATATAAAACAAGGTATCCGTTTAGATCGTTACGCCCTTTATCTAGCCAATATCAATCACCTCGATAACCTAAAAAAAGGTTTAGGTAAGTTATCTTTTCGTTTGGGTCTTCCTGAAAATGCGATTACCTTATCCGCCAGCAAAGAAGCAGGCGTCGTAAATCTGGATATTCCCCGTTCGCCTGAACATTGGAAAACTGTTTCTCCCGCCAGATTGAATGAATGGGCTGATCTCCCACATCCTGAAAAATTACCAGTCTGGTTGGGACAAACCGTTCTCGGCGAGAATTTCAGTATGGATTTGGCGGAAGCTCCTCATGTTTTATTGGCTGGTGCTACGGGAAGCGGGAAAACCGTTTGTTTGCATAGTTTGATTTGCTCGTTACTTAGAACCCAAAATCAGGAAAAACTCCAGTTTGCGTTGATTGACCCTAAAGGCACCGAATTGAATGCTTATGCAAAACTACCGAATTTATTCGGTGGTTTTGTTGCTAAATCTACGTTAGAAGCAGCCAATATGTTAGACGAGCTGGTTGAGACGATGGAGGCCAGGAATCGCTTATTCGTGGAAATGGGTGTGCGTGATATTGATGAGGCTTCCAGAAAATCGGCTTTACCTCGTATTGTGGTGGTGGTTGAAGAGCTGGCTGATTTATTGATGCAATCGCGGGAACTGGAAACACCATTGGTACGCCTTGCCCAAAAAGCACGCTCTACCGGAATACATTTGGTGTTGGCGACACAAAGGCCGGATGCAGCAACATTCAGCGGACTTTTGCGCAGTAATATTCCGGTCAGGATTGCTTTAAGGGTGCAAAAGCACACGGAATCTTCAATCATTCTCGATCAAAAAGGCGCGGAAGCGTTGCTGGGTAAAGGCGATATGCTAATAAAGCTGACGGATCAGCCGGAACCGATACGGGTACACGGAGCAAAAATCGGCGATAGTGAGATTGCTCTCACTATCCAAAAGTTTTGTCGATAAACATAAAATTTTCTTAAAGGTGGGGGCATTATGGATGAATTGAGAATATATGAGTTTCGGCCTTTATTTCTGACTTTAGACCGCATTGGGCCGTTTAGAAACGTTCACGAAATAGACTTCACCGATAAAAATCACCACCCTTGCAATTTCTATATGGTGGTTTCTGCAAATGGGATGGGTAAAACTACAGTATTGGAGATATTTTCATGTCTGATGAATCTATTGGGTAAAAAGGAAATTTCCGCTTACGGGCATGAAGATCTGGATAAAAAAGACGGGCGGGCGCAATTGGATTTCTGGGTGCGCTTGCATTGGCAAGGCCGGGATATGGCCATTGTATTATCGGTGCTTGCCGGAACAATTGGCGAGGAGGTTTTTCTTAAACCTTGGACAGATGATTTATTGACTATGCATAGCGCGGAAAGCTGGCATCGTTTGGGTTTTCGTAGCCCGGTTCCTGGGCGTTATGAGGCTATTATGTCCCGTAAAGACGAGTTGTTGTTGGACTTATCCTCAACCATCAGGGCAAGTTTGGAAAGTGCACCTGAAGAGCATTTTCTACAGCCTAGCTTTCATTTGCCGACTGTGCTCTATTTTTCAGCTTATCGGGATATTCCCGGCATTAGTGATGACAATAATGGTAGCAATCGCACTCTTGGTCAGCCATCGCACTGGAATTACCAACCCCTTTATGCTTTCGATGCGCATAGTACTTTATGGTGTGACTCACTGGACAATCTGGCTGTTTGGCTTAAATGGCTGGATAACGGTTCTTTCGAAGCGGCACAGAAACTCATAAACGAACAAGTTTTTGTCGGTACGCCGAAATGTTTGAAGAGTGTGCGTAAGGTGCCGCCTGAGGCTCAGGTTGATGCGGGTAATGGCGAAACACATGGATTGAATAGATTGAGTAGCGGTGAAAAAAGCTTAGCCCATTTGTTTCTTCGAATAGGCGCGCATGGAACAGCCAATAGCATCATCCTTATCGATGAAGTCGATGCCCATCTGCATATCCGTTGGCAGCATCGTCTTTATAATGCATTGGAAAAGCTGACGAAAGATCATCCCGGCTTTACCGTTATCATGACAACCCATTCGACTGAAATACTAAGGCGTTTTACTGCGGCTCTCAATATCGAGAAGGAAGGCTTATATCTCGGCGGTGATTTGATTGAACAACATGAATTGACGAACTAGAGGGAAATTTTATGAGTAGCTTTAAAGGGATCGCCGCTGATTTTATCGATAGTAAATATGAGAGCGGTATTAAAGTATTTTTGGAGTCAACTGAAGATGTGCGTATTTTTAGAGATCATTGGTTCAGTGATTATCAAGATAAAATTAGTTTTGAAAGTGCGGGAAAAGACGGTAAAAAAGGTAGCGGTGGATGCACTGCTGTGTTGCGCAAAGTTAGGGAAGCTGAAAGCCAGCAATTAACTGTATATGGCATTGTCGATAGGGATACGCTTTTGAAAGATAATAAACAGGATATTTTTTGGGAAACTGATGATGACAAGTTTCATGCTGCCTCGCCTTATGGCGATAATATTCATGTCCTTCGCCGCTGGGAAATGGAAAATTATTTATTAAAGCCGGAGGCTTTTAAATCAGAACTGCGATGCAAAACACTTAATCGTTTAGAACCAGAAATTACGGCTGAAACATTGCTATGTCACGAAGATGATTTAACAAAATTAACGGCATTGAGTACTATTTTGGCTAATAAGGGAGCCTTTGTTAAATTTACATCTGAAGGCTTTGGCAGTGCTGATATAGGCGAAGCTTTAGATATTAAAATAAATAATTATCTTTCGACTTATAAAATGTCGCTTGAATCCAGAGAATTTTCAGAAGATATGGCCAAAATTTCAGCATTCGCTAACAATGAACAAAACCCAGGCCTGCGGTGGGATAAGCTTTCAAGAATTCTCGATGGGAAAAGAGCTTTGTATAAATTTTGTTCAATCTTTAATAAAGAATATGGGCTTAAAGGATTCCAATTTGCAGATGAGGTAAAAGGCTCTCTCGCTGATAGAATAGCCTCCAAAAGAGAGCTGCTTGATGAAGAACTGCGTGACACTATTAATCGGTTCGCAGAAAACCGCTGAGGTTTTACAAGCCGTAGGAAGGCATTCTTACGGCTCGTTATTTGAGCCCTCTAAAGAGAGCATCTAACCCTGAGGTATCCCCAAAAAATATCGATATAAAACAAAATGTTCTGTTGTATTTAGCGCCACTAATCCCCAAGTGGCGCTAAAATAAGATTTTCTTCCCCAAAAATGCATCAGTGGGAGATTCTTATGTCGCTCATTAACTAACACCCTACATACGTTGTTAAAACAATCACTCTCTCTAACCTTCATGGCGTGCGCCTCGCTGCGGTAGGGGCTGGTCTAACAGATGCCTCTGTATCCATTACGGCGCTAAGGGCAGGCGGTTATCCCAGCTACTAAAAGTTGGGAAGCTCGTGTATTGGCGGTGGCAGGTACAATCAGTGCTCCGACATTCCGCACCCCATTCATAATTTTGTATTATTTTTAATTATATATTTTTCAATAGGTTAGTTGTTTTCTGATTTTATCCTTACTGTGATATTTTTATATTTCAGCTTGATATTGATTGATAATTAATGATGAAGCATGAATTGTTGGTTTCAATGCATAACCCACCAGAAAAATTAATTTCAAAAAACATTTATTATCAATGAATAATAAAATACTAGAGATTTTATGGGGGCGGCGGAATATAGGAGTGACAATTTCCCCAACGATATTAATGTTGGGCAGGATGCTCACAGAGAATCGTTTGAATGAACCATTATTTATTGGATAACAAATCTGTATTGTTTGACGCGATGCTCAACTTTTAAATCTCAACCAATGACTCAAAAAGCAAAGTCGGGTTGCCCATGAGTTTTCCCAAGAAGCAGCCCATAGTGTGGGCAAGCAGTTTACGGATGAAACGGTTAGCTAAATGCCAAGTGTCGCGAGCCCTCACTTTTTCAATATGAAA
>JAUGSS010000059.1:0-16374 GCA_044426515.1 Methylococcaceae bacterium | reverse complement strand
TAGCTCCAAGTCCCGGATGGATCGGGTCGTTGCCGACATCATCTTCGACTTTAGTGTGAAGCCACGTCTGAATAATCAGCGCGGCAACGCAATCCTGGTAGCTTCCAGCATCTATGAGGCTTGCAAGTATTTTGAGCTGTTCCAGAAAACCGTGTTTAAAGGCAGCTGTGCTGTCGTCACCTCTTACAATCCGCAGATCAAGGACGTCACACTGGAAGATACCGGTGCCAACACGGAGACCGACAAGCAGTTCATTTACAACATCTATACCGCACTGCTGCAAAATGTGGAAGCGTTGCCGGGCAAGTCCAAAACTGAATCCTATGAGGACAATGCCAAGAAATTATTCAAGGAGCAGCCGGCCAATATGAGGCTGTTGGTCGTGGTGGACAAGCTGCTGACCGGCTTTGATGCGCCGAGCTGCACCTACCTCTACATCGACAAGCGAATGCAGGATCATGGCTTGTTTCAGGCTATCTGCCGCACCAACCGGCTTGACGGCGACGACAAGGACTTTGGCTACATTGTTGACTACAAAGACCTGTTTGAAAAAGTGGACAATGCCATTGCGGTTTATACCTCTGAACTAGATGACAGTGCTGGCGGTGCCGATCCGGGGATCATGTTACAAGACCGACTGACCAAAGGACAGGAACGACTGGACAATGCGCTGGAAACCATTGCGCTACTCTGCGAACCGGTCGAACCACCCAGGGGAGAGTTGGAGTACATCCATTACTTCTGCGGCAATACCGAAATTGCTGATGACTTGAAAGCACATGAAACGCAGCGTGCCGCTCTCTATAAGGCGACTGTCTCCCTGGTTCGAGCTTATGCCAATATCTCGGATGAAATGGGCAAGGCCGGTTATAGCGAGGCTGATAGCCAACGTATCAAACTGAAAATTGCCGAATACCTCAAGCTGAGGGAAATCATCCGCAACGCCGCCGACGAAAAGCTGGACATGAAAGCTTATGAGGCTGACATGCGCCACCTGATTGACACCTATATCGAAGCCGACGAACCTAGGACGATTTCACATTTTGACAATATGCCCTTGCTGGAGCTGATTGTTAAAACCGGCATTGCCAATGCCATCAACAGTCTGCCGAATGGACTGAAGGGCAACAAGAACGCTGTTGCCGAAACCATCGAGAACAATGTTCGTAGCAAGATTATCAAGGAGCACCTGAACGATCCGGCCTATTACGACAAGATGTCGGCTCTACAGGATGAAATCATCGCCATGCGTAAAGCCAAGGCTATCGAGTATGAGGAATACCTGAAACGGATTGCTGAACTGGCGAAGAAGGTTGAAGTAGGCTTGGCCGAAGATACGCCCGAGTCTTTAAATACGCCGGGACGCCGTGCGCTTTATAACAACATCTACTCTGGATTGGCTGAACCGACTGCGGCCTATGGGCAGACAGACAAAGATGAGGCATTGGCATTAACCCTAAAGATTGACGAGACCGTTAAGCAGATCAGGCCCGACGACTGGCGTGGTGTTCAAGCGAAAGAGCAAGTTATCAAAGCGGCCTTGTATGGGATTTTGCAGGACGTAAACGAGGTTGAGCGCATCTTCTTTATCATTGCCCAGCATAAAGGGCTACCAACTTAAAACGGGACAAAACGCAGAACTAGCCACGGTATATCTGTATCATTAGTTAATGACAAAAAAACAGAACGACACAAGCTATACGCGCGGCTAGCAGAAACATTGTCACTGAGATTGGCATTTGTGGCAAACAAAGTGTTCGGGGACTGGGTGAACTCATTGGCCGCTCCAAAAGCAGCGCCCATCGCCTGCTCCAGGCAAAAGAGAAGCGTGACCTGTATCCAGAATCTTCGTATTGGGAAACTGAAGCGGGCTATGCTTGGTTAAGATTGATGGTATTTGCGACTTTGTACCAGTTCAGACTGAAATCTGGCGTTGGTGCGGAGTCTTTGTCACAGTTTTTTAAAACGCTCAGGATTGACAAACATGTCGGCGTATCGCCAACAGTATTGCGTGAGCAGATCACTAAAATAGAGATTCTGCTACCCCAGTTCCAGGCGGAATGCGAAAACAGCATCGCAAAACAGACGCGAAAAATAGTAGCCGGGCTGGACGAAACGTTTTTCGGCGAATTTATGATTCTGGTTTTGATGGACTTGCGCTCCGGCTATTTAGTGCTGGAAGAGATAACCGAGGATAGGTGTTTTGACACCTGGTACGCAAAAACGACCCCACGCCTGGAATCGTTGGGTATTGAAGTCAGCCATGCGGTCAGCGACCGTGCCAAAGCACTGATAAAGATGGCCGTGACTGGCTTCGGCTGTGAATCTGGCGCAGACGTAAGCCATGCTCAGCAGGATGCCAGCCGTTGGTTGGGAGCTAGGCTTGGGAAACGTGTCACCCAATCAGAGAAAAACCTGGTAGCCGTGCAAGCCGCAAAAGACAAGGCGGTAAAGAAGGCGGATGAGACTGCGTTAGTTAGCCTCGAAGTTGACAAGATAACGGCTGAAAAAGCGCTGGAAGCCGCCAAGCAAAGCCAACAAAATTACCACGAAAACCTGCAAGGCATTGGCGATGAAGTACATCCATTTTCATTAATTGACAACAACGTCAACAATGCCGAAAAAGTGGTGCAACGGCTTGAAAGCAGGGCGCAGGCATTTGAAGTAATAGCCCAAGAACAGGACATTGCGGATAACAAAAATACCCTGAAAAAACTGCGCAACCAGTTTGGGGCTTTGGCGGTTTCAGTTAGTTTTTGGTGGTTATGGGTGAATGAAACACTGCTAAATTTAGAGATGGAAAACATCGAGTTGGAGCAATGGCTGACGACGACGTTATTGCCGGTGGTTTATTGGCACCATAAAATGCGGCAGACCAAAAACCGCAAGGCCAAGGACAAATACCGAAAGGCTTGGGAATCGGCATCGGCTGCTTTTAAGGCGCACCCTGTGACCGCAACGTTGCCGACCAGCGAAATACAACGCTGGCTGCTGTGGGCGGAGAACATGGCGAGGCAGTTCCAGCGCAGTTCATCTGCGGTTGAAGGGCGCAATGGTTGCCTGTCCCAGATGTATCACAATGGCCGTGGGTTAAGCGGAAAACGCTTAAAAGCATTGACTGTGATTCATAACTACGGCATTAAACGTGAAGACGGAACCACAGCGGCCATGCGTTTGTTTAATGCCGAGTTTCCAGATTTATTTTCATGGGTGATTGATAAGATGGAGGACCTACCATTGCCTCGAAAAGGCCGTGAGCGACTGAATTCTAACTCATTGAAGTTACTGGATGTCCCGTCTTAAGTTGGTAGCCCACATTGCCGAGTATGATGTTGCCGATATCCTCTATCGAGTGGACCTGACCCGGTGCGTGGATCAAATACTGCTCGCCGCGTTTCTCGATATAGCCTGCGCCGACATTGTTATTGTTGCGGTCCACTGCGGTGACGATGTCCTGTAACGATAAGCCGTAAGAGGCGAGTTTTTCCGGAATCGGCGCAATCTGGTATTGCTTGGCGAAACCGCCGATGGAGTTGATCTCGGTTACGCCCGGCACATTGCGCAGTTGCGGCTTGATGATCCAATCCTGAATCTCGCGCAGGTCGGGCGTATAGGACGAACCGTCAGGCTTTTTTGCGCCGTCTTCGGCTTCGACCGTCCACAGGTAGATTTCGCCCAGGCCTGTCGATATGGGTCCCATCGCCGGTGTGATGCCGAGAGGCAGTTTGTCCTTGGCCTCCTGGATGCGCTGATTAACCAGCTGACGCGCGAAATAAACATCGGTGCCGTCCTGGAAAATACTGTATCTATTGGAAAAATACGCCACTTCTCATTAACCACAGGTCGTATTTTAAAATCTTCTATTCACCACGAAAACACGAAGAAATAAAGCTTCGTGTCTTCGTGGTGAAATTCTTTAAGTTTTTTACCTGGTTTTTCCGGATTTACCTGTTATTAATGAAAAGCTCTCTCACAGTTCGCTGTTACCGCCTGTCAGTTTCTCATAACCCGGAAAAATATCGACAAAGACTGAGCATTTTGGAACCCGCTCATCAAACGGCGCAATCTGAATTTGAACAAGACGCCCCGGCTGCGCTAGCGCTTTTTAAAAGATATTCTATAGATGTCCCGGAGCTCCTGAAACCGAATTGAAATACAGAAATTTAAGCGCGTGGCAGACCTTGCCCTTGAAAAACGGTTGCCTGAATTTTGAAATCAGGAAACCGGACGAAAAAAAACCGAATAAATAACAGGGCTTATATTAGAATCCCGTAGCATTTACCAAAACGGAGTTAAACAGTGAATTTAAGTCAAAGCAAAACGTGGACTACCCGGCAATCCGCACAAATCTACGCAATAGACAATTGGGGGCAAGGCTATTTTTCCATCAATGCCGACGGGCATGTCTCGGTAAAACCCAACTCCGATAAAGACATGGAGCTGGATTTATACGAAATCGCCCAATCGCTAAACGACAAAAAGCTATCCTTGCCGGTACTGGTGCGTTTTACCGATATTTTAAAAGACCGCGTTACCCGGCTGTCCGCCGCGTTCCAAAAAGCCTGCATCCATAATGACTATCACGGCAGCTATACGCCGGTTTACCCGATCAAGGTCAATCAGCAACGCAAAGTCGTTGAAGGCATTTTAGCCGCCGACAACATTGGCCTTGAAGCGGGCAGCAAACCGGAATTACTGGCAATTATGGCACTGTCCAATAAAGGCGTGGTGGTTTGTAACGGCTACAAAGACCGCGCTTACATCCGTTTGGCGCTAATCGGCCTGAAAATGGGCCTGAATCTTTATCTGGTCATCGAAAAACCCTTAGAGCTGGAATTGATTATTGAAGAAGCCGCACGTCTTGATGTTAAACCGCAACTTGGCGTAAGAATCAGGCTATCCAGCATCAGCGCCGGAAAATGGCAAAACAGCGGCGGCGAAAAATCCAAGTTCGGCTTTCATGCCCATGAAGCATTGCAGTTGCTTGACCGTCTAAAGCAGGCCGGTTTGCTGGACACCTTGAAACTGATGCACTTTCACATGGGCTCGCAAATCGCCAATATTCGCGACATCAAAATAGCACTGAGAGAAGCCGGACAGTTTTATGTTGAACTGCACCGTTTGGGCGTACCCATCAAGATCGTCGATGCCGGCGGCGGACTGGGCGTAGATTACGACGGCAGCCATTCACGGCGCGAATCGTCAATCAATTACAGCCTGGATGAATACGCCCAAAATATCGTGCGCAGTTTTGCCGATATTTGTGCGGAAAAGCAGGTTCCGCAACCCGACATCATCACCGAATCGGGCCGCGCACTGACCGCTCATCACGCGGTATTAATCACCAACGTAACCGATATTGAATCGGCTTACACCAACCACACCGAGCTGCAAGCCCTGCCGGAGCCGGACAACTTGGTCGAACATTATCATGATGCGCAATTTGATTTGTCGGAAGCCCGGGCCGGATTTACCCAAGACAGACTAAGCATTACCGAGCTGGCCAAGGCGGAAAATAACTATGCGCTGTTGTGCAGCCAACTTAAGGATAAACTGAATCCCAATAATCAGAACGAAGTCGTCATATTAAAGGAGCTGAACGAGAAACTTGCCGACAAGGTGTTTTGCAATTTCTCGCTGTTCCAGTCCATGCCCGACATCTGGGGCATCGACCAGATCTTCCCGATCATGCCCATCCACCGCCTGAACGAGCAACCCATGCGCCGCGCCGTTCTCCAGGATTTAACCTGCGATTCCGACGGCCGCATCGACCAATATATCGTCGGACAGAATATTGAAAAAACGCTGCCGGTGCATGAAATCGACAGCCAGCAGCCCTATCTGATCGGCTTTTTTATGCTGGGCGCGTACCAGGAAATATTAGGCGACATGCACAACCTGTTTGGCGATACTCATTCCATCAACATAGAACTCGACAAAAACGGTTACCATTTTTATGACCTGCATGAAGGTGAACATGTCGATGATCTGCTGGACTATGTGCATATCAGTTGTGAAGATTTAAAAGCCGCTTATCGGAAAAAACTGGCTGACAGCGATCTCAGCGAGCAACAGCGGCAGGACTATGAGCAGGAGCTGATTGCAGGATTGACGTCTTATACTTATTTGGAGAAATAGAGGATTCCGGCCTAATGCCGGCAACTAACAATTGTTGCGAGGCGTCAAAGGCTCGCATCACGTGTTTACGCATCCCGGCAAACCGGGCCGCATCAGCATATTGTGATTAAAAAACCTTTCTGAAATCGAAGAGCCTTACATAAAGCTTCATTGCTAAGGCTCTTTAATTTTATAGCTTAATATCGCGGCACTGAACTATCGCAATCGCAAGACCAGGCATCAATTCCGCCAGTTAAATTCGAAACATTGTTAAACCCTGAATTAACCAGATACATGCAGGCTTGCCGACTACGCACGCCATGATGGCAAATGACGACGATGTCTTGTTGCGGGTCCAGTTCGCCCAGTCTTTGCGGAACTTGATTAAGCGGAATTAAAACGCTGTTTTTTATGCTGGCGTAGTGGAACTCATTAGGCTCCCTGACATCCAGCAAGAATAGATGCGGTTCATCTTGAATTCTGGTTTTTAATTCTGTCGCTGATATTTGTCTGATGGGCATAATTATCCTTGGTTAATAAAAGCTTCTAAACGTTGCATGGCAATAGCCATTCTATCTACAGATGTCGTATACGCAAAACGGAGATAGTGATGGGCGTCATTAACGCCGAAATCTTTTCCCGGTGTTATTGCAAGCCCTTCAGCCTCCAACAAATCCAGGGCGAATTGATAGCTGTCATCGGTAAATCCGGAACAGTCGGCATAAATATAAAAAGCGCCGTCCGGTTTAATAGGAATTTTAAAACCCAAACGCAACAATGCGTTATAAAGAAAATCACGCCTATTTTCAAATTCGGCGCGCCTATGCTCAAGCTCAGACAACGTGCGCTGATCAAACGCGGCTAAGGCGGCATATTGCGAATGGGTTGCGCTGGCGATAAATATGTTCTGCGCGAGCTTCTCGGTTACCTCGACAAATTCCTCAGGTACTATCAACCAGCCGACGCGCCAACCGGTCATGCCAAAATACTTGGAAAAACTGTTAATCACAAACACATGCTCACTAAACGCCAGCGCTGTTGCAGCCTTCTCTCCATAAACCAAGCCATGATAAATCTCATCGGAATAAAAGCAGCCGCCTAACTGATCGGTAGTGTATATAGCCCGTTTTAATTGATCCGGAGCGATCACAGTACCGGTAGGATTTGACGGCGATGCAATCAACACGCCTTTAGAGGCCTCAGTCCAATGCTGCTTGATGTGGGCGGCTGTCAGTTGATAACGGCTTGTTGCATCGACCGGAATGGTTTTGGCTTTAGCGTCAAATAACTTAACAAAATTGCTGTTACACGGATAGCAGGGATCAGCCATCAGCAATTCTTCTCCCGGATTAAGGCTAACCCCAAGCGCTAATAAAAAGGCTCCGGAGGCGCCCGGCGTTACAAAAATTCGTTTCTTATCGACAGTCACCGAATAACGCAGCTGATAAAACTCGGAAATTTTTTCGCGCAACTCCGGCAATCCTGCTGCCGGGGTATATTTCACTGCACCGGTTTTAAGCTGCCTGATACCGGCCTCAACAATGGTTGACGGTGTAACAAAATCAGGTTCACCGATTTCCATGTGAATAATATCCCTGCCCTGCGCCTCCAGTTGTTTGGCGCGGCGCAGTAGCTCCATCACATAAAAAGGAGAAATCCCTTCAGTCCGCTTTGCCGGTGGTACGCTCATAATTTTAAGACTAATTACAAAAGCGTCAGATGATACCAATAAACCTTGCTATCCGGTTGCTATTCTGCTAAAAATGCGCGGTTTTATTTAATCTTGTCTTAGGAGTTAATGGATGACCGAAAATTCTAAAACTGGCGCTTCACCTTTCAGTTTTAAGCCTTATCAAGAAAAAGAAGGCGAAGAATATATGAATAGTGCTCAATTAAAACATTTTGAGACTATTCTTAAGAACTGGAAAGGCGAATTAATGCACGAAGTAGACCGTACCGTGCATCACATGCAGGATGATGCATCTAATTTTCCTGACCCTAATGATCGAGCGTCTCAGGAATCGGAATTTAGTCTGGAATTAAGAACCCGTGATCGTGAACGGCGGCTAATCAAGAAAATTGATGAATCTCTTAAAGAAATTGAATCAGGGGATTACGGTTTTTGTGAGTCCTGCGGCATTGAAATCGGCATACGCCGTTTGGAAGCCAGACCCACTGCCAGCCTGTGCATCGACTGCAAAACGCTCGATGAAATTCGCGAAAAACAAATGGGTTAAGTCTGGACAAACACCCCACCATCGGCCGGTTTGCCCCCTCGCCCACCGGCCCTTTACACCTCGGTTCCCTCTACACGGCTCTAGCCGGTTTTCTCCAAGCCCGTTCACAACAGGGTCTGTGGCTGCTGCGTATTGATGATCTCGACACCCCACGAAACGTTAAAGGCTCCGCCGATGCCATCTTAACAACCTTGGAGGCTTTTGGCCTGTATTGGGATGGCGAAGTTTATTATCAAAGCCGGCATATCGGCGTTTATAACGATATTATCCACGACCTGCAAAAAAACAAACTGATCTATCCCTGCACATGCAGCAGAAAAACACTGACAACCAACGCTAGATCGGATTCGCAGCCCGATATTTATCCCGGTATTTGCCGAGATCGACAAAATCAGCCTGATTCTCCTTATGCGCTACGCATTAAAACCGATAACCGCATCATTACCTTTGAGGATGAACTTCAAGGTTTGGTTTGCCATAATCTCGCCGAGCAAGATGGCGATTTTATCGTCAAGCGTAAGGACCGGATTATTGCCTATCAATTTGCGGTAGTCATTGATGATAACCTGCAACACGTTAATCATATCGTCCGCGGCTTTGACTTACTGGATGCAACCCCCAAACAGCTCTACTTGCAACAGCTGTTAGGGCTTCCCAAACCCGGCTACATGCATGTTCCGGTTATTGTTGACGAGCAAGGCTATAAACTCAGCAAACAGACGCAGGCGACAGCGGTGGATTTAACCTCGCCGCACCGCGTCATTTTTGAGTTGCTGGGCTTATTAAAGCAAAATCCGCCGGCTGAGCTGCAACAAGCTCCGGTAACCGAGCTGCTAAGTTGGGCGATTGCCCATTGGAATCCTGCCTTGTTAAAAAATGCTCATGCTGTTAACTCGACACCAAGAAAAAACATAAACTTCATGCCGGATAACAGAATCGTGTCGGATTGATGCTGTCCCAATCCAACATTTGCCGCCTCGGTGTGTTGGGTTGCGAAAAGATGCAATCTAACCGCTTCGTTATATTTTACGGCTGATAACTATTTGATTTTGGGCCGAATGGAACCCGGATTGTTCGTACCATCCATGCGCTTTATACGCCTCGGTTCGCTCATTTTTAAAGATTAAAGAGCAGGTAAGGCAACATTGGCTGGGGAATTATCTTTATGTATGCGGCTTTAATTTTCACCGAAAGCCTATCCAGCACCCAATGTAACTGGTTTTCGGTACCCCGGTACAAACGCACAGCAGCCAACATCTGCGGTGCCGAGGCCGGCGAACTGCTGATCAAAGTAACGGGTTTCTTGAGTCGTGGTATCGCCGGTGAACCGCTCACTGTCAATCACGCTAATGCTGTTGAGATTTTCCACTCAGGGTGACATGCCCTAAGCCAGTCAATCTCAGTACTCACCCCGCACTGCCGGACTTCGATGCGCCATAGCCTTTATCAACGGTTTCGGCGTGAGTCATCCGGGTGATCGGCGGGGGCGGGTTGTTCAAAATGCAGACGTATATCATCATGCAGGCCGCTTTAGTTGCCTTTAAGCACTAACAGGTCATCGCCCCCTTGATCGATGATTTTATCGGCGATGGCTTTTTGGCAACCCATGGCGTCAAAGGTTACGATGGCACCACGCACCTCCAACCATTCCAATAGCTCAGGGATAGCGGTAATCTCATTGGACTTCTCACGGATTTTAACCTGCCCTAAGACAATCCCCGCTTCGCTGGCGAAGGCTGCCCGATGTATCGGCGATTGGCCGCTATCATGGCGGCCGCGTAGCGTTTTACCATTAATGACCACCACTTTGCCCGCCACTTCAGGAGTCAACCAGGCTCGAATCCATTACGCAAATAAGCGCTGGAACTGCGTTGTGTCAATAGTGCGAAAAAACCGCCTTAACCTGCCGTCGCTCGGGATGCCGTTTTCATACGGCAGATAGGGCATAAAAAATCCAGTTTGGACTGACCAAACGTTTCTATGTCGTCCCAACTTTCTGCCCCACAAATCACTGCGCACAAGGTCAGTAGCAGTATTTCCGGCAGGGGTTGTTTTTTCCGCTCAATGCGGGGATCGTCGAGCAGTCCAAAAAATATCTAA
Organism: Methylococcaceae bacterium; assembly: GCA_044426515.1. Classification (GTDB taxonomy): domain Bacteria; phylum Pseudomonadota; class Gammaproteobacteria; order Methylococcales; family Methylomonadaceae; genus Methylobacter_A. The sequence continues at coordinate 5,920 of JAUGSS010000059.1, read as the reverse complement.
AAAATCCATTTCTTCCAGTTCCTTACTCGTTGCTTATCTTGTCATTGTCCTAAATTCTGTTTGTTTGATAACTATTTTTTAATGAGGTAGCCCTGCATTGCCTTTCGTCTATTAGGATATATAATATTAGCTGGGCGTAAGAAAGTCTGTACCATCGTTATAGGGAGCTAGCAATGAACATATTAATAGCGGAAGATAATCCAATTATTCAGGTATTAAATTACGAATTAATGAGTGATTGGGGATTCGAAGTCGATATGGCATCAAACGGCATTGAGGCCGTAGAATATGCGCAGAGGAATAACGGAAAATATGATCTTTGTCTAATGGATGTCGAAATGCCAAAGATGACTGGTATAGAAGCCACAAAGAGAATTAGAGAAAATATACCCTATTTCCCAATAATGGCGCTTACAGCTAACGCTGACTACAAACATGAGTGCTTTGCCGCCGGTATGGATGAATTTTCGGAAAAGCCTTGTCTTCCCGATAAATTATTGGAAACAATTAAAGAATTAACAGTTAAATCGATATTAGTAAACCTCAACGGAAAAGATGTATCAATTATAAAGGTTATGCCAATGAATGCCGATGAATTGCAAGAATTAAGAGAACTCAAGAAGCAAGGACTCACCAAACTTAAGCTAGTGGGCTTGGGCCATGTATTTATTGTCCATAAAAACATTCAAAACAAAATCTCACATGATTTAATTGGTGAATGCAAGGAATTATCAGAGTTCATAGACAGGTCTCCTTCAGAACCCGGTCGGTGCCACCTGTATAAGCTAACTTGCATGTTACAAAAGACCTTTTCCTGCCAGAGGAATTGGATGAGGCAATTCGTAAGGAAGATGAAGTTGCAATGAAATTTAGTAATGCGACTGACAAACGTATTCTTGAATAAATAGTAATCTTGCTACACTTCCATAAGTCAATAACTACAGTCAATTTAATTACTTTTGGGGTTATAAAGTAATCCTTACTGTCTCTCGTGTAGCGCCAATTAGCCCTGTTCCTTAGCAAAACGCACTAATGCCGTAGCCTCCAATGGACGGCTGAAATAATAACCCTGAATTTCATCACAGCCTCCTGCTCGAAGAAAGTCCAGTTGCTCCAAGGTTTCCACGCCTTCAGCGATGACAATGCGATGCATACTGTGGGTCATGGCAATGATTGTGCTGGCGATGGCAGAGGAGTCCGCATCGGTAGCCACGTCAATGACGAAAGAACGGTCAATCTTGATTTTGTTAAAAGGCAGGCGCTTCAAATAAGCCAAACTTGAATACCCGGTGCCGAAATCATCCATTGATAGTTTGATGCCCATGACCTTCAACGCTTCCAGTATGGCAATGGCCTGCTCCGGGTTTTGCATAACGCAACTCTCGGTGAGTTCAATTTCCAGCAGATGCGGCGGCAATCCGGTCTCGTCCAAAACCTTGGACACCGTGTCGAGAAAGTCCTTATGTCGCAATTGCTTGGCGGAAACATTAACGGCTATCACCATTTCCGGCAATCCTGCGTCCAACCAGGCTTTATTGGTGATACAGGCTTCACGTAATACCCATTCGCCAATGGGGGCAATCAAGCCGCTATCCTCTGCGATGGGGATGAATGTTTCAGGAGACACCATCCCGCGTTCTGGATGTTGCCAGCGTACCAGCGCTTCGACGCCGCAAATAGTGCCGTCATTCAGCTTAATCTGCGGCTGGTAATGCAGCAGCAGTTCCTTGCGTTCGAGGGCATGCTGGAGCTGGTTTTCGATGGTCAGATGCTCCAAGGCCATGGCATTCATATCGGAGGTAAAAAATTGACAGTTGTTACGACCTGATTCCTTAGCTCGATACAAAGCAACGTCGGCCGCCTTGATCAGAAAGTCGATATCGACGGCATCCTGAGGATAAATGCTGATGCCGATGCTGAAGGAGGTAAACAGCTCATGTTCTTCAATGAAAAACGGCGTTGCAAGCGTTTTCAGCAGATGTTCCGCCAGCCGCATGACATCCTCTGAGATGGACATGTCCTGGACAATAACCGCGAACTCATCGCCGCCTAAACGGGCAACGGTATCTGAATCGCGCAATCCCTGACGCATACGCTCCGCCACTGCCTTAAGCAGGCAATCACCCATAGGATGCCCCAAAGTATCGTTAACATTTTTGAAGCGATCCAGATCCAGATACATCAGAGCAAAGCTGTTGCCATTACGCTCGGCGAGGATGATAGCTTGTTCGAGCCGATCACGAAATAGGGTGCGGTTAGGCAAATCGGTCAATGGGTCGTAAAAAGCCAGATGCCGTATCACCGACTCGGAATGCTTACGCTCGCTGATGTCTTCGGTCACGGAAACGAAATGGGTGATTTCGCCGTGTTCGTTTTTGACCGGAGAAATAGACTGTAAACACCAATAAATTTGACCATTCTTCTTGCGGTCGTGGAATTCACCATGCCATTCTTGACCGGATAGAATGGTTTCCCACAAGGCTTGATAGGTCTCCGGTGGCGTCAGGCCGGATTGCAATATTTTGGGGGTACGGCCTAAAACTTCTTCCGGTGTGTAACCGGTCAATTGATAAAATTTCGGATTGACATATTCGATATTGGCATTGATGTCGGTAATCACAATAGCGGTTGGACTATGCTCGATGGCCAAGGTCAGTTTGCGTAATTGGGCTTCGGCGAATTTACGGGCGGTGATGTCTAGGATAAAGAAGACACCGTTATCATGGCTGTTCTCGAAGCTGGCTGCACCGATAAGTATGTGTGCCCTCCGCCCATTCTTGCAGATGTATTCTTTTTCGAAAGGATCGCAGACACCGGTTTCCAAGATGGCCTCAAGTGCTTTTTGGTCGGCTTGGCGATATTCCGGCGGTGTTATGGCAATCCAGTCCAGTTTACCGGTTAGCACATCTTCGCGGCTATAACCGATAATTTCCAACAGTTTGTCATTGGCATCCAAGATGCCGCCGTTTGCATCCCAGTAACCTATGCCCAGCATATTGGATTCGAATACCCTCCGATAGCGTCCTTCACTGACGCACAGGGATTGTTCCGCTAAATGGCGTGCAGTCAGATCACGGGCGACAACCAGCAAGGTCTGTGCTTTCGTTTCGTCTAAAGATAGCGTCACGGCTACCGCATCGAGCCAACGAGGCGTGCCTTTGAAACCCGTCATTTCAAACTGTAGGGACGCGGTATCGCCTTGCGACGCGGATAGAAGAAATGCACGAAAAGCTTCGCGATAGCGGGGTGTGATCAGCGTGTCGCAGTTGAGGGCTATCGCCTGCTCCAGGCTGTCGGCTTCGAGCATCGCCAAGCCGGCGGGATTGATGTCCAGCAGTGAACCGTCGGCGTTTACAATTTTTACACATTCCGGTTCGGCATCGAAAATTGCCCGCATCCGCTTTTCGCTGGCGCGCAATTGCTCTAAAACAAGTTTACGTCGCGTTATATCATGCACTAAAGCGACAAAATGCTGTTTTTCCGTTAAGAATATCTCGCTGAGCGCTATTTCCACCGAAAATACACTCCCGTCGCATCGCTGGGCAGGAAGCTCGCTACGTTGCCCTTGTCTGATTATTCTTCCCGCACCGGTTCTGAGATAATTCCTGATGCGATCATCATGTTCGCTCCGGTAAGGCTCCGGCATCAGCATGGAGACATTTTTGCCGATAACGTCTTCGGGCGCGTAGCCGAATATTCTGCTGGCGGCGGCATTGAAATTCTCGATAATGCCTTGGTCGTTCGCGGTAATAATACCTTCCATGACATTGCCCACGATTTTGCTTGAGAGCCGTTCAGTTTCAAGTAGGATCAAATCCTGGCGATTCAGCAATTGTGCGTTACGGTAAAGGAGAATAACCAAAAAGATGATATTGCTCAGGGCGAACAACGCAAGACCGGTGTTCATGCCATACCAACCGGCATATTCGCCACGCAATCGCAACCAACCGACCACAAAGGGTATCGCAATAACATAAGGCAGCGTTCGCCTTAGCAGCAGTCCACCCGACAGTTCGCTTAAAATGACGGCGGCGAATCCGCGACCGGGTTCGACGAAAAGCAGTCCTATCCCCAAAGCAATGGCGGCGAATGCGGTATGCACGGCCATGGTCCTGGCGGAGGCGTGTATCCACGGAACATCATAGGCATAACCGACCAGCGCGAACGCGGCAATGCCAAGCATGCCCAAGGCGGCAATCTGTGCGGGAGGAAAGGCGCGACCTAGGCCCACTGAGACAAGCCCTAATCCAGCCAATACAAAAACCATCGACGACATGGCCGACATATGGCCGGCAACGTTCGTCCCACTGCCGGTTTGATCGCCCATAAACCGCCAAAGTGATAAGTAAAGCCCACTGCCTGTCACATCAACGATAACGGGCAACACAGCCAGCAACAAGACGACACCAGCGCACGTGCGTGCTATTCTCGGATAGCGGGCATGGATTCCACCTAGAGAAAAGCCGGATAGCACGAAAGCCAGTGCCGTATCCGGATACATGAGGGGAAAATTAGGATGGATGCGTTTGAGCGGTTCGATGTCGAGCAACCAGCCGATTAATGTTATTAAACCAATGCTGGAAGCTAACAGGCCTGCAATTATTATTGTCATCGGTAATTTAGGTGTAAGTAATTGATGTTACGCAGCCTGCAGAGTCTGAAGTTCTGCATAGGCTTGACGGGTTGCTTTAATACAGAGCTTAGCTCGCAACGCAAAATGGTTCGTTTTGTGTTTTAACTTCAGGCATTCTAGCTTGAATACCGCGTAAATCGCCATAAACACATGATTGTTTTGCGTGGTGACCCTGCGGGTCGGCGACTTTGCCAATGCGGCATTGGATTTCAAGGATTTATGAAATACTTCAACTTTCCATCGTTTTTGATAGATTGCCGCGATCATGTCGCCGTTGCACGTCAAATCACTGCAGACCAGATTCAACACCCCCGTGCTGCCGTCTTTGTTTGTAAAGACTTGCCGAACTAAAAGGACCTCATTTGCATACCCTTTTAACCAGCCGCGCACGACCTGTTTATCCGATAATTCCAGCGTATCGATCCGTAGAAAGCGATCCTGCTTCTTATCGGCTGCGCTTAAGGCGACCAGACGGTTGTCTTTGAGCGCTGCTATAAAATGCTTTTTCTTTTTCACAATAAACTCGAAGTTTTCCACGGAAGCGAACCAGTACTCAGTCATTTTTATAATGTCGGGTAAAGCTTCTTCAATTTTACCCGCGCATCCTCAGTAGTAAATCTCCATTCCATAGGGCGTACGATCGCATTTCTATTTTCTTGCCAAGTTGCGACTTCTATTTTTAATGCCTTTTGGTCTGGAATACGCCGATCCAGACATTGCCTGGATAAAATGCTTAACTCTATTTCAGCCATGTTCAGCCAACTACCGTGCTTTGGCGTGTAGTGGATTTCCAGCTTATCTAACTGATGTTACGCAAAACCCACCAAACCGGTTACCATTAAATCCTGAATAAAATTTAAATGGGGGGTAGCCGCCATGGATAAAGCAACGTTAGAACTCTACAGCGATTATCTGATTATGTATTGCGTATTTTGCATCAGAGTATGGATAGTCCGGTAGGGTGAAATAGTTTTATCGCTTGCCCACCATTTGCCGACATGAAGGGGGGCAGAAAAGTGTTGCCCACCCGGCTATACGTTTCGGTATAGCGTAGCGCGAGGTGGCGTTTCCGGCGAATTTGGGAGGTGTTTGCCGGAAACGTCAGTTCTCGCTGTCGCTCGAACCGGCTTATTCCGGCCTACCGGGCTACAGCTGGGATAACTGCACCAACGGCATCAGCCGACTGTGCAGCTTAAGCAATAACAACAGCAACGTAAATTACAGCTACGACAGTCATGGCCGCATCACCGGCAAAACCCAAAGCGTAGGCGCAAGCCCGTTGACCGT
>JAUGSS010000057.1:0-31647 GCA_044426515.1 Methylococcaceae bacterium | reverse complement strand
GGGTTCGAACCCTCGATACGTTGCCGTATACACACTTTCCAGGCGTGCGCCTTCGACCACTCGGCCATCTCTCCTTTATTCGGCTTCCCGTAGATAACGAGAAGCCGGGTAGGATAATCGATATTTCGTTTTAAAGCAATGGCGGCATTCGCCTTGTCACGTAGCTATGCGGCTCCGGCCAATGCTTCCAGCTCATCCCAGCGTTTATACACTTGCTCCAGCTCGGCATCGATCTGTTTCAATTCATCCAGGGTCTTGGCAACGACGGTTTGATCTTTCTTGTAAAACTCGGGCGCGCTGATTTGCCGGTTTAATTCCGCTTGCCTGGTTTCCAGTTCACTGATCACTTCCGGCAGTTTATCCAGCTCCTGCTGTTCTTTAAAACTTAGCTTTTTTTTCGTTGCGGTACGCGCCGGAGGCTGTGCCGCCGGTTTTTCCTGTTTGACTGCTTTGACCGTTTCAGCCTGTTTCGCCTGCTTGACATGATTCATCCAGTCGCTATAGCCGCCGACAAACTCGTCAACTTCGCCTGAGCCGTCCAGTACGAAAACGCTGGTGACGACGTTATCCAAAAAAGCCCGGTCATGGCTGACCAGCAACAAGGTGCCGTCAAAATCGACCAGTTTTTCTTCCAACAATTCCAAGGTTTCCAAATCCAGGTCGTTGGTCGGTTCGTCCATGACGATCAGGTTGGAGGGCTTGGTAAACAAGCGCGCCAGCAACAAGCGGTTTTTCTCGCCGCCGGACAAGCTTTTTACCGGCGAACGCGCTCTGGCCGGGGCGAACAGGAAATCGCCCAGGTAAGACATCACATGCCGCTGGTTACCTGAAATTTCGACAAAATCATTGCCGTCGGCAACGGTATCGGCCACGGTCATTTCCGGGTCGAGCTGGTCGCGTAACTGGTCGAAGTAAGCGATTTCCAGCCGGGTGCCCTGCTCTACCGTGCCGCTGACGGGTTCCAGCTGTTTCAGCAACAATTTCAATAAGGTCGATTTACCTGCACCGTTCGCGCCGATCAGGCCGATTTTGTCGCCGCGTTGAATCAATGTGGAAAAATGTTTAATGATCTGCCGGTCGCCATAACCAAAGCTGATGTCGTTGACTTCAATCACTTTTTTACCGGAAGCATCGCCTCTGTCCAGCGACATTTTGCTGGTGCCTTGGGTGTTGCGGCGCTGGGCGCGTTCGTTACGCAATTTTTCCAGCGCCCTGACCCTGCCTTCATTACGGGTGCGCCGGGCTTTTACGCCCTGCCTGATCCAGACTTCCTCATCGGCCAGTTTTTTGTCGAACTCGGCATTTTGATTGGCTTCATCTTCCAGTGCGGCGGCTTTGCGGGTCAAATAATCGTCATAACTGCCTTGCCAGGACACCAGATTGCCGCGGTCCAAGTCGATAATCCGTGTCGCCAGTTTTTGCAGAAACGAGCGGTCATGGGTCACGAATAACACAGCTCCTTGAAAATTCAGCAACTGCTCTTCCAACCAAGTAATGCTTTCAAAATCCAGATGGTTGGTCGGCTCATCCAGCAACAACACTTCCGGCTCTATCACCAAGGCTCTGGCCAAGGCTACGCGCCGTTTCCAGCCGCCGGACAAACCGTTGATGTTTAATTCGCCGGGCAAATCCAATTTGCTTAAAGTGGCTTCAACCCGTTGTTGAAAATGCCAGCCGTTATGAGCTTCGAGTTTGTGCTGCAAATCGCCCAGCTCATTCAGGGCCTTGTCGTCATCGTAATCCATGGTTAAAGTCATCGCATGGTAACGGGTAATCCACTCGCCCAACTCGCCCAAACCGCCGGCCACCGCATCGTAGATGGTCGCATCGTCAGGCAAATCCGGGGTTTGCTCCAGCCATGCCAGTTTTAATTCCGGTTGCCGCCAAATGTCGCCGTGATCGGCCTGGATATTACCGGCAATGATCTTCATTAAGGTGGATTTACCCTCGCCGTTGCGGCCTAACAAGCCTACTCGTTCTCCGGCATCCAGCTGAAAGTCGGCATTTTTCAATAAAGCGTGAGTTCCATAAGCAATGGAAACGTTGGACAATCGTAATAGGGGCATTTTAAAGTTCTTTATGTTGTAGATAGCGTCGTAATAAATCCAGTGACAGTAACGCCGCCTGATTTTGCTTGCGTTTGATAGGACCTGCCACTGAATGGGAGGTTTGATGAAATCCATCTCCAGTCAGCAATACATTATATAGAATAATGGACCGGTCTTTATCGTGAAATGTTTGATTATCCCCAGCATAAAGCTGAACCAGCACAAAATCGGCGCTACCGGTTTGGCGTATTTCGCCGGCGATGACCTGTGCGCTTGCAATCAAATCGTCAACATTTACGCTAACCGCGAGTTTTTGCCCCAACCTTTCCAGCGATTGCTCATAGCGGGCTTCCAGTAACCACGATGAGCCTATGCACTTGGCCGCCAACAAGCCCTGACTGGCGGTTTCCACTACAGCCAAGGTGTATTTCCCGGCGGTCATCAGCTGATCGACCGTAAACGCCAAGTCGCCGCCGGCCTGCCCCAAACCGTCAATGGCAAAAACATGATTGCCCAGCTCTGCTGCAATCTTATCGACCAACGCGCTCGCGGCTGCTTCAGGGTAATCATACGGAAACAATAACTTGGTTTGCACATCGTCCGGACCGGCTCGAAACCCCAGCTGCACTTGGGCCGGAATTTCAATCGCGCTGATGCGTTCCTGAATGTTCGACTCGCCCATGCCTAGAGTTTTGAGAGTAATTAACTTTCCGGGTTGCAATAAAAACCGGTTTGCTAAGGTGGGCTGGATAGTTTCCAAAAACAAATGCCGCATTTCAAAGGGAACGCCGGGTACGAAGGCAAACCAGCAGCGCCCGGCTTGCAGTGAAAAGCCCGGTGCCGTGCCCCAGCCATTATCAATACGTTCGGCACCCTTCGGAAACATCGCCTGCTTGCGGTTCGCTTCGGGCATGGCCCGGTTTCTGAGCGTAAAAAACCGTTTAATCCGCTCCAAGGCAACGGCGTCGAACGCCAGCGGCAGGCCGAATGCGTTGGCGACAGCCTCGGCAGTCAAATCATCGCTGGTCGGCCCCAGTCCGCCGGTGCAAATACAACAATCTGCACGCCCTGAAATTTCCCGCAGCAAGGCTATCAGGTCATCCAGTTTATCGCCTACGGCGGTATGCCGGGTTACGGTAAAGCCCATGGCGACGACTCGTTCCGACAGCCAAGCCGCATTGGTATCGACGGTTTGCCCGGTAACAACTTCTTCGCCTTGGGAAAATATTTCCAGAGTTGGATTCATGGTGAGACTCAAGACTAAAGAGGCAAGGTAGGTTATTGAAATCGGCTACCCACTTAAGCTGGGACAGATAACATCCCTTTGAGGGATGTTATCTGTAAAATCGTCCCGTTTTAAATTGGAAGCCTTGAAATCGATATATTCCGGTACGGCACGCAAGCGGAAGGCAAACTGTATTTCTCTAGACGGCTCCCTACCCACTAGCAAAATCCCCCCGCATCAGGCTCCGTCACACTCAAAAATTAAGGTTAAGATTTGTCATCCACATGTTGTTGTTTTGATCGGGCGAAGGGATATTTTTCCAGACATGTTGATACAAATAACCGGATTCAATTTGAAACTCAGGTGCGAATCGGTAACCAATGCCCAAATAAAGGCGATTTTGTTGTGCACCGGCTTTTAATTGGGCGTTATTGGCGTTGTCGTTTAAGTTGACAAAAATTTCTTCCGAGGCAATTACAGACCAAGAAGTGTAATTAGGAATGAGTTGTTCTACTCGAATACGGGTGCGCCAACGTATGCTGGGATAGGAGTTACCCGGCAAAAAACGCTCTTCTAATCGGTTGCGCGCTTCCCAAATAAAGAGCTTATCATTTGCCGTGTCTTTCCAGGAAAAACCCTGCCATGCGCGATTTTCAATTCTGTATCTGTCGGAGCTGAGGCTAATCGAGTCCGTTGCCATTAAATAACCTACCCATATCGTTGCTTGTTGATTAAGCGCCCATCCGATAGCGGGCCTGACTATCAGGCTGGTTAGATGAGACGAATCGTTGCCGATGCGTGGTTGAAATTCCAAAAAACCTCGCAGGTGGTCGGTTAATTTTGCATTAATGTTGACCGGCACCCAGACCTGATAATCAGAAGTAGCAGAAGCCGCTTGTACGTTGGTGCCTACCATTAATGTCATCATTATTAGGAAGCTCAGTAGGTGCGCTTGGTTTTTTATTAACTTCATCATTTACTCTCTGTTTTGTAAAAATTATTTTTATGGACGGCTTTGATGCCGCTAAATAGCATTAGCCAAAGCCGATTTTATTTCCAGAACGGGCTCAAGCGGGAAAAGCATCCGATTGAGGCAGTACCTATTACTTAACTATATAAGTCTAACATAGAGGTAAATTTTCACCTTGCCTCCCAAGCTCCCGAGACTATGAAAAAATTCGGTTTTTGCATAAAGCCAAGAAATAGCGAATTTTTAAGACAATGGAGATGCTTCCTAATCGCTGCCTGGAGAAACTTAAAGGTTTTTTGCCGTGTTACAATTGAATCAGATCTTAAACAACGGAGGCGATAATGACGACTACAGCGGGTGACATCGAGGCAATTTTGCGTGAACTTGCCCAATCGCAAAACGTCTTCTTACCTGCATTCCGCGCTTAATCGATTTGATTCTGATGCCGTCTGTGGATAATAAGAAGTCAGGCAAAGACTGCACAACACAAATTGAATCATTATGAAAAAGAACCGGCTGCCGGATAGCCCAAAATTACAAGCTTACGTACTCACCGAAAAACTTGGTGAAAGCCTGCAATCTCAAGTATATAAGGGCTATCACAAGAGCCTGCCTGAGCAGCCTCTGGTGCTCAAATTACTCAAATTGCTATCAGGTTGGGATGAGCAATCGCGCCATTTACAGCAAAAAATCGAGCGTCTCAAGGTGCTGCACGACCCACGCGCCTGTACGCCTATGGCTCTTAATTCGGATGCCGATGTGCATTTTATCGTACAACCCTGGTTTGCCGGGCAAACTCTGGCTGATTGGACGATTCAGCATCCAAGCGTCGATCTGACCGACTTTTTTACCATTGCCTGTGCGCTGGCGGATACTTTGCAGTCCGTACATGAAGCCGGCATCACGCACGGCGGCATCAAGCCGCACAACATTCTGGTGCAGCCGGGTACGCTCACCTTGCGCCTCACCGATTTCATCACACCGCTGGACATCCGCGATGTCAGCCATTTCATCTACGACCCCGAGTTTGTACGCGGTACGCTGGCCTATACCTCGCCCGAACAAACCGGACGCATTAATTACCGGGTGGATTTTTCCACCGATCTGTATTCGATGGGCATCGTGTTCTACGAACTGCTCACCGGCAAGCTGCCGTTTTTTTCCACCGACCCGCTGGAGCTGATTCACTCGCACTTGGCCGAAGAAGCCCCCAAAGTGCACGAAAGCAATGCCGACATTCCGTATCAGCTCAGCAATATCATCGCCAAGCTGGCGTTCAAGCAGCCGGAAAAACGCTATCAAAGCGCCGCCGGACTATTAGCCGACCTGATCCGCTGCCGCGATGACTATAGCGCTACCGGCACCATTACCGAGTTTCCGGTCGGCTTGCGCGACCGCACCAAGCGGATGATTTTTATTTCCAAAATGGTCGGACGCCATGCCGAGTGCGAGCTGATCCGGCACGAATATGATGAGGTCATGCGCGGCACCTTCCGTTCCGTGTTTATCTCCGGCCTGTCCGGTATTGGTAAGACCCGCTTGATTCAAGAACTGCAAAAACCTTTGGTCCGCCATCGCGGCTATTTCACCTCGGGCAAATTCGACCAATACCAGAAAAATATTCCCTACAGTTCGCTGATCCAGGCGCTACGCAATCTGATGCGCACTTTCCTGACCGAAAGCGATGCCCAGGTGGCGCAGTGGCAAAGCAAAATTCTCGATGCGGTGGGCAGCGATGGCCGCGTGATTATTGATGTGGTGCCGGAACTTGAATTCATCATCGGGGTGCAACCGGAAGTAGCGCATCTGCCGCCGGTGGAAGCGCGCAACCGCTTCAATAATTTATTCGGGCGCTTTCTTGCGTGCCTGGCCGACGAAGCGCATCCGCTGGTACTGTTTATTGACGATTTGCAATGGTGCGATACGGCTACTTTCGATTTTTTGCAGAATATTTTCGCCAATCATAAAGAGCATCCTTATTTGTTTTTCATGGGCGCCTACCGTCATAACGAAGTGGATACCGCCCATCCGCTGACCAAACTGATTCGCAGCATTCAGGATCGCAACAACGCATTGCAGGAAATCCGGCTGGAGGCGCTTGGCGATGCCGATTGCCACGAAATGGTGGCTTATATTCTGGATTCGCCGCTGGCAACGACCGCCAATCTGGCCCAATTTATCGCCCGGCTGACCGAGGGCAATCCGCTGTTTGTCAGCGAGAGCCTGGCCTGGCTGTACAACGAGAATTTGCTGCACACCGATCAGCAGCACCATTGGCAATGGGACATGAACAAAATCCGCGACACACGTATGCCGGCCACCGTGGTCGAGTTATTCAGCTCCAAGGTGCGCACCTTGCCGCCCGCCACGCTGCATATCCTCAACTACTGCGCCTGCATGGGCAACCGCTTCACGGTGACGGAGATAGCGCTGGTACTCGATATGGGTTTGGAACAATTGTTTGAAAACCTGAAGCCGGTGCTGACGCTGGGCATGCTGCTGGAGAACAAATCCGACCTGCAATTTGTCCATGACCGAGTGCAGGAAGCGGTGCTGCGCCAAGTCAATGAACAGGCGCGTCCCGCTATCCACTGGCGCATCGGCAATCGTCTGCTGAGTGAAATACCGGCGGATGCCGATCTGGAAGCACAGGATAATTTATTCAGCATTGCCATGCACCTTAACCGGGGACGTCCCGCAGACCTGGCCCCGATTATGGTTTATCGTTTGGTCGATGTTAATTTCCATGCCGGAAACAAGGCCCTGGACGCGTTGGCCGGCGATGCCGCCAACGATTTCTTCCTCACCGCGCACGATAGGCTGCCGCCGGATTGCTGGGACAGCGCTTACGAACTGACCTTCCGTATCTACCAGCGTTTGGCTAAAACCGACTTGATGCGCGGCCGCTACGAAGCTTCCGAATCGCTGCTCAATCAGCTCATTGAGCATGCGGTCAGCGATTTCGACAAGGCCGAAGCGCTGGCGGAACAGACCACCTCGCTGTCTTCTTTCGGCAACTTTAATAAGGCTATCGAAACCGCCAATCGCGGCCTGGCCTATTTCGGCAAGTCCATACCCGCCGATCCGGATCAAGCCCGGCGGCATACGCAAGCCTTGATGGCGCAAATTGAAGCGCAAGGCGATGTCTGGAACACCATTCTGCATATGCCCTTTACCCAGGATCGCAAAAGCAAGATCGAACTCGCCTTTTACAGCGAATTGATTCCCGATCTGTACATGTCCGGCCTGGTCGCCCAACTCTACCTGTCCGCCGCGCAATCCACCCAGCTTTGTCTGGCAGGCGGCATGGATGAGTCGGTTATTTATTCTTTCTCCATCATGGGACTCAATCTGGGCGAGCAGGAAAAATTCGAACTCGCCTTCCGTTACGAAGACTTGGCCCACGACCTGTGCGCTATGTACCCCAACACCTTCGGCGCTACCCGCGGCATGAACGGTATCGTCTGGTGCAATATGCACTCGCGCAGCCATCCGGCCGCCATCGCCGACTACTGTTTAAAAGGCATTCAATGCGGCAAAAACTGCGGCGACCTGTACAACGCCGGTTTATCCTACGGCCCGCTGATGTGGAATTTGCAGGTTCAGGGCAAGAATTTGCTCTTGATCGAAGAAACCGCCGAGGAATGCCTTAACTTTTCGCGCAAAAACCAGCTGTCCTTTTCACTCGCCTTGGCAGAGGCGGTACTGGCGGGTTGGGTTGCGCCGATGAAGCCCGATTACCAGCCGGTGGCGATGGAAGCAACGCTGAAACGTTGGGCGGCTGATAATTACGTTGCCGCGTCCGGCAGCTATTTTGTGCTGCTCGGCATCAGTCAGCACTATCTGGGCGATTACAGGGCGGCGGCAACTTCGCTGGCGGCTGTCGAGCGTTATCTGCACGGCCTGACCGACAACGTGCTGAAACGTTTGTGGTTTGTGTTCCGCATCGTTAATCGCTTGCGTTTGCTTGACGATGAATCGGCGTGGACGGAAATCGAAGCGGAAATCGCCCCGCTACTGCAAAATATCGAAACCTGGGCACAGCTTGGCCCATTACTGCGGCCTTATCTGATTTTTATTCATGCCGAAATCGCCCGCGTCAAAGGCGACTCGCGTCATGCGCGCAACCTGTATCTGGATGCCATTGCCGAAGCGCAGGCGCAAGAATACGGCCTGCTCACCGGACACCTGTTCGAAAGCCTGGGCGACTTGCTGACAGAAACCGCACTGGGCGATGCCGCCATCTATTATGCCGAAGCACGGCGGCTGTATCGTGCCTGCCATGCCGACGGCAAGGGCAATCGGTTACAGGAACTTAACGACCTTGCCCCGGAGGACAAAGCGCTACAGGATCAGGAAAGCGAAACCGAGATGAGGGAACTGTCCACCCTGCCCAATCTCGATATTAATTACCTGATGAAATCCGCGTTGGCGCTGTCGGCCGAAATCGACTTGGCGCAGCTGCTGCAAAAAATCATGAACGTAGAATTGGAAAGTTCCGGCGCGCAACACGGCTATTTGCTGATCAAAGAGCAGGACGAGCTGGTCATCGTCGCGGAACACCATGTCGGCAAGAAACAAACCATCAATATTCAGCACTACAGCCTGACCAAAGCGGTCGGCGTTTGTCAGGCCATCGTCAATTATGTGTTCCGCACCCACGAAAAAGTGGTGTTGCGCGACGCCGGCGCTGAAGGCGATTTTCAAAATGCCCCCGAAGTGCAAATGCTGGGCCTGCGCTCCGTACTGTGCCTGCCGGTGATCAAGCAAACCGAGCTGATTGGCGTGCTGTACCTGGAAAACCGGCTGTCGGAGGGAATTTTCACGGCGGAAAAGAGCGTCATGACCGAGCTGCTAACTTCGCACGCAGCCATTTCGCTGGAAAATGCCCGCCTGCTGAATGAAACGCGCCGGGCTTATATGCAACTGCAAGAAAACCGCGAGCACATGATGCAGATGGAAAAACTTTCCGCCTTGGGCACACTGGTGGGCGGTGTCGCGCATGAAATCAACAATCCGTTAATGGGGGTGATGAACTATGTCGAGTTTGCCGAAAGCAAGGCGACCGACCCTAAAACCCGAGAAGTGCTGGGTAGAGCCATGCACGAGATCGAACGGATCAAGGCCATCGTACGTAATATGCTGATATATGTCCGCACCAAGTCGAGTCCGACCGGCACCTGCCAAATCCGCGACACGGTTAGCCAGACTTTATCGCTGCTGGAAGGCGAGTTTAAGAAAGCCAATATCCTGATACAGGTCGAATTAGCCGATAACCTGCCGTTGATTATGTGTAGCGCTGACAGCCTGCAACAGATACTGATCAATCTATTGCTCAACGCCAAAGATGCCTTGGCCGAATGCGGGCAACCCTGCATCGACATTATGGCCCGCCAGGATTGCTCGATGGTGGAGCTGACCGTATGCGACAATGGATCGGGCATTCCCGATGCCATCCTGAGCCGGATATTCGATCCGTTCTTTACCACCAAACCGCCGGGTAAGGGAACAGGCTTGGGTTTGTCGGTGTCACACCGTTTGATTGAGGAAACCGGCGGAAATATAATAGCGTATAATAAAAAGGGAATAGAGGGCTGTTGTATGAGATTACAATTTAGGCTGGCTAATTAGTAACTACTCAGTACCATCAAATACAATGGAACGCAGATAACGCGGATGAATATGATGAACGCAGGTAATTATAAATATTCAGAAATTACCGAACAAATTATTGAAGCATTCTACAAAGGATACAATGCGTTGGGATATGGATTTTTAGAGAAGGTTTATGAGAATGCATTGTTCATTGAACTTGTCGCGATGGGTTTATCCGTTGAAAAACAAAAACAGATAAAAGTTTATTACGAAGGCAAAGAAGTAGGAGAGTATTTTGCAGACTTGATTGTTGAAGGATGCGTAATTGTTGAATTAAAAGTAGCAGAAACCTTATGTAAAGAACACGAATGTCAATTAATCAATTACCTGAAAGCAACGGAAATTGAAGTAGGTTTGCTCTTAAATTTCGGTAAGAAGCCAGAGTTTAAACGCAAAGTTTTTTCAAATAAGAAAAATCTTATTTAATCATAATTATCAGCGTCATCAGCGTTCTATTTTTGACTGCTGAGTAGTTACGTTAAATTAGTTTATTAGGAACAGTGATGACAAATAAAATACTGGTTATTGATGACGATCCCGCAGTGCGCGGAGCATTCAACCTGATATTGGGCGAGGCCGGTTATGTCGTGCGCGAGGCGGAGAATGGTTTGCAAGGCGTCGAGCTGGCCCAGGCTGAACGCCCCGACCTGATATTTCTCGATCTCAGGATGCCGGGCATTGATGGCGTCGAAACCTTGCGCCGCCTGAAAGCGATAGACGACACCATGAATATCTACATCGTGACGGCTTTTGCCAACGAATACATGGATCAGCTCAAGGTTGCCCACGAGGAAGGCTTAAACTTCCAGCTGGCCAGTAAACCGCTGTCATCCAAACAAATCAGGCATATTGCCAGTTCCATCAGCCGCTCAAGGGAAGTCAACAAGGAAGGCGATAAACTGCTGCTGACGCTGTATATCGTTTCGCTCAACGCTGAATTCAAAAAACTGGTCGAGCAACTCAGTACCGTGCTGGCGGCCACCTATAAAGCGGGATACTGGAAACTGGATGTGGTGGAAGTGCTGGAGATGCCCGAAAAAGCGCTATCGCAGAATATATTCGCCACACCGATGCTGGTGCGCGACCTGCCGACGCCGGTATTGAAATTGCTGGGTAACCTGTCCAAAATGCCGGAGGTCATTGCTTCCATTACTTCTCAGCACAGCAATGGGTCGGATACTGTCATCATGTAATTTATCTTGGTTCCCGCGAAATCTGTGGAAACAGGAAAACAAGATCTTCTGAATAGTTATATGAAGCCCTTTAACTGGAATTCAAATAAAAATCATCAACTTATAAAGGAACGAGGCATCTCTTTTGAGGAAATTGTGTTCTGTTTACAGAGCGACGGGTTGTTGGACGATATTTCTCACCCGAATAATGAAAAGTATGCTCATCAGCGTATCTTTGTGGTTGCTATTGATGATTATGTCTATTTGGTTCCCTATGTTGAAACAGAAACTGAGATCTTTCTGAAAACAGTTATTCCTAGCAGGAAAGCGACCAAGCAATATTTTGGAGATAATTTATGAAAAAATTCAAATTAGATGAAGATGAACAAGCACTTTTAGACGCGTTTGAAGCGGGTCAGTTTGAATCGGGCTTAACGCCTGAAAGAAGGCTGTTTATCGCAAAATCCGCCGAAGCAACGTTTAAAAAAGATAAAAAAATCAATGTCAGAAATTAAAGTCGCGATCTATCCGCCATTCAAAGAAGAGCGCTTGAGGAAGGCATTCCTTATCAAACCCTGGTTTCCAGTATTATTCATAAATATGTTTCCGGTAGTTTGTGTGATGCTTTGTCTAATAAATCTACAAATAACGCGTAACACAGAAAGCAACCTAACCCAATGACAGCCGCCTTAGCCAACCTCAACCTGATACTTGAAACCATTACCGACGGCATATTGGTGGTAGATAGACTGGGTTTTGTGTTGTATACCAACCAGAGCGCCGAACGCATTTTCGATCAGGATGCGCTATTGGGGACCAAGCTTGCTATCCCCGTCAGTTCGGGCGAGACTCCTCAGGAAATTAACCTGGTTCGCCGCAGCGGCTTGGGCTGGGCCGAATTACGTTCCGCCCCCATTGAATGGGATGGCCGGCGAGCCTATGTGATTGGCGTGCGCGACATCACCGAACGCAAGCTGAGCGATGACCATCTGCTTCAAGCCGCTGCGGTTTTCGAAAGCACCCGGGAAGGCGTACTGATGACCGATGCGCACAAACGGATCATAAGGATAAATCGCGCGTTTACCGATATCACCAGTTATACCGAAGCCGAAGCCATCGGCCAACTGCCTTCCATGCTGCGTTCCGGCCGGCATGACGCGAAATTCTACGCCGAAATGTGGGCCAGCATCTTGGAGACCGGTCATTGGCAGGGCGAGATTTGGAACCGGCGTAAAAACGGCGAAGTGTATCCCGAACTGCTCAGTATTAGTGCGGTCGTCGACAAATCGGGCGAAATAACCAATTATGTCGGGGTGTTTGCCGATATTTCCCAGCTCAAAGCCACCGAGTCACAGCTTGACTTTCTTGCTCATCACGACCCGCTCACCCACTTGCCCAACCGTTTATTACTGCTCTCACGAGTGGAACATGCCGTCGAAATCGCGTTGCGTGATGGAAAAATGCTGGCGCTGCTGATGATCGACCTGGATCGTTTCAAAGATGTGAATGACAGCTTCGGTCATCTGGCCGGCGATGAGCTGTTACAGCAGGTGGCCAAGCAACTTAGCAGCCGTCTGCGCGGCATCGACACGCTGAGCCGAATGGGCGGCGACGAATTTACCGTATTATTGGGCAATGTCGTACAGCCGCAAGATGCCGCACGGGTAGCCAATGACATCATTACTATGTTGGGTGAGCCCAGGCTACTATCCAACGGCCAAGAAGTGCGTATCAGCGCCAGCGTCGGCATCAGCCTGTTTCCGGATCATGGCATGACACCGTTAGAGTTGTTGCAACAGGCCGATACGGCGCTGTATCAGGCCAAGGCCGACGGCCGGGGCCGCTTCACCTTTTTCTCGGAGGCACTCACCCGTTCCGCACGGGCGCGCATGGATCTCGAAGTGCGTTTGCGCCGGGCGATTGAGAAAGGCGAACTGCGGGCGTTCTATCAACCGCAAGTGGACGTGGACACCGGCCGGATTATCGGCGCCGAGGCGCTGATCCGCTGGCAGGATCCCGATGAAGGACTGATTCCACCACTACGCTTTATTTCGGTCGCCGAAGAAACCGGGCTGATTACCGCTATCGGCAACTGGATCCTGAAAGAAACCTGTGTTCAGGGTAAACGCTGGATCGAAGCCGGTCTGCCGCCGCTGACGCTGGCGGTGAATGTTTCGCCGCACCAATTTCTGCGCAGTAATATAGAAGAAATCGTGGCCGAAACCTTGGCCGAGACCGGCTTCCCCGCCAATCGCCTGGAACTGGAGCTAACCGAGAGCGCCTTGATGAAGCGCGAGGATGAGGCCATCCAGATTCTCAACCGCCTGCATGCGCTGGGTGTGCGTCTTGCCATTGACGATTTCGGTACCGGTTATTCCTCTTTGGCTTATCTGAAGCTGTTTCCGCTGGATGTGCTGAAGATCGACAAGAGCTTTATCGATGACATCCCGCATCACCGCGACGACATGGAGATCGCCGCTACGATCGTCGCGATGGCCCATACCTTACACCTGAAGGTATTGGCCGAAGGTGTGGAAACCAAAGCGCAGCTCGACTTCCTGCAAGCGCAAGGTTGCGATCTCTATCAAGGCTATTTAACCAGTCCGCCGGTGCCTGCGGATCAATTCGAGAAATTGCTGCGGGCTCAGGGTGGTGGGTAATTTATGCCGCACTCAACCGAAATATTTCCCTGGAACGACAATTTCAAGACCGGCATCCCGCGTATCGATGAACAACACCATCGCTTGGTGGATTTGATTAATATGCTGGCCAATCACTTGGCACATCAGTCGGATATTCACACATTAAACAGCATTTTTACCGAACTGTCCGAGTATGCCGTTTATCACTTCCGCACCGAGGAAGATATTTGGTCGCACTATTTCCATGAAGACGAACTGGAAGCCGAGCACAAGAAAGTCCACCACAGTTTTATTGAAACCGTATTTGAGCTGAAGAACGAGCAAAATACCAAGCCTTTGGATCAGGTTGTCGCGGATATCCTCTCCTTCCTTACCCATTGGCTGGCTTACCATATTCTGGACAATGACATGCACATGGCCAAGATTGTCTGCTACATGCAGTCAGGATTATCCCTGGAAGAAGCCAAGACTCAGGCAAAACAGGAGATGAGCGGGGCCATAAAAGTGCTGATCGAGACCGTGCTCTCAATGTATGACAGCCTTTCGAACCGAACCCTGCATCTGATGAAGGAAATTATTGAACGGCAAAGAGCCGAGGCCAAGTTGCGCCTTGCCGCCAATGTCTTTGAAAATACCCTGGATACGATTTGCATTACTGACGCGGAAGCCAACATCGTCGACCTTAATCCGATGTTCTGCCAGAGCTGCAATCTCAGCCGCGAAGAATTACTCGGGAAAAATTTAAACTCACTAAAGTCCGGGTTTGAAAATCCGGACTTTTCCTCAACTTTATGGGATACGGTCAATAGCAAAGGACACTGGTGCGGCGAGATCCAAAATCGTAAGGCCAGCGGCGAACTTGAGACCGAATGGTTGACGCTTTCCTCAATCCGGGATGAACAAGGGGCGATTACCAATTATGTCGGGGTGTTTTCCAACGTATCCCAATTGTTCCAGCGCCAGAACAAACTGGAATTTATCGCAAATCATGACGCGCTAACCGGTCTTCCTAACCGTTTTCTGCTTGCCGATCGCTTGGAACTGGCTATCGCTCATGCAGAAAGATCCAGGGAAATATTTGCTGTTTGCTATCTCGACCTGGATGGTTTCAAGCCGGTAAATGACCGTTTTGGTCATGCCGCAGGCGATCAATTGTTGCGCGAAATAGCAAAACGCTTTAAAAGCGTGATACGAAGCAATGACACGGTAGCCAGGGTGGGCGGCGATGAGTTCGTCATTGTGCTGAGAGAAATGAAATCAGCGGATGATTATAAGGTGACGTTGGACAGATTATTAGAGGAGGTTAGCCGGCCGGTGCCTATCGGCAACGAATCCGCCTCTGTCACAACCAGCATCGGGGTGGCTATTTTTCCTCATAACGGCAGCGATTCCGAATCATTACTAAAGCTTGCCGATCAGGCTATGTACTTGGCTAAAGGTTCTGGGAAATCCCGCTATCACTTTGCTCAGCCGCTTGGGAATTGAGTGCAATTCGACGCATTGCCCCGTTTGTAGAATAGAAATCACCACGAAGACACGAAGGACACGAAGTTTTTAATTTGGGTTCCGGCTTGTCCTGCTTAGGTTAATTCGCAATTAGCTCTATTAAATATCTTTAACCTAGGCAGTTCGCAATAAATAAAATACACGATGAATCAACCAAAAATAGAACGCAGATGACGCTGATAGTTATGAATAACGCAGATTTTTTATGGATTATCCGTGTTTATCATAATCATCCGCGTCATCTGCGTTCCATTCTATTTGTGGTTTATTTTTTGCGAGTTACTCTACTTGTAGCCCTCTTAGCACGCCATGCCAGAACGGCAAGGTAATCAGGCTGATTGCCGTCGTTACCGTTACGGTCATCGCGTATAACGAGCTATCCAATCGGTAGCGATCGCAAAAGACGATGCCCAGCACCATGCTCGGCATTGCCAGATCAAGCACTGCCGCCGCACGGTATTCGCCGACTATCGGCAAGTAACCGACTAAAATCATCGCAAACAACGGCATCAACAGCATTTTAATGACCATAACGGGGATTACATAAGGAACATTGCGAACCGACACCGCCTGCCAGCTTAAAGCCAGCCCCAGAGAAAACAACATCAACGGTATGACGGCGGCGGATAATTTCTGCAATACGCCGAACAACCAAACCGGGGCGGCCACGCCGTTAATATTCAGAATAACCGCAACAGCGGCAGCCCAGAACGGCGGCGCATTAAAAAACAACCAGACCGGTCTTGACTTTTCGCCGCTGTCTTCGCCGTAGTGCCGCGCGACCATAACGCCGACGGTAAACAATAGCGGTGTGGTTGCAAACAAATCCATTTGTATAGCCACCGACCTGGCCCAGCTGCCGAAGGTTTGTTCTAAAACCGGCAAGCCCAGATAAGTCACATTGGGAAATGCCGCCGCCAATATCATCGCCCCCAAGCGCCGGTCTTCGAACTTGAATAGTGCGCCAACCATCCAGATGCAGAGCATCGCAAAAACAGTACTACCCACCCCCAGTAAAGTATATTGAAACGAATGCCAACCTATATCCGCAGGCCACAGCACCTCCAAAACCAGGGCCGGCAGCAGCAAATAATAGACCACCGTGGTCAAAACCTGCCGCGTTTGCCCGGCTGACAAGCCCGCCGGTTTTGCCAAACGCCAGCCCGCACCGCACGCCATTATCAAGGTCATTTGTATCAATATTGAATTCATAATCGAGAGCTGTTGTGGCAATAATGAATTTTAACATTCACCGTTAAAACAAGTTCCGGTAATATATGTCGGTTTATCATTCGGGAGCGTTAAAGTGGGTTTATTTACAAAGTATTGCCTGACCGGTGTTTTTTTATTGACGGCCAGCCCTTTTGCCGTTGCCGAAACCGATGTCATCTCGCCTAAAGAAGCTGCAACAATGCGCGTCACAGATAAAGCGGTTATTGTCGATGTGCGTGAAAATAACGACTGGAATGAACACCGTATTCACGGCGCCATTCATATTCCGCTGAGCCAATTAAATAAACGGCTAGCGGAACTTGAACCTTATAAAAACCTCCCGGTCATCACACAATGCCAAGCCGGCCTACGTTCCGCGCAAGCCCAGCTGATATTAAAAGCGTCAGGATTTTCCAAGGTTTATTTAATGAACGGCGGAATACAGGCTTGGCATGAACAAGGCCTGGTGACTGAATAAGCCGTAGCCCATCAATTGCTGACAACGATGAGCTTCGCGCCTTTGCCCATCCCGCAGAATTTTTTATTTTTTACCTTGTGTCTACTATGTCTCAATCATTTATCTCAAGCAAACCCATCCCTGTCCGTGAACGCTTGATCATGGCTCTGGATGTCCCCGGCATTCCCGAAGCACAGGCTTTGGTCGAAGAACTCGGCGATTCGGTGATATTTTACAAAGTCGGCATGGAACTGTTTATGTCGGGCGATTATTTCGCTTTTATTGAATGGCTAAAACAGCGCAATAAAAAAATCTTTGTCGACCTGAAGTTTTTTGATGTCCCTGCGACTGTGGGCCGCGCCATTAAAGCCTTGAGCGGCAAGGGCGTCGATCTCGCCACCATTCACGGCAACGATGCGATTATGGAAGCCGCCGCCAAGGAAAAAGGCGAGCTTAAAGTGTTGGCCGTCACCGCGTTAACCAGTTTGGATCGCGGCGACCTCGATGACTTGGGCTTTGCCTGCGATGTGCGCGAATTGGTTTTATCCCGCGCCAAACGCGCCTTGCAAATCGGTTGCGACGGCATTGTTTCATCAGGGCTTGAAGTCGCAATGCTGAGGGAGGAACTGGATCATAAGCTATTAGTCATCACACCGGGCATCAGGCCCGTTGATAACCGAGAAGAAGACGATCAGAAACGCGTGGTCAGTGTAGAAACGGCTTTCCAAAACGGCGCCGATTATATCGTCGTCGGCAGGCCGATACGCGACGCTGAAAACCGTAAAGCCATGGCGGAGAAGATCCAGGGACAGATTCTTGCGCAGTTTCAACTGGACCACTAAATTTAGCCTCGTCTCCACGTAAATATTCGGACACCCCTCTAAAATGAATACACAATGGAACGCAGATGATTATGATGAACACCGATAATTCAAGAAAAATCTTACTTAACCATACTCATCTGCGTCATCTGCGTTCTATTTTCTAAATGCTTAATTAAGTGCATCCTTTTGCCCTGCACCTTTATTATAATATACCCTGCGACTATGGAATTTGATCTCGCCTTTACCTCCTCCTATCTGGTCGCCTTTACCATGGGGCTGTTCAGCAGCATGCACTGCATCGGCATGTGCGGCTCCATTATCGGGACCTTAACCTTAAGCCTTAGCCCTGAAATACGGAACCAAAAAAAACGGCTCTTGCCCTTTGTGTTTAATTACAACATTGGCCGCATTACCAGTTACACAATAGCCGGGGCGCTAGCCGGCGTTATTGAAGCATTGATCACTATGCCGATGGGCGAAATCAGCGGACATAGGCTGCTGCAATTGCTGTCCGCAGCCATCATGACCGGGGCGGGACTCTATATAGCCGGATGGTTCCCGCGCTTTGCTTATATTGAAAAAATCGGCCTGCGTTTCTGGAAAAAAATCGAGCCTTTCGGCCGCAAACTGATTCCGGTAAAAAACTGCAGCCAAGCTTATCTTTTCGGCATGGTTTGGGGATGGCTGCCGTGCGGCTTGGTCTATTCGGCTCTGGCGCTCGCCGCAACCACAGGCAGCATCAGCCAAAGTGCGCTGACCATGCTGTTTTTCGGCTTCGGAACTTTACCTGCAGTCATGGGAGTCGGTATAATGACCGGCATACTGACAAGGTTATCCAGAATGCAGCGCTTTAAACAGGCTATCGGCCTATTCATGATTGCTCTCGCGCTGCTGGCCGCCCTGCCCTGGCTGAACCCCATGGCAATTACAACTCACACTGCACTACATTAAGAGGTCTCTATGGATCATTTTAACGCGATTATCGGTCAATCTCCTGCATTGGATTCCTTAATTCGTAGCGCCAAAATCGTTGCCGCTACCGATGTCACGGTGTTGCTTAAAGGTGAAACGGGTACCGGCAAAGAAATACTCGCCACCGCCATTCAACAGGCCAGTGCTCGCGCCAACAAAGCCTTTATCACCTTAAATTGTGCCGCATTACCTGAAAGCCTGATCGAATCGGAATTATTCGGTCATAAAAAAGGCTCGTTTACAGGAGCGACTGCCGATAAGCAAGGCCTTTTCCAAGCAGCTGACGGGGGCACCTTGTTCCTTGATGAAATCAATTCCTTGCCGCTGTCGATTCAAGCGAAATTATTACGCTTTCTTGAATGCGGCGAATGTCTTGCCGTCGGCGAAATAAAACCTTACAAAGTCGATGTGCGCATTATTTCCGCAACCAACACCGATTTAAACAAACAAATCGAAACCGGCGAATTCAGATCGGATTTATATTTCCGTTTGAATGTAGTGCCTTTAGAGCTACCGCCACTGGCGCAACGCACTGAAGATATTGAGCCGCTGATCAAGCACTTTCTGGCCCTGTTCGAAGACGCGCATACACTGACCGCTCCGAAATTCAGCAAGCAAGCTTTCAAAGCGCTGAAAGCCTATCGATGGCCGGGCAATATTCGTGAATTACGTAATTTATGCGAAAGGCTCAGCATTTTATTAGCCGGCAGAGTCATTGAGCCGGAAAATCTTCCGTCTGAGTTTAGCACCCGATATATCAGCGATAAGCCTGCGGCAACGGATTTCACCCTGCCTGAGGCCGGCCTACAACTGGATACGTTGGAGGCTGATTTAATTCATCAAGCCCTGAGCCGCACTAAAGGCAATCGCAGCAAATCGGCAAAGCTGTTAGGCATCTCCCGTGATACCTTGCTTTACCGCATGCAAAAACATGGCTTTGCAGCTAACATTTAGCGCTTTCTTACCCACTGAGCGGTAACGTTATCACTTTTCCCGTGAGCACGAAATACCGCCAGCCGCGCCAGCTTGACCAGCTCGTCCTTACCGCAGGCAGGCTCCGCCAAGTGTAATAGCTCTACTGGTTTTACATACTCCCAGAAACCGTCACTGCAAAGTATAAAAGTCTCGCCTTTTTTCATCGCCGGATACTGCCTAATCTCCACCTCATGCGCTTTCGAGATATTGATGCTGCGGGTTAACTGATTTTGCCCCGGATGCTGCGCCATTTCCTGTTCGGTAATCTTGCCTTCGTTCAATAATTGCTGCGGAACCGAATGATCCTGAGTTCGCCACAAGATTTGTTGTTGATTCATCCTGTAGATCCGCGAATCTCCGCAATGAGCGGTCAATGCCTGCCGTTCATCCAAGTAGAGAATTGCACAGGTGGTATGGGCGTCATTAGCCGTTTGATCGAAAGCAAACAGTATTTTCATTTCATTGACCGCCGCTGCAATCCAGGCGGAAAGAATGTCGACGGGATTCTCCGCCATTTGTTTGCTGTAGGCATCGGCGCCCTTTAGCAAGCCCCGACAAAAAAAACGGGACGCTTTTTCTCCTGCATGATGACCGCCTAAACCATCGGCAACGACAAACAACGCATAATCATCATTGACGATATGCGCCATAAAGTCCTGATTAATCTCTCGATCGCCTGCCGAGGTTAATTGATAAAACTCCAGCGCCACTTAAATTACCTTACATCAAATACTCTGCTGCACAAATCCGCCGGGAGCGTATTTGCATTTACCCTAAGGGTGCCGGGCAGGACAGCCCTGCATGAATCTTGCGTTGCGCATGACCTGTTTCAAATCCCTGACCGACTGAGCCAAGCCTGAAAATACCGCCTGCGCGATAATCGAATGACCGATATTAAGCTCCACTATTTGTGGAACGGCGCATATTGCTTCAACATTATGAAAATTCAAACCATGCCCGGCATTAACTTGCAATCCGGCGCTGTGTGCGTAAAAGGCGGCCTGCCTGATGCGTTCCAGCTCCTCAGCTTGTTGCAGCGGAGTCCTCGCCTCGGCGTAACAGCCGGTGTGCAATTCGACAACCGGCGCACCCGCTTTTACCGCCGCATCAATCTGACTTTCATCAGGATCAATAAACAGCGACACTTCAACGCCGGAGTTCGCCAATTTATCGCAAGCCCATTGCAAACGATGCAAATTACCGGCAACATCCAGCCCGCCTTCGGTCGTTAATTCTTCGCGTTTTTCCGGCACCAGACAGCAAGCAAAAGGCTGTACTTTCACAGCGATACCGACCATCTCATCGGTCACTGCCATTTCCATATTCAGCCGGGTGTGCAGCATGTCTTTTAATAAATAGATGTCCCTGTCCTGAATATGACGGCGGTCTTCGCGCAAATGCGCAGTAATGCCGTCGGCGCCGGCCTGCTCTGCAACTAATGCCGCCTGTATCGGCTCAGGATAAAGCGTGCCTCTGGCCTGCCTCAAGGTAGCGACGTGATCGATATTCACGCCTAATAGGATCTGTGTTTTATTCATTTTAGTGTGTTTTGAGATTTTATAATGGAACGCGGATAACGTAGATGAATATGATGAACACAGATTATTTAATAATCTTACATCATAATTATCAGCGTCATCTGCGTTCTATTGTTTTTGATAACCCTGAGCAGTTGCGAATACTTTATTAATAACCGCCCTGCTTTTAAGTTGCCTGCCCTGCAAATAAACATCAATGACCGCCCTCATCAGTATTTTCGCTTCGCTTAATACTTGCGGATCGGTCAATTTCCTGGAACTGAGCGCCTGCAAAGTCTTTCCTGAAAATTGCCCATCCACGGTTTCAACCGGTCCATGGCCTGCATTGAAGTCGTACCTTTTTAAGGATTCAATGGACTTTCCATTATCATCGTATTCCAGCTGCAAGCCATAACCCACGCACTCCATTAGATTGAGCTCAAATTGCCGCAACGGCGTTTCCAGGTTGCAAGCGACAGCCAAGCGAGACAAACATTCGCTATAATAATCAAATACTTCAGGATGAGAATCGTATTTATGCAAAAAACAAGTGACCAGCTCATTGACATAAAAACCGCAATAAAGCGCAAGCCCCTTTAGCTCGCTTGGCGGCTGAATTATATCTCCAGGGATGGAGTGTATGCCGCTGTCCGGTAAGGAACCGGAGCGGCAATCTCCAGGGATACCGCGTATGCCGCCGGCCGGTCGGAAACCCGCGCGGAGCTCGACATTGCTCAGCGTTTTTAACTCTGCCTTGCCAATGTAGGAGATGATCAACGGGATAAAAGGTTGCAGCATTCCCGCTGTTTTGGATTTGGTTTTTCTTACGCCTTTGGCCAGCAGAGAAACCCGGCCGAAATCCCGGGTTAACGCGTCAATAATCAGACTGGTTTCCCGATATTTATGCTGTTGCAAGATAAAAGCAGGCTGTAAATAAACTGCGGATTCAGTCATTAAAGCCCAGACTTTGCAAGGCTCGTTCGCTATCCGACCAGCCTTTTTTAACTTTAACCCAAAGCTGCAAATAAATCTTCTGCCCGAGCAGCTTTTCTATATCGTGCCGTGCGTCGGTACCGACTTTTTTCAGCATGTCGCCGTCCTTGCCGATCACGATATTTTTTTGAGTCAAGCGCTCCACCCAGATAATCGCATAGATTTTGGTAATATTGGGTTTTTCTTCGTAGCGCTCAATCTCAACCGTCAGCGCATAAGGCAGTTCGTCGCCTAAGCGCCTGGTCAGTTTTTCCCTGACAATTTCAGCGGCTAAAAACCGCTCGGACCGGTCGGTCACCTGGTCCTCGGGATAAATCAAATCCCGTTCAGGCAACAGCGCCATGATCAAACTTTCGAGTTGATCGAGATTAGTCCTTTTTAACGCAGAAATGGGTATCAAATGCTTGAACGGAAAACGATGCTGGGCTTCGTTGAAAAACGTTAAAATAGCTTCTTTATCGGCGACCTTATCAACCTTGTTAACGGCAAGAATAACCGGCAAACCTGCCTGTTCCAGTTTCTTGAAAATAGCCTCATCATATTCATGCCAGGACAAGCCGTCGATCAGCCAGACGATCACATCAACACCCAGTAAAGTCGTCTCAGCGGTCCGGTTTAAATACCGATTCAACGCCCGCTTTTCACTGTTATGCATACCCGGCGTATCCATATAAACAGCCTGTCCCGCGTCAGTGGTGTTAATGCCGAGAATCCGATGCCGGGTTGTTTGCGGCTTACGTGAGGTAATGCTGATTTTCTGTTTCAACAAATGATTCATCAATGTTGATTTGCCAACGTTGGGTCGCCCAATCAGAGCTACGAAACCACAATTCATTTACTATCCTTATTTAATAATTCGAGCATAAGCTCCGCCGCCGACTGCTCGGCTTTTTTTCTGGAATTTCCGCTGCCGATACAGAACTCCGCTGTTAACGACGTGGTGCATTTAACTTTGAACGTTTGTTCATGCGCCAACCCGGACATAGTCATTAAGGTGTAATCCGGCAAGTCCATTTTCTTGGACTGCATTAACTCCTGTAATTGGGTTTTAGGGTCTTTCTGCCAATTATCCAGCGACAAATTTTTCAGCTTTTCCGCAAATAACAGCAAGATCCATTGTTGACACGCTTTCATGCCTTGGTCGTTATACAAGGCGCCGATAATGGCTTCCAAGGCATCGGATAAAATGGAATCGCGGCGATAACCGCCGCTTTTCAATTCCCCCGAACCCAGCAGCAAATAATCGCCCAACTGATGTTTTCTGGCCAGTTCCGCCAGCGAACTCTGATTGACCAAGCTTGCTCTTAACCGGCTTAACACGCCTTCACTGGCGGTGGGAAACAGCACATATAACTTTTGGGCGATAACAAAACCCAAGATCGAATCGCCTAAAAACTCCAAGCGTTCATTATTATTCGAACTGTGGCTTCGGTGCGTTAAAGCCGCGGTAAAAAGCTGAGGATTATTAAACGTCAAGCCCAGCTTTTTAGACAATTCTTCGGTTTTTCTGATCACTCCTGACCGACCTCGAAAGAGTCATGAAACTCGGCTAATATGCTCAAATTAGCCACCAATTTCACTACCGTCTCATATTCGATGTCCACTTTCAAATAATCGCCATGTTTAATGACTTTGATTTCATCCTTGGTAACATCATAGACATAATTAATATTAAAGCGCTTGGTTAAGCTCTCCCTGATTTCAGGCTCGCTAAGCGTTTGAATGTCGGGCATTTCTTTTAAAGCGGCCAGAGCGCTTTGTACCTTGCCGTGGTCCAGGTAAATCGGCACGATTTTAAGCGTCAATAACACAAAAAAACCGATAAGTCCCAGAACAAAAACAAGCGAAATCAAGGTTAAACCTTGTTGACGTTGAGCTGATAAATTCATTTTTTTCTCCGGATAATGTAGTGGAAGCCTACTGCGTTTTCACTGTAGCTTGATATGAAAACGCTATAAGTATAGTGCAGCTTATTTCAACACCGTGCCGATACGTTCAAGGCCTACGCCTTTATGTTGCCAATCCCAGCTCATCCAGATAAAAAAAGCTTGCCCAACCAAATTTTCTTCGGGAACCGTACCCCAGTAACGGCTGTCATTGCTGTTATCGCGATTATCGCCCATCACAAAATAATTTCCCGGCGGCACTACATAAACGCCTTCCGCCGAAAGCGAGCCGTTTCGGATCAAAATACTGTGTTCAACGCCGGTTAAATCCTCCAGCAGGTGTTCATTACCGGTCATATCTTCACCTTGACCTACGCCTTGATAACGTCCCAAAGACACTTGATTGACGGCTACGCCGTTGATGTGCAGCTTCTTATCGTAATAAGCGACCCGGTCGCCCGGCAAGCCGATTACGCGCTTGATGTAATCGACGCTGGGATCTTTAGGGTAACGGAACACCACAATATCGCCGCGCTTGGGTTCGTTCAGCTCAATGATTTTTTTATTGATAACCGGCAATCGGATGCCGTAAGTGAATTTATTCACTAAAATAAAATCGCCTATCAGTAAAGTCGGCATCATCGAGGCTGATGGGATGCGAAAGGGCTCGGCGATGAATGAACGCAGCACTAACACAATCAACACAACCGGAAAAAAAGAACGCGCATACTCCACCAATACAGGTTCGTTTTCTTCATCGAAAACCTCCCCTCGGGATTTAAGTAGCAGTAAATACCCGCCCCAAACCACGCCGGTAACCAGCGTCGCGGCGGCAAGAAAAAAGGAAAAATCGTAGTCCATGGTTATCTATTTCAGGTGAAAGTTTAAGGCTAAAGACGAAGGACGAAAGGCATTTTTTGCCTTGCGTCTTTCGTCTTTCGTCTGATTTTATTCTTTATTAAGCTGCAAAACCGCCAAAAACGCCTCTTGAGGAATCTCAATATTGCCGACCTGCTTCATCCGTTTTTTACCGGCTTTTTGCTTTTCCAGTAACTTTTTCTTACGGCTGATATCGCCGCCGTAGCATTTGGCAATTACGTTTTTGCGCATTGCTTTAACGGTGGAACGGGCGATAACCTTGGAGCCGATGGCCGCCTGTATTGCAACCTCATACATTTGCCGCGGTATCAGGTCTTTCATCTTTTCAACCAGATCGCGTCCCCGGTTGTTACTTAAATCGCGATGCACGATGATGGACAGCGCGTCCACTTTTTCAGCGTTAATCAACACATCCAGCTTGACCAATTCGGCCGGTTGGAAGCGCAAGAATTCGTAGTCGAACGAGGCAAAACCGCGGCTCACCGATTTTAAACGATCGAAGAAATCCAGCACCACTTCGCTGAGCGGCATTTCATAATGCAGAGATACCTGTCTGCCGACATACTGCATGTCTTTTTGCACACCGCGTTTTTCAATGCACAGCGTGATTACGCCGCCCAAATAGGTTTCAGGAACCAGAATATTAGCCCGGATAATCGGCTCCCTGATTTCCTTGATGGTACCCGTATCCGGCAATTTGGCCGGATTGTCGATCATCAAAACCTGATCGTTATGGGTGATGACTTCGTAGATAACGGTAGGCGCAGTGGTGATCAAATCAACATCGTATTCTCTTTCCAAGCGCTCCTGCACAATCTCCATATGCAACATGCCGAGAAAACCGCAACGGAAACCGAAGCCTAAAGCCTGCGAGGTTTCCGGCTCAAAATACAAGGAAGCGTCGTTAAGATTCAATTTTTTCAACGCCTCGCGCAGATCCTCATAATGATCCGAACTGACCGGATACAATCCGGCGAAAACGCGCGGCTGAACTTTTTGAAAACCGGACAGTTGTTCGGCGGCCGGTTTATCGGTCCAGGTTATGGTATCACCGACCGGCGCGCCGAAAATGTCTTTAATGCCGGCCACGACATAACCGACTTCGCCGGTATTCAAAAGGTCTTTTTCCAGCCGTTTCGGCGTAAAAACCCCGACTTTCTCGGCGATAAACGACTTGCCGGTGGACATGATGGTAATCTTTTGTTTTCTGCGGATGCTGCCATGCATGACCCTAACCAGCGAGACCACGCCCAGATAGCTGTCGAACCAGGAATCGATAATCAAGGCTTGTAACGGGCCGTCTATATCGCCTTTCGGCGGAGGGATCTTCAGTACCAGTTGCTCCAGTACATCCTCAACGCCCAGACCGGTTTTAGCGCTGATCATCAGCGCCTCATCGGCCGGAATACCGATCACCTCTTCAATCTCGGTCTGTACCCGCTCGGGCTCGGCCGAAGGCAAATCGATTTTGTTCAGCACCGGCACCACTTCCAGGCCTTGCTCTATCGCGGTATAGCAATTGGCGACGCTTTGCGCCTCAACGCCCTGCGCCGCATCAACAACCAGCAGCGCGCCTTCGCAGGCGGCTAAAGAGCGGGAAACCTCATAAGAAAAATCGACATGACCGGGGGTGTCGATGAAGTTAAGCTGATAGATTTCGCCGTCTTTCGCCTTAAAGTCCAGCGTGACGCTTTGCGCCTTGATGGTGATGCCGCGCTCTTTCTCAATATCCATTGAGTCGAGCACTTGCGCGGACATTTCCCTAGCGCTTAAGCCGCCGCAAATTTGAATAAAACGATCCGCCAACGTCGATTTACCATGATCGATATGGGCGATAATGGAAAAATTTCTTATATGTTTTAAATCCACTTGTATTTCAACTTGTTATGATAGGGTTAAGCAGTATGCCGGATATTGCCAAGACTTCATCGTATTCGCACACCTGTGTTAGCGGGGCATTGTAACAGATTTAGACCCGCTCAAAGCCTACTTTCCCGTTAAAACCAAGACTCAGTAGCTAGAGAATTGTCATTACGAAGACACTGGAACGCACCTGTTTTCGCCATCTGCGTTCCATTTTGGCCTGAATTTATCGTGCATTTTATCGATCGCGAGTTACCTCCGTTGAGGCGTATCAAGGATCGTTAATCACTGCCCCGCCGCAGCTCCCAGCCAACTGTATATCCGCTTAACCAACAAGCCTTCATCATGTAGATAACTATGGTCTTCGTCATCGATTTTAATCTGCCGGTAAGCGGTATTTTGTTTTGCCGCCAAGCGCCTATCCCTGGCGCTTCCGGTGACCTCCGGCAGATCCAGGGCAGCATAAATATCGAGCATCGGAATTTTGATTTTTTTGATAAATTCCAGGGTTTGAGCCGCTTTATCGTCGCTAGCCGGCACCGGTAAACTAATAGCCACCACCGCTTTAATATCGGCGGCTTGCTCACTGAGGGCGTAAACGCCCATCAGTCCGCCCAAGCCATAGCCGACCAACACAATATTTTCCGCTCCTTGGCTCTTTGCGTAGCTTATTCCGGCCTGAATCCGCGCCGCCGCTTCGGCAAATAACGCATAGTAGTCTTGCTGTTCGGCGCCCGCTTCCCGTAGCGGCAGTTGCAGGGCCAGCGTTGCCCGGTTATGTTCGGGTAGCGCCAGCCTCAAACCGTAAATCAGGGGCTGCTGGTTGGGATGGCCGCCCATATCGTGCAGGATAATAGCCGCGTTTTTGCCGTCGGCTTTTTCCGTTTCAGTGTAAAGACCGAGAAATTTTTTGCCTTCCGATTCCAACCAGACCGTTTTGCCTATGGTCAGGGTTTTGCCGATGCCGTCGGCGAATTCGGCTTCCCGCTTTTGATCGCCGGCTCGGCACACGGCGCCCGACAGACACGCCATGCACAGCAGCAAAACAACAACGCCGGTTTTCATTCTCGCCCGTAAAAATCGCTGTACCGATACAAATCATGGACATGCCGCAACAGCACCATAATGACCGAAGCCACGGGCAATGCCAACAGAATGCCCAAAAAGCCGAATAACTGGCCGCCGGCCAATACCGCAAACATCACCGCAACCGGATGCAAGCCGATCTTATCCCCCACTAACATCGGCGTTAACACCATGCCTTCCAAAGACTGCCCGATAATAAATACGATGACCACCGGCACCAGCTGCATTAAATCGTGAAACTGCACCAAGGCCGCGACACAGGCCGTAACAATACCGACGATTGAGCCCAGATAAGGCACAAAACTGACCAAACCGGCCAACATGCCTATCAACAATGCCAAATCAAGACCGGTCAACCACAGCCCAACGCTGTAAATACAACCCAAAGCCAGCATCACATAGAACTGTCCACGGACAAAAGCCGACAACACCGTATCGACTTCGCGGGCCAGTTTGGTCGCGGTAGGCGCTACACGCCGCGGCAATAAATCATGGACCTTGACAATCAGGCCGTCCCAATCGCGCAATAAATAAAAAGTCACCACCGGAATTAACAGCACATTCATCAGCCATTCGGCCAACACCCCGCCGGAATGCGAAACCGAGCTCATCAGAGCGGCGGCAATACCGCCGGCTTGCTCCCAGTGGCTCTTAACCAGATTAATAATCTGATTCAGATTAATCGGCCTGATGCCCAAATGGAACCGCCCCTGCAGCCAAGGGATCACGGTCTCATTCAGCCACGCCACATAAGCGGGCAGATTGCTGACGAAATGCTCGACCTGATACTCCAACAGAGGCAGCAACAACAGCAAAACCAGCACAAACATCAACGTCATCGCGGAAAAAACCAGCACTACCGCATGGGTTCTGGACAATTGATAAGTTTCCAGCCGGTCGGTTAAGGGATCGCCCAAATAAGCCAGCATCACCGCAAAGGCAAACGGCATCAGTACCGGCGCCAATAGGTAAATCAGCGCGGCCATGCCCGAGATAAAAGCCAAAATCAGCCATTTTTGTGAATCGCTCATTACACATCCTTAGCGCATTTATGCGCGTACTGAGTTTAAACGGATTATCGCACCGAAGACATGAAGGACAGGCCGTTTGATTGCTTCATAGTGAATGACTCGCCCTTTCATTTAACGACGCGGGTGTTACCGCCGATTCCGGACTATTAAGGCGGCACAGCCGCTCGACCGATTCCAGCACCTTGTGTTGGGCCTTGGCGAAATCGGTTAATAACTCCGGCTCATATTTCGCTTGCCGCTTAAGGGTTTGCTCCAACGCTTCTATACAGACTTTCAATTCCAACATCGCAAGATTAGCGGTCACACCCTTCATAGTATGGAGAAATTTTAGAGCCGACTCGATATCGTCCGCTTGTAAAAAAGTATCCACGCGGGCCTCGGCGTCGCTAAAACCTTCGTGAAATTTCATTAACAACTGACAAAGCAACTGCACATTGCCCACCACATTTTTTAAGCTTTGCTGTACATCAATGCCGGGCAAAGACTCCGGCAGCAAAACTTCTGTCGACCTGTTCGAGCCGCTCACAACGGAATCCGATTTTTTGCGTAATTCCGGATTGATTACATCAACCAGACTTAGCAATAATTTATCGACATCGATAGGCTTGGTCACATAGCCGTTCATGCCGATTTGCAAGCATCTTTCCCTAACGTCATTCATCGCATGAGCGGTCATCGCAATAATCGGCAAGTCATTGAATCTCGAGTCGGAACGGATGATGCGAGTGGCCTCATAACCGTCCATGACCGGCATTTGCAAGTCCATCAATACCGCATCGAAATACGTTGAGCGTATTTTTTGCACCGCTTCCTGGCCATTAATCGCCACCGTTACGTCAAATCCCTCCTGCTCCAGCGTTTCTTTCGCAACCTGTTGATTAATACTATTGTCTTCCACTAACAGCAGCTTGGTGTCTTTAATTTTATGCAGCTTTTCGTTTCTTACCTCGGCGCGACTGTCGTGCAAAAGCGCATAGCCGTCCAAATAATTCCGGCCGAACGCATCGACCACGGCATTGAGCAGCGCCGACGGATGCACCGGTCTAACCAGAAAGCCGTCCAGATTGAGGTCACAGCAACGCTGAACGATACTTTCCCGGCTATGTACGGTGATCATAATAATACGGGGAACGCGGGTGACTTTAAGCTTTTCTTTAATATGACGGGCCACCGTAATGCCATCCATTTTGGGCAGATTCCATTCCATCAACACCCGCTGAAAAGGATTGTCAACCGCGTTTTCCAACAGTTGTATCGCTTGCTCACCGGTACCGGCTTGAGTCACTTGGAACAGGAAAGATTCCAAATACAAGCATAAAATATTTCGCGAGGCCTCATTACCATCGACCACTAACGCTTTTAAACCTCGGAACGCATCGCCTGGCGCTTCTCGTTGCCGGTCCGCTCCCTGCGGTTGAGCGAAATCGGCGGTAAAAGTAAAGGTACTGCCTGCCCCGATCTCACTGTTTACCTTGATGTCGCCGCCCATCATCGCGACGATCCGCTTACAAATGGCCAAACCCAGGCCGGTTCCGCCGTATTTACGGGTGGTCGAGGTATCGGCCTGGCTAAAGGATTGGAATAAGCCGCCCAGTTGTTCTGCAGTCAGGCCGATGCCGGTATCTTTAACGGAAAATTCAAGACTAATGCGATCCGCTGCTGGCGTTGATTCGCCGCCTTGAGCCAAAGCGATGTTAATGGCAATGTCGCCGCGGCTGGTAAATTTCACCGCATTATTGACTAAATTAAGCAATACTTGGCCCAGCCTTAACGGATCGCCGACCAAATACGTAGGCACCTCCTCGGCGATAACAAAATGTATCGGCAGGCCTTTTTCTTCCGCTTTGGCGGTTACCAGACCGGCAAGATCGTTTAACACATCATCCAAACTAAATACGATCGTTTCCAGTTCCAATCTTCCGGCTTCGATTTTGGAAAAATCTAAAATGTCATTAATGATAGCCAGTAACGCTTTTGAAGAAACCTCGACTTTGCATAAATAATCCCGCTGTTTCGGGCTCAGCTCGGTCTGCAAGGCCAAACGGGTCATCCCGATGATCGCATTCATCGGCGTTCGGATTTCGTGGCTCATCATCGAAAGAAACTCCGACTTGCTTTTATCGGCCGCAATCGCCCGATCTCGGGCCTCGGCCAATTCGGAAGTGCGCTCCAATACTTTTTGCTCTAAAGTTCGGCTGTATTCTTGAAGCTTGTCGTAAGAAACTTTCAGACTCTTGGCCATTTGCATAAAGGCTTTAGTAAGCGCGCCGATTTCGCCGTCCTGCTGAATCTTTTTAACCTTGTCGCTGACCGAAAAATCGCCTTGAGACAAGGCATCCGCCAGCCGGGTTAAATGCATCAAAGGCCTGGACAGGCGTTCGGAGACCAGCAATACGACACACGCGCCAACCAGAATAAAAACAAGGGTGGTGATTACTAACTGCACGATCATGTCGCGGATTTGACGATTACTCTCCTTGCGGGAATTAACAATTTCCTGGTTAAGGGTCGCCAAAGAAAAGCCCAAGCGAAGAGCCCCCCAAGGTTTCGCGCTCACTTGAAGCGGCATGATGAATTCCATGATGGATTTACCGTCGCTTAAAAACTCATTCACCGTCACGTCCTTTTGGATCGCCGCAAACACATCTTCCGGCCCCGTTAGAATGCTCATTTCCAGCTTCGGCTTTAGCGTATGAATATAAACTCGCCCTGAGTTTTGCATCAAGATGATGTA
>JAUGSS010000184.1:0-4603 GCA_044426515.1 Methylococcaceae bacterium | reverse complement strand
GGTAAAAACAATATCCGTAAAGCTTAACAATAACAAAAAGAAATACAAGGTAAAGCCTCTGCCCGTACTGAATGAGTCTGGCGTTTTAGTTATTTCTGATTCCCTTAGGAACATGCATAAATTAATTTAAGCAATTACCATGAAGAGCATGAAGGACATGAAGACTTAAATCCTTCATGTCTTTCATGTTCTTCATGGTTTAAAAATAGTCACTACTCAGCTATCAAAGACAACGGAACGCAGATGACACAGATGATTATGATAAACGCCGATAAATAAGCCTGAAACCGCAACAAACGGAGTTTTTCGGGATAATTCACAAAAAAATCTTATTTAATCATAGTCATCCGCGTCATCTGCGTTCTATCTACCTGCTGAGTAGTTACTAAAAATAAAACTTGCTCAAATTATTTTGTGCACATTCCTTAGTCTGGTTTTCAGTCATTCCTGCCGGAATGACTGTCTTCCTATGATTCGTGTATACCATAATAAGTCAATTTCATTAAACACAAGGATTGCGTTGCAAATCATTGAACAAGCCTATTGGGTGTAAAATAAAAGCCTTTATTCCAATGTGCGAGATAACCATGAGTCATGATTTTTTTCTTTTCGATACCGAACGTCTCAGTACGCTGGCATCCGAAAACACCATTAAAAAAGGCCTCACTTATTTTATTGAGAATCGTGTTTTTGCGTTGGATGCGCAAGACGATATGCTGCTGGCGCAGGTGGAAGGTTCCAAGCCCGATCAGCCTTACTGGGTAGAATTGTCGCGCGGCGCAGACGGACAATTGCAGGTGCAATGCGATTGCGCCGACCAGCAGCCGGTGTGCAAACATGCGATTGCCGCTTTGTATAGCTACGCCGAACAGGCGAGCGACCAAGATAGCGCGGGGCAAATCGGCAGTGCGATGGAAGAGGCCATTGCCGAGCGGATCAAGAAAGGCCGCAATGAGGTTAAAGTCAGTTTAATCAGCGGCAATCTGGGTTTTGGCATCTGGCAGGCGACTTCGCTGGTGTCGACCACGCATTGGCAACGTTCCTACCAAGTGCATATCCGTTCGTTGGATGCGCGGATGAATTACTGCACTTGTCCTGATTTGGCGAGTAACCGGCTCGGCACTTGCAAACATATCGAAGCGGTTTTGCATTTCGCCAAGAAACGTCCCGAATACAAGGAATTAAAAGCTAAGGGTTCGCCGTTATCGTTTGTTTATCTGGCCTGGGAATCGGCCACCAATCCGCAATTGCGTCTGTATAAAACCCCTGAATTGGCGGCCGATTTGGCCGTTTTGCTGGCCGAATTTTTCGATACCCAAGGTTTGTTTAAAGCGCGGCTGCCCGATGATTTTTTCCGGCTGGCGGAGCGGGTGGCCGGATGCGACGACATTCAATTGGGTGAAGATGCCCAGCAATATGCGCGGCAATGCGCCGAAGACGCCACGCATCAACTGCGCGCGCAGCAGATTAGCCGTGAGATTATGCAATCGCGCGGCATCCTGCCCGGCGTCAAAGCCAAACTGTTCCCTTACCAAATCGAAGGCGTGGCTTTTTTAGCATCCCGAGGCCGCGCTTTGCTGGCTGACGACATGGGCTTGGGTAAAACCTTGCAGGCGATTGCCGCCGGCACCTGGTTGGCCGATCATGCGGGCGTGCAGAAAATCCTGGTCGTCTGTCCCGCTTCGTTGAAACAGCAGTGGGCCAGGGAAATTGCCAAATTTACCGGGCGCAGTGTGCAAGTTGTGCAGGGCGTCGCTGAAAATCGTTACGTACATTATCGCGCCGATGCGCTGTTTTTTATCGTCAATTATGAATTGGTGTTGCGCGATTTAAGCGTGATCAGCGAAACCTTGAAACCGGATTTGCTGATTCTGGACGAAGCGCAACGCATCAAAAATTGGCGCACCAAAATCGCTTCCACGATTAAACTGATTCCTTCCCGTTATGCGTTCGTGTTAAGCGGCACGCCGTTGGAAAACCGCCTGGAAGATTTGTACAGTTTGTTGCAAGTGGTGGATTTCCGGGTGCTGGGGCCGTTATGGCGCTGCCTGCTCGACTTTCATGTGACCGATGAGCGCGGCAAAGTGATCGGTTACCGTAACTTATCGGAGCTTAGGCGAAAAATCGGTTCGGTCATGTTGCGGCGTAATCGCAGCCTGGTTAAAGATCAGCTGCCCGACCGCACCGAAGTGACGCTGGATATCGCGATGACGCAAAAACAGCGGGAATTGCACGATTCAGGCCTGTCGGCCGCTTCGATGTTGGCAACCATCGCCAAACGCAGACCGCTGACACCCGGTGAGCAAAACCGTATGATGGCCGCGCTGCAACAGGCGCGCATGGCCTGCAATGCGGCAGGTTTGGTGGACAAGGAAACCTTCGGTTCACCGAAACTGGATGAATTGGCCAGATTGCTGGATGACTTGTGTCTGATGAGTAACTGCAAGGTGGTGGTGTTTTCGCAATGGAAAGCCATGGCGGAAATGATTATGACGGTGGTTAACGGCATGGGCTTGGGTTGCGTACTTTTACACGGCGGCGTACCGACTCATAAGCGTGGCGATTTGATAGATAAATTTGCAGGCGATGACAGCATACAGGTGTTCATTTCCACCGATGCGGGCGGCGTGGGTCTGAACCTGCAAATGGCCACGGTGTTGATCAATATGGATATGCCCTGGAATCCGGCGGTGTTGGATCAGCGTATTGCCAGAGTCCATCGGCTGGGGCAAAAACATAAAGTGCAGATATTCCTGCTGCTGGCGGAAGATTCCTACGAACAGCGCGTAGCCGGGTTAGTGAAAGGCAAACGCGATTTGTTCGATAATGTGGTCAGTCCTGACGCCGCAGAAGATGTCGTCGGCGTTTCCAAAAAAATGCTGGAAACCTTGGTTGACGATTTGACTGAATCTTCCAGCACCGTCAAGGAAGAGGCAACGGAATTACCGGCGGAAGCTGCTGAAGCTATTTCGCTTGTCACCGACGAAGAAACTGCGGCCGGAACGGTCAAACAAACCCAGATTACAGCCGAAGATAACAGCCAAATTAGTGCGCTTATCGTGCAATTACAAACGGCCTTTACAACGCGTATTCAACGTATCATGGGCGCTAACGCCGGTTTATTGGTAGTGCTGGAGCAGTGTAGCGAAGCGGATGAACAATTCGCGGAAACATTGTCGCAAGCCGATGTGCCGGTGGCGGTTATAGCCGCACACACCTTACGCAGTTTGCAGCGTTTAGGCTTATCGCCTGTCAGCGAACACGAGGTGGTGCCGGTTATTGAAACGGCGGCGGTCAACCCGTTAATAAAAGTCGCAACGGATAAATTACAGGCGGCGGAAATTTTATTGCAGCAGCACTGTAGCGCCGGGGTGCTTGATCTACTTGCGGCCGGCATGTTAACCGCCACCGCAGTGTTGGCGGGGCTAACGCACATGCCCGCGGCGGAATCGACCAGCGTTTGGCTATACACCGACATCCTGCCGCAGCAACTGCTGACAGCTGAACAAGTGGCGGCGGTTGTCAGGGTGATGGCGTTAAGCCAAAGCCCGCAAGTTCCCGAACATTTGCTGGAGCAATGCTTGCAGGATGCACGGCAATTAATAGCGGAGCTTGGTCATACCGAATGATCGAAGTCGCGCAAGCGTTTAAACACGGCCAAGTTTCTTCGCCAGGAACTACACGATACGGTTGATTTCTTATGCAGGTTGCCTGGGACGCTAGTGCGCAGTCAATCCTATTTCGACGGGTAAAAGTAAATCCGTTCGTCCTGGGCTTGTCGAATGGGATGAGCGGATTTACGCGGAGCTAAACGATTTTTACCCGATATTAAAAGAATGACTGAGTGCTAGTGTTGTATCGGGGCGATGCCCAATATCAAAAATAGCAGGCATAAAAAACTCCCCGCTTGGAAGAGTCCAGTTGGGGAGTCAGTCGGTTTAGGGCTCCATTTATATCCAATAGCACAAGTGGCGGATTGCTTAACGGTGAGTCCGCCTACAGCGTTACCGATTTTGATCCAGCGTACGTATTCGATTTACTCTGTATCATTTAATAGTTTCACTCATATAGTCCCTAAGCAAGTTATTTACCAATACCTGATATTTGATGTGTTTTTCACTCGCTTGTTTTTTTAAAAACAACAAAATATCATTATCCAATTGTAGCGTCGTGCGTATTTTTTTGATTTGTAAAAACGCCCCCGAATACCATCGCTAAAATCATAATTATCTTCTAGCTCGTAATCATCAAATTTAGCTCTTTGTTCAACATTTTTCATAATTTGCCCTCTTTTGGGGTCGCATGTCGTGCTGAAATAATGTAAGCGCTCAACCGTTCCACATCGCCAGGCCGTCGCCGCTATGATTTAATCGGCTGGGGGAAAAGGCAACAGTTCGTCGATGCGGCTATTGGGCCAAGTGGGGAGTTTTTCCAGGGTGTCTTTTAGCCAGGCCGAGGGATCTAGCCGACATTCCGCACCCCTATGTTGCATTTTTTTATTTTATTTAATTTATATAATTCAATTAGTTAATATTTTTACGATATTTTTGAGATTCATCAAAGCAACCTACGTCAGCTTAAACTTGACTAAAAATAATTGGGA
>JAUGSS010000048.1:0-3405 GCA_044426515.1 Methylococcaceae bacterium | reverse complement strand
GCCGCTATTAACGGTATCGGCAATGCGTTGGATAATGTACTCACCGGCAATAATGCCGCCAACACCCTGACCGCTTACCTGGGCAATGACTTACTGGACGGTGGGATAGGTGCCGACACCCTGCTGGGCGGAGTCGGCGATGACACTTATGTGGTCGACAACACGTTGGATGTCGTCACTGAAAATCTGAATAAAGGTACTGATGGAGTTCAGTCCAGCGTGACCTATACGCTGGCGGGCAATGTCGAGAACCTCACCCTCACCGGCACCGCCGCTATTAACGGTACCGGTAATGCGTTGGATAACATACTCACCGGTAACAATACCGCCAACATCCTTACCGGTGATTTGGGTAATGACTTACTGAACGGTGGAGCGGGGGCTGACGCCTTGCTGGGCGGACTCGGCGATGACACCTATGTGGTCGACAACACCTTGACTGTCGTTACCGAAAATCCGGACGAAGGCACCGATGGGGTTCAGTCCAGCGTGACTTATACGCTGACGGGTAATGTCGAGAATCTCACGCTCACAGGCACCGCCGTCAACGGTACCGGCAATACATTGGATAACCTACTCACCGGCAACAATGCAGCCAACACCCTGATCGCTTATGCCGGCAATGACTGGCTGGACGGTGGAATGGGCGCCGACACCTTGCAGGGTGGACTCGGCAATGACACCTTGGAGGGCGCCGATGGCAATGACGCGTTAAACGGTGGCGCGGATAACGACCAGTACCGCTTCAACCTTAATGGAGGTACCGACCAAATCGTGGACAGCAGCGGCACTGACCGCATTGTATTCGGTACCGGCATCACCGCCGCGCAGATCGCTGCCAGTCAAATCAATGGGAAAGCCAGTCTTACCGTCTCCGCCAATAATAGCGTCAGTTTCGATATTCTTGGCAGCGGCAGTTACGCTGTCGAACAGTTCGAGTTTGCCGATGGCAGTGTGCGGGGGGCCACTTGGGTCAGCACGCTGCTCAACACGGCTCCCACCGGTATGGACAAGATCCTCACCACCAACGAAGATACCGCTTATATTTTGGATGTCGCCAGTTTTGGTTTTAGTGATGTGGATATTGGCGACAGCTTGAGTGCCGTACGCATCGACAGTCTGCCCGTTGCAGGGAATATTAAACTTGCGGGCGTCAACGTTGTCGCCACGCAGGTGATTACCGCAGCCAACATTACCGCCGGTAACTTGGTGTTTACTCCCGCAGCCAACGCCACTGGCGTCAATCACGCCGGTTTCACTTTTTCGGTCGAGGATCAATATAGCGCCTTTGACCCAAGCCCCAACACGCTTAGCTTTAATGTCACGGCGGTCAACGATGCGCCGACGGGTGCAAACAAAACCATCACGTTTAATGAAGACAACAGTTACACCTTTACGTTAACTGATTTTGGTTATGCGGATATTGAAGGCAATACGTTGGCGAGCGTCAAAATCACCAGCTTACCGGTTGCCGGTTCATTAAAGCTGAATGGTACAGCAGTCGCTTTAAACCAAGTCATTGCCAGTTCTTCGATTGTTAACTTAATCTTTTTGCCCCTCACCAACGCCAATGGCACGGGGTATGCCAACTTCAATTTCACCGTTAATGACGGTAGTTTGGACAGTATGTCAGCTAACACCATCAGCTTGAATGTCGCCGCAGTCAACGATGCGCCCACCGGTACCAATAAAACTGTCAGCATCAATGAAGACAATGCTTACAGTTTTGCATCGGCTGACTTCGGTTATGCGGATATTGAAGGCAGTCCAATGGCCAGCGTCAAAATTACCAGCTTACCGGTTGCGGGATCCTTAAAGCTGAGCGGTGCGGCGGTCACGTTAAACCAAGTGATTGCCGCCGCTTCAATCGGTAATTTGGCTTTCACGCCCATCACCAACGCCAATGCCAACGGTACGGCGGGCTATGCCAATTTTAACTTCACCGTTAATGACGGCAGTTTAAACAGTGTATCAACTAACACAATCACCTTGAATGTCACCCCAGTCAATGATGCCCCCGTTCTCACAATACCAACAGCCATTAACTATACGGACAGTGTTTTTAATGACAGCTTTGCAACCATCACAAGCTCATTAGTTGCCGGCGATATTGATGGCAATACCTTAACTTATGGTATTACTGGCGGTACAGACAATGGCAATGGCACAATCAGTCAAAGTAACACCTATGGCGTGTTAACGGTAACTAAGGCCACTGGAGCCTATAGCTTTGTGGCAAACGATGCTTCTATTGAAGCATTAACTGTTAATACCGGCGCTAACTTTGCGCTTAGCGTATCGGATGGTTTACTGAATGACAGTAAAACGCTGGCTATTAATATTGCACAAAACGGTACGACTGAATCCACCGGTAATGATACCTTGACCGGCACCTCAGCCAATGACAAATTTGACGGCTTGGCCGGTAATGACGTCATTGACGGCTTAACCGGTGCGGATACGATCCAAGGGGGTTTAGG
This sequence comes from Methylococcaceae bacterium, assembly GCA_044426515.1. GTDB lineage: Bacteria > Pseudomonadota > Gammaproteobacteria > Methylococcales > Methylomonadaceae > Methylobacter_A. The sequence continues at coordinate 925 of JAUGSS010000048.1, read as the reverse complement.
CAATGATACTTACGTTGTCGATAACGTCGGCGATGTTGTCATTGAAACCTCAACCTTGGCGACTGAAATTGATAGCGTTAATAGCTCTGTGAGTTACACATTAGGGGCTAATGTAGAAAATCTTAGTCTAACCGGAACCGCAGTGATTAATGGCTCGGGTAACGGTTTAGCCAATACGTTGATTGGCAACACGGCTAATAATTTACTGGTTGGCGATGCAGGTAATGATACGTTAAGCGGTGCTACGGGCAATGATACTCTGGACAGTGGCACAGGCAACGATAGGCTGACGGGCGGTACAGGTTTGGACGTATTTCTTTTCACCACCGCACCGACTGCAAATATGGATACCATCACTGATTTTGCCGCAGTCGATGACACAATTCAGTTAGGGAAATCCATTTTTACCAAGCTCACGACAACAGGCGTGTTAGCGGCTGCCAGTTTTGTGAAAGGAGCTGCCGCACTTGATTCCAATGATTATGTTATTTATAACACTACGACGGGTGCGGTGACCTATGATGCGGATGGTAATGGCGCAGGTGTTGCTGTGCAAATAGCGGTGCTGGGTGTAAACCTAGCCCTAACCAATGCTGATTTTGTGATTATCTAGCATAAGAAAGGCGTAGTGATTTAAAACGGCTACGCTTTATTTTTAACGTAGATTTATTAACGTAATCAATCGACAGGGCACCCACTTTTTAGCCGTCAACTCTCATTATGATTAATTTAAACATGCCAATAACGCCCTGATAAACTTGTTATATTTAGCAAGATAGGCGCCGCGGTCAAAACCGGACTGTATCGTTCCCCGATTTTCTTTTAACCACTGCCGATAAACTTGCTGATTTTCCAGAACATCGTTCAATCCTTGCGCAATGCTTTTCACCGAAGCGGGATCGACGCCGGCCTTGGCGGGTATCCA
>JAUGSS010000211.1:0-2096 GCA_044426515.1 Methylococcaceae bacterium | reverse complement strand
TGCTGCCATTGACTGCCGCACTGGCAAAGATCGGTGCTACGGTGTCGGCAGGCGTGGTGTTGATGACCGTTTGGGCCACAATGCTAAGCGCATCGTTGCCGGCTGCGTCCTGAATGGCGTTGACGTTGTTGCTACCGCTCGGGTCGGTGTAGCCTACCGTTACCACATCGGTGCTGTCCACGGGCGTTTTCAGGGTCAGGATCACCGTCTTGGCCGCCGCATTGACCGCCACATCCGTGACGATATTGGCGATACCGCCCACTGCAACGGCAAATTTGCCGGCGGCCGGCATATGGGCCGCATCCAGCACTTCGCCGTAGGTCATTACCAGTGTGCTGCCATTGACTGCGGCGCCGGCAAAGATCGGCGCTACGGTGTCGGCAGGCGTGGTGTTGATGACCGTTTGGGCCACGAGGCTAAGCGCATCGTTGCCGGCGGCATCTTGAATGGCGTTGAGGTTGTTTTTAACGCTCGGGTCGGTATAGCTAACCGTCACCGCATCGTTACGTTCCACGGGTGTTTTCAGGGTCAGGATCACCGTCTTGGCCGCCGCATTGATCGCCACATCCGTGACGATAGTGGCGACACCGCCCACCGCAACGGCAAATTTGCCGGCGGCCGGTATATGGGTCGCATCCAGCGCTTCGCCGTAGGTCAGGACCAGGGTGCTGCCATTGACTGCGGCGGCGGCAAAAACCGGTGCTACGGTGTCGGCAGGCGTGGCGTTGAGGACCGTTTGGGCCACGAGGCTAAGCGCATCGTTGCCGACGGCATCCTGAATGGCGTTGAGGTTGTTTTTAAGGCTCGGGTCGGTATAGCTAACCGTCACCGCATCGTTACGTTCCACGGGCGTTTTCAGGGTCAGGATCACCGTCTTGGCCGCCGCATTGACCGCCACATCCGTGACGATAGTGGCGACACCGCCCACCGCAACGGCAAATTTACCGGCGGCCGGACTATGGGCCGCATCCAGCGCTTCGCTGTAGGTCATCACCAGCGTGCCGCCATTGACTTCCGCACTGGCAAAGACCGGTGCTGTGGTATCAGGCGTATTGTTGGTGACGTGAGCCGCCGTAAGCGTAAGCGCATCGTTGCCGGCGGCATCCTGAATGGCGTTGATATTGTTGTTGCCGCTCGGGTCGGTGTAGCCCACCCTGACCACAGCGCCATGGCTCACCGCAGTGGTCAGGGTCAGTGTTACTGTCTTGGCCGCGGCATTGACCAGCACGGCCTGGACGGCATTCGCGACACCGTCTACCTTCACGGTAAAGGCCTTGGCGGCTGCCGTGTGGACCGTATCCAATGTTTCGGTGTAGGTCATTAGCAATTTATTGCCATTGACTGTTGCGCCGGCAAAGATCGGCGCAGTGGTGTCAGCGGTATTTATTGCCGGGTCGGTAACGACATGCGCGTTACCGGCTACATTTATTTTGCTTTGCTTTGCTGCTTTAATCATCATCGGTGTTTCCTATTTGAGTATTATTGGCAGCAATCGCTGTCGTATTTTAAGTTGCTAAATGTTACGTAAATTGTCTTTGAGCGAATCCGGCTCGGTTGCATGATGCAACTACACTAAAGCGGAAACCTCTCATCTGTCTGATACCGGGCTTTGCCAATATCCTCATTGAAATCACCAAAGTCGGCTCTAACCTTGCCGAGTTTTTTTGCATTTCTTTCAACCTTCTTTGAATTTACCTTAGCGGGGAAGGGTGTTTTCCAATGCTCAGTTAAAACAATACGCGCAAATCTGAATACCATCGGTGCGGTAACGAACAGAGATTAAGCAGCGCTTGGATAGTCTATTTTCGTAGCCTGGCAACGTGAATTTGCGGGCTAGCTATTCGATTACTGTGAAAAAAAGCGGGCAAGCGCCTGCACTGTAATCTTTATAAAAGGTCCTGATTAGGAACATGCATCAATTAATTTAAGCAATTACCACGAAGAGCATGAAGGAAGACTTACAGCAATTTCAAATTCAGTTAGTTACTAAAGGCGTTGCTGGAGTGCAAGCTTTGCTTGCCAGCGCAGGCGAAGCCTGCACTCCAGCGACCATGATATCGACATAGCCTTTTAATCGTGTAACTCATTTAAATTGA
>JAUGSS010000178.1:0-18107 GCA_044426515.1 Methylococcaceae bacterium | reverse complement strand
TTTTTATGACCTGATACCCGGTAACGGCAGGTACGTAGACCTTGATGGTTCGAGCAATCAGGCAGGAACGATGTCACGCTCGATTTCTTTGAGCGGCGGCAAAACCTATACCGCCACCTTTCTACTGGCCGGTAATCCTGGCAGCATTGAAACCGATACGGTGGAAGTGAAATTTGGCTCCGCCAGCAAGTCTTTCTCGCTGTCCGCTGTCACTGCGCCCACTGTCTATGCCGTTAATTTCATCCCTGCCGCGTCAGGCGATTATTTGCTGAGCTTTCACAACCGGGGCGGTGATAATTTCGGCGCGCTGCTGGACAACGTATCAGTCGCCGAGTCGGATTCATTCACCGGCGACGGTGTGGTCATGACAGATTATTTCTCAAGTGTCGATTACGGCCGTAGCGTCGCCGTTCAGTCTGACGGCAAGATTTTGCTGGCCGGAGACAGTTTTGATACGAGTAATAATTTTGCCTTGGCGCGCTATAACGCCAATGGCAACCTGGATAACAGTTTTTCTTTCGATGGTCGTATCAGCACTGTAGTCTCCGGAGCCGTTCCGGATGTCAGATATTTTTTGGATGAAGTCCTCAGTATTACCACACTGTCGGATGGCAATATCCTGATGGCAGGTACGGCAACGTTGGGCGGCAACCTGGCTTTAGTACGCTACCAATCCAATGGTGAACTGGATACCGGCTTCGATAGCGACGGCATGCTGACAACCACTTTCACAGATGGCGCCAGCCGTGTTAGAGCGGTAGCCGTGCAGGCGGATGGCAAAATCCTGGTAACGGGAGGATATAACGGCAATTTTGCTTTGACGCGCTACCTCGCCGATGGCGGCCTGGATCTCAATTTCACCGGCGGTTGGGCCAGCGCTGACTTTGGGAATAACGATACGGGGTACAGTGTTGCCGTACAAACAGACGGCAAAATTTTAGTGGCGGGGAATACATCTACCGGCGATGGTAGTGTGCAGCGCTTCGCTTTGGCGCGATTCAATCAGAATGGCGGTTTGGATACCAGCTTTTCTACCGACGGCAAGGTAACAACGGACATCGGCGGCGGGAAAGATTACGGTCTTGCGGTCACGACACAGGCGGACGGTAAAATTCTGGTGGCGGGGTATAGCTCCAACGGCCTGAATAACGACTTTGCCGTGTCGCGCTATAACAAAAACGGCAGCCTGGATACCAGCTTTTCCCAAGACGGTAAAGTTACCACCGATTTCGGCGTCGGCGACGACGAAGCCTACAGCATTATGCTGCAAGCGGACGGCAAAATTTTGCTGGCCGGTACGAGTAACATCATAGACGACGACGGTGATTTCGCGCTGGTGCGCTATAACGCCGATGGCAGCCTGGACAGCCATTTTTCTGCTGACGGTATGGTGAGTACCGATATTCATGGGTACTGGGATCGAGCCCAGAGCGCTACTTTACAGCCGGACGGCAAAATTTTACTGGCTGGAACCAGTTTTGACGGTGTTCACAACGACTTTGCGCTGGTCCGCTATAACGCCGACGGCAGTCTGGATACGGCGAATCGCCAGATTGGCATCAATCGCACCGGAACAGCAGCAGCCGATGTTTTAAACGGCAGCGCCTATAACGACACCTTAAGCGGCTTGACCGGTAACGATAGCCTCAATGGCGTAGCGGGTGCCGACACCATCATCGGTGGAGATGGTGACGACTTATTGGTCGGGGGATTAGGCAAAGATAGCCTGACGGGCGGTCTCGGCGCGGATCGTTTCGATTTTAATGCCGTCTCGGAAAGCGGCATCATCACCAATACCAGGGATGTCATCGCCGACTTTCATCGCAGTGAAGCGGATAAAATCGATCTCGCAACCATTGATGCCAATGTTGGCATAACCGGCAACCAAGCTTTTACTTTCATCGGCGCAGCGGCATTTAGCGCCAGCAATGCGAGTGAGCAGCTACGCTACGATGCCGTAACCCATATCCTGTCAGGCAGCACAGATACGGACAATCAAGCGGAATTTCAAATAGCATTGACAGGAGTGGCAAGCTTGACCATAAACGACATTGTGACGTGAGTATTTTCCAAAGATCTCGGCAATTGCTTCTGCGTTGCTCCGCCTTCTGCGTCAGGCCTGTAGTAGAGCAACGCAGGAACCGTTGCCAAAAAGCAAATATCTGTCCATACAGTCGACGGATTTAAACGGATTTTAAGGCGTGACTCATTCATTGGTTTTATCCGTGTTTATCAGCCTAATCCGTGTCATCCGTGTTCCATTTTTCTAGCTGCTGAGTAGTGACTAATTTAGAGTCATTTGTTGGGGATGGTGATTTTAACTATTTCAGCCAATCGAGTTACTTTTGGGCACATCTTTCAATATCCCCCAACAATCAAAACACGACTTCGCCCCCCGCCCTGCTTTTCAACCACCACCTTAGCCCCAATCCGCTCAACCAAAATAGGTACATGCGAGATAACGCCGACTTTTCTGCCCAAGGCTTGCAGGGTATCCAGGCTGGCGATGGCGATGTCCAGCGTTTCCGGGTCCAGGCTGCCGAAGCCTTCGTCGATGAACAGCGATTCGACCTGGGTTTTATTGGATGATAACGACGCCAAACCCAGTGCCAGCGCCAAGGACACCAAAAAGCTTTCGCCGCCGGACAGGCTGTGGACGCTACGCACGTCGTCGGCCATATCGCGATCTATGATTTGCAGTTCCAGGTCGCTGCCCGGTACCCGTTGCAGGGCATAACGTTTGGCGAAGTCTTCAAGATGTTGGTTACTGTGCGCGAGTAACGCTTCCAGGGTCAGGCTTTGGGCAAAAGTACGAAACTTGGCGCCGTTCTTTGATCCGATTAACTCATTCAGGCTTTCCCATTGCGCCCAGCGCTCTTGTTGGCTATCCAGCTCTACTTTTAAAGCCCGTCCGGCCTCGATTTTTTTATCGTCTTCCCGCAGCAGTATGATGTGCTCTTCTTTTTGGCTATGCGTGATCTGCCTTTGTTGCTGCAATTCGGCCAACAGTTTATGGGCGTCTTCCTCAGGTATTTCGACTGGATGGATTTGGCCGCATGGCTTCCCCGCATCTTCCACCCTCCATGGCGGTTGATGGTTAACGCAGTCGTCGGCTTTAACTTTTAATAAAGCCGCAGACTCGTGCACGGCGCGTTCCAGTGCCGCCATTTGGGTTTTCTGTTCAGCCAGCCAGTGCTGGTCTTGTTCCAGCAACCGGCTTAACTGTTCAAGATCAATGGCTTGCTTTTGCAGCGATTGGTTCAAGGTGTTTAAGGCTTTTTCCAGATTGCCGTAACGTCTGCCGGATTCGGTTTGCCAATGCTGCTGATTTTGTTTGTGGCTTGCCAGTTCCGTTTCCGCCTGGCTGACGCTGTTACCGGCTTGCTGGTGAGCGTCTCTTGCGGTTTGCAGGTTCTGATTGATGCTTTGCTCGTAATTGTCGGCAGTTACCTTGGGCAACACGGCGTCGCGTTCCTGCGACAGTTTTTGCTGTTCTGCTGTTTGGGCCGTTAACTCGGTCTGCTTAAGCCGGTATTGTTGCCGGCATTGTTTCAGCGCCTGTTCGGCGAGTTTTTCATCGTGGTTGATTTTTTCCAAGGCTTTGACAGCCGCTTCAACCTGCTGTTCGCTGCGTTGGAATTGCTGCGCTTTAGCCGTGCAGTTTTGCCTGAATTCCATTGCGGCGTTTTGTAAACAAGATCGCCAGTTTTCCAACTGCCGGAACGGTGTTGCCAATAAATCGAGAATAGCTTGCAGTTGTTGTTCTAACTGTTGAATGCCGTTGACGGCATGTTCCAAGTCGGCTTTGTTTTTGGCCTGCCGCTTATCCAGCGTGGCCTGTTCGGCGGATAAGTTTTCCTTGTTCAGCTTGGCCGCATCGAACAAGTCCTGTGCCGCTTTAAGCTGTTTTTGTAATTTTAGCGCCGCTTTTTCTTGTTCCTTGATTAGCGTCAACGCAGAATCGATCTGTTCTTCATGGCTTTTAAGTGCAGGTAAAAGCTGAATATCAATAATGGCGAAATCGGGTTTATCGTGCATCGCTACAGCGGCCCAGTCATTGCCGCATTGAGTCAGCTTGGTCTGCGCCTCGGCCAGCTTTTCAGCCAGTGTTGTTTTCTGCTCTTGTCCTTGGCAGATGCTTTTACTCAGTTCGACGGTAGCTTTAATCAGCGTTTCATGTTGGCTTTCCAGCTCGGCGACGCGTACTGATTGTGCTGCGGCATGTTCATTGCCTATGCCGGCCTGATCTTTCCAGGGATGTTCAAGCGCTCCGCAAACCGGGCAAGGCTGATCGCCTTGCAATAAAGAGCGGAATTGTTCGGCGTCTTTATGCGTTGTTGCCTGTATCAAGTCCAAGGCTTTTTTTGCCTCGGTCAGGGCGATACTATTAATTATCTGCTGCTGATTTAGGCTTTGCAGCTGCAGCGTATTGTCGTTAATCGTTTGTTCGGTAACTGCCAGCTTATCCGTATCCTGCTTGATCGCTTGTTGCAATTCCTGTGCATTATGCGCCAGTTTCAGTGCCAGGATGACATGCTCGCGCTTGATTTCAAGTTCGTCTTTTGCTTGATGTAAATCTTCAAGCGATTGACGGCTGTTCTGTGTTTTCAGATGCTCCAGCGCCTGTTGATGCAGTTCCAGTTTTTTGTGATTGTCATCAATCGCCGGCTTTAACTCTGCCAGACTGTGCTCATCCTTGGTAACCGCCAACTTTAACTGCTTTACGTTGAGTTCGGCGTCTGTTTTCCGGGCGTTCAAGGTTTGATAGCGTTCCAGCTCGGCATCCCATCGGCTCCATTCGGCGGCAATGGGTTTAATCGCCTGATTTTGTTCCAGCCAGATATTAAGCCGTTGCAATGCCGTGGTTTGCTCAGTCTGTAGGTTTAACAGGGATTGATGTTCTTGTTCGGCGTTGTTCAACGCTTTAAGTAATTGGCTTTCTTCAGTAGCCAGGGTGCCGACAGCTTGCCGGATAACATCGATACGGGTATCCAATGCCCGCGCTTTAATCAATACCGGTTGTGCCTGCTGCTGTTGCCGTTCGGTTTCGGTTAACGCAACTGCCAGAATCCCGAGCTGTTCCGTTGCGCTTTGCCGTTTTATTTCAGCGGCTGTTTGCTGAGCACTGCTGTCTTTGAGTTTTTGTTCGGCATCCCGATATTCGGCATCCGCTGTTTGGTATTGGCTTAACAGTGGTCTTGAAGGCTGCGCGGCTTCGACTTTTTGTATTAACTGCCGCTCGGCTTCTGCCGCATCCCACGCTTGTTGACTATCGGCAAGAACTTCGCGGGCAATTCGCTCGGCTTCTTGCCGTTTTTTCAGTTCGGCATACCAGTCGATGATTTTCTGGTTGCTTGCGGTTTGTTTATCCAGATCGGCCAATTGGTTGATGAATTGATCGCGTTGTTGTTCCAGCCGTTGACGGGCTGTTTCATCCAGCGGAATTTGATCCTGCATCCTAGTTACAATCAGGTTTAGCGCGTCTTTTTCCTGTCTGGCGCGCTCGAATGCCGCGATAGACAGCTCGGAATAAAGTTCGGTACCGGTGATGCGCTCCAATAAACTTGAACGCTCGTCTTTTTTAGCTTTTAAAAACGCGGCAAAATCGCCCTGAGCCAATAACACCGAGCGGCGGAACTGGTCGAAGTTAAGGTCGATCAATTCGCAGATTATTTCCAGCGTATTTTTTTTACCTTGACCGATGCGCCGGCCGTCGTCAATTTTACTTAAGCTGACTTCCTGCGCTTGCAAGCGCCCATCCGCTTTGCCTCGGGCTTTACTGACTTCCCAGCGCGCACGGTAGCGATGCTTGTCCTTGCCGATAAAATCCACTTCGGCATACGCATGGCTGGTGCCTCGGCGCAATATCGAACGCACGTCATTGCTGGTCACGCGCAGCTTTTCATCTTCATCTTTATGGCCGACGGCAAAACCTTGACCGCTGGGCAGACGCGGAATTTCGTCATAAAGCGCCAGACACAAAGCATCCAGGATCGTGCTTTTGCCGGCGCCGGTTTGGCCGGTAATGGCGAAGAGTCCGGCCTGTTCCAACGGCCCGGAATTCAGCAAAATCTCGAACGGCTCGGCCAGACTGGCAAGGTTTTTTCCGCGTATCGCTAAAATGCGCATTATTCGGTTCCTTGCAGGCTTTCAATCAACTCGTTAAACAACGTATTCATGGCTTCGGGCGCGTCCTTGTCATATTTGTTTTGATAGCAGCGCTGAAAAACATCCAGCGGTTGCAGCTCTTCCAAGCGTTCTTCGATTTTTACATCGGCCAAGCTTTTTTCGCTACCGCTGTAAGCGGTGGATATTTTCAATAAGCGTACCGGCAGTTTGGCAATGACTTCCTCAATCTGCTGACGCAAGCCGGGCTCCGGTTTTTCCAGCCTGATACGCAATTCAAGCAGCGGTCTTTGTTCAATCGGCAGATCGTCCAGGCTCAGGTTTTCCAATTGTGCGATCACATCCGGTAATACGGCAAAATCTTTGCCGTTGGGGATTCTGAGTAATTGAACGCTACGGGGAATTTTAACGCCGACTGTTTCAACCGGCTGACCAGCTTTGACATCGACCTGAATAACCTGATGCGAATAATCGGTTTCATCAAACGACAACGGAATCGGCGAACCGCTGTAACGGATATGTTCGTTCGTGCCGACCCTCTGCGCCAAATGCAAATGGCCTAAGGCCACATAAGCAATATCGTCGGGAAATAATTCGACCGGCAGCGCATGCTGGTTGCCGCCCAGTATTTTGCGCTCGCTTAATTCGGACACCGCGCCGTTGACCATATAACAATGCCCGGTCAGAATCAGGCTCTCGGCGTTGCCCGCTTTTTGTTGCAGCTGCGCAAACAAATCGGCATAAAGCGTTTTCATGCCGGAGATTAACGGATCGTTGTCTTGCTCTCCGCTTGGCAAGTCGGCATTACGCAAAAACGGCATGGCCCCGCACCACGCTTTAATATCACCCGCCGCATTGGTCAGCGGCACCAACAAGCGCTCCCAGTCGATATTGCCCTGGTCGCCCTGCGATAAGCCGCCGACCACGGTAACGCCCAACGCATTGAGGATGGGCGATGGCGCATCCAGCCGTGATGCGGAATCGTGATTGCCGCCGATTAAAATAATATCCAGGTTCGCTTGCTGCGCTTTGGCTTTGACCAGAAAGTCGTAAAGCTGCGACTGCGCGGCGGAAGACGGATTGGCCGAATCGAAAATATCACCGGCAACAATCAACGCATCGGCTTGTTTGTTGTGCAGCTCATCCAACAACCAGTCCAGAAACTGCTGATGCTCCAGTTGCCGGGAAACGCCATGTAGATGATGGCCGAGATGCCAGTCTGCGGTGTGGAATAGTCTTAACATGACTCTATCTATTTCAACTTCTGTTATTGAGATTAAAAACCTGGTCTTCTATTTTTTCTAGCGATTGGATGAAAACGCGAAAGCTGGGGTCTTTTTGGGCTACGGCATTAATGTGTTGACGCTTTTGAAAAGGCTGGCTGAGTTTATTGTAGCAAGGTTGGTTTTTTTCGATTTTTGTAAAGGTCTTATTTTTGTCCTTATTCAATAAATAATAAGATAATGCCTTGGCGCAGCCAGTAATTTTAGGGCTTTTCAGCGACTCTTTATTATAGTGGGCATGAAGCCAGCACTCTATGGAATGGACACTGACCGCAAAGATAATTCTTTCCGCGTGTTCTTGGTAAAATCCTGTTTCGCCGCTCTCGATAGTGGCAACCAGTTTGGCAATAACATGGGTTATCAAAACTTCCGGCGTTAATGGTTGGTTGTTTGCATCAAATTGGGAGACATCAAAGTTTTTTTCATTAGAAACATCAGTATCGACTTGAATAACAATAAAGTTATTATTAAGGACATCCTCTCGGAACCGTTCTGTATTCAAATAATGCATCAACAACATCGACCAACCACTTCCAGATTTCTGTTTCTGATCGGTTTCATCAAAAGGTGGTTGCAGCTGTATTATTTCTTCATCAAGGTCTGTATTTTTAAAATAACCGCACAGAATATTTTCAATAGTGATTTGATCGGTAACGCCTTCACAAGCCAAGCCAAATAGCATAATAAACCTTAGAATCCCTTCGGCAAGCCGCCTAAATAGCCTCTTAAAAAAGCTTCCGATAACTTCAAGCTCTCATATTCGCCTTTACTGTTTTTAATTGACGAACGCGGCTTGTCTTTTAATTCGATGCGTTTAATACGGGTATGTCCACTATCTTTTTTACGCGATACCACCAACAAGCGTTGTTCATCATCGCCTAAATCAATGCCGTCTAAAATCGCCGGGTTATGGGTGGTTACAAAAACTTGTTTGTCGTATTTTTTTGCTAAACGGACCAGTTCTTTAATGAGCTTGGTACACAGCTTGGGATTCAGCGAGGTGTCGATATTATCAATGGCAAATATTTTCGGGGTGTCGTCAGATACCATCAGTGCGATATAAAACAGCACAAACAGGAAACCTTCATTGGCGCTACGTTGGTCGAAAGCACGGTTTAAATAACGGTCGGTGATGGTTACTTTGTCTTCGGATTGCAATAAATCCTTGGGGATTTCAAGTTCGGCATACCAATCGAAAAGCTGTAAGCATTTGTGAATTTCTTGCCGTTGTTCGGGCGATTTATTTTGAATAACTTTTAATAGTTTCAGCAAGCCTTCGCCATTAATGCCTAAGGGTTCAATTTGGCCTTCTTTGTGGAAATTTCTGAGCGCGGTGTTTTCGGGGGAATAGATGATGAAATTTTCTAATTGGTCTTCGTGTTGTTCTATATTTTTACAGTGTAAAAGAAGCTTTGTGGAAACTTCCTCGGTAGCGTCAAAGTATTTAGCTGCTAGCAATATCAGTCCATTGTTATCTGGACACGTTAATTTAAGTAGTCGATATATTTCTTGATTTTCATTTTCGGTTTTTAATCTAGCCCATTTCGCATAAGGCTGGTTATTGTTACTTAACGTATATTGTTCCTCCTCATCTAAATTTTCAAAACCCACAGTTATTTTTATAGGTTGTTGCAAACTTTCGTCACTAAAAGCTGAACGCATCAATTGTGGTTCTGTAACCCTAATCCCTCTTGATGCTAAAAACTCATTATCCAATTTACCGGCTGCCGCCGCTGCAACCAACGCAATCGCTTCCAACACATTACTTTTCCCGCAACCATTCTCCCCAATAAATACATTAAAGCGTCCGACGTCCAAAGTCAGCTCATGTAGGGATTTATAATTGTTTATGTGTAGTTTGCAAATCATGCCGTGTTGGTTTTACCGATTGATGTAATAGCCAAATCATAACATAGCCTGAAGCTCATTAGAGCGATTGACTGCGAGACCTTAACACCTATCAGTTTTACTGAGAATGCCCAAGTCATTATGGCAGATTGCCGGAATCCAGAAGCCGGGGATGGTAAGGCTCAGATCACATCCATGTGTTCTGGAGACCGGCAATCTATGCCGGTATGACGTGCTATTTCAAAAAAATGATAGATGGAGAACTGCGAGACTAAGCTTAACATACCAATATTTTCAGCCATGTCGGGCAAAAATAAAGTAACTCAGCATTTGCTACGCCGATGTGTCGAGGTTTGTAGTTCGCACGTTCCAAGCTCCAGTCGGGAACGTGCGGCACGCATTTTGTCACTAATACCGGCTCAACCGATGCGACCAAATATAATCCGCCGACTGGTAATAAGCCATATCCTCCGTGACCAGCGAAACCGCCGCATTCATATCCAACACCGTATGCGCGCCTAAAGGATCGTCGACCACATCGACTTTTTGTTGGGGCGACAAGTACACCAGTTTGTTGTCTTTAAACAAACCCAGTTTCTGGTAATTACTGATCAAGGCCCGGCCATCCTCTTTGTGCATTTGCATAATATCGCGGCCGTAAAACTGGCTTTCATAGCTGAGGTTTAAAAAACCCAGCACGGTGGGGGCGACATCAATCTGGCTGGACACGATGTCGTTTTTAATTGCCGGCACATGCTTGGGCGAATAGATAAACAAGGGAATATGGTATTTATCCACCGGCAGCTCGGTTTTCCGCGCGCTGCCCGCGCAGTGGTCCGCAACCATAACAAACACAGTGTCATCGAACCAGGGTTTGGTTTTGGCCTGCTCAATAAATTGATGAATCGCAAAATCGGTATACTTAACCGCGCCTTGACGGCTGCCGGTAGGAATATCGATTTTTCCTTCAGGATAGGTGTAAGGACGATGATTGCTGGTGGTCATGATCTGGAAGAAAAAAGGCTTGTTGTTTTTAAAATCCTGATCGGCTTCTTTTAAGGTGCGGTTAAAAATAATGTCGTCGGACACGCCCCAGGCATTGGTAAAGGTTATTTCTTCCGGGGTGAAATCGGTTTGATCGACAATGCGGTAACCGTTGCCGGAGTAAAACGCGTTCATATTGTCGAAATAACCCCGGCCGCCGTATAAAAACGCGGTGTCGTAGCCTTTTTGCTGCAACACCCGGCCAAAGCTGAATAAATTGCCGTTGTCGGGGCGTTTGACGATGGCTTGGCCGGGTGTGGGCGGAATCGATAAGGTTAAGGATTCCAGGCCTCTGATGGTGCGGGTGCCGGTTGCGTAAAAGTTGGTAAACAATAGACCCTGTTTAAACCATTCATCCATATACGGGGTGATGTTCTCTTTACTGCCGAAGCTGGCTAAATACTCGGCGCTTAAGCTCTCGACGGTAATTAAAACAATATTCAGGCGTTTTTCTTCGCCCGCCGCTTTAATCATGCGTTTGATGTTGTATAAATCGCCGGTGTCGTTAGCATTGAGTTGCTTTTTAATGGCAGCGGATAACTGTTGATCATCGCCGACCTTGTAAAAATGCCGGTAATCCAGTTCATTATTTCTAAACGCCGAAAAGAACTGGTAAGGGCCGTTGGCGGCCAATTCGTTAAGATAAGTATTGGTTGAGAACTGGTACCAGGTCGATCCTACAACGGCGTAACTTATTACCGGCAACAACAGTAAGGCTCCGGCAATTTTTAGCCGCGACAAAAACGGTTCATGGGCATGAAAGGTATGAGCCAAGACTTTTCTTACCCATAAAAAGCAGGTGACGGTCATGGCTAAAATACCCGACAGCAGCCAGCCCAAAGGGTAGGATTCAATGATATTGCTGACGACTTCATGGGTATAAATCAGGTAATCAACCGCGATAAAATTAAACCGGACCCCGAATTCATCCCAGAATGTCCATTCCGATAACTCGATAAAAAACAGCACATATAAGCAAATAAAAAATACGCTAAAGCTGATTATTTTATGCAGCTTGCTTTGGTAAATGCGGTTAGGCAATACCAATAAATACAGAACGAAAGGAATTAACAAGTAACTGAAAAAAGCCAGATCGTGGATTATTCCTATCAGAAAAGCCAAGGCTATCTGGTAAAGCGGCGAGTCGATGTCGGCTGCTTGTTTGATCAGTAAAGCTACTCTAAGCAAGGCGAAAGTAGCTAAATTAATCAATAAAAACAGCAGCACGATAGTGAATCGTGATCTTGAAAACAATGCGTTTACGCCCATTTGGGTGACTTCCTGAAAAATGAAATAAGATTTAGGGGCCGGGAGCAAGATCACTTTTATATTTAAGTTAAGACTTGGTCCGTTTGCCCTGAGCATGTCGAAAGGTGAGGCGAATCAGTCGCCAAGCCATTCAGTTTTCACCTCTGTTTTATATTTTAACATCAGCAGTGGCTAATTGTTCAGGGCTAAAATTATTCACGCCCAAGGCTGATCACGTTTTTCGCCAGGCAATGCCCAGCCGGCTTCTTCTTTACAGGTAACGGTCTTGCTTAGCCGACTTAAGCCCGTCAAAGCCTGCCTTCGGCAGCTGCTTTTGCGGGTAATACGGCAGAACCCAATAATAGGAGACCTAAGCTCAACAAGCCAATTGACGACAACTCGACAGATGGAGTAAAACATACAACCCGCATCGCTACGCTCCGATGAGGACGGAATCCGCCGGTTTAGGCGGGGACTTTCATTGGAATACCTATTCGCGAGACTTTTATGGCGACATTACTTTGGCTACAAACCGGCTCCTGCGGCGGCGACACCCTATCGATTCTGTGTGCGGACAGCCCGTCTCTGGAAGAACTCGTGGATGAATACAGTATCGAGATACTTTGGCAGCCTTCGTTGTCGATAGAGCCGACCAGTCGGCTGGACGCTTTGATCGACGCGATCCTCACGGACCAACAAACTCTCGATATTTTATGCATTGAAGGCAGCATCATTACCGGACCGAACGGCTCAGGCATGTACGATCCGTATCGGGGGCGTTCCAAAATGAGCTTGGTCCGGCAATTGTCCGAAAAAGCCGAATACGTGGTCGCTCTGGGTACCTGCGCGTCATACGGCGGCGTCCATGCCGCGCCGCCCAATCCGACCGACTGTCTGGGTTTGCAGTTCGATAAAGAATCTCCCGGCGGGCTATTACCGGCCGAATGGCGTTCGCTTAAAGGCCTGCCGGTCATCAATATTTCGGGTTGCCCCGCTCACCCCAATACGATGACTAAAACTTTGGCCATGCTGGCTTCCGGACTGCCGATAGAACTCGATCATGTCAACCGCCCCAAGACTTTTTTTAATAGTACGGTACATCAAGGCTGCACCCGCAATGAATATCATGAGTATGACGTGGAAGACACCGTATTCGGCGGTAAGGCTTGCATGTTCTTTAATCTGGGCTGCCAAGGGCCGGTCACGATGGCCATTTGCAATACCGAGCTGTGGAATAATCGCAGCAGCAAAACCCGGGCCGGAGTGCCGTGTTTCGGCTGTACTTCGCCCGAGTTTCCGTTGAATCAGGATCTGTTTCGCACCGAAAAAATCGGTACCATTCCGGTACATCTGCCGCTGGGCGTAGAGCGGTCCAATTACATGGCTTACAAAAGCCTAGCCCACGAAGCGGCGCCCGACCGGGTGCTGAATAAGACGATGGATCCTTAAATCATGTCCAAAAGAATTATCCAAATCGACCTTAACCGGGTCGAAGGCGATCTCGATTTTCAATTGGAGATCGAAGACGGCAAAATCGTCGACGCCCGCTGCATCGGTTCCATGTATAGAGGATTCGAACAAATCCTGATCAACCGCAAACCCAAAGATTCGCTGGTGATTACGCCGCGTATCTGCGGCATCTGCGGTACCGCACAACTAAACGCCGCGGTGCTGGCGTTGGAACACCTCGGCGGCATTCCGGTACCGCCCGCGGCCATTCGTATCCGCAACCTGTGTTTGATGGCCGAGACGGTACAAAGCGATTTGCGCCAATCCTTTCTGTTTTTTAGCGCCGACTTTTGTCATCCCAAATACGTCGACCGGCCGTTTTATCAAAAAGCACGCGCTGCTTTCCTGCCGTTTCAAGGCTGGGTTCATCGCGGCGCACTGGAACATTCGCGCCATATCGTCGAAATTATCGCGCTGTTTGGCGGCCAGTGGCCGCACTCGTCTTATATGTTGCCGGGCGGTGTGACAACGCCGGCCGATAGCCGTCACATTATCGACAGCCTGTCTATCCTCAACAAGCTAACGCGCTGGTTCGAAAACAGCGTTATCGGCACCGGCCTGGATACTTGGCTGGCCTTAGAATCGGCCGACGCGTTCTTTACCTGGCTGGAAGAGAAGGAGGCCCACGCCGACAGCGCCATTGGGCTGCTAGCCATGATGAGCCGCGACATCGGCCTGCAGCATATAGGTTTTGGCACACCTCACATGCTCAGTTACGGCGCTTATGACAACCCGAACGATGCCGAGGCTTTTCCTCCACAGCGTCAGCGCTTGTTCAGGGCCGGTTTCCTCAATGGCGATACCGGCAACATCGAAGCTTTCGAGCAAGCCGAAATTACCGAACATGTGCGCTATTCCTGGTTTCAGCCCTATCCGGGCGGCCGCCATCCGTTTCAGGGACAAACTATTCCGGATTATCAACCCCATTCCGATCGCTATACCTGGTGCAAAGCGCCGCGCTATCAAGACAAAGTCGTGCAAACCGGCCCCTTGGCCGATGCGCTGATCGACGGCGACGCGCTGATTTGCTCGTTGTATCAGGCCGAAGGCGGCAACGCCTGGCTGCGCCAGTTCGCCCGCTTACGCCGTACCGCCCGGCTGTTGCATAAAATACGCGAAACCTTGCATGAGTTGGCCGCGCATCCTAACGATCCGCATATGATTCCTCCCCGTCGGCAAGACATCCCCGACGGCGAAGGCTTTGGCCTGGTAACCGCGGCGCGCGGCGCGTTGGGGCATTGGCTGCAAGTCAGCGACGGCGTTATTAGCCGCTATCAAGTCGTCACGCCCACCGCCTGGAACGCATCGCCCAAAGACAGCGAAGGCCGGCACGGGCATTGGGAAAGCAGTTTGCTAGGCTTGACCGTCGACGATCCCGACGACCCGGTGGAAATCGGCCATATTATCCGCTCCCATGATCCCTGTCTGGTTTGTACCGTGCATGTGCTCGACACCGGCAGACGTATCACCTTATGGCCTTAAATCATGGCTACACGCCATATCATTTGTTTTGGTAACGAGCTGCACGGGGATGACGGCTTTGGTAGCCGCATCTACGCCCGGCTTTGCCAATTGACTTGGCCTAATGACGTTGAGCTGTTCAATGCGGGCATCGCCGGACTGAATGCGCTCCGCTTTCTTGAGCATTGCCGTCAAGCGATTCTGGTTGATGCTTTGGCTAATTTCGGCAATGTCGGCGAGATTTGCTTATTGCGGCCGGAAGATTTGGCTGACAGACCTCAAGCGCTCACCGGTCATGGCCTGGGAATCCCGTATTTGCTGGAAGCTCTTAAAGTCATCAGGGATCCGCTGCCGGATATTTTGATCGTAGGCGTTGAAATAGCCGCCGTCACGGCGTTTTCCTCCAGTCTGTCCGATAAAACCGAGCAGGCCGTAGCCAAAACCGTCCAATTGATACGGGGCCTTTTGCCGGAATGAGCCGTCAAAATCACTATTTTCGCAATATCATCGTCGAATCGGTCATATCCCTCGACTCGGCCGATCCACCGCGCTGGAAAGGCCGCTTGCAATTATCGGCCGAGCACCGTCCTATCGATATTCTGATTTTCGACATACAGGGTCAATTCCGGGCTATCCCCGCCTTATGTCCTCATGAAGGATACGATCTGACGCATTGCGCGCTGGTTAATGAAAACATCCTGATTTGTCCGGCACATAACCAACATACCGATTTGAAAGCCTCATCATTTCAGGTTCAGGAACACAATGGCCAATTTCTGGTGTCTCTCAATGAAAATAACACGGGTAGCGAAGATTCCGAAACCATCATTCAACTGCGAGAAGAAATCGACAAACTACGGCTAGCCAACCTGAAACAGCAAAGGCAAATCCAGGTCATCACCCAAAGCATGGATGCGATGCTTTGCGAGTCTGAACAGCAAAAGGCAAAACTTAGAGACAGAGCGAATCAGCAGCAAGGCCTCAGCCGCTTTGTCGACCGGGTTATGGATACCATTGACGATCTTTTGTTCATCATTGATACCGAAGGCCGGATTCGACGGCTGAATACGGCGGTGGAGCGCGAACTCGGATTTGCCGAAGCCGAGTTATTGGATACCGCTATCGACGGCTTGCTGTCCCCGGCCGAACAACAAGACCTTGCCAAGTATTTGCCGACTTTGCCCTGGTCTGTCCGTTCCGTGCTGTTGGAAACCGTCCGGCTTAACGGATACTACGCCGGTGAACATGAGCTCGTAGGCAAAAAGAAAGGCGAGCAAAAATCCATTTATTGGCTGAAGAGCAATTTGCTGCACTCGGAACAAGGCAAACTCGAAGGCGCCGTCGTAACCGCCTTGAACATCACCGAGTTTAAAGATCGGGAAACCAAGCTGCGGCTGAGCGCCAAAGTCTTTGAAAACAGTAGCGAGGCAATTTTCATCACCGATCCGCAGGGCACCATCCTGGAGGTCAATGCCGCATTCTGTTCAATCACCGGTTATGAACGCTCCGAAGTGTTAGGCCGAAATCCCCGGCTGCTGAAATCGAAACTGCACGACCCGTCATTTTACAAACGCCTATGGCGATCATTATTGGACAAGGGAGGATGGAAAGGTGAAATTTGGGATCGCCGAAAAAACGGCGAATTCTGCCCGATGCTGCTCAGCATCAATGCTGTCACTGACCAACAGGGCAAGTTAACCCATTATGTGGCGATTTCCTCGGACATCAGCCATCAGAAACAAACGGAGCAGGAGCTCAAGCAGCTGGCCTACTACGATGTGCTCACCAGTCTTCCCAACCGGTTTCTGTTTAAAGACCGGTTTGAACACGAAATCTGTTTGGCGCAACGCAATAACACCCGTCTCGCGTTGTTTTTTCTTGATCTGGATCATTTCAAGAACGTCAACGATTCGCTCGGTCATTGGGCCGGGGACAGTTTATTGCAGATTATCGCAATACGTATTCAAAACTGCTTACGCAAAACCGACACTGTTGCCCGGATGGGCGGAGACGAGTTTACCATCATCCTGCCCGGTTTAACCGGCATCACCGATGCCACCGAGCTTGCCCGGAAACTGGTCGATACGATAACCAAGCCGGTGCAAATTAAAGACCATATTGTTTTCGTCGGCGTCAGTATCGGCATTGCCATCTTTCCTGATGACGGCAACGACTTCGACACGCTGACCAAACATGCGGATACCGCCATGTATGCATCCAAAGCAAAAGGCCGAGGCATATTCCAGTACTTCGAAGCAGGCATGAACGAGGCAGCGCACCAGAGGCTGCTAATGGAAAACGCCTTGCGACAGGCTATAGAACAAGAAGAGTTCCAGCTTTATTACCAGCCCAAAGCCGATAGCGGTTTAAGCCGAATAACCGGCGTCGAAGCGCTGATCCGCTGGAAGCGGCCCGGCTTCGGAATCGTACCGCCGGACCGCTTCATCGCTATCGCCGAGGAAACCGCTTTAATCATTCCGTTAGGAAAATGGATACTCAAAACCGCCTGTTTGCAAGCCAAGGTATGGGCCAAGCAACAGGCAGAATTCCGGGTCGCCATCAACCTATCGCCTTTGCAGCTTTTGGCCGATGATTTTATCGCCGTTCTCGACCGTATTTTGCTCGAAACCCGTACTAACCCCGAATGGATTGAATTAGAAGTAACCGAAGGCTTGGTTATGCACGACATCGAAAAAGCGACCCAGCGCTTGCAGCAAATCCGGGCACGCGGTATTCATGTCGCCATGGACGACTTCGGCACCGGCTATTCGTCTTTATCCTATTTGCAAAAATTGCCTATTCAGACGCTTAAAATCGATCGATCGTTCATTCTGGCTTATGTCGATGATCCCGCCTCGAACGAGGCGGCATTTATTAAGACCATCGTATCGCTGGGGCAGGTTTTGAATGTGAAGGTGGTCGCCGAAGGTGTTGAAACCGAATCCCAGTTGAGGCTGTTACAGTCTTACGGCTGCCACGAGATTCAAGGATATTATTTATCGCCTCCGCTGCCGGCAGATGAATTCCAAAAACGCTGGCTTGATCACGGCGTTGTGGAATCTGTCAATAAATGGCTAGCCAAGATCGAATCGTAATTTCTCATTAACACAGGCAATATTTTAAAAATAGTTTTTAATCGAGCGGATGCGATATTCGATGAATTTGAATTTTTCCAAGCGGCTTACGATGAGGTTTGCATTGCCGGTGACGATACCAACGCAAGATCGATATTCAACAATTGCCCACAACAACAATCAATGACTTGGCGCTGTCTTTGAAAGTGCCGTTTAAAGTCCGAAAGCTAAGCGTAAGTCATTGATAGTTTATAAAGTTATAGATTTGTTGCGTTTTTATACAATTTAACAAAAGACCAATAAAAACCGCAGCTAAGCGATAAATGAAACAATCAATCCACAAAGTTATCCACAGATTTTGTGAATAACTATCGTAACTACTCAGCAACAAAGAATAGAACGCGGATGACGCGGATTGCTTATGATTTAATAAGATTTTTTAGTGCCTATTTAGCTCATATATGAACTAGAACGTCCGTGACACGGGCTAAACCGATAAATACTGAATTTAAAA
>JAUGSS010000043.1:0-4878 GCA_044426515.1 Methylococcaceae bacterium | reverse complement strand
TACCAGAGGTAATCAATATGAAAAAGCTAACAACCGGTTTCGTTCTTGCAGGCGGCCTATTGCTTTCGGCGTGTGCCAGTCAAACAGGATGGACGCCGACCGTCGATCCGTATAATGATCGTAATGCAGGCCGGATCAATCAAGATATGGCTGAGTGTAAACAACTTGCCGGTAACGCCGGTAGCACGGTAAAGGAAAGCGCTATCGGTGCAGGCGTCGGCGGTTTAATTGGCGCAGCCGGCGGCGCGGCTTTAGGAGCAATAACCGGAAGTCCGGGAACAGGCGCAGCAATAGGTGCAGCGGCCGGCGGTATCGGCGGCGGTGCTAAACAAGGTATGGACGCTGAATCCCAATACAAGCGGGCTTATACCAACTGCATGCGAGGACGCGGACACAATATTGTCAACTGATCGGATTAATATTTAAAACAAACCTACACAGGGATGTGTTTGGTTAATGCGCATAAAGAGCGGCAAGCCGCTCTT
Source organism: Methylococcaceae bacterium (assembly GCA_044426515.1). Lineage (GTDB taxonomy): Bacteria > Pseudomonadota > Gammaproteobacteria > Methylococcales > Methylomonadaceae > Methylobacter_A. Next base: position 4,393 of record JAUGSS010000043.1, on the reverse strand, counting down.
TATGCTTTATGCTTCACAGGTGCTGCAAGTAATAGTCGCTGCTAACAAAAAGCAGTCGACCTAACTAAAGCCGATTCTATACTTTATGATAAATATCGGCGCCTTCTTCAAGAAACTGCTTGGATTTTTCATCCATGCCCAATTTTAACGCTTCTTCCTCCGCAATCCCTTTCGCCGTCGCATAGTCGCGCACATCCTGGCTGATTTTCATCGAGCAAAAATGCGGGCCGCACATCGAGCAAAAATGCGCGATTTTAGCGGACTCTTTAGGCAGGGTTTCATCGTGAAATTCACGGGCTTTTTCAGGATCGAGACCAATATTGAACTGATCTTCCCAGCGGAACTCAAACCGCGCTTTGGACATCGCATTATCCCGCGCCTGTGCGCCGGGATGGCCTTTAGCCAGATCGGCCGCATGGGCGGCGATTTTGTAAGTCACGATGCCTTCGCGGACATCCTGCTTGTTCGGCAAACCCAAATGCTCTTTTTGGGTAACATAGCAGAGCATCGCGCAACCGTACCAACCAATGTTGGCCGCGCCTATCGCCGAGGTAATATGATCGTAACCTGGCGCAATGTCAGTCGTCAGAGGGCCTAAAGTATAGAAAGGCGCTTCGCCGCATTCTTCCAGCTGCTTGTCCATATTGACCTTGATCATATGCAGCGGCACGTGGCCTGGGCCTTCTATCATGGTTTGCACGTCGTGTTTCCAAGCGATTTTGGTCAGTTCGCCCAATGTTTCCAACTCACCGAATTGCGCGGCATCATTGGCGTCATAGATCGAGCCCGGACGCAATCCGTCGCCTAATGAAAAGGCTACGTCATAGGCTTTCATGATTTCGCAGATTTCTTCAAAGTGCGTGTACAAGAAGCTTTCGGTATGATGCGCCAAACACCATTTCGCCATGATCGAACCGCCGCGCGAAACGATGCCGGTCATGCGTTTTGCGGTCAGCGGCACGTGATGCAATCGCACCCCGGCATGAATGGTAAAGTAATCCACGCCCTGCTCGGCTTGCTCGATCAAGGTGTCGCGGAAGATTTCCCAGGTCAGGTCTTCGGCTTTGCCGTTGACTTTTTCCAGCGCCTGATAAATCGGCACGGTGCCGATAGGCACCGGCGAATTGCGTAAAATCCACTCGCGGGTTTCGTGGATATTTTTACCGGTCGATAAATCCATGATGGTATCGCCGCCCCAACGAATGCCCCAGAGCATTTTTTCAACTTCTTCTTCAATCGACGAAGTCACCGCCGAATTACCCAAATTACCGTTGATTTTAACCAGGAAATTGCGGCCGATAATCATCGGCTCCAATTCGGGATGGTTGATGTTGCACGGAATAATCGCCCGGCCTCTTGCCACTTCGTCACGCACGAACTCAGGCGTAATCACATCGGGAATGGATGCGCCGAACGAATCGCCGGGATGTTGGTCTTTCCACAAATGGCGCATTTCTTCCATTTTTTGGTTTTCGCGAATGGCGATGAATTCCATCTCCGGCGTGATAATGCCCTGCCTGGCGTAGTGCATCTGCGATACGTTTTTTCCCGCTTTCGCTCTGCGCGGTTTGCGGATGTGTTCAAAACGCAATTCAGCGGTAGCAGGATCTTCAAGGCGCTGACGGCCGAATTCCGAACTGGGGCCGGATAATTCTTCGCTGTCGTTTCTCTCTGTTATCCAGGCTGAACGGATAGCGCCCAAACCTTTTTTCAAGTCGACTTCGACATTGGGATCGGTATAAACACCCGAGGTATCGTAAACATACAGCGGCGGATTTTTTTCCGCGCCTTTTTCCGCACCGAAATGCACCGGGGTATCGGATAGGGTAATTTTACGCATAGGAACTCGTATGTCCGGGCGGCTGCCTTGAACATATATTTTTTCCGATGCGGGGTAGGAATCGATCTTTACGCTACTACTGGATTCGGCAGGCGTAATTTCTTTAAGGACAGCGCTCATGTTTATCTCCAACAATAAAACAATAAGGCGCAGGGAAGTCAGGGCTTTCCTACGCCGGCATTAACCGGGGTCAGGTTCAAAGGGTTTTTCTCAGCCTTCCGGTCCAATGCTGCGCATGGAAACAAGAAAGCACCCCTAGCCTTTACGGATGTTTTCCTAAGTTAAAGGATAATGTCGCAGATTGCAAGCGCAGGCCGTATCATCGATACAACAAACACCTTGCAAAACAAATGGTTTTAATAGATCAAGCGCTTCTGAAAGCCTTGTTTATAATCGGCGCAAGTCCGTTGCGGCTATCAGGTTAATAATATCGGGGCTATTTTATTAGCCCAACCGATTTATCATTTGATATAAGATTTCCCTTAATGAAATGCATTTTTTTGTTGTTTTTAAAAAATTGCAGGTTATCCTTGAAAGCAAAATAACTAACACTATTGAGAGATTATCATGAGCGATATACCGGATAACTTAAAGTACGCAAAAACTCACGAATGGGCGCAGCTGGAAGACGGCATCGTCCGCGTCGGCATAACCGATTTTGCGCAGCAAGAACTGGGAGATTTGGTTTTTATCGAACTACCGGAGCCGGGCCGCAAAGTCAAAGCACAAGAACAGTGCGCCGTAGTCGAATCGGTAAAAACCGCATCCGATTTATTCAGCCCGATTACAGGGGAAATAGTCGCTATCAACGACGTTTTGGCCGATGAGCCCGAGCAAGTCAATGATGACGCTTATGGAACCTGGCTGTTTTGTATAAAGGCGGATGACCTGACAGAACTCGATGCATTAATGGACGCCGATGCCTATCAGCAAATGATTGAGCAATAGCCGCTACTCAGTGCCATTAAATATAATGGAACGCAGTTGAATAGAATGAAAACACCGCGTGTTCATGAAAAGTCTTACCCATCCGTCGTTAGCCTTCTATTTTAGCTGCTGAGTAGTTACGGGCCATAATTCAAAACCTTAAGGTTACAAATTTTCAGCTTAAAATATATCTTTACCTTCCACCTTTTTTAAATAAAACAATGGCAAATCAAAATGCAAAAGGCTTTAAGCGCCTAATTAACGCCTGTTTCTTCTCTGCTGCCGGTTTTAAAGCAACCTGGACCCATGAAGAAGCCTTCAGACAGGAAGTTATCCTGTTTGTGGTATCGACGCCACTGGCAATCTGGCTGGGGGAAACCACTATTGAAAAGCTGCTGTTGATCGGCAGCATCGTTTTAGTCATGCTGGTCGAATTATTGAATTCAGCGGTAGAGGCTGTAGTCGATAGAGTAGGCTTTGAGCATCATGAACTATCGGGCCGCGCCAAAGACATAGGCTCCGCTGCCGTTATGATGTCACTGATTTGGGCAGCGGTAACCTGGGCATTAATTTTACTTTAGCCGCGACAGCTCCCGGCAGTCTTGCGGCATACACACCATCCCTAACAATCGCCGCGCCTGTTACCGACAGGCTGCGGCATACACACCATCCCTGGCGATAAAGAGGAACATAATGAACGCATTAATATGTGGGTCTATGGCTTACGATACCATCATGGTTTTTCATGATAAATTTAAACATCACATTTTGCCGGAAAAAATCCATATCCTGAATGTCTCATTCCTGGTGCCGGTAATGCGGCGCGAATACGGCGGTTGCGCGGGCAATATTGCTTACAACTTGAAACTGCTGGGTGAAGAGCCGTTAATTATGGCTACAGTCGGGCATGATTTCGAGCCGTATGCCCAATGGATGGCGCAAAACCAGTTATCCAGCGAGTATATTCAAATCCTGGACAACAGTTATACCGGTCAAGCCTATATCACCACCGATGAAGAAGCTAACCAAATTACCGCGTTCCATCCCGGCGCAATGAATTCCTCGCATTTAAATTCAGTACCGACTGACCGGAAAATCAGCATCGGCATCGTATCCCCGGATGGCAAGGAAGGTATGCAATTGCATGCCGAGCAGTTCGCAGAACTGGACATACCGTTTATTTTTGATCCGGGCCAAGGCATGCCGATGTTTAATGGCGAGGAATTACTTAAGCTTCTGGATCAGGCAACCTGGGTGACCTTGAATGACTATGAATCCGAGCTAATGCAGGAACGTACCGGCTTGTCGCTGGAACAAATGGCTGAACGGCTTGAAGCGCTGATCATCACCTTGGGTGCTCAAGGTTCTCAAATTTATACTCACGGCCAATGCATCGCCATTCCCGCGGCAAAACCCAAAGCGATACTTGACCCGACGGGTTGCGGCGACGCCTATCGTGCAGGGCTGTTATACGGCCTGATGAATGATTTGGGTTGGGAGGTTACCGGCAGAGTCGCCTCATTAATGGGCGCCATTAAAATCGAAAATAACGGCACCCAGAATCATTCGATAGATATGGATAATTTCAAAGAACGCTACCGCGAGAATTTCGGGTCTTCGTTTTAA
>JAUGSS010000072.1:0-62071 GCA_044426515.1 Methylococcaceae bacterium | reverse complement strand
TGCGAGAATGATGTTGGATACCCCCTGTTGGGTATTCAACGAAAGAAGCAGGACGGCTGGGGCAGCCGCAGGCATTAGCGGTCGCGTAGTTTTTGCCGCTTGTTGGGCAGGGATGCCCATAAAAGCTTTCGCAAAAATAGCGACTCCCCGCACCCACACTCTCTGAAATTTATCAAGGAAGACACAGATGCTAAGACTGATCGGAACCGCATCCAAGAATAGAGAAAAATCGCAGAGAATCTTTGCACCAGAGCAAAGACTGTAAGGGCACATCACTATTTCTTGCGAGCCAAACAGGTGCCAGTTTCTCCCCGCAAATCTGGTAAGTCTTTCACTTTTTTAAACTCACTGCTGCTATTGCTATTTTCCCGGCTAACATGAACATCAGTATCTGTCACACTTCGCTCGAATCACCAACAATATTGACACAAGTCAGCGTCAATTTACCTCATATCAATTTGTCATGCAGAATTTGCCTGTTTCCGCCAAAAATCAAGATCAGGATTGCTTAATAAACGCTTCGCAAACGAACAAGCTTTCGCCAAATTATTTTCGGCATCTTTGCTTAACCCATCACCTAATTCAAATTTCTCGGCTTTGATGCTTAGCAGAAAACATGGCGGCGGTGTTTGGCTTTTTATCGATTGATATACATCCAAAACCGCCGCCGGGCTCATCGCGTGGGTGGTGTAGCTTTTGTCCCGCGCGGGTTCCAGTACGGTAAAGTTGAACGTATCGGTACAGGCTACCGAGGCGTCGACAAACAATACCAAACGCCTGTTTTCCAGGTCCAGCGCATGTTCGATTTGTAGTTGAAAATCGGACAATATTTCAATGGCGTCCAAACTGCAATGACTTTCGACGTGTTCCAGCAGCAACGGCCCCAGCGCGTCGTCGCCGCGGCTGAGGTTGCCGTAACCGAACAGCAATACCGGTTTAGGCATTATTCCGCTCGATTTGGCCGTCGCTGTGTTTGACCAGTTTATCGATTAGCTTGCCTTCCGCATCGACCAACTCAAGTTGCAGCGGCATTTTGCCTACCGCATGGGTCGCGCAGGATAGACAAGGATCATAAGCGCGTATCGCCACTTCCAGGTTATTCAACAAGGGTTCGGTCAATTCCCGGCCGGACAGGTATTCCGCCGCCACTTGCCGCACCGATTCGTTCATCGCCATGTTGTTACTGGTGGTCGAGACGATTAAGTTGGCTTTGGTCACGATGTTGTTTTCATCGACTTGATAGTGATGGAACAAGGTGCCGCGCGGCGCTTCGATCACTCCGACGCCTTCATAACGTTTTTCGCCCTGTGCTACTAGATCATGGCCCATGATGTCGGGGTCATTTAGCAAGCTTTTAATGCTTTCGGCACAATGCAGGGTTTCAATCAAGCGTGCCCAGTGAAACGCTAAGGTACTGTGCACCATCGCTTCGTTGCTATGCGCTTTAAATTCAACCCGGGCGGCTTCCGCCAACGGTGTGTCGATATAGTCGCAGTTATTCACCCGCGCCAACGGTCCGACCCGATACCAGCCTTGCTCCTGTCCCAGCGACAGCAAATAAGGGAATTTCATGTAGGTCCAGGAGCGGACTTCTTCATGGATATAATCGTTATATTTGCAATAATCGATGTGATCCATGATGGTTTCGCCGTGCTCATTTTTGGCGCGGATACCGCCGTGATAAAGCTCCAATGCGCCGTCAGGCTTGGTCAAGCCCAGGTAATTGCTGCGTATCGTAGCAAAATCATCGTAAAAAGGCAGGTTGGAGCAATGCACTTTTTTGATCAGCGCAACCGATCCGGCCGCCCACTCTATCATTTGGTCGATGTCTTCCAACAGATAGTCACGTTCGGCTTTGCTTAATGATTTGTTCATGCCGCCGGGAATCGCGCCGGTACCGTGAACACGTTTGCCGGACACCATGCGTATGACTTCCTGGCCGTATTTGCGCAGTTTTACGCCCTGTACGCCGATGTCGGTATACTCGGCCAATACCGCAACAACCGAACGCTTGCTGATGTCGCTTTCAAAGCCGAACAGTAAGTCCGGGCTGGATAGATGGAAAAAATGCAGGGCATGGGATTGCAACACTTGCCCGAAATGCAGCAGACGTCTTAATTTGTCCGCTGAGACGGGCAAGTTCTCGGGATCGATACCGACCAGTTGGTCTATGGCTTTGGCGGCAGCCAAATGATGACTGACCGGGCAAATACCGCATAAACGCTGCACTAAAACCGGCAGCTCCCAATAGGGACGGCCCTGAATAAAGCGCTCAAAGCCACGGAATTCAACGATATGCAATCGGGCTTGCTGGACTTTATTATTTTCATCCAGCAATAAAGTGACTTTGCCGTGCCCTTCAACGCGTGAGACCGGATCGACGACTACGCGTTTTAAACTGTTCCGGTTTTCGGCTGTTTCTAAATGTTCGTACATAATAATTCTCGTATGAGTTATTTGTTGTAATGATACTTACAGCTAATAATAATCAGTCTGTCGGCTTCAACCTTGTACACTAAAAGATGCTCATCATTAATTCGGCGCGACCAATAACCTTGCAACTCATGTTTTAAGGCTTCGGGTTTACCTAAGCCTGTGTATGGATTACGCGCAGTTTCTTTAATTAAGCTAACAATCCGTTTATAAAGTTTTTTGTCCTCAGTTGCCCAGTAGGTAAAATCTTCAAAGGCACCTTGGTCAAAAACAATATTCATGACAAATTATTTAAATCGACAGTCACCAGTTTACTGTTTGTAACATTATTTATAGCTTCTAATAGACGTGCTTTATTTGCGGGATCTCGCAATAAATAGTCGGTTTCATCCTGTTCGGCTTGTGCCGTTTCACAAATGGCAATCTCAATATCTTGGTGTTGAAACTGCGCTTTGATCGATGCTATAAAATTTTCATTGAGTTCATCAGCATTGATTTTATAAACTGTGTACATAATCTTCTCACTTGTCGAATCGCTCAATCGTAATGAACCAATTCATAAGGCAATGAAGGCTCACGCCCCTCAATCAAGTCGGTCAGGAATTTCCAGAACACGTCCGCTGACGGTGGACAGCCGGGTAAAAAATAATCGATTTTGACCACTTCATGAATCGGATGCACCTGATTCAACAGCAAGGGTAATTCTATGTCGCTGGGAATCTTCGGATTCTCCACGCCGATGCCGTCGATATAGGCTTCATTCAGACATTCTTCGAGCGGGATATGATTGCGCATGGCGGGAAGTCCGCCGTTAATCGCACAGGCTCCGACCGCAACCAGGATTTTGCAGTTGTTCCGAAACTCCCGCAACACATGAACGTTTTCGGAATTGCATACGCCGCCTTCAATCAAGCCTATATCGCAGTTGGTGCAATGTTCTATGTCGGTAATCGGCGAACGGTCGAACTCAACGAGTTCAACCAATTGCAGCATCCGCTCGTCTATATCTAAAAACGACATGTGACAGCCGAAGCAGCCTGCCAACGATGTTGTTGCTACTCTGATTTTATTCGCCATGTTTGACATGCTCCGTCTCAAGACTGACTTGATCGATTTGTTTATGATCGTAAATACGCTCACCTATCGGAACCTGATAACCGGTGCGTTTAACCAAAATCGCCCCTGTAGGACAAATATGTGCCGCCTGATCCGTCGCTTCCAAACCGGTATCTTTTAACAACCCGCTTTCAGCATTAAAGACCAAATGCTTGTTGATGCCGCGTCCGCTGATGGCGAACACGTCTTTACCGTCTTTTTGCCGGCTGGCGCGAACGCATAGTGTGCAAAAAATACAGCGGTTTTGGTCAACCAGCACATCAGGATGAGAGGCGTCCACTTCCCGGTCCGGGTAAAACAGCGGGAAATGGTTGTCGAGCATATTCAAATGGTAGGCAACGGCTTGCAGTTGGCAGTTACCGGTTTTTTCGCAGCCGGGGCACAAATGATTGCCTTCGACAAACAGCATCTGGGTGATTTTTCTCCGGTCGTCGATCAGTTCTTCGGTTTCACTCAGCACATCCTGACCGTCCATTGCCGGAAAGGTGCAGGCGGAACAGTTGCGCCCGTTTACTTTTACCGTACACAGCTTGCAGCTGCCGTGCGGGGTAAACTCCGGCTGGTGGCATAAATGCGGGATATAGATTCCGGCAGCCATCGCGGCATCCATAATGGTCTGCCCCTCTTCGAAAGGGATAACTTTGCCGTCGAGGGTAATTGTTTTACTCATGTTCGCTCTCCGTTTGAGCCAAATGGGCACCGGCATCATACCGATTCGCCATACGCCGCGCTGTTTCCAGGGCGCCGTCCAAATCAAATCCCGGTTCAAAACTGATTTCTTTTAGTCGGCTTTCGTATAGCCCAAGGTAGCGTTCCAGCGTTGTTAATATCGGATTCGCAGCAGTTTGTCCGAGGCCGCAGTGGCTATAGTTTTTAACCAACTGACACAGTTCTTCAAGCGCGACAATATCGCCCGCCGAACCATGACCTTCGACAATCTTATCGATCTGTTTTTTCAATAACGAGGTGCCGACCCGGCATGGCGTACAGAAGCCGCAGCTTTCATGGGCGAAAAAATGGGTGAAGTTATGCACCACATCGAGAATATTACGACTGGCGTTGAAAATAATGAATGATCCGCCGGTCGCCAAATCCTCAAAAGCCAGCTTGCGCTCAAACTCTTGATTGGAAATAAAAGTTCCCGACGGGCCGCCGACCTGAACTCCCTGCACATCGACCGCTCCGCAATCATTTAAAATAGTCTGGATAGTTATGCCGAATGGGTATTCATAGATACCGGGACGCGCGCAATCGCCGCTGATACTGAGTATTTTGCTACCCTTTGATTTTTCGGTGCCGATATTTGCAAACCAGTCGCCGCCATTGACCGTAATGCCGGCCGCCGCCAGAAACGTTTCTACATTATTGACTACGGTCGGTTTACCCAAATAGCCTTGGGTGACGGGATAAGGCGGACGATTGCGCGGAATACCGGCTTTGCCTTCCAGCGACTCGATCAGCGCGGATTCCTCGCCGCAGATATAAGCGCCTGCGCCCAGGCAGATTTCGATGTCGAAATCCAAGCCTGAGCCCAGAATGTTGTTGCCCAACAAACCGTTTTGACGACGCTGAGCCAAAATATTTTGCAGTTTATCGTGAAGATGTAAATATTCGCCGCGCAAATACAAGAAGCCCTGTTTGGCTCCGATAATCGAAGCGCACACTGTCATGCCTTCAAATACCTGATCCGCATAAGAATTTAACAGCACTCTGTCCTTAAACGTACCGGGCTCGCCTTCGTCGGCGTTGCAAACCACATAACGTTCAGCCTGCGGTTCTTCCGAACAAAATTGCCATTTCATCGCCGTTTTAAATCCGGCGCCGCCCCGTCCTCGCAAACCTGAATTATCAATTTCTTTCAGCGTTTCCTTGATGCCACGTTTAAAGGCCGATCTAAGCGCCGATCCCTGCTCAATCTGCTGGTTCAGCAACAGGCCGGATTTATAAATATTGTCATCTACCTGAAATAACTCTGCCGGCCATTCATCTAAAGGTTTTTGTTGATTAATCAGCTCTGCGATTTTATCGATTGAAGAGCGATCCAAGCGAGTCAATGCATAGCCGTTAACCAAGCCGGCCGGGCCCTGATCACACATGCCGGTACATGAGGTATTATCCAGGCTGACCACAGCATCTTCCCGAACCTTGCCGACTGCAACGCCTAATTTATCTGTCAGATAATCGAGCAGATCTTTCTTGCCCAACATATGATCGGTTATAGAATCGCTAATCAAGAGCTCATATTGCCCTCTGGGAGTCAAGTGAAAAAAACTGTAGAATTCAACGACACTGGTGATTTGCGTCCGGGGAATGTTAAGCAAGTCGGACAGCTGTTCTATCGCTGTCGCCGGGATATAATGATATCGGGATTGGATTTGTCTTAGAATTTGCAACAAATGTGTTGCCTGATAATGTTTGTTTTCTGCGATGTCCTGAATAAATTGTCTCACTTTATCTCCCGAGCTTATCTTTAATGGATGTTTGTGGATATGATACTAGTGGGTTATTACACTAAAGCTACTTATTCCCTTAAAGAATCTAACTATATCTCACTATCTCCAATAAACCAATAATTCCGGCGAAGACTTTTCGACGCTGACCAACTGACTGGCGAGTACTTATGGCAACAAAACCAACTTCTTTTAAAGCGGCATTGTCATTCCCAAACCGCACTATCGCTCATTTTTACAGCCGGATCGAGCAGCAAAAACTGGCCCTACAGCGCATTCATGGCGTGTTACCGGCAACAATAGCCAGACATGCGCTGCACTGTGTTATTAACGGCAAGAAGCTGTTGGTTTATACCGATACCGCCGCTTGGGCATCGCAACTGCGCTTTTATAACAGCGCGATTCTCGCAGCTATCGCTCCGGTAACCCGAGAGTCGGTGTCGATTATGCAGATTAAAATTAGAATAGAGACGTCGCCTACAGGACATAGGCGAGGGGCGCTAGCAGGAGCGGAAGCTTCTGTAACCGCTAGAAAGCCGATCATCCCTTCGGCAGAAAAAATAGAACTCATCTATAAACATAGTCTTACTATGGCCGATGAGCAGTTGAAGCAGGCATTGCTCAGATTAAGTACAACGCTGGCAAAACTATCGGAACGCCAAACCTCAGGTTAGTAAACCAGACAGTTGACTAGCGTTCCCGACAGTCTTATGCCGCAGACCTGGGCGACTCGGCGGAACGCATAAAAGAAATCGGTGCGTTTTCTTCGTCATCGAAGGTCACCATTTCCCAGGCATCTTTATCATTTAATAAAGCGCGAAGTAATTTATTGTTCAAACCGTGACCCGATTTATAACCGGTAAACTCGCCAATCAAGCTGTGTCCCAACAGGTATAAGTCGCCTATCGCGTCGAGAATTTTATGCTTAACAAATTCATCCGCATAGCGTAAACCGTCTTCGTTAATAATTCTGTCATCATCAACCACAATGGCATTATCAAGGCTTCCGCCCAATGCCAAGTTATTTTGTCTCAGCATTTCAATATCTTTCATGAAACCGAAAGTTCTGGCCCGGCTTACTTCCTTGACAAAAGTAGTCGATGAAAAATCCATGGTGGCGGTTTTTACATGATCTTCAAAAGCCGGATGTTCAAAATCAATCGTAAAAGTAACTTTGAAGCCTTCGAATGGCTCAAAAGCCGCCCATTTATCGCCATCCTCAACCCTTATGCTACGCTTTATACGCATATACTGTTTCGGACTGTCCTGTTCTTCCACTCCCGCAGATTGGAGCAAAAATACAAAAGGCCCGGCGCTGCCATCCATAATCGGAACCTCTGCGGCACTGACATCGATAATGGCGTTGTCTATGCCCAATCCGGCAAAAGCCGAAAGCAAATGTTCTATGGTCGATATTTTTACATCGCCCGCAACCAATGTTGTCGACAACATGGTTTCGCCAACATTTTCCGGTGTTGCTTCAATCGTTACCGGATTATCCAAATCGACTCGGCGAAACCTGATTCCGGTATTCGCCTCGGCAGGGCGTAAAGTTAAATAAACTTTATCGCCCGTATGTAGCCCCACGCCTGTTGCCCTGATTGTATTTTTTAATGTTCGCTGTTTAATCATAAAATAAATAACGCTAAGTGAAGAGGGCAAAAAGCGCAGATTTTAGCACAATCGGACCCAAAAATGGAGCTTGAATCCATTGTTCTACACCCCCTAGTCAGCTTGACGTCTTAAAAAGGCTGGAATATCCAGATAATCTAAATCCATGTCTTTTTTAGGTTGAGCTCCAAAACGCGTTTCTCTGCCTTCGGTTTTATTTTGGCGCATAACCGTAGGTTTATCCAGGCCTTCATAACTGACTTCGCCCGCCACATTTTGATTAATGTATCCGGCTGTCGCTTTTGGCGCCATTTTAACCACTCGAGACGGCAAGCCCATTCCTGTAGCGACAACAGTCACTTTAATCTCATCGCCTAACTCGGGATTAATAGACATGCCGATTTTGATAACCGCATCTTCCGAAGCAAATTCGTGGACAATATTACCCACTTCATCGAACTCGGCAATACCCATGTCGGCAGCGGAAATGTTAACCAAAATACCACGCGCACCTTGTAAATTAATGTCTTCCAGCAATGGACATGCAATGGCTTTCTCAGCCGCTTCCCGTGCCCGATATTCTCCTTTCGCCGCTCCTGTACCCATAATCGCCGCGCCCATGCCCGACATTACCGTTCTGACATCCGCAAAATCGACGTTAATCATGCCGGGATGGACGATCAGTTCGGTAATTCCCTGTACGGCATCCAATAGCACATCGTTTGCCGCTTTAAAGGCATTCACTAAAGAGACATCGCTGCCCAGTACCGGCAATAATTTTTGATTGGGAATGATGATCAAGGAGTCAACAAACTTTTCAAGCTCCGCTATACCTTGCTCCGCAGTTGCCTGCTTCTTTTTGCCTTCAAATGAAAACGGTTTGGTTACCACCGCAACCGTCAGTATACCCATGCCTCTGGCAATTTCAGCAATAACCGGAATCGCACCGGTCCCGGTACCGCCGCCCATGCCCGCAGTCAGGAAAACCATATCGGCGCCTTGTAAGACTTCCCTGATGCGTTCCTTGTTTTCGTCTGCCGCCATTCTTCCAACTTCAGGATTGGTCCCCGCTCCCAAGCCCTTAGTTAATTCGACACCTAACTGAATAATCGTACCAATGTTTAACTTTCTTAATGCCTGTGCATCGGTATTCGCACAGATAAACTCAACCCCCTCGACAAGACTCCCAACCATGTGACTGACTGCATTGCCCCCACCGCCGCCAATACCGATAACTTTGATGACCGCATGCTCATTACTCATATCCATTAATTCATATTTCATTACCGTTACCTCTGCCCCTAGTTGTTATTCAAAACCATTAAAAATTACCCTGAAACCAATTCTTCATTCTTGAGAACACGCCTGGGCCATCAGAATCAATACTTCTGCCAACCCCTTGGTGTTCTTTACCATACATTAATAACCCGACTCCTGTAGAATGAATCGGATTTTTTACCACTTCAGTTAATCCTGTCACATTTTGAGGTCCGCCCATACGTACCGGCATGTGGAAAATCTCTTCCGCCAAATCGATTAAACCCATTACTTTTGAGCTGCCGCCCGTTAGCACTATCCCGGCGGCAATTAATTCTTCGAAGCCGCTACGCCTTAGTTCCGATTGGACCAGCAGCATTAATTCTTCATAACGGGGCTCAATAATCTCTGCGAGATTTTGCGTCGAAATCTTGCGCGGCGCTCTATCGCCGATGCTGGGCACTTCAATAACTTCATCGACATTCGCCAATTGTGTTAAGGCGCAGGCATATTTCCGTTTAATATCCTCGGCATTGAGTGTCGGCGTACGCAGCGCGACGGCAATATCATTGGTTACCTGGTCACCCGCGATAGGAATCACTGCCGTGTGTTTTATCGCGCCCTCGACAAAAATCGCAATGTCCGTAGTTCCTCCGCCAATATCGATCAAGCAAACACCCAATTCTTTTTCATCGTCCGTAAGCACTGAATTGCACGAGGCCAATTGCTCCAGCACAATATCATCGACTTCCAGGCCGCAACGCCGAATGCACTTGACGATATTTTGCGAGGCGCTGACACTGCCGGTGACCATATGAACTTTGGCCTCCAGGCGAATGCCCGACATTCCGATGGGTTCCTTGATGCCTTCCTGAAGATCGATCACAAACTCCTGGGGCAAAATATGCAGGATTTTCTGGTCCGCAGGAATTGCCACAGCGCGGGCCGAATCTATCACCCTGTCTATATCATATTGGGTTACTTCTTTGTCCTTAATGGCCACGATGCCGTGAGAATTAAGGCTTCTGATATGGCTGCCGGCGATACCTGCATAAACCGACCTGATTTGACACCCGGCCATTAATTCGGCTTCTTCAATAGCGCGCTGTATCGATTGCACAGTCGATTCCAGATTGACCACAACACCTTTTTTCAGACCGCGCGATGGTGTTGATCCAATGCCTATGATTTCTATATTGCCATCACTGGTAATCTCACCAACAATAGCCGCGACCTTCGAAGTCCCGATGTCCAGTCCGACTATTAAATTACGTTCTGTTTTTTTCGCCATTTCGTTTACTCTGTATTACCTTTGGCATTAGCCATTTATTGTATGTTGCGGAAAGGCCCAATCTTCCGACTGCCAGGGATGGCGGAAGTGCCGCGATCAGTAGGGAACTGATGCGACCGACTGCCAGGGATGGCGGAAGTGTCGCGATCGGTAGGGAACCGATGCGACCAGTCAATTTCTTCAGTTCCCGGTTTCCATGAAACTGCATAGCCATTGGGATACCTCAAATCAACTATTGCTATTTTCTCAACTTGTTCTTGTCCCAGTACATCCAGCGTTTTCAAAAACCGTTGTAATTTCTTTAATTGTTCATTTCGCCCCAACAGTATTTCCAAGCCCGTGGTTAATTTAATCTTCCATGCCCAGCGGTCATTAATCGTAAATTCCGCCATTTTCATGGACTGATCGGCTAATGCCGTGTTAACGCCTTTCATTATTTCCAGCGTTTTAAGTTGTTGCTGCTTAGGGCCTTGCAATATGGGCAAAGTTCTAAACAAGTCTATATTCTTCGGTGTAATTATGTCGCCCCGCGCACTGACCAGGCTTTGTTGCCCCCAGCGCACATAAGGCTTTTTTTCGCGTATCTTGATGTCAATCGCGTCGGGCCAGACTCGTTTAACGGTAACGGCATCAACCCAAGTCAATTCCGAAACGGCCTGATGAATGGCCTGCATATCGGCATCGAAAAAACCGGTCATCACCAAGGGCTGCAAAGCTGTTCTTATCTCGTCCTTACTGAGGTATTGAAAAACGCCCTCGGTACGTACATATTTAATCGGTATGTCCTTAATGCCGAAAGTTGCAATCCAGACCAGACCGATCAGCAACGTTACGGCCATCGCGATTTTTACAACGGTCATCAAGTATTACCTGCAACTGGTTTCCAGAATACGCCAAACCAATTCCTCAAAATCGATACCCGCCTGCTTGGCCGCCATCGGCACCAAGCTGTGATCAGTCATGCCGGGAACGGTATTGACCTCAATCAACTGGTATTGCCCCGAATCATCGATAAATACATCCACCCGTCCCCAGCCTTTAACGCCAACCACCTTACAGGCGGTTACCGCCAAATCTTTTATAAACAGCTCTTGATCCGGGGGCAGGCCGCAAGGACAATGATATTGCGTCGTCGTCGCCTGATATTTTGCTTCGTAATCATAAAATACATTGGGCGTTTCCAGGCGAATAACCGGCAACGCTTCGGTAATTGCTCCCTGAATTACTCTCGATTGCTGTTCCAGACGCAATCCTACCTCCTCCGTACTTGGGGTCGTACCTTCTGCATCCATGCAGGCGCCGCCATCAAGCACCGCAACGGTATATTCCTTGCCGGTAACCCAAGCCTCCGCATAAACATCGCAGCGATATTTTTCCGCCACGGTTAAAGCTTTTTGCAATTCTTCCCGATTGCCGGCCTTGCTCATGCCGATGCTGGAGCCTTCCTGCGCCGGTTTGACGATCACCGGAAAACCCAGCTTTTCAATACAGTCAGCAAGATCGGTTTCGTTTTTCAACACATGCCATTTTGGCGTGACCAAGCCGTAACCTTGCCAGCACAGCTTGGTTCTAAGCTTATCCATAGTCAATGCCGATGCCATCACGCCGCTGCCGGTATACGGAATCCCCAGCGCTTCCAGCACCCCTTGCAGTACGCCGTCTTCGCCGCCGCGTCCGTGGATGATGTTAAATACCCGGTCGAATTTTTGCCCTGCCAACGCGTCAATCGGACTGCCTGTAACATCAACGGCAATTGCATCCACGCCTTTAGCTTTTAACGCTTCATAAACGGCGGCTCCGCTTCTTAACGAGACTTCCCTTTCCGCCGCCGAACCGCCCATCATGACCGCGACCCGTCCGAATTGTTCCGGCTTATTTAACGTCAATGCTTTCATATTGCTACACCTACCATACAAACCTCTGTCTGCAAGACTACCCCCTGCTGCTGTTCAACTTTATCCTGCACATAATAAATTAGGGCTTCTATATCCGCTGCCGTTGCCTTGCCGGTGTTGACAATAAAATTCGCATGTTTTTCCGATACACAGGCACCGCCGATCGCGTAGCCTTTTAAACCGGTTTGCTCTATTAATCTTGCCGCATAATCGCCTTCCGGGTTTTTGAATACCGACCCGCAACTGGGTTGATTGGTCGGTTGCGTTGCCCCCCGCTTTTCCAGCAAGGTTTTGATTTTCTGCTGGCTCTCGGCTGTATCGCCTGACTGCAATGTGAGTAGACAAGACAGAAACCACTCGTTTTCAAAGCCCTCTACAGATCTATAATTCACCCTAAAGTCCTGCGCTTTCCTGCCGATAACATCGCCTGACGCATTCAACATTTCCACACTGTTAACGATAGCCCATGTTTCTCCGCCGAAAGCACCTGCATTCATTTTTAAAGCCCCGCCCATGGTTCCGGGAATACCGGCTAAAAACTCGGCTCCTATTAAGCCCTGTTCTCCGCAAAATCGCGCGACATGCGCACAAGGGACTCCCGCTTCAACATAAACCAAGCCGTCGCTGCTCAAGTTCATCTGTTTTAATCGGCCCTTGGTATTAATCACAGTGCCACGTATGCCGCCATCCCTGATTAATAAATTACTGCCCAGTCCCATCCAGAACACCGGCTCGGCATCGGGAAGAGTCTTGATAAACTCGATCAGATCCTGCCGGTCTTGCGGGATATACAGTTGATCGGCCGGGCCGCCAACGCGCCAACTGGTGTATTTCGCCAGTTTTTCATGTTTTAGCAAACGGCCTTTCGGCAACTGCTCCATGTAGGTGTTCTGCTTCCATTCGGTTGCCATTTCACTGGTCATTTCTTGCGGAGGCCTTGTTCTGCAACGTCTCGGCCAACAACTGCGGCAACTGTGCGGCAATCTGTCCGACATTACCGGCGCCCATGGTCAAAATCACATCTTCGGCGCTTACGATACCCGCCAATAATTGCGGCAATTCCTCCCAGTTTTCGACAAATACCGGATCAACCTGTCCGCGTATCCGGATCGCTCGGCTTAAGGCTCTGCCGTCGGCGCCGGGAATCACTGTTTCGCCTGCCGAATAAACATCCATCAGGATCAGCACATCAACGGTAGACAGCACTTGCACGAAATCTTCAAACAAGTCCCGGGTGCGGGTATAGCGGTGCGGCTGAAATACAACAATTTTTCGTCGATCCGGCCAAGCCTGACGCAAAGCTTCAAGCGTCGCCGCAATCTCACGCGGATGATGTCCGTAATCGTCAACCAATGTCAGCTTGCCGCCGTCCATCATTACGTCGCCGTTAATTTGAAAACGCCTGCCTATGCCTTTAAACGCTCCCAGGCTCTTGATAATGGCCTCATCATCCACCGCCAGTTTGGTGGCAACGCTGATAGACGCCAGCGCATTAAGCATGTTATGCCAGCCGGGCATATTCAACGTGACCTGTAACGGCGGATAGTCGCCTCTTCGGATCACGTCAAAAGAGGTATGCATTCCCTCTTGTTTAATATTGATCGCTCGTACATCGGCATCTTCATGGACGCCGTAAGTGGTTACCGGCTTGGATATTCCCGGCAGAATCGCCCTGACGCCTTCATCATCCAGACACATCACCGCCAACCCATAAAAAGGCAGATGATGCAAAAACTCGGTAAATGTGTCTTTTAAGCGCTGATAGCTGCCTTCATAGGTCGCCATGTGATCTTGGTCGATATTGGTGACTATGGCCATCATCGGCTGTAAATATAAAAACGAGGCGTCGCTTTCGTCGGCTTCGGCAACCAGATAATGGCCTAAACCTAATTTGGCATTGCTGCCTGAGCTGTTTAAGCGCCCGCCGATCACAAAAGTAGGATCAAGCCCGCCTTCGGCCAGAATACTTGCGGTCAAACTGGTGGTTGTGGTTTTGCCGTGGGTTCCGGCAACGGCAATGCCGAACCTGAAACGCATCAATTCAGCCAGCATTTCCGCGCGGGGAATGACCGGTATCCTTTGAATATAAGCTTCGTCGATTTCTTCATTACTGCGGTCAATGGCGCTGGAAGCCACCACCACATCGACCTGCGCTATATTTTCCCGTTTATGCCCGATGTTGATGGTCACGCCCAACCCTGCCAGTCTTTGGGTCACCGCGCTTTCCCTGATGTCCGATCCCGAGACTTGATAACCCAGGTTCGACAATACCTCGGCAATGCCGCTCATACCGGTTCCGCCTATACCGACAAAATGTATCCGGTCGATGCTGCCTAAAGCCTGAACCGGCATTGGATTATTGGGGAGATTCATAGTCCTGCCTCGGCTACGCAGACACCGGCAACGACTTCGGTTGCATCCAACCGCGCGTATTCTTTTGCTGTTTTACTCATTACATCCAATTGCTTAATTACCTTTGTTATATGTTCTACCAGCGTTGTTGCATTCAAATCTTTTTGCATCAATATCAATCCTGCGCCGGCATCGGTTAAATAACGGGCATTGGCTGTTTGATGATCGTCAATCGCACTCGGCAAGGGTATAAAAATAGCCGCAACTCCTGCTGCCGCCACTTCACTGACGGTCATCGCACCGGCTCTGCAAATCACCAAGTCCGCCCATTGATAGGCCGACACCATATCTTCAATAAAGGCATTAACCTCCGCATTCACGCTTAAGGCTTTATACCGGCTGTCGACTTGCGCCTGCATTGCGGTACCGGTTTGGTGTTTTATTTGCACCGCATTGGAACCTAAAGCCGCAAGCGCATCAGGTACAACTTCATTCAATATTTGGGCGCCTTGGCTGCCGCCAACGACCAGTATTTTAATTTTCCGTAGACTCGCTTCTTCTTTAAAGAAGGGAATTGCAAACTGTTTTCTTAACGGGTTTCCGGTAAATTTGGCGTTGAGCTTTTTATTAAAACTGCCTGGAAATGCTTCCAATACTTGGTTGGCCATGCGAGCCAACAACCGATTAGTTGTGCCGGGTACTCGGTTTTGCTCATGAATGATCAGCGGTATACCTAATAACTTTGCCATCAGTCCGCCCGGGCCCGCTACAAACCCGCCCATGCCCAACACGACATCCGGTTTGCGCTTTTGCAGTATTTTCAATGCCTGTATACAGGCTTTTATCAATAACAACGCGGCTGTTATTTTCGATAGCCATCCTTTACCTCGTACGCCGGCAACCGACAACCAATCGATCTCTATTCCCTGTTCAGGAATCACTCGGCCCTCCAAACCCTTCTGCGTACCCAGCCAGCTGACCTGCCAGCCTTTTTCGATTAGCGCTTGAGCCACAGCCAGCGCAGGAAACACATGGCCGCCGGTTCCTCCAGCCATAATAACGATGCGTCGCCTATAGGGCACAGGCGAGGGGGATGAACTTTTTTTATCCATGTCGGTTTCTCTTTGGCGTACCGGCATTTATTTCTGCGACTTCACTTTGCACCCGAAATAACAACGCAACTGCACAACACATGATCATCATGCTGCCGCCGCCATAACTCATCAACGGCAAGGTCAGGCCTTTGGTCGGTAAAATCCCCATATTGACGCCCATGTTGACGAATGACTGAAAGCCGAACCAAATTCCCAAGCCGTAGGCGATAAATGCGGAAAACCGTTGGCCTGCCTGCTCGGCGGCTGCGGCTATTGCAAATGTACGCCATACCAATAATGAGAATAAGCCGATAACAGTCACTACTCCCAGAAAGCCCAATTCTTCCGCTATCACTGAAAACAAAAAATCGGTATGGGCTTCCGGCAAATAGAATAATTTTTGTATGCCGCTACCCAGGCCTACTCCTAACCATTCTCCGCGCCCGAATGAAATAAGCGCTTGGACTAATTGAAATCCGGTTTTCAACGGATCGGCCCAAGGGTCCATGAAACTGGTGACTCGAACCAGACGATAAGGTGAAAAATAAACCAGCAGCATTGCCAGTACGCCAATGAGCAACAGCAACACTATAAATTGCGATAACCTCGCCCCGGCCAAAAACATGATGCCCATGGCTATCATTAGAATGACTACGGCCGAGCCGAAATCCGGCTCCAGCAACAATAAAAAACTGGCCACCGAAAACAGCCCCAGCGGTTTGAGCAAGCCGAAAGCCAAGTTTTGCACCGACTCCTGATGCCGAGTTACATAGCCGGCCATATAAACGACTGAAAAAAACTTAACTACTTCCGATACTTGTATCCTGACTCCGCCTAAGGACAGCCAGCGCACACTGCCGTTAACCTTTACGCCGAGACCGGGGATCAGCACAATAATCAGTAACAGCAATCCGGCTAGAAACAACCTCGGGCCATTCTCTTCCCAGACCCGTATTGGAATTGCCGCCACGCCTGCGCCGCTTACCAAGCCCATCCCTATATGCGCTAATTGCCTGACAGGATAATACATACCGTTACCGGTCATTTTTATGCCCAGATGCAATGAGGCGGACGCCACCATCACATAGCCGATTAACAATAAACCGATGCTTACGGAAAGCAGCACAGGATCAAAATGAAAGCGGCCAAATTGGGCGCGTAATGATTTCATTGGCTTCGACTCCGCTCAGCCAACGGACCTCGTCCGGCCATTGAGCTGCGTTGGCTGAGCGGAGCCGAAGCCAAGGAAAAGCCGTCAACCAATGCCAATACCGCTTTGGTAAATTTTTCGCCCCTATCCTGATAATTTTTATATTGATCGAGACTGGCGCAGGCAGGAGCCAGCAAGACGCTTTCGCCAACATCGGCCAGGCCTGCGGCAATCTGTACTGCTTGCTCCATGTTGTCCGCCGAATAGATCGGGACGCAATCGTTCAGAGCCTTCTTTATCAAGCCCGCATCCTTACCCATCAGCACCACGCTTTTTGCTTTTTCCCTGATTGCGGGCGTCAACTCATTCATATCGGCGCCTTTGGCGTCACCGCCGGCGATAAGAATCACCTTACGCGTATAACCTTGTAAAGCCGCAACGCAAGCACCGATATTGGTTGCTTTTGAATCATTAACCCAGGTAACGCCGCGTATTTCTGCGACACGCTGCATTCTGTGGCTTAGCCCTTTAAATTTGCGCAAGGCATCGCACATGATCTGTTCATTCAAACCAACGGCTACCCCCAAGGCTAATGCCGCCAGCGCATTTGCTGCATTATGCCTGCCTTCAAGCGGCAATTCGGCCAGCGGCATCAGGCACGATTCATTGTGCATCAGATATTCGGTATCGCCCTGATAGGCAAGGTGGAAATCGGCTTTGTTGTTTATCGAGAAGGTAAAAGTATTTCTGCTGCCGTTGTGCATCGCATAAACAACAGGATCATCTGTATTGATAACCATGACGCCGTCGCCCCTGAAAATTCTTTGTTTTTCTCGCGCGTATTCGGCTATATCGAGATGTCTGTCCAAATGATCGGCACTGACATTGAGTACTGTTGCAGCCGCTGCATTCAAGGCCGAAGTTCGTTCCAGCTGAAAGCTGGATAGTTCCAATACATATAGCCGCGCATTTAACGCCAGTAAATCCAAGGCCGGCGTGCCCAGATTGCCGCCTACGCCCACTTGGATCCCGGTCGCTTTTGCCATTTCACCGAGCATGGTGGTCACGGTACTTTTGCCATTGGAACCGCTGATCGCAACAATGGGCGCATCGACAGAACAGACGAACAGGTCAATATCGCTAACTATTTTCGAGCCATTGGCAATGGCTTTAATGATCGCCTGCTCGTTCAGCGACACACCGGGACTGACCACCAAATGCGTAGCCACTTTAAACGCGGACTCATCAAAACCGCCGGTAAACACCGGCGTATCGGGCATTTGCTGAAAAAACTCCTCCATCATCGGCGGCTTGGCGCGGCTGTCGATAATGGCGAACTTAAAGTTTAAGCTATGTAAATAATGCGCAACCGAAATTCCCGTGTTGCCAAGCCCCACGACTAATACCTTGGCCGTTTGCGGGTCCAAAGCAAAATTCTTTTTCAACAATGCGATAATCGCTGCACTATCCATTTCTTATCTCAGTTTCAAGGTAGCCAAGCCGATCAATACTAAAATGACGGTAATAATCCAGAATCGTACGATCACGCGAGGCTCAGGCCAGCCCTTCAATTCAAAATGATGATGTATCGGGGCCATGCGGAAAACGCGTTTTCCAGTCATTTTGAAAGAGGCTACCTGAATAATCACCGACACCGTTTCCATAACGAATACGCCGCCCATAATCATCAGCACGATTTCCTGTCTGACCAGCACCGCCAACACGCCTAAAGCCCCGCCCAGCGCCAGTGCGCCGACATCGCCCATGAATACCATAGCGGGATAAGCGTTAAACCACAAAAAACCCAATCCGGCACCGACCAAAGCAGCACAAAATACGATGAGTTCTCCGGCATTGGGCAAATAAGGTATCGCCAAATACTCAGAAAAAGTCACATGGCCGGATAGATAGGCAAAAATCCCTAAGCCGGTAGCAACCATCACGGTCGGCATAATCGCCAGCCCATCCAGCCCATCGGTCAAGTTGACTGCGTTGCTGGTTCCGACAATCACGAAATAGGTCAGGACAACATACATCCAGCCCATATCCAGCATGAAGTCTTTAAAAAACGGGACGATCAATTGTGTTTCTGCCGGCAGTATTGCGGTTTTGTATAAGAAAACAGCAGCCGTTAAACCTATGACCGATTGCCAGGAATACTTGGCTTTAGCCGACAAGCCATCGCTGTTGCCCTTGATGACTTTTCTATAGTCATCAATAAAGCCGATGACGCCGTAGCCCATGGTCACCAACAAAATAACCCATATATAGCGGTTGCCCAGGTCTGCCCACAACAGAGTGCTGATCGCAATGGCAACCAGGATCAGAGTTCCGCCCATAGTAGGTGTGCCGGCCTTTTCGTAATGCGATTGGGGGCCCAATGTGCGGATACTTTGTCCGATCTTGTTGCGGCTTAATTTCCTGATCATGACAGGGCCGATAATAAAAGAAATGATCAACGAGGTTAAGGCCCCGAGAATGGCGCGAAAGGTCAGGTAATGAAATACTCTGAAACCGCCATCAAAGGTCATTAAATAATCTGCAAAATAAAGTAACATTATTTATATCCTGAAGTTTTCAACCAATGCGGCCGCTACTTTCTCCATGCGCTGAGCCCTTGACCCTTTGATCAAAATCGCTTCATCACCTTTGAGTTCTTGCTTTAACACTTCAATCAAATCATTTTGGCTATCAAAAAAAGTGGCCGCTTTGCCGAAAACCTTTGCCGTATTTTGGGCGTCAGAACCTACCGCCAACAGACGCACAACACCACTTGACTTGATTAGTTCACCCATCTGTTCATGTATTTTCGGACTCTCAGGCCCCAACTCGCCAAAAGCCCCTAAAACCAGCCAAGGCTTGCCGGGGCAATTAGCCAACACATCCAGCCCCGCCTTCAGTGAAGCCGAATTGGCGTTATAGGTATCATCTATAACGATATTGCCTAAACGACTTAGCAGCGGCTGCAATCGTCCTGTAACCGGCTTTACACTTTCCAGCCCCTGTTTAATCTGTTGCAGATCGATGTCCAAGGCCAAGCATGCCGCCGTTGCAGCTAATGCGTTGATAACATTATGCCGGCCTGCGAGCTTCAGCTTTACAGTTAACTCGCCTTCTGATGTCACTAATTCAAAGGTAGTAGCGAATTCATGATTAATAATCTCCGTTTTAACGGAGTGCGCCGTCACCTTGCCTACAGGACGTAGATGAGGAACGGAAGCTTGTGCATCCAATCCAAACGATATGATCTTTCTGTTTCCGGCTACCGATTTCCAATAATCGAAATAAGCGTCATCGCGATTAAGAACGGCTGTGCCGTCCTGCTTAAGCGTTCGGATTATTTCCCCTTTCGCTTCGGCAACACCATCAACACTGCCGAAGCCTTCTATATGTGCGGCTCCCACATTGGTAATGATCGCAACATCGGCCTGCACATATTGACTGGTATATGCAATTTCGCCCGGATGGTTTGCCCCCATCTCGATGACTGCATACCGATGTTGTTCGTTTAAGCGCAGCAAAGTTAAGGGTACGCCGATGTCATTATTCAGATTGCCTTGCGTAAATAGCGTATTGCCGTTGACACTCAAAATGGCGGCCACCATTTCTTTGACAGTTGTTTTGCCGTTACTACCGGTAATACCGACGACCGCCAGGGATGGTGGCCGGGACTGCTCCCGGCAGTCCACGGCATTTCCCCCGTCCATGGAGGTCAGAAGTGTCGCAATCGGTATGGAACCGATGTGACCGACCGATACCGATGCTTTTTTTCGCCAAGCCCCTGCCAGTTCAGCCAAGGCCAAATGCGTATCGTCAACCACGATATGCGGTACCGTTGAGGTAATGCCCGGATGTACGATTGCGGCTATGGCCCCGGCTTGTTCCGCTTCGGACACAAATTCGTTGCCATCGAAGTTAGGGCCTTTAATCGCGACATAAAGCTGCCCGGACTTTATCGTTCTTGTATCTATACTGACCGATGAGACCGTAACATCGTCGCCGACCAACACTCCCTGCACACAAGCCGCTATTTCACTCAGCGTCATATTCATCTATTTCGCCTGCTCAATGCATCGATCACAACTTGCCTGTCGCTGAAAGGTACGCATATCCCATTGCTTTCCTGATATTGTTCATGGCCTTTGCCTGCAATCACAATGCAATCGTTTCTAGCCGCATTTGCTACCACTTTTTGTATCGCCTGTTCTCTGTTTTGAATGATTTCAACCTTCGCTGGTCGCGCCGGTTCCATCGGCAACTGCTCCATGCATTGCTCTACCTCGGCAACCGCTCCCTGCGTTGCTCTACCTCCTGCATCCCCGGCAGTCGGCCGCACCGGTTCCATACCGGTTGCGACACTTCCACCATCCCTGGCGGTCGAACTGCAACCGGCCAAAATATCATTAACTATATCCAATCCGTTTTCGTAACGCGGGTTGTCATCGGTAACCACCACATGATCCGCCCAAAATTCTGCAATTTTCCCCATTTGCGAACGTTTACCGGTATCTCTGTTGCCGCCGCAGCCGAAAACTACCCATAAATCTTGATTGCAATGCTTGCGCAAACTGGATAAAACTTTGTCCAAGGCATCAGGGGTGTGAGCATAATCGACAAAAACCAATGGATCTGCCTCTGTGCCAAATCGCTCCATGCGACCATCAACCGGCCGTATGCAAGCTAGTCTTTTGGTAGCTTCATCTAACGAAACACCCATAGCCAGCATTACGGTCAAAACAGCCAAGACATTCTCTACATTAAAATCGCCGTAGAGCGGCACTTTCACTCGCTGAGGCCGATCTTGCCAGCGCACATCAAATTCGATGCCATCGGCTTTATGCAATATGTTTTCTGCACTGACGCATTCGCCTGAATCCGCTATTTTTCCCTTAGCACTGAAATGCCATAGCTGTACTGATTCGGGTACGGCGGCAACAATCAGCTCACTGTAAGCATCATCCAAATTGACTACAGCAAAAGCTAAGCCCGGCTTATTTAACAACTCCAGCTTAGCCTGTACATAAGCGTCCATAGTGCCGTGATAATCCAGGTGATCGCGACTGATATTGGTAAATACCGCACCTTTAAACATCACCCCATTGACTCGGCCTTGTTTCAAGCCATGCGAGGAAACTTCCATTGCCACCGCGCGCTTTTTATCCTTTAACAATTCAGCCAATATTTTCTGAATTGCCAGAGCATCAGGCGTGGTATTCAGCGTTTTGTTGAGTTTGCCCCATTCGCCCCAGCCGAGAGTTCCTATAATTCCGCAATCATCCAACATTTGGCTCAAAAACTGACTGCATGATGTTTTGCCATTAGTACCGGTAATACCGATAACTGTCATAAACTGAGAAGGGTCGCCATAAAACCGCGCAGCCAGTTCGCCTAACTTTAAGCCCAAATTTTCTACTGCGATCATCGGTACAGCGCTAGAGATACGGCATGGCAAAGTTTCTGCCTGTTGTCGGCCATTATCCGCCGGATCAAAAATTACCGCACAGGCGCCATTATTAATGGCCTGTTCAACATGCGTTAAACCATGTTGTTGGGCACCGGCCAAAGCAATAAATGCATCACCGGAAACCACCTCTCGACTATCCAAAGCCAAACCTGCGACCGCCAGAGACGGAGGCCGAGATTGTTCCCGGCTGTCCTCGGCATTTCCTCCGTCGGAGGTCAGAAGGGTCGTAATCGGAATGGAAC
Organism: Methylococcaceae bacterium; assembly: GCA_044426515.1. Classification (GTDB taxonomy): domain Bacteria; phylum Pseudomonadota; class Gammaproteobacteria; order Methylococcales; family Methylomonadaceae; genus Methylobacter_A. The sequence goes on along the minus strand of JAUGSS010000072.1, from coordinate 39,716 downwards.
CGATGCGACCAATCGACATATCGCCCGCATTTGGAAATGAGGCCAGTCCGTTTAATAATTCTTTAAGTGTCGGCACACCGCTACGCTGCTCTTGCATTGCTCTTGATTGATATTTCAAACACGACTCTACCTCTACTATCAATGAGGCCGTACTTTCGGCGTGATCGATATGATGGTGAAGGCAAATATTGCATAGCTCTACGAATAACGTGTAGCAAGGTAATACAGGAGCAATTACCGATGAGCTCTATATCTGCCCATGTAGTCATCATGTTATGAGCCTTGCCGAGTCAACAAAATAGGCATATTGTCTTGTTGATCGGGAGCAACCTCCAATACCCTCAAGGCTCCCGCCATTACCTTGGAAAACACCGGGGCCGAGACTATCCCCCCGTAGTATTGGCCTGCAGAAGGCTCATCAATCATGACTACGATAATCAATCGCGGATTTTTTGCTGGCGCCATGCCTGCAAAAACAGAAAAATAACTGTTCTCGACATAGCCGCCTGCGCCGGCTTTTTTTACCGTCCCTGTTTTGCCGGCTGCGCTATAACCATCGACTCTGGCTTCATAAGCAGTGCCGTCCTTCATAAGCACGGTTTCCATCATGGCCCTGACTCTCTTGGCTGTTTTGGCTGAAAATACTCGTTGCTGGTCAACATCCTCATCCCGTTTTAACAAGCTAACTGAATGCAAAATGCCGTCGTCTGCCAATGCCGTATAGGCTCTTGCCAGCTGTAATGCGGATGTACTCACGCCATAACCGAATGACAAAGTTGCTCTATCAAATTCATGCCAACTTTGATAATCAAGCAAGCTGCCGCTGGCTTCTCCAGGAAAACCGGAGCCGGCGGCAACACCAAAACCCAGCTTATTGTAAATTCCCCAAAAATATTCCGGTGGCATTCTCAATGCCATCTGACTGACCGCAACATTGCTGGATTTCTTCAGCACACCTGTCAAATCCAATGTTCCGTAGTTGTGCACATCCTTAACTACATGGCTTCCAACCTGATAAAATCCGTGGGTTTCAAAAACCTCGTTCGGCTTGACATAGCCTCCGTCCAAGCCGGCTGCGACAACGAACGGTTTAACCGTTGATCCCGGTTCGAACACATCTGTTAAGGATCTATTCCTGTATAAGCTTTCCTTTAAACTTTTTCGGGTATTCGGGTTAAATGACGGCTGATTCACAGCGGCCAGAATTTCCCCGCTTTGGGCGTCCAATACCACTAACGCTGCTGACTTTGCCTTGTTAAGGTTAACGGCCAGCTGTAACTCCCGATATGCCAAGTATTGGATACGTTGATCAATACTTAAATCCAGATTCCTGCCGGCAACCGGCTCTTTTATATTTTCTACATCTTCAATAATTCGGCGTTGCCCATCCCTGATAACACGTTTGCTGCCTGGGATTCCTTTTAACGATTTTTCATACCCCGATTCAAGTCCGGCCTGGCCAATATCGTCAATATCGGTAAAGCCGACCAAGTGCGCAGAAACCTCTCCTGTCGGATAAAAACGCTTGAATTCCCGTTCGAAATAAATACCCGCAAGCTTCAATGCCTTTACCTGGTCAGCAACCACCGGGCTAATCTGGCGAGCAATATAAGCAAACTGTCTATGCGCATCTCCCTTAATCAGTTCATTAATCTTTCCTTTCGGCAAATTCAGCAATTCTTCCATTTGCCTGATTTCGTTTTCTTTTGCCGGTTCGATCTCTTGCGGATTCATCCAAATGGATTCGACGGGCGTACTGATTGCCAACGGCGCACCATTCCTGTCTTTTATCATGCCTCTGTATGCCGAAACCGATACATCAGTGACATGGCGCATATCGCCTTGTTCTTTAAGAAACTGTTTGTTCAGCACCTGCAAGTCGACGGCTCGACCCACCAACGCCGCCATACAAGCCATTATAAAAACAACTACGACTCTCCTTCGGCCTGAAAAATTGTCGACCGGCTTACTTGCCTTGTTCCTACCTTGAAAATGTATCATTTACGGTTTTATATAAATAATTTTTTCCCGTAACGGCATAATCAGCTTCAATTGTTCCCGCGCCACTTGTTCTACTCGGTTCTGTTCTGCCAGGGTAGTCAGCTCTAATTGCAACTGACCCCACTCCACTTCATACTGATCCAATGCCCTTTCCTGCTTTTGGATCTCAATAAAAATTAACCGTGAATGGTATTTGCTGTAAATCACGGCCAGGGCGGATATCAACAGCACCAATATCATTCCGGCCATGCCTAAATAGCGACCTATTGCCACTTAAACTCTCTCGGCTATTCGCATGATTGCGCTTCGGGCTCTTGAGTTTTGAGAAATTTCCTGTTGACCTGCTTTGAGCGCTTTACCGGTTTTCTTCAAGATACCCTTAGCTATATCGTCTTCTCTAATTGGTAATTTTCCTGGATTATATTTGGCTCCGGACTCAGATCTAATAAAGCGTTTGACGATTCGGTCTTCCAGTGAATGAAAAGAAATAACCACCAAGCGCCCACCTGATTTCAAAATCCGGGCGGACTGTTGCAACACAGCCCTTAATTCATCCAACTCACTATTGATTTCGATACGGATTGCCTGAAAACTGCGGGTTGCCGGATGCTTGTGTTTTTCTCTTACCGGCACAACATCTTCAATGAGCTTTGCCAATTCTCTGGTTGTTGTAATTGGCATTTCAACTCTTTTTTCAATAATCGCGTGAGCTATGCGCCGTGCAAACCGCTCCTCACCATATTCAAATAAAACTGTAACCAGTTTCTTTTCATCAACATTAGCCAACCACTCTGCGGCCGTGACGCCTGTATTGCCATCCATTCGCATATCTAACGGTCCTTCGCGTAAAAAGCTAAAGCCTCTTTCAGGATTGTCCAGTTGAGGCGATGACACGCCCAAATCCATCAAAATACCGTCTATTTTTCCTGCCAAACCTTCGCTTACGACTATGTTTTCCAGCGCAGAAAAGCGTGTATGCTTTAGCTTAAACCGCTTATCTTCAAGCATGGCCTGCGCATAATCGGAGTTAACCGCATCTAAGTCCCGGTCAAAAGCCAGCAATCGGCCTGTCGGATCCAGCTGGTCTAGAATTCCCTGGCTGTGCCCACCCCGACCGAAAGTGCAATCCAGATAAATACCGTCTTTTTTTATCGCCAACTGCTGCAAAGCTTCTGCAAACATAACGGGCAAATGTTCCACTAACAAATCTCCCGTATTAAAAGGATAAGGAGCCTAAATCTTCCAACCCTTCATTATCGTTACCATCCAGCCATTCACTTTCTTTTTCCCCCCAGGCTTCTTCATTCCAGAGTTCAAATTTATTGAGCTGACCAATCAGGACAATTTTCTTATCTATATGCGCGAATGTTCTCAGCTTTTCCGGCAGCAACAAGCGACCCTGCCCGTCCATTTCACATTCAGATGCATTGCCGATAACAAACCGTCTTAACTTACCGGCCATTTTATTTAAGGTAGGCAATTTACTGATCGTTTGTTCAAGCTTTTCCCATTCAGGCATCGGATAAAGCCATAAACAACCATTCTCTCCAACACATCGTTCATTTACAGCAACCGTCACAACCATCTGGCATTCACAACAATCTTGTAACTCTTCCCGGTAACGGGTAGGAATTGCAAAGCGTCCTTTGCTGTCTAAATTGAGCGAACTAATGCCTCTAAACAAGATTTACCCCGGATGCTCAAAAAAAACCATTTTTTCCCACTTTCCTCCACTTGTGTCCACTATAAATTTCAAATAACGCCTAGTCAAGGATGATTTCATTTAGATTCTTTCTTTTTTGACAACGACTTACGGCATCATCAAAATGAAATATAGCCACATAATATTTGGCAAAATAATTCCTATTTCTTATCATTAGGTTAATCGATTTTAATGAGAAATTACTTTAAATATAAAGCTGTCGAAAATTCCCAGCTTTTGTAATAAAAAAGAAAATCAAATCTAAAGATGTTGCCCGCAATAATTACCCGGCAATTTTTATGTTTTTAGTGGGGAAACGGATACCGAGCATAAAATACTCGGAAAAAGGAAGAAAGAGTCGGCCTATAAGCCGGGTTCTGTCGAGAACAGTCATTCATCTAGGTTGCAAGTCGCCCTGCAACTCAAGCAATCTACCCAGGAACCGCGCGGGCCACGCGTCTGTTCCTCTATTTGATCTTGCTCCGGGTGGGGTTTACCATGCCACTTCTGTTACCAGTTGCGCGGTGCGCTCTTACCGCACCTTTTCACCCTTACCGGCCACATAAGTGACAGGCGGTATATTTTCTGCGGCACTTTCCGTAGGCTCGCGCCTCCCAGGCGTTACCTGGCACCCTGCCCAGTGGAGCCCGGACTTTCCTCCATCTTATCTTGCGATAAAACAGCGACTGCTCAGCCGACTCTTTCAATGAGTAGTGTATCACATATCCATAGCAATAGTGACAAGAACAGGCCTTGACGTAAGCAAAAACCAGACCAGCAAAATATCTTGATCCATATTAACGTAAATGCTAAGCCTCTTTCATTTTCTCTATATCTAGCGCAGCTTGATACAGCAACTTCTTCCTGACGCCGGTAATTTCCACAGCCATTGCTACTGCGGTTCTAATAGAGCATTCACCCAATAACACTCTCAGTATTTTTTCCTGTTCGGGCGTAATAATTTGCTCTTTCTTATCAATGACAGCACCATCGACAATCACCACGAATTCACCTTTCCTCATGTTGGCGTCTTGTTCAACCAGTTTAAGCGCCTCAGCCAAACTCGCTTTCACGATAGTCTCATGCAACTTGGTCAGTTCTCTGGCAATGACGATTTGCCGATCCGGCGGCAATATCTCCGCCATATCCTGTAATGACGCCAGTATTCGATGACTGGATTCGTAAAATACCCAAGTGCTCGAACACATTAATCTCTCGCTAAAAAACGCTTTTCGCGCTGACGAAGTTCTAGGCGAAAAGCCTTCAAACGCAAACTGCGTGACCGGCAATCCCGCCGCCGACAATGCGGCAATTAAAGCACAGGCTCCCGGTACCGGCACCACATCGACACCCGCATCCTTGACCATCTTTATCAGCGGCATACCGGGATCGCTTATCAACGGTGTTCCGGCGTCGGATACCAGCGCAATCGACAAGCCTTCGCGCAGCTTTTCCAGCAACCCGGTGGATGCTTTGTCTTCATTATGCTGATGCAACGAGATCAGTTTGTTGCTAATGCCGTAATGCTGGAGCAACATTTTTACATGCCGGGTATCTTCTGCTGCGATCAAATCGACCTGTTTTAATATTTCAACCGCCCTGAAGGTAATATCTGCTAAATTACCTATCGGCGTAGCAACAACGTATAATTTGCCGCATTCACTTGACATTCGGTACACTCACTTGAAAACTCCTGAAAAGATGCGACCTAAATGTAAGCCGCCATTATTGTGTACCCTGTTTTCCGGCTTCTTGCTTTTTTCCGGTTGCGCATCTACGCCTGCAACGACTGTCATGGATGCAGGAGGTAAAGTAATGCAGGAGCAATTACCGAGCAGCGCTTTGCCTGAACAAGAAGTGCTGGTAACGCAACCCTTGATAAGAAACGAGCAGCCGGAACAAATGACTGAATTATACCAGCATCCTTTCGCGTCTTCGTCTCTGGAACAAAATCAGCAGCGTTTACAAGCCATTGATGCCTTAATTCAGGCCGGCGACGGTGCTAGCGCAAAACTGAATGCCGATGCTGTTAATCCTGCTGAACTGTCGTCCGAGCAGCGTGCTCAGCTAAGTCTTCTTTATGCCCAGATTCTGCTCAGCTTTGGTGAAGCTGAGCAGGCTATCGATAGTTTGGCGTTGATTCAACCGCAACAGCTCAGCCCGGATAACCAAATCAAGTATTTTCAATCGCAGGCCTTTGCTTACTCATTAACAGGAAACCTACTCGACAGCGCTAAATCCAGAATTAAACTGCATCCGTTAATCACATCGCCCGATGAGCTCGAAAAAAATCAGGCCGCCATTCTTGAGGCATTGCGGCTACTGCCTGATACCGACTTGCAGACCAATCAAACTGGAGCCTTAGCCGGCTGGATGGCTTTAGCCAACGTTTTAAAATATATCAATCAGCCTGATTTCGACGCTCAAATAAGCCAATGGCGCGCAACCTTTCCAGGCCATCCTGCCGATTTAAGGTTTTTATATCTCCCTCAAGACACGCCGGAAAATACGCTTTTGCAACCCAAAGCAATCGCGCTCTTGCTGCCCGGATCAGGAACTTTTGCCCAGGCAGGCAAAGCCATTCGTGCAGGGTTTATGGCCGCTTTCAATCATGCTGACAATACATCCAAGCCTACTATCCGTTTTTACGACAGCCAACAATCCACACCGCAAGCCTTATATGATCAGGCTGTTGCAGATGGCGCTCAATTAATCATCGGCCCGCTGGACAAAGAACATATCCAAAGCTTGGCCGATACCGTTAGCTTTAACGTGCCCGTGCTGGCCTTAAACCATATTCCGGGCCTGCAAAAGAGCCGGCTTTATCAGTTCGGCCTTAGCCCTTTGGATGACGCGGACCAAATCACTGATAAAGCGTGGGCGGATGGTCATCAAAAAACGCTGCTGCTGATTCCTGAAAACGCGCAGGGCAAGCGCATCGCCAATTATTTAACCGAAGACTGGCACGATCAGGGCGGCACTGTCCTGGAAACCCAGACTTATAACCCCAAAGAAACCGACTTTTCAGCACCGATTCAAAAACTGCTCAACCTGGATGAAAGTGAACAGCGTTACAATAAAATTCTTGCTTTGATACCCGGTTTAAAATATACCCCCCGAAGACGCCGGGATGCCGATGCCATCTTGTTAAGCGCCTATAGCGCAGAGGCCCGTTCCATCAATCCCCAACTACAGTTTTATCAGGCCGGTGATCTCCCCGTTTATGCGATGCCGAATGTTTATACCGGACAAATCAACGCGTCGCTGGATGCGGACCTTAATAAAATAACTTTTTGCGATACCCCTTGGTTATTCAATAAAATTTACCAAGGAGAACTCAGCATGGACGCACTAAAAGAAACCTGGAAGCAATTTCCCAGTGCTTATTTCCGCCTTATTGCGATGGGTATCGATGCTTATAATCTGGCTATACGGCTGGACGATCTGGGAGCCAATCCCTATTCCGGCGCTACCGGAAAGCTATCTCTGACCACCGACCTGCGCATTGAGCGCAAATTGATGTGCGCCAAGTTCATGGACGGACAGCCTGAAGTAAGCGGCTTTATTACTGGAAACCACGAAAACGCCGCAGCGCCGCCAGGGAAAGGGCAATGGCCTGTCCAATCGATAAAGCCGGTTGACCATGCTGTTTACTAAGCTCAAGGCGAAAGCGACCCATTTAGTTCGCGGCGAAAGCGCCGAAGAACAAGCCCACAAGTTCCTGATCGATAAGGGACTCAAACCGGTGAGCCGGAATTTCCGCTGTAAACAGGGCGAACTCGATTTAATAATGACCGATCGGCAGACACTGGTTATTGTCGAAGTCCGTTTCCGCAAAACCGACAAATACGGCAGCGCGGTTGAGAGCATTACCCGCGCCAAGCAATCGCGCATCATCGCGGCAACGCATATTTATCTTTCATCCCAAAAAGCAGACTGCCCAATCCGCTTTGACGTGGTTGCTATTTCCGGCAATGGCAATATCGACTGGATCCAAAATGCATTTTAAGCCGTCGCGTTTTACAGGCTGTGCTAAAGTTTCAGCTATTCGTGGGAACGGCATTTACTGAAATAAACTCACTAAGAAATATACAGATCTGCTTCAGTCACTTAAATTTGTTAAACAACGGCAAAAACAATGTTGGAAAAGGACAGATATCAATGGCTAAATTAAAAAACGAACCTCAGCTGCTAAAAAAAGCCCTGGAGGTTGCTGAAAATTATGCAAAAAATCGCGGCTACGCAGGATTTGCCTCGACCAATTCGGCAAAGGATAAGGTTGAATGTCTTTATCGCCTGCTGGTCAATGACCAACTGATCCAGCCCTTGGCGATTGATCAGGAAAATGCGGTGAATATGAAACATAAATTGGCATTATGGATAGCACGGCAATTGCCGAAAGATCATCCACTTTTAAAACCGTAACGTAGCTAAAAATCACCATCGCGAACGACTTGAATGCAGGAGGTAGAGCAGCTGCCGGGGCACGAAGAAAATAAAAACTTCATGCTTTCGCGGCGGAATTTTTTATGCTTTGGCTTCCCTTATTAGGCCGCCACATTTGGAATAGTACGCTTATTTAACGAGCGCTTCAGGCGAGGTATTGGTGCTGATGAAAAGCGACTGATCCGACAAGTCATCCGGTTTGCTCAATGCTTCTATTAACACAGCGTCATGGCCATAAATATCAGGGAAAAACTCTAAATTATCATATTGATCAAAAAAAGCCGTGGTATAAAAAAACATCACCGGTATCGGTTTTTTCAGTATGACTCGTTGCGTTTTAGGTGTGTTCATGGCCAGTTGTATAGTCTCGGGAGTCCAGCCGTCCTGATCTTTAAGCGCAAACTCAGCCAGCTTTTGGGGGTTTGCAACTCTTACACAGCCATGGCTAAGATCCCGCCGCGATTTGCTAAACAAAGTATTTGACGGTGTATCGTGTAAATACACGTCATCTTTGTTGGGAAAAATAAATTTTACCTTGCCCAAGGCATTCTTTCCCCCCGGACGCTGCCTGATTCTTAACTTGCCTTCTTTAAGCAGACTCATGGTTTCCGGGGTAAGCGCGGTTGGTTTTTCTGCGTCGCGAAACACCGAGACCAATTCCATATTTTCCTTGTTAAGATAATTATTGTTTTGGATTAACTTGGGCAGTATTTCGTTCTTTATGATGCTGTAAGGCACATTCCAGTAAGGCATGAAATCGATAAAGTGCATTTCCGCCATCAACACCGGGGTTTGGGTTTTCAGCGCATTGCCGACAACCACCCTCATATTAACTACATCGGCATCCGGCTGATCAATCGACTCAAACGCCCATAATTGGAAGGCCGGAATATTAACAATAATGGATGCCCCGGTACTGGGTTCCGGTAACCAGCGCAGTCTTTCCATAGCCAATTCGATTTGTGTTACGCGGTAGCTTAAAGGCACATTGAGTGCGGCCATCGAGCTTTTTCCGATATGCCCGTCCGCAGTAAGCCCATGCCGTTTTTGAAATTTTTTAACTCCGTTAACGATAGCGTCAGTGTAGCGCGTCGATTTTTCAGCGTTATTAAGCGCTTTATCTTCAGGCATATCGCCTATGAAGGTTAAAAACCGGCGCAGTTCGGCCATTTGCGGATGAGTTTCGCCGGGGCGTAAGGTTTCTTTAACCTCCAGTTTAAACGGCGGCGCTTTTGCGGCAAGCTCACGGTAACCGGCCAATGCCTGTTTTAACTTTTGATATTGCTTTAGCTTGGGTTCAACCGATAACGGTAATTGAGCCGGCGTGTTTTGCGCCAGACTGTTTTTAATCAATAGCGGTAAATCAACCAGCTTTTTTTCTCTTAACTTTAAATTAAAATTTATGCCCTGCGGATTGACTCGGCCATAATGCAAATCATGCAGGAAGCGCAGCAACGAGATACTGAGCGCGGTATCGTATAGCGCCAATTCTTTATACGAGTCCGGCTTGAGCTTTAAGGCGGGCGGTAATTTTTGCCTTAGCGTTTCAGTATCGTAATTTTTAGGATTTAACCCGTCGACAGCCGCGTTCGCCAATAGATTAAGCGCTTCGTTGATATTTTTTTCCGCCTCCGCGTTGCCCAGCCACAGCAACCGGTGGTCCGACATTTTATACAGGGATTCGAGATCTTCGGTACGATTGGGAAAATTGGACAACATCAGGTAAGGATGCTGTTTTGCCGCAATAATAGCGGTAATTTCTTGAGCTATGCCGGGAGGTTGTTCCTGATTGACGATTTCTTCGGCAAGCGCGGCTTGCATGGGCAGAGCCAAGAAAAGAAATATGAGCAATCGGGGAATAGGGTGTCTTATGATCTTTTTCAATTTATGTCTTCGCTGAATGGTCGAGATAGTAAGTTTTGCGCTGGGGTTACGGCAAAACTCTCTAATATAGGATAATCAGTCTCTTGCTGTACGGTTTGGTGATGAGGCGATTTTAACATCAACTCACTCATTCGAGGAAGTTTTGAGGCCACATGGCTGCGACTGCTCCCGGCGGTCATGCGGCATTTCCTAGGTCTATGGCGGGCAGATCAGGAAGCATTGCTGTGGTGGTTATTGAGAGGGCTGTTTATAGGCGGCACCAGAATTAAATCGATTAAACACGGAATACTGGTAAACAAACAGACATTTAAAAGCTTTTTTTAAGTTTTTAAATAGGGCTCTTGTCGATTTACCCGCTATTAATGAAAAGTTACTTTACTATAAGGCAATGCCATGACGAATCTCACTTTTTGGGGCGCAACAGGCCAAGTTACCGGCTCCTGTTATTTGCTGGAAACCCACTCCAACCGGATACTGCTTGATTGCGGATTGTTTCAGGGTTCAAAAGAAACAGAAAAACAAAATCGAGCCGATTTTCCCTTTGATCCTGCCGGTATTGATGCGGTGGTTTTGTCTCATGCCCATCTCGACCACTGCGGACGCTTGCCCAAGCTGGTTAAAGACGGCTTCAAAGGTCCGGTATTCCTGACCGAGGCCAGTTTTCCTCTGCTCGAATTGATGCTGATGGATGCCGCCCATCTGCAATTACGCGATACCGAATGGGAGAACAAGCGCCGGGAACGCGCCGGTAAGCCGCTGCTTGAACCTTTATATACGGAGGCGGATGTAAAGGCGTTATTGGCGTTGCGTCAGCCGATAGCTTACGGCATAGAAAGCGAAATATTTTCCGATTTAAGCGTTTCCTTTCATGAGGCAGGGCATATCCTCGGATCATCAATCGTGCGTTTGCGTATCAACGATAAAGATAAAACCAAAACCCTGGTTTTTTCCGGCGATTTGGGCAACCCGAATTCTCCGCTGTTGCGCGATCCGACTGTTCTAACCGAAGCCGATGTGTTGCTGCTTGAATCCACTTACGGCGACCGCGACCATAAACCGCTGGAAAATACCCTGGATGAATTACGCGAAGCATTGGCGGAAGCCGCCGACAGTGGCGGCAATGTTATTATTCCGGCTTTTGCCGTGGGTAGAACCCAGGACCTGATTTACTGGCTGGGGAAACTTCAGCGTCAGGGCGGACTGCCGCAACAACGGATTTACCTGGATAGCCCGATGGCGATCAGCGCCAGCAACATTTACGCTCGGAATGTACATTTATTCAACATCGATGATCCCGAGTTTACCAAAATCGCGCCCGGCGGTTGGCAAGCCTGGTTGCCGGGATTGATCTATTCGGAGACCGCAGAAGAATCGATGGCGGTCAACCGCATTGCCGGCGGCGTGGTTATTATTGCCGGCAGCGGCATGTGTACCGGCGGACGCATCCGGCATCATCTTAAATACAACTTGTGGCGGCGCAATGCGCATATCATCATTGCAGGCTTTCAAGCCGAAGGTACTTTGGGCCGGGCTATTGTTGACGGTAAAAAATCGTCTTTAAAAATACTGGGTGCTGAAGTTAATGTTGCGGCCAAGGTGCATACGCTGGGTGCATTAAGCGCCCATGCCGATCAGAGCCAGTTGTTGCAGTGGGCGGGACATTTTAAACAACCCAAGCCGAGACTTTACCTGATTCATGGCGAAAAATCGGCGACTTTATCATTGCAGACCTGCTTCAAGCGCATTGGCTGGCAGGCGGATATTCCTAAAGTCGGGGAGAAAATTACCTTTTGAATCGTTACAAAGCCAACACGCAGCATGGAAATAAATCGAGGTAGCCTGACTATAACAAGCCTAGTATCTCTTCAATCAATTTTTACTCAAAAGACCCCCTATGGCCGGCACCAGCCTTTTAGCTTTACTTGACGATATTGCCTCAGTCCTGGATGACGTGGCCCTGATGACCAAAATGGCGGCGAAGAAAACAGCCGGCGTGTTGGGCGACGATTTGGCGCTGAATGCCGAGCAGGTCTCCGGTATTCGTGCGGATCGAGAACTGCCGGTAGTGTGGGCGGTGGCAAAAGGTTCGCTGAAAAACAAACTGATTTTGGTGCCGGCGGCACTGGCGATCAGCTGGCTTGCAGCGTGGCTGATCATGCCGCTGTTAATGCTGGGCGGCGTTTATCTGTGTTTTGAAGGTTTTGAAAAACTGGCGCATCCGTTGCTGTATGCGCATGCTGAACATGACGCCCAGCGTGCCGAACTGGCTGCGGCAGTCGCTAATCCCGAGATTGACTTGGTGGCATTTGAGCAAAACAAGATTAAAGGAGCCGTTCGTACCGACTTTGTACTGTCGGCGGAAATTATTGTGATAACGCTGGGTGCTGTGGCAACTGCGGCTTTTGCGGCTAAAGTAGCCGTGCTTGCCGGTATTGCGTTGATTATGACCGCCGGTGTGTATGGCCTGGTGGCAGTCATTGTGAAACTGGATGATGTCGGGCTTTACCTGAGCCAAAAGCCAAATTTAGGGCTATGGACGGAAATCCAGCATAAAGTCGGTCGAGTGCTTTTACATAGTGCGCCTTATTTGATGAAGTCGTTGGCTATTATCGGTACTACGGCGATGTTTATGGTGGGCGGCGGGATTCTTACTCACGGCATTCCGCTAGCGCACCATTTCATCGAACATCTTGCCCAAAGCGCCAACGCCGTGTCCGGGATTGGCGGCTTGTTGGAAACACTGACTTCTTCACTGCTTAATATATTGGCCGGCGTTATTGCCGGTGCGCTTGCGCTGGCTGCTGTGACAATAACGGAGCACATGTACAGTCGCTTTAAGCAGTAACTATTCAGCGCTTAAAGAAATAGAACGCGGATGACACGGATAGGACGGATTTACACGGATTTTTTAAAATATTCTGTGCTTTTAATCAGTGATTATCCGTTTAATTCAGTGTCATCCGTGTTCCATTAATCATTTTTAGCATACGCTGAATAATTATACTTTAAGCATTAATTATGCTTCGGTTAACGTTATTAACGCCGACACTTAATCTTACATTAAGGAGCAAACTATGAACGATAAAGAACTTGTTGCCAGACATGCCGCCAATCAAGTGGCAGACGGGATGCTGGTTGGGTTGGGCACGGGCTCCACGGCGAATTGTTTTATTGATGAATTGGCCTATCGTAGCCGTGAACAGGGGCTGAAAGTGACCACGGTTTCCAGCTCGATAGTGAGTGCGATTAAAGCGCAACAGCTCGGTTTAGCCGTGCTGGGTTTCGAGCAGGTGAGCCATGTTGATCTTTATGTCGATGGCGCCGATGAGGTGTCGCCGGAATTGACCTTGCTTAAAGGTCAAGGGGCGGATTTGGTTCGTGAAAAGTTGCTGGCAACCGCTAGCGAACAATTTTTAGTGCTGATTGAGCCAAGCAAGTTGGTTGAGCGTATTGGTCAGCATTTTGCGATCCCCATTGAGGTGATGCCTTTTGCCTGGCAATTGGTTAAAAAGCAGCTGGAAGCAAGCGGCGGGCACGGCGGTTTACGTCAAAATGCTAACAAAAACGGTTATGCGATCAGTGCTCATGGCAGCTTGATATTGGATATGAACTTTGACGAACAGATTGACGCCGGAACGCTCAACGATATTTTAAACAGCATTCCCGGCATTGTTGAGCATGGTGTTTTTTACCGGTTGGCAACAACGGTTTTGGTTGGGAAGGATGGTCAGGTACAAGAACGGCAAGCGGGGAATTTCTAAGCCTTCTTTTTCAAAGAGGAGATTAAAGCAATTTATTTAGGATATGGGCCATCGTCCCCACGCTCGGCGCTCATCTTTATACACAACTCTGTCCAGTCTGCCGGGGTTCGCCGATAATCACCCTGGGCGTGCCGCGCACGCACGGCACGCCCATTTTTCGTTCCCACGCGTTGCGCCGCGAGTCACAGGCAACGTCTGCGTATACGGGACGCAGCGCGTCCAGCACTGCATTCCCACGTAGCACGTGGGAACGAGGGTAATGACGATGTCACGCAGATATTTGCGTATAAAAACGAGAGCCGGAGCCTTGGGAACCAACGTATTTCTTATTTTAATGGCAGTGACGCTCCGCGTGGAACCTTCAGCGGAAGTTATTTTTAGTTAAATCCTTTGCGTCGATTTAGCCCTCGTCGGCAACCACTGCGGCTTTGCGTTTCAGGTCTTTATTTAGCCGTTGCAGGCGTTTGATCATTTCTTTTTTCAGTTGTTCGCGGCCTATCGAATGCCTTAGACCGCTGCCTATTCCCGTTACTTGGTCGGTAGAGCTGCGGGTCGAATAAAACACCAGCGTACCGTTTTTATAGGGCAGCCCTCCGGCAACGACATGGCTGGAGTTATAAGAGTGGCCGACATAAAACTGTCGGGCAAGAACAATGCCGCCTGCGTCGCTGGTGACCATAACACGGTGATTAAGGATAGGGGTAGGCCGGTCCTCGACGTTGCGATTCGCCCAGGTAAACTGTTCGGTGGCATTGGGCGGTAAGGCAGCGGGATAATTAAGCCAGGCTTGTTGCAACTCCGGAAAGTAACGCGCCCAGGCTTTGCTGTTGACGGCGTCGTTACGCAGTTCCGCGGCAGGGTCGGCATTGCCGTTGCCGCGATTGTAAGCGGCAATCCCGGACAAGCCGCTTTTCCGGTAAGCCTGTAAGCGTTGCAAGAGGAATTCCCGGTATTTTTGGTTCGCGGCTTTTAACAGGGTTTTGTCATCGGCATCTTCCAGTCCGGCTTGCAGGCTTTTCAGGCTGTCGAACTCCGGTTTCGACAGGTTGAATTCGCTGCCCGGCTCGGCTTCCAAAAACGCTTTGGCTTCGTTGAGTTGTTTATCGCTAAAGGCGAATTTTTTGAAGCTATTGACGTCGGCGTTATTAGTCAGCGAACCGGAGGCAATGATGTTGCTTTCGCTAGCCCCAAGATTGCCGCGTTTGATGTAATCGACGATTTTAGGCAAGGCTACCGGCAGTATCATGGCGACGCCGATAGCCAGCTCTTTTTGGCTGGTTTCGCTGACATCGTAAGCGACAATTTCGCCGCGCTCAAGTTGGGCGATCTGTGCCGCGCCGATGCCGAAGTTTTGCAGGGCTTGTTGCGGAGTGGGGGCGTCTTCGGCATGGATAGACAAAGAGAATAATGCAGCCAGTATTATGAGTGGGATTGAGCGTTTGTTGAGCATAAGGATTCCTGTGTAATGGAGGGGTTGGGGCTTAATAGCCTTGTAGCCTTGTAGGCCGGAATAAGCCGGTTTGAGCGAGAGCGAGAACGGGTGTTTCCGGCAAACGTTCCCCGAATTCCCCGGAAACGCTACCTCGCCTACGCGCTTGTTGGGCTTAACAGTACACAACAAGACAAATAAAAAAACACCCCACACAACTATGCGTTTGATACCAAGAATTCACGCAATACCTCTGGATGTTTGGCGACAATTTTTAGCAATGTTTCAGCTGCACCGGAGGGATGACGGCGACCCTGCTCCCACTGCTGTAAAGTACGGGATGAAATGTGTAATGCTTTTGCAAACTGAGTTTGGGACAAGCCGCATTTTACTCGCGTGGCAACTATTTCATTAGGTTCAATGGCATAGGTTGCACCGTGGCGGCCTGATTTAACATCCCGAATGGCGGCAAGCAGTTCCTCGCCAATGTTTCGCTTGGCATCCCGTTCCAACAGTTCTGTTTCGTTAAGGGGCATGTCCCATTTCCTCGGCAATTTGTTTGAGTAGGTGGGCTGGAATATTCTCTTTTGCACTTTTGGCATAAATAACCAGCAAAATCAATGCGCCGCTTTCAAGGCGGGCGGTATAAATGACTCTTACGCCCCCACGTTTTCCAGAACCATAACGTGACCAACGGATTTTCCGGCAGCCACCTGAGCTTGGAACAACATCTCCCGCTTCTGGATTTGCAGCAAGAAAAGCAGTGAATTTCGTATGCTCTTCTTCCGACCATCAGGCCAAAGCTTTGTGAACAAGGGGGATTCGATAATGGTCAGCATTTTTGAATCATACGCCAATGACGTATAAAGCTCAAATACTCAATCGGACTGTCCAACGTTACGGGCGCGCCGCTAGCGAAAGCTAAACGACGCCGCCGAACCTTGATAAAAAACTGAACTCCAAAACAGCCAACGGGCGGCGCGTCCCTTGACCGACTTGTTAGGCCCGGCAATAACCGCCAAAGCTAAACTCCCACCCACAAAACAGGCCACTTTGCCCTGATGTGCCGTAGTGTAAGCGGGTTACGGCTAGCGCCTAACCCGACTAGGTTTAATTTTTTTATTCACCCGGACACCATAACGCTCCGCCACCTGGGCAAAAACCAGTTTGAGTGCCATTCTGGATAAACGCATTTGTTACAGCAGGCGCATAGTTTCCAACCGGAAAGGAATTTACAATTTGCCTATAAATATATTCAAAATGATACATAGCCAAATCATCACCATTTGAACTGACGCCATTTAGCAAATAACCGGCGATTACCCCACCTTGATGTTTGAACGTTATCCAATCAAGGCCGTCGATACGGGTATCATGTAAATCCCAGAAGGCGCGGGCGACCCAAAGTTCATTTTCATATCCATGATAACAAACGTAGTTAGTCTTATTGGTCTCAATATCAAAGCCACCGGCACTCCATCGGCCGGGAACATTAGATATATTTTTTGCCGTTGTCGAATTTGTAACACCCTCCGCGACATTACGATCAGGAAATCCTACCCACATGGCGAAAAAACTGGCAAAGCCTTCTTCAAGAGGCAAGCCCAATTTATTCGGGAAACATCCGTCTAACCCATGAGGCCCTCCGGAACCGGCGGGGTGTTTTCCTCCCCAAAATTTAGTCTGCAGTGCATGCCCCATCTCATGGGCAACGGTACTTGCTTCGACGGCATGCTCCGGAATTAACCAAATTTGATCACCTGAGGGCGAAGCGCAAGACCAAGGTGAAGTTCTTTTTGAACTACAGGTATTCCAAGTATTGGGAACATACATTTTGATCGGAGTAGATGGCACCGGGTTTATTTGTGCATCCCAATAGGTTCTCATCCACACTCGTTCGGCGGCTTCCACCACTTCGCCCAAACCGCTATAGGCGCCGCCATCGGTGTCGGCAACTTGGTTAATATTAAAAGTTGGCGCATCTACAACCCAACTACCGCCATTAAACCAGTATTTATAGCCATCTTTGTTCTGTGGGGCAAAATACTCGTTGTAAGCCCGGTAACTGATATTGATAGTTCCACCGTTAAACCCTAATGAAGCAGGAACATTCAAAGTCCATAAACCGTTCGGTTGTACCCATGCCGTACCAAGGGACGATACAAAGCCAAAGATGGCATTTGTCGTTATATCTACACGAAACCCCAAGCCGGGATGCAAGCTGTGATCGGACACCCATTTAGTGGAAAACATGCCCCTTATGACGTGACTGACATCCTTAGGCATGCTGTTGCTGCTCGCTATGCGTTGATCAGCCGACTTTTGTTCAGGACAAGCAGTCGCGTCATCCGCTATACAGGCTCCTTGCGCCAAAACATTAGCGTAGGCGGTTTCTAAGCTGGCATTATTGTCGTACTTTTTATTGGTAGGAAGTTTTCCAGCGGCCAAAAAGGATTCGACATTAACCGGCATGGTGTTTTTCACGGCATCGTAATTTTTTGCTTTTACTCCCCCGGAACGTGTGCTTTTAGGCGGCGTACCATACACATCGGCATAACTGCCGTATTTCCATACACCCTTGACTATACGGTAGTGAACTGACAGGGGCACAATGGCTGTTGGCTGATGGTCTGCGTAAATATTCGCCAATTTGAACGCTGTCGTGTAAGTTGCCAAGTCTTCGGGCGATACGTCATATACGTTCATTTTAATCAATGGGCTCATGCCTTCGTTAGCGGGAAGGCGCAAGAAATCGACATCAAATTTTGCCTTTGTTGTGTCACCCGGACTGATTAACAAAGCGTTTACCTGTGGGCATAAAGTCCAACGCGGCCCAGGCTTTGTCCAAGTGGTGTTGTATACAGGCTCCGGCTCTATTTTGAGTAAAAAGTTCTGCAGATTGGTTACGGGAGTGCCAAGAATATCGGCATCTTGATTGCAGCCCGAAAACACAACCAACAGAGAGTTCTGCGTTACTTCCGGTCCCGGATGTACTAATTGTGCGGAAAAATGCGTATCGCCGCCATCCGTGATGCCAGACAGTGCTTTGCCTTCAGAACTCTCCGAGAGAAGTTTTTCCACATATATTCCCTCCGCTGTAAAAGCAAAAGCACCTTGAGCACCTAACAATACTCCCGTGGTTAGCGCCATCACAGCCATTTTTTTCTTCGTGAACATTGCCATGTTAAACCTCTGTTGTTAATAACTTCTCTAACGTATCCACTAAAGCCAAAAACTTAAGCCAACCGAATCTAACCGACAGCGAAAACGCATTAAACCGCCAACAGTTCCGAGCCTAATAAGCTCCGTCAGTCAGCAGATGCCCAACTCAATATTAGACATCCTAATAGGCGTAAAGCATTGTTTCATAGGGTTGCCTAATGTTATGTAAACCAATCCATCCTGGGATAAGTTCAGGTAGCGTCTATCAAAGCACGAATAACTGTAAATATACCTACATGGAACGTAAATAGTAGGACAAAATTGTAGACTCTACAAACATGGGATGCCGCAATCAACGACTGGCATGCTCAATATGCAAATAACTCTCCGACTGCATATCAATTAACCTAGACACCGTCCGTTCGAATTCAAACGAGCCGTCGCCTTCGGTGTAAAGTTGCTGAGCCGGCACTTCGGCGGTACAGATCAGTTTGACTTTATGTTCGTACAGCGCATCAATCAACGTAACAAACCGCTTGGCTTCGTTGCGTTTTTCCCGAGACAGTTTCGGAATATCAGCCAGAATCACGACGTCGAAGCGGTTGCCGATTTCCAGGTAATCGGCAGGTCCCAAAGGCTGCATGCAGAGTTCGTCGAAGGTGCTCAGGGCGACATTGCCGTGTACCGCGGATAACTCCACACTTCTGCCTAAAACCTCCAGAACGCCCGGTTTCAGCGGTGCAAAACGGGTCAATTCGTTATAGCTTTGGCGTACGAATTTTGCCGCCCGTTCATCCAGCGGGTAATAATAAGTTGTCTTCAACGCATGAAAATGGCTGAGCCGGTAATCCTGCTGGGCGACCAGTTCTATAACGTCGGCTTTTTGTTGCAGGAGCCGGATAAACGGCAGGAACAACTCTCTTTGCAAGCCGTCCCGGTATAGTTCATCGGGATGGAAGTTGGAAGTGATCACGACGACAAGACCCGAATCGAACAGTTTGCTGAACAGCCGCATCAGTATCATCGCGTCGGCTATGTCGGAGACATGAAACTCGTCAAAGCAAAGCAGCAGTTCCGATGCCCTGATATGTTTTGCCAATGCCGCAACCGCATCGGTATCGTTTTGCTTTCGCCACTGATGCATGAAGATATGAACTTCCTGCATGAAAGCATGGAAATGCACCCGCCGTTTTTGATTGATCGGGCAGGCATCAAAAAACGAATCCATCAGCATGGACTTGCCTCGGCCTACGCTGCCGAACAGGTATAGGCTTTGGCATGTGCTTGGGCGGGGGAGAAAGAGTTGGTGCAGGGGGGACTTTTGCTCGTATTCGACAGCCGCCAGCAAGTTGTCGAGCAGGGTTTGCAGCTGTTGCAACGCGCTGATTTGCGCCGGCTCGTATTGAATATGGCCTAGAGCCACTTGGTTGTTATAGCGTATTTCCAGTAAGCCGGGTGCGTTTTCGGAAGGGTTGACAAGGAGTTGTTGAGTGGGCGTTCTTAGCATAATCGATCTTGTAAGTGCGGGTTCATTTGTGCTCCAGTGTGTTGTAAATGTTAACAAAAGTTCGTCATCCCGGCAGGGATTGCCGGGATCCAGTCGCCATGGATGGCGATGCCAAACCCGGCCACAAGTCTTGCCACGAAGGGTTGCTCAGTTCAATTAATCGTTTTTTAGCCACGCGAGACCAGTTTTTAAGTTGCTTTTCCCGCAGAATGGCGCTTTCCATTTGTTCGTGGACTTCGTACCAGACCAGATTGTGTACGTTGTAACGTTGGGTAAATCCGGCAATTAAATTCTGACGATGTTGATACACACGTCCGATAAGATTGGAAGTCACTCCAATATAAATCGTTCCATTTTGACGGCTGGCAAGAATATAAACACAGGGTTGTTTTTCCATACATTCACTTTAGCACGTCCCTGTGTTCTGGTTCCCGGCAATCCATGCCGGGATGACGTTAATACAGCTTGCGCTAGAATTAAAAGCATACGGTTGTTTTTTTATAGGCTCACATAGTCCTAAGCGGAATTGTCACATCCTTGTGTTCCGGTTCCCGATCATTCAGCGGATTATACTATGCCTCACTACCCGCTTTTTCCCGATAACTTTCCATTTTGTCGAAGTTCAAATAGCGATAAGTATCCTCGGCGGTTTCGTTAATCTGTCCCGCATAATGCATGTATTCATCAAAAGTCGGGATTTTTCCCAGAATCGAACATACCGCAGCCAGTTCGGCCGATGACAGGTATACATTAGCGCCATTGCCCAAACGGTTGGGGAAGTTTCGCGTCGAGGTGGAAACTACAGTGGCGTTTTCAGCGACCCGCGCCTGATTGCCCATGCATAACGAGCAGCCCGGCATCTCGGTGCGCGCACCGGCTTTGCCGAAGGTGCTGTAATAGCCTTCCTCGGTTAATTGGCTTTGATCCATTTTGGTCGGCGGCGCTACCCATAACTGGGTCGGCAATGCGCCTTGATGTTTTTCCAGCAATTTACCGGCGGCGCGGAAATGGCCGATATTGGTCATGCAGGAACCTAAAAACACTTCATCGATTTTAGTTCCGGCCACAGCGGATAGCGGTTTCACATCATCAGGATCGTTGGGGCAAGCCAGTAACGGTTCTTTGATTTCATTCATATCGATTTCAATGACTTCAAAGTATTCCGCATCGGCGTCCGGCGTAAGCAATACCGGGTTAGCCAGCCAGTCTTCCATCGCTTTTATCCGTCGCTCTATAGTGCGCACATCGCCATAGCCATCAGTAATCATCCATTTCAGCAGGGTGATGTTCGAATTCAAATACTCGCGGATCGGCGCTTCATTCAAGCGCACTGTGCAACCACCGGCAGAACGTTCCGCCGATGCGTCGGACAGTTCAAAAGCCTGCTCGACTTTTAAGTCCGGCAGACCTTCGATTTCCAGGATGCGGCCTGAAAACACGTTCTTCTTGCCCTGTTTTTCAACGGTCAGCAAGCCGCGTTGTATCGCCACATAGGGAATCGCATTGACCAGATCGCGCAGGGTAATACCCGGCTGCATTTCGCCTTTAAACCGGACCAAAACCGATTCCGGCATATCCAGCGGCATTACGCCGGTGGCGGCGGCAAACGCGACCAGTCCGGAACCGGCCGGAAATGAAATGCCGATAGGGAAGCGGGTGTGCGAATCGCCGCCGGTGCCGACGGTATCCGGCAACAGCATCCGATTCAGCCAGGAATGGATAATGCCGTCGCCCGGACGCAGCGACACGCCGCCACGGTTCATGATGAAATCCGGCAGCGTGTGCTGCATGGTGACATCAATCGGCTTAGGGTACGCCGCAGTATGGCAGAACGATTGCAGTACCAGATCGGCTGAAAAACCCAAACAGGCCAGGTCTTTCAATTCATCGCGGGTCATAGGGCCGGTGGTGTCCTGGGAACCCACGGTAGTCATACGCGGTTCGCAATAAGTGTTCGGACGAACGCCCGCAATGCCGCAAGCTTGGCCGACCATTTTTTGCGCCAGCGTATAACCCTTACCGCTGTCCTTGGCGTCAACCGGGCGGCTAAAAACCGTAGATGCCGTCAATCCCAATGCTTTACGGGCACGGTCGGTTAAACCACGGCCGATAATGAGCGGAATACGGCCGCCCGCGCGAACTTCGTCCAGAATTACGTCGGTTTTCAGTTCGAATTTGCAAATCAGTTCGCCGTTGTCGTGGCGTTTAACTTCGCCGGCATACGGGTAAATGTCGATCACATCGCCCATCGTCATGTGGGTCACATCGCATTCAAAGGGCAGGGCGCCTGAATCTTCCATGGTGTTAAAGAAAATCGGCGCAATCTTGCCGCCGATGCAGACGCCGCCTTCGCGCTTGTTCGGAATGTACGGAATATCGTTACCCATAAACCATAATACCGAATTGGTTGCCGACTTACGCGAAGAGCCGGTGCCGACTACATCGCCGACATAAGCCACCGGAAAGCCTTTTTGCTTGAGTTCGACGATTTGTTGTTCGGCGTTGGTGATGCCTTCGCGCGGCATTTTCAGCATGGCTTTGGCATGTAACGGAATGTCAGGTCTGGACCAGGCGTCCGGAGCCGGTGACAAATCGTCGGTATTGGTTTCGCCGCTTACCTTAAACACGGTAACCGTCAGTTTTTCGGGCATTTTGGCTTTGCTGGTGAACCATTCGGCTTCCGCCCAGGAATTAAGCACCTGTTTGGCGAAGGGGTTTCCCGCATCGGCTTTTTCCTGCACATCGTGGAAAGCGTCGAATATCAGCAGAGTATGGGACAGCGCTTTAGCGGCAATCGGAGCCAACGCTTCGTTATCCAGCAATTGGATCAACGGCGCGATGTTATAACCGCCGAGCATGGTGCCCAGCAATTCGGTGGCGCGCGCCGCCTCCAGAATAGGTGAACTGACTTCGCCTTTTGCGATAGCCGCCAGGAATCCCGCTTTAACATAAGCCGCTTCGTCGACACCGGCAGGAACGCGGTTAGCCAGCAGGTCGAGGATGAAATCTTGTTCTCCGGCGGGCGGTTGTTTAATCAGCTCAACTAAAGCGGCGACCTGTTCCGCATCAAGCGGCTTGGGAACGATGCCTTCGGCGGCACGTTCTGCTACGTGTTTACGGTATTGTTCTAACATGGATAAGTTCCTAAATATAAGAATTTAAATTTTCATCGTTCCCACGCTTCAGTGTAGAAATTTGGTTCGATGTTCCTTTCATGGCGGATTGCTACCGTGAATCAGGCTTACAGTTTTATTCAATGTCCTGAACAAGCTGTTGGATATTTGGTTGTTGCTTGTCCAATTGCGATTGGTTCACCGGGATTCTTCTGTCTGCAACATCATGATAACCAGCAGCTAAGCGAACAATGGGTATCCCAAGAGAGCTGGAGACCACAGATGCCGTATTTGCATCCACAATTTCAAATTGAAACATTTTGTTGAATGCGCTTCTTCCTGTAGGACTCTTTGAGCCCGTGGGATGAATATAAAAAATGTTGGGATTAGTTTGCCAAACATTCCAGATCTCATCGCCAATCTCGTGAACAACGGTACGGAAGGCTTTAGCAGAGCGGACATATTGGGTTAGACGATTTCCAGCGTAACAATAAATTCTGGGAATTGGGAGTCGAAATGTTTGAGAATTTAAATAAAATTGCGATTGTTGACTTCCTGGTGTTCGGGTTACCCCGTACAAGAGAGCTAAAACAGCCCGAACCGCCCGCTTCGATGATCCGTCAGCAGAAAACGGGATAATTAACCTATCGGATGCTGAGAGGGCTAGCTCTGTGTAAATGGAAAAACTTGGATTGCAATCAATAAACACAGCCGTATTATCTTGATTCCAAATATTTTGAATATCTTCGATTAAGTCACTTATCCATGTGTGTACAATCCGCCAAGCATCGCTTGGGCCGACATTGCCAGAAGTTGCGCCTAATACTCGATGTGCTTGTATTTCTAATTGTTCATCGCCTGGAACAAGGAATAAATTTTGAGGTACCTTGGTATTGTATTGGTGAACGTTTATCAGGAAAGTCGAGCCTGTTCGCGGATTTACATAAGGACTAATTATGCGGTCTTCAATGTAACCGGAAATGGTTTTTCGAGGTGTCTGGCTGCTTAGAGCATCGAGATTATGTTCACCATCAACCATGCCGCCTAGTAACATTCCCGATGCGTTAGCTTGAGGGCACAAATCAATCACTAGCGTTTTTTTCTCAGGATGAGTTCGTGCATACTCGCTTGCAATTTGAAATGTCAGATAACTTTTTCCGACTCCGCCTTTATTGTTCCATATAGCATATATAGCCATTTTTTATTCCCATTTAATTTTGTTTCGAAGGCTCTAATATAGAGGGAGTTCATTTATTAATGTTAATAAATGTTTGTTCTAAAAACTGACTTAAATTTAGCTTAACGTAATAGCTGTCTCATGAGCCGATTCAACTATCGTAAGAAAAGATTATTTTAGTTCGTATAGAAAAACATCCATCCATACGAACAAAAACAACATTGCAAGCTAAGCAAGAATCTACTTCATCGCCTCAACAATCGCATTACCCATTTCAATGGTTCCGCAGTTAGCTTGCGGGTTAAGGTCAGGGGTAACAAATTTGCCTTCACTGACGACTTTCTCAACGGCTGTTTGAATTTTCTCCGCCGCTTCGTGTTCGCCGAGATGATGCAACATCATGATTCCCGCCATGATCACAGCGGTAGGGTTAGCCAGATTTTTGCCGGTAATGTCCGGCGCGCTGCCGTGGACGGCTTCAAATAAGGCGGCATCTTTGCCGATATTGGCGCCCGGTATCAAGCCCAGTCCGCCAACCAGACCCGCCGTCAAATCGGACAATATGTCGCCGAACATATTGGTGCAGACGATCACATCAAATTGCGTCGGATCCATCACCATGTGCATGCAGGCGGCGTCGATGATTTTTTCGTCAAATTGAATATCGGGATATTTCGGCGCAATTTCCCTGGCGACGTCCAGGAACAAGCCTTGCGTGTATTTCAAAATATTGGCTTTATGGCAAACAGTTACTTTTTTGCGATTGTTGTCGCGTGCGTATTGAAAGGCATAGTCGATAATTCTTTCCGAGCCGGCTCTTGTGACTACGGCCAGACTTTCAGCGATGTCTTTTTTAGGCGTCAGGTAATGTTCAAGTCCGGCGTAGAGTCCTTCGGTATTTTCCCTGACGATAACAATATCGACATCATCAAAACGGGTTTTCACTCCCGCCCAGTTTTTGGCGGGACGCACATTGGCATACAGATCATACTTCTGCCGCAACGCCACGTTAATGCTTCTAAATCCCGAACCGCCGACAACCGTGGTCAATGGGCCTTTAAAGGCGAGACGGGTTTTGTCTATCGATGCCATCGTTTCATCCGGCAACGGAGTGCCGAACTTTTCATAAGCGGCCAGACCGGCATAGGCGATTTCCCACTGGATTTTTACGCCGGATGCGTCAATAACTTTAACAGCCTCATCCATTATCGATGGGCCAATACCATCGCCTTTTATCAACGTAACTGCGTGCATTCATGTCTCCATAAGTTAAAAAACAAATAATTATAGTGCTTTAGGCCGGTATTTAGCCAGATGCGGTGCTTAAATGCATTAAAACAGAGTGTAACGGCGTTACGCAAGCCCTATAAAAACGCTGCGAACAAGCCAACATAAAACGCATTGTTATAAACAGAACAAAATATTTACTACTCATTTTGCTGAATAAGCTTATTTAATTTATTGTAAATCATTGGCTTATATAATTTGTCAAAAACCGATAAAAACTGGATTAATTATTGCTTATGTAAAAGATACATTACTTAATCATGGAGTTTGCAATGTCTTCTACGGTCTTTTCTGAAATACTAAACGGGTTGTACGAAAACAAGGTCGTACCTTATCTGGGGCCGGGTGCGCTGTTCGATGCAACCAATAAACTAACCGGGGCCGCGATGCCGGCGGATAGCAACAGCTTGATTTTGGCTATGAATAACGGCGTCCCGATGGCTCCCAAGCTTATGTATGAGTTTCCCAGAGCGGCTATGAATCAGGAACTCAAAAGAGGCAGAAATTTTCTGGGCCAGTTCCTGACTAAATTATATGGAGAAACCGAATGGACGCGTTCATCGGTGCATAACTGGCTGGCGGAATGGAAACCCGCTTATGTGATCGATATAAACAGGGATACCCAATTACAAGACAGCTATGCCGATGAAGAGCATACGCTGATTGTCGGTGTCGCAAGAATCACCGCCAGCCAGTTCCGTTTTAAAATATATCACTTCGACGGCACTGATTATTTTGAAATACCCCAGGAACAGATTGATCACAGACTGCCGGTTTTATTTAAACCGATGGGTACGCCTAAGCCGGAAGCCAATTACATCGCTTCAGACGCCGATTATGTCGATTACATAACCGAGTTAATGGGGGGCTTTGCGATCCCCGATTTTCTTAAAGACTACCGCAAGGGCAGGCAATACCTGTTTATAGGCGTGCCGTTAAACCGGGATTCGGAGCGGATGGTGATGAGCGACATCGTTTATGGCGCGGCAGAGAAAAAGGGCTGGGTTTTAAACAAGAATCCGACCGATAAAGAAAAGCGGTTTTGTAAAAAAGTAGGCTTGGAAATCCTGGACGTGGATGTTGAAGAGCTATTGGCCTCCGTGCTTAACTAATGATCCGGTCCAACGACGTATTCGCCGATCACCGGCTATTGCTTTACTACAAAGGCGACATCAGCGCATTGATTCTGTTCGCCCAGCACAGCAACGGCAGCATCTGCTTTCCGGAGCCGCTGCCTGCGTTGTCCAGTGCGCTGGAGCCGGAAGAGTTTATAAGCGCTAAAGTCAGCACTCATCCGGCAATGCTGGTTAATAATATCAATCAGCTTTTACAGCTGGACAACGATCTGTTGCGGGTCGAACCGGAATTTAGCGAACAAATCGACACCCCCGGCGGTATTATTACCGTTCACATGGCGCGCTTCATGCTGCTCGACCCTCCGCACAAACTGATGCAAAGCCGGGATTGCCGGATGAGAACCTTACCGGAGCTGCGCGGCAGGCCGCCTGCGGAAATGGAACTGTTGCGCCGCGCTTATACCAAGGTGATGTAGAGGTCTGAGATGTTTGATTTTATGGACATCCACTACGATGAACCCGGCGAGCCGATGGGATCGGGGCCGTATATACCCGACGCCGGTGAATGTATGCGTTGCGGCCTCTGTGTCAGTAGCTGCCCGACCTTTCGTTTGTTCCAAACCGATGAAGAAACCCCGCGCCGGCGTATCCGTAGCATCAGCAAACTGCTGGTCGAAAACCTGCCGATCAGCGCCGATGAGCGGAAGTATTTGGAGAATTGCGTACAATGCCGGGCTTGCGAAAGCATTTGCCCCAGCCGGATGGCTTACGGGCAGTTGTTTGACCAAGCTCAGGCCCGGTTAAAGGTTAATCCGGGTTGGCTGGCGAAACTGGCGTTCAAGCTGATTGAAAACAAGCGTTGGTTGAGGCAGTTAATGCCATTGATGGCCGTTTATCTGAAATCGGGTTTGCAAAAACCGTTACGGCGCAGCGGATTGTTGAAAAAACTGCATTTGGCCGATGCCGAAGCCTTGCTCGGCAAACCGGCAATGCGGGCATTGGCTGTTTCTTATCCTACCAGTGCCACGAAACGCGGCCGGGTTGCGCTGTTCACCGGCTGTATCGCCGAACATTTCGACCGCGAGACCTTGCTGGCATCGATCAAGCTGCTTAATGCTATAGGTTACGAGGTGCTGGTGCCGCCGCAACAAGGCTGCTGCGGCGCGATACATCAGCATAACGGTCAATCCGCCTCGGGTTTGACCGGCAACAATATCGCGGTTTTCAACGCGTTGGATGTCGATGCCGTGCTCCACACTGCCACAGGTTGCGGGGCGATGCTAAGCGAATATCAAAATGATGATGAGTCGGGACAACTGTTCCGGCAACGTTTGTGCGACATCAATGAATTTTTGCTGAAACACTGGCCGGACGATTTGCAACTAACAGCATCCACGCTGAAAGTTGCAGTCCACGAGCCGTGCAGTCAGCGCAACGTGCTCAAAAACCAGCACGCCGTTTATGCGCTGCTGCAAAAGATCCCCGGTCTAAGCGTTGCCGCGCTGACCGACAATCACATCTGTTGCGGTGCGGGCGGCAGCTATATGCTGACACATCCAGGCAACGCCGGGCAGTTGCGAGCTTTGAAACAGCAAATCATCACCGATTTGTCGGCGGATATGGTGGTTAGCGGGAATTTCGGTTGTGCGGTTTATCTTAATGCCGATGGGGGCCGGGTAGAACACCCTTTGCTGTTGCTGGCTAGGCAGTTACCGCTGATGTAGCGGGCTGAAATCCGCTTATATGCGACTTGACCAATATCCGGTTTTCTACTGTTATGCATCACTGCAACGACATAAATTGACTTGTCAGTTTCCCGATAAATCGAAAAGGGAAACCTGGAAAGTAAGAGCCTTCGAAAACCCTTTTCGAAAAACGGCCATGTTCGAGGAAATTCAATAATCGTTTGATAAACTGATTCGAGCTCATTCAAGAAGTCATCCCCTAAACCTTTACCCTGATCTTGATACCTAAGTTCGGCTAATTCGGCCCATGCCTGCTCAACACTTTCATCTTGCCTGTTTCAAGCGAAGAAATTAAACAATGAGCAACAAGGGCTCTCTCGTTAACATTCAATTGCTTTGCATGTTCTAAAATTTGACTAATGTTCATGGCCGATATTTATCTATTAATTTGCGTTTTTTGCATTTTAGCCGGGTGGTCGGAAAGCACTAGGGGGGCCAAGCAGCGTGTGACCCATTTTCTGCCGGATTAATACACTCAGAGATAGCTGCCGATCTTTCCGTTGCAACTATTATCGCGGCGACTGATAATCAGGCGGCAGATACCACCGCAGGCTAGGGAGACACTCCAATTAATATCACTGATTATACGTCAAGCAATAGGCAGAATATTGCAGCGCTTAAATCCACTTACACGCTTGACCGGATTATCACTCAATTAACCACGTCCTGGGGCAGTGGTGATACGGCGCTACACTTAATAGCCGCCTCCATTTCTACGCCTGCTACCCCCAACGCTAATATCAGCTTTGGCATTAACACGGGCAATCCTACTAATTTTACTGCACTGGGCCGGCCTCCATCATCAGAAGGTAACGGCTTGGTCGCGATGACCGCATTACAAGTGACAACGGCGCAACTCGCTTTCCGGGTATGGGATGAGCTGATGCCCGGCAACTTAATTGAAAGCGGCGGAGCCGGTGCCAATATTACGCTGAATTATTCCAGTGCCACTGTCAACGATGGTACTTATGCGAGTTATTTTAGTTATAACACAACGCCCAAAGATATAGCCGCAGATCAAATCTGGCTGTCTTCAAATTGGGCGACTAATGCGGACTCGGGGATGGTCATCGGCGCTTACGGATTGACCACCATGATTCATGAGATCGGTCATGCTTTAGGGCTCTCGCATCCCGGAGTCTATGACGCCGCTCCCGGAGTTACGGTGACTTATGATGCTGATGCGGAGTTTGCCCAAGATAATCGGCAATACACCGTCATGTCGTATTTTGGCGGCTACGATGCGGCTATCAAGGCATGGACCCAGGACGGTACCTTCACCAATTATAAGTATCCCCAAACCCCGATGGTTTACGACATTGCCGCTATTCAGTCGCTGTACGGCACGGATACCGCTACCCGAACAGGAGACACTGTTTATGGCTATAACAATAACTTTGCGGCCGGCGATCAAGAAAAGTCTATTTTTGATTTTTCTACCAACAGCGTGCCGATTTTTACCATTTGGGATGCGGGCGGCAGCGATGAGCTGAATTGTTCCGGTTGGAGCGGAAATCAAACAATCAATCTGATTCCGGGAAGTTATTCATCGGTTTGCGGGCTGAATAATAATGTCGGCATTGCTTTTAGTACGACACTTGAAAAAGCCATGGGCGGCATGGGTAACGATATACTGATCGGCAACAGCGCTGACAATATTTTAAGCGGTGGCGGCGGTAACGACACTATCGATGGCAGTGTCGGCATAGACACGGCTATTTGCGGCAGTTGGGCGACTTGCACCGTAACCGGCACTTCGGTCAGCGCAACAATAACCGACTTAGCCGGCATTAACGGCACGGATAGCCTCAGTAACATTGAAAACTTAACATTCGGCAATATCACGGTCGGCACAGAAGCGGCCGTCAACGATGCGCCTATAGGTGTGGCCGATAATAATACCGACGATCCCGTTACGGAAGGCGGTTCAAATGTTGCCGGCGACAGTCTGGCAACGGGCAATGTACTGTCTAAC
The DNA here is from genome assembly GCA_044426515.1 of Methylococcaceae bacterium. GTDB lineage: Bacteria > Pseudomonadota > Gammaproteobacteria > Methylococcales > Methylomonadaceae > Methylobacter_A. Next base: position 9,451 of record JAUGSS010000072.1, on the reverse strand, counting down.
GATACGGATGCCGATAGTGCTTTGGGGCTTGGCGAAACCAGAATCGTACAAAAGCTAAACGATCAGCCGGGCAATGTAGGCGCGGCTGTTGCCGGTCTTTACGGTAGTCTTATCCTGTCAGCCGACGGCAGCTATAGCTATATCCTGGACAGTGCCAAAATTGCGATTCATGCTCCGTCAGCCGGGCAAATTTTTACCGATACATTCACCTACACGGTTGCCGATGCTCACGGCGCAATCAGCGCGCCAACGGCATTGACCGTCAGTATTACCAACAGTAATAATGTCCCGACCTTAACCGCATTCAGTTCAGCGGTTGCAGGCGGCAATGAAGACAGCGAAATTACGGTGACTTTTATTGACCTGCAAAACCAAGGGAATGCAGCAGATCTTGACGGTAGCGTTGACAGCTTTGTCATTAAAGCACTCAGCAGCGGCAGTTTAAAAATAGGCGGTTCAGCGGAAACGGCAACGGCTTGGGATGCCATAACAAACAACAGCATAGATGCCGCGCATAACGCTTACTGGACTCCCGATGCCAATGCCAACGGCCTGTTGAATGCTTTTAGCGTAGCGGCTAAAGACAACGGCGGTATGGAATCCGCCGCCGTTCAAGCGACGCTGGCCGTTACCGCGGTAAATGATGCCCCGACCTTAACCGCTTTCAGCTCAGCGGTTGCCGTCGGCAATGAAGACAGCACCGTGCCGGTGACCTTTGCCGATCTGCAAAACCAAGGCAATGCAGCAGACCTTGACGGTAGCGTTGACGGCTTTGTCATTAAAACACTCAGCAGCGGCAGCTTAAAAATCGGCACATCGGCTGACTCAGCAAGCTCATGGGTTAGCGGCATAAATGACACGGTCAATGGGACGTTCAATGCTTATTGGACGCCAAGAACGAATGCCAACGGCACGCTCAATGCGTTTACCGTGGCGGCAAAAGACAATAGCGGTGTGGTGTCAGCGATTCCGGTACAAGCACAAGTGAATATAACAGCGGTTAATGACGCCCCCGTCCTCGCAGCGCCAACGGCTGTTAACTATATCGACACTGTCTTTGACGACCGCTTTGCATCCGTCGCAGGGAAGTTGGTTGCCACCGATATTGATGGGAATAGCTTAACTTACGGCATTGCTAACGGTACCGACAATGGCGACGGCACGATCAGTCAAAGCAGCGCCTTTGGCGTGTTAACGGTAACGAAGACCGGCGGGGATTATAAATTCGCGGCAAACGATGCAGCTATTGAGGCGTTGACAGATTATGCCGACACCGGCTTTACGGTGACCGCATCTGACGGCTCAGTGGCTAACAGCCAGACGTTTGTTGTCAATATTGCGCAAAACGGTATTACCGAGTCAATCGGTAACGACACCTTAACCGGCGGTTCGGCTAATGACAAATTTGACGGCTTGGCCGGGAATGACATCATTGACGGCTTAACAGGTGCGGATACTATGAATGGCGGTTTGGGCAATGATGTTTACATGGTCGACAACACCGGCGATGTGGTGACTGAAAGCTCAAGCTTAGCGGCTGAGATTGACAGTATTTACAGCTCGGTTAGTTACATATTAACAGCCAATGTAGAAAACCTTAGCCTAACCGGAAGCGCAGCGATTAACGGCATAGGCAACGCGCTTAACAATATTTTAACCGGGAATAGCGCTGATAATGCCTTAGCCGGTGGCGCCGGCATCGATAAAATGACCGGCGGTTTAGGCAATGATGTTTATGTTGTCGATAGAGTCGGCGATACAGTGACCGAAACCTCAACCCTGACCAGCGAAATTGACAGCGTTAACAGCTCAGTGAGTTACCTCTTAAAAGCGCATGTAGAAAATCTTACCCTAACCGGAAGCGCAGCAATTAACGGCACGGGTAACGGTTTAGACAATACGCTTATCGGCAACAGGCTGAATAATTCACTGGTTGGCAGTGCAGGAAACGATACGCTAAACGGTAGGGCGGGCAATGACAGGCTGGTGGGCGGTAAGGGTTTAGACGTGTTTTGCCTTACCACCGCGCCGATTGCAAACGTCGATACAATCGCAGACTTTACTGTCGCCGATGACACGATTCAGTTAGGAAGCGCTGTTTTTACCAAACTCAGCGCAACAGGCGGGTTAAATGGCGATAATTTTGTAAAAGCCACGGCTGCCGCTGATTTCAATGATTATATTATCTATAACGCCGGCACCGGCGAGTTACTGTATGACGCCGATGGCAGCGGCATTAATGCCGCTGCGAAAATCGCGGTACTGGGGATAAATCTGGCCCTGACCCATGCCGATTTTGTCATCATCTAACCCGCAGCCAGGATCACCGCACCGGCTTTAAACACCGCTGTAGCCGGCTGGCCTTTACACAAGCCCAGCGTTTCGACGCTGTCGTTAGTCACGGTGGCGGCAATCTGTTCGCCGCCTTTCAGCTCAATATCCACTTCGGCGTTGACCGCGCCGGGTTTAACCTGAGTTACCGTGCCTTGCAGCTGATTGCGCGCCGACTGCCGATAGCCGCCGAAATCGGTGACGATGATGATTTGCGGGGCCTTGACCAGGGCAATGACTTCCACGCCGGTCTTGATCGCCAGCGTTTCGACGGATTCCTTGGTAATCGAGGCGACGATGGTTTCTCCGCCCTTTAAACCGATATGAACTTCGGCATTGACTGCGCCGAGCCGTACTTCGTTGACGGTACCGGTAAATTGATTGCGTGCGCTTGCTTTCATGATGATCTCCTAGGGTTAATTTAATATCGAGGTACCCTTGATCTGCACGTAAACCGCCATGCCGATCTGCAAACCCAGCAATAGCGCCGATTTGCGGGTGATGTGCGCCAGCAGCGCCTGATTGCCGACTTGTAACCGAACAACGCTTTGGCTGTCGCGGCCATCGGTGATGCCGGTGATGGTCGCGGGCAACACATTGAGAATGCTGGTAGCGGTCGGCGCTTCAAGAGCGATGCTGACATCGCGGGCGTAAATCTGTACCCGTAATGGTGTGCCTATCCCTGCATCGACCGCCGGCAGGTTGAGCGAGCCTCCGGCAAAGGCGACGCGGGTCAGATGATAATCGGCTTCGTGTTCGGCGACTGTCGCCTGCCAAACCGTGGCGGCCTCCCGGTCTTGCGCCAGCGGCACATCGAGACGGCTTTGCGTTTCCGATAGCGGCCCAGAAGCCAGCGCCCGGCCGTTTTCCAGAATCACCAGGGTGTCGGCCAGTTGCGCGACTTCCTGCTGGGAGTGGGTGACGTACAGCACCGGAATGTCCAGTTGCTGATGCAGGCGGCTTAAAAACGGCAGGATTTCCTGCTTGCGTTTGAAATCCAGCGACGCCAGCGGTTCGTCCATCAGCAGGATCTCCGGGTTCAGCGCCAGCGCGCGGGCGATCGCGACGCGTTGCCGTTCGCCGCCGGACAAGTGTTCCGGCATGCGCTCCATTAAGTGGCTTATGCCCAGTAATTCAAGGGTTTGTTCCAGTTTGACTGTGCCCGGATTTTGTTTAATTCGCTTCAAGCCGTAGTGCAGGTTATCCCGCACCGTTAAATGCGGAAACAGATTGGCTTCCTGAAACACGTAGCCCAGCGGCCGTTTATATGTAGGCAGGAACAGGCCGCGCTCGCTGTCCTGCCAAATAGTGCCGTTGATTTCCAGCCTACCCTGCGGGGCATGTTGCAATCCGGCGATGCAACGCAGCAAGGTGGTTTTGCCTGAGCCGGAATGGCCGAACAACACCGTAATGCCGGTGCCGGGCAAGTGTAAATCGACGTCCAGTTTAAAGTCGCCGTAGTCGAGCTGGAAGCGGGCCTGGATTATTGTCATGTTATTTAAGCGGGTGGGCGACAGGATGCGTTTTCAGCGCGGTGTACAGCACCAGCAGTACGCTAAACGAGAACAACAACAGGCCGCCGGCCAGCCAGTGCGCTTCGCTGTACTCCTGGGCCTCGACATGATTGTAGATTTGCACCGACACCACGCGGGTTTTGTCGGGAATATTGCCGCCGACCATCAGCACCACGCCGAATTCGCCGACGGTGTGGGCAAAACCTAAAATAGCGGCGGTCAGGAAACCGGGTTTCGCCAGCGGCACGACGATGCTGAAAAAACTATCCAGAGGACTGGCGCGCAAAGTCGCGGCGGCTTCCAAAGGATGCTCGCCGATCATCGCAAAAGAGCTTTGTAACGGTTGCACGACAAAAGGCAACGAATACAGCACCGACGCCACCACCAGGCCGGGAAAGGTAAACGGCAAGGTGCCCAAACCCAGCCAAGCCGTGAGTTTGCCGATTGTCCCGGCCGGGCCCATCAACACCAGTAAATAAAAGCCCAAAACCGTTGGCGGCAGCACCAGCGGCAGGGCTACGACGGCATTGATGATACCTTTCCAGGAGGAACGCGTCCGGGCAAGCCACCAAGCCAGCGGAGTGCCGAGCAGCAGCATCAACAAGGTGGCATAACCTGCAACTTTGAAGGTTAAGAGCAATGCGCCGAGATCGGCAGGGCTTAGCATAAAATCGCTCCGCTTACTTGGGCAGGTCGTAGCCGTACTTTTCGATAATCGCCAGCGCCGGGGCGGATTTTAAATAGCTCAGCAATGCTATGGCTGCCGGGTTTTCCGCGCCAAGGGTCAGCAGCACCGCATCTTGCCGGATTGGCGCATGACGATCGGTTGGAATAATCCAGCCTGAACCGCTGGCGACTTTGCCGTTTTCGATGACTTGGGATAAAGCCACAAAGCCCAGTTCGGCGTTGCCGGTACTGATGAATTGGTGGGTTTGCGCGATGTTTTCGCCCAATACAAATAACGGGCTTAGCTTGTCCTGTAAGTTCAGGCCTTTTAATACTTCGATTGCGGCCGCTCCGTACGGGGCGAGTTTGGGATCGGCCAAGGCCAAATGTTTAAAGCCGCCGGTGGTCAGGATTTTTCCCTGATCGTCGACATAACCCGGTGTCGCCGACCACAGCACCAGCTTGCCCAGCGCGTAAGTGAAATGACTGTTCGCTACAGCCAGACCGGCTTGTTCTAGTTTTTGCGGACCTTTGTCGTCTGCCGACAGCAAGACTTCAAACGGCGCGCCGTTTTCCAGTTGCGAGACGAATTTGCCGGATGAACCGAACGATAACTTGGCGCTATGGCCGGTCGCTTTTTCAAATTCGGCGGCGATTTCGGTCATCGGCTTGCTGAAATTGGAGGCGACGGCGACCAGGACTGTCGCGGCCCGGCCGGTTTGGCTTAACAACAGCAATGCTAAGGCTATGAGCGAGCGGGTAAAGGCGGTTTTTAACATGAGCTATCTCCAAAGATGAGGACAAGGGGTTAGGTTTTTCGGGCTATTGTTGACTTAAATCAGCCGGCGGGCCGCTGCCTTAAATTAAGGCTGTAATAGGCTTAATTTAATGGCAGAGAGCCCGCGGGGGACTACCTTAAAATCTAAGCAGGCTTTGCACATAAAAATAATCGATGTCCTGCCCATTAGGCGCCGAGGCTGCCTTTTTGGCGAATTGGCCTTTGAACAAATGCGCCCAGCCGGTTTCGAAGTTCAGGCTGCTGTTGACATCCCAGCGCGTCGACAAGTCCAGCTGATGGCCGACAAAATCGCCGCTACGGCCGGTTTTGTCCTGTAGTCCCGATGTGGTCCAGGCGTCTGTGGCCGATGCCAGCCAAAATACCCGGTGGCTGAGTGTGGCTTGCACATCGGAGCGCGGCGCAACGTTGATGCGGTAGCCGGGGCTGTTGATGTTGCTGCGGGCAAATGCGCCGTAAATCCCGGTCGGGCCGTAGTCGAAACGGCGGGCGCCGTATAGGGTATCGAAGCGCTGATCTTTGCCGTCGTTGGGGTTGCTGTCGCCGCTGGCGTAGTCGTATTCCAGCGCCAGGCGCGGCGTCCACGGCATAGCGAAGGTGTAGCCGGCATCGATATGCTGATACCAGGCTTGGTGCTGCAAATCTTTACCGTCGCCTGCGGCGGTAGTCGCCCGTACCGTGCCCAACTGGCCGATGGCTTCCAGTTGAAAGTCGAATGCCGCCTTGGCGGGTTTAATAAAAAAGCGCATGCCGGGAGTGAAATAGCGGCGATTGCGGGTTTGATTACGGGCGCCGTCGCTTTCGTCAAGATGGTACAGATACATCTCGCTGTTGATGCCCCAGCCCAGGTTGTACAGTTCCAGAAAACCGCCGGAAAACAGGGTGTGAGTGTCTTCTTTGTCCCATTCATGTTCTTCATTGACTATGTCGGTAGCCGCAGTCGGGTAGCGCAGGACCGGCATGGTGACAAAGCCGTTGAACTGCCAGTTGGTGTAATCCGTCAGCCTCAGGCGTACTCCGGTAAAGCTGTTGATGGTGTTGCGCATTGCGTTTCTGGCAATCAATCGCCGACTGCCGAAATTCAAGGTTTGCCGGCCTGCAATCACTTCCGCGCCGATGCCGCTGTATAAAACATTTTGGTCGGCCCAAGCCGCATAACCTTGTAAAAAATCGGCTTGGTCGGCATGGGTGTTATTGACGCCGGAGCCGCTATCCGCCCCCAATGCACGGGCATCCAGAAACTCCGTGCCGAGCCGGAACGCGCCCAAGTTGGCTTGCAGCCAAAAATCGGTCTGTAGCGGGATTTGCTGGTCGCCGCCTTTGCCGCCTGCTTTATAAGTGCCGTCCATGGTTTCATAACGGCTGCGCTGTTCCAGCGATACCGACAGCCATTTCGGCAACTTCAGCGCATCATGCAGATTCCATACCGGTTTTTCGTATTTATCGGAGCCCAGCAAGGCATCGGGCATTTGGCTGGAGAACACGGTAAACGGCGGTTTGCTGTAGTTTTTCTTTTCTGCGGCCTGAATATGACTGCCGCCGATGCAAAAACCGCCGACAACAATTAAATTGAGAACATGGTTAACGGCAACGCCGGCAAGAGTTTTTTTTCGCATCATCAATGGCCTGTTTTTAGTCTGGAATTTATATCGCCGCTGCTTGGCGATATGCACTGAATTTATTAAAACAGCTGAAAAGTAAGGCACCGCTTTAGTTTAATTCGTTATGTACAAAAGTAAATAACGTTTGTGGAAACAAACTCTTTCTTTATAGCAAATAATATTTACCGCAACAAGATTTGCTTCTAAAGCAAACCATGCCAAGCCGGCGAGCCCAACAGCAACAACACAGCGTCACTCCGGCTCAAGGGCGATAGATCAAGGCGGTTCCATCAATCAGGTTGCGAAAATACCATGTTATTGATTTTTTCAATTTATTCGGATTTATGTATAAAAATGTGAGCTTGATCTTGGAAACGAGGGAAACATTTTTAAAAATAAGCGAACCGGGGGTATTATCAGTTTGTGGTTTTCATCGTCGAAGTCCACACCACGTTACTGTTGATAACGGTCGCAACAGTGCGTTGACTTTTCGTAATTCCGACCTTGAATTTGAGAGTGAATAATATGAATAATAAAATACAATTGAAATCAAGACTGGGCGGAGCAATGTTAACACTGAGCTTACTCACACTATCCGCACCATCAATGGCGGATGAATCGATCCTGGATGCGCTGACTTACTGCACCAGCGCAGGTCAGGTTTGCGATCAACCCTTTACCTTTGATATTACCACCGAGGATATGCTGAAAATTCAATATACTGTAGCGGAAACGCATTGTGCGTCTATTAAGCTTAACATCTCTGTCGATGGCGGCTCGCCAATCAGCACAGGCTTTTTAGGTTGGAACGGCGATCAAGATGCGCGCCCTTTAGATACCGGATTGATCGATTTGGGGCCGGTATCCGCCGGTATGCACCAAGTTTCATTGCAAGCCGAAGGAACAGAAGGCGGATGTAATGCAGGCGACTTGACTGTTTGGGGGGGGGCGGTGCACGTCTTCACGTCAGCTCCGTCTACGGTGGCTTTGCCGGGCGTAGGTGGTTCGTTGACGAAAATGAGCGCGATTAAAGGTACGGTGACCTGTCAAAACATGAAGACTAGGAAAAAAATCATTTTTGCTCTCCCAGCGGAAGCCAGATCATGGGACTGTGAATCCGAAGGGCTTGTCGTCAATCCCGGTAATTTAGTCAAACAAACAATTTCGGTTACCGGCCGCCCCGACTGACATAATCGGTATTCCGGTTTTAACGTCGGCATAACCGCTTCCTGATCCCGCTTGCTTCGAAAGCCTCCCGCTTCGCAAAACGCGAATCGGGAGGCTTTCGACTGACTGGACAGGCTTTTCAAACTGAATTCCTCGGCTTGAGTTCTGATCAACAGCGCGGTTTTTCGGCCTGCGTCTTCGTGCTTCTGTTCTTCTACCGCTGATGTTATAGTCTAAGAAAAATTCACAGGCTATGATTGATCATGATCGGATTCATTCTTTGCAGTTTTCTGTTGGCGGTTCTGGTACAGAACCAAAATGAATTTCTACCCTTACTCGCCACGCCTGCGGCTTTAGGTGTAGGGTTGACGGTGATGGCGCTCAGCCTGTTGGCCGGGTATTTGAAAAAAATCCCCACGGTTATCTGGCACGACGGCTTTGCAACCGGTTGCTTGCTGGTCTGGTATGCATACTGGCAGCCGCAGTTCAACGATGATGCACCGATGTTCTTTTTCTTCCCGCTATATTTTGCGCTGTTAACCTCGATTGTGACGATAACCCTGATCAACAAAAGCGAATACTTCGATCGGGAATCTATCGAGCACCTGCGTTATCTGGAAAAAAACACCCGTTTCAACACCGGCGCGATGGTGGCGTTCGTGTTGATTAGCCTGCTGATCACCCGCCATTACGCGCTTTACCCGATAGCGATGACTTTTTTCGTCATCCGTCATACCATGATCGCCTGTTTGGAAATTATCGACAGTTGATTAACATCATTGACTAAGTCAGTACGAAAGAGATTGACTTGGGCTTCCTCTATGGAACAATGAAATCCATTGAACAGTCTGTTTTTTTGATCCAATTTCCGGTTTCAAAGAGTACCTGTTAAGAAACTGGAGATTCTTGCCAATGGAGTTAGCCTCTATGACTCAAAAATCTTTAGCCGAATTACGAAAAATAATTAATGAGGCTTATTTGGCTGATGAGAAACACCTTATCAGCGAATTACTCTATTGCGTATGGGCACGGTTCGCGCTTTTTCGAAAACCGTCTCCCCGGCCTTTTAATGAAAGAAGAGGAGGGCAGCAACTGCACTTCGCGCCGCTGTTGAATATAGCCGCATTAAACGGTTACGATCCGGTTCCGATAGGCGAGTGCGCCAAAACGCTGGTTACCGCAGTCAGGGAAAAGAAACATCGGCAAACTGCGATTGAAGCGTTTTTGCAGGAATATCAGCTTAATTCCCATGAAGGCATTGTTTTAATGGGCATTGCCGAAGCCTTACTACGTATCCCCGATAGCCGTACTCAAGACCTGTTTTTACAGGAAAAACTCACCGGCGCAGACTGGCAAAGCCATCTACAACACAGCGA
>JAUGSS010000031.1:0-1543 GCA_044426515.1 Methylococcaceae bacterium | reverse complement strand
CTACGGCACGGACGCTAATGCACGTGATACAGATGGAGACTTGATTCAAGATGCGGATGAAATTTTAACGTATGGCACCGACGCATTGCTGTCTGATACGGATGCGGATGGTCTCGATGATTATGAGGAAGTGACGTACGGTACCGACCCTCTGAACGCCGACAGCGATGCCGACGGTTTGGACGATTACGAAGAAGTGATCACCTATGGCACCGATGCCAATGACACGGACACGGATGACGACACTCTCACGGACTACGATGAAGTGACGACGTACAGCACGAATCCTTTGGCTGCGGATGAAGATGAGGACTTGCTCAATGATGCGGAAGAACTCGGTTTTGGTTCTTACACGAATGATGCGGACAGCGATGATGATACATTCAGTGACTACGAAGAGTATTTAGCTGGAACCGATCCTTTGGATTCGTCTAGCACTCCTGACACCACCGATGCGGATGGAGATGGATTGTATGATGTGCTTGAATCGGGTTATGGAACGGATCCTGCTGACGCGGACAGCGACAACGACTTGCTTTTGGATGGAGAGGAAGTGCTGACCTATGGAACCGATCCTTTGGATACGGATAGTGATGGAGACTCGCTCAGCGATTACCAGGAAGTGATGACGTATGGGACTGATCCTTTGTTGTCGGATAGCGATGCCGATGGTTTAGAGGATTATGCTGAACTTGTGACCTATGGAACCGATCCTTTGTTGTCGGATACTGATGCCGATGGTTTGGAGGATTACTCTGAACTCGTGACCTATGGAACCGATCCTTTGTTGTCGGATAGCGATGGTGATGGCCTTAGCGATTATGACGAATTGAGAATGTATGGAACCGATGCCAACGAGACGGACAGTGATGCGGATGGCTTGGATGACTATGAAGAAGTGATCACCTATGGCACCGATGCCAATGATTCTGACACGGACGGAGACCTGCTCACAGACGGGGAAGAGGTGACTACTTATGGAACGGATCCCAACGATGCGGACACTGATGCGGATGGTTTGGACGATTATGAAGAAGTGATCACTTATGGAACCGATGCCAATGATTCGGACACCGACGGAGACCTGCTCACGGACGGGCAAGAGGTGACTACTTATGGAACGGATCCTAACGAGACTGACAGTGATTCGGATGGTTTGGACGACTATGAAGAAGTGACTACCTATGGAACGGATCCTAACGACACGGACAGCGATGGAGACACTTTGAGTGACGGCGATGAAGTGGCTGGAACCTATGGTTATGTCACTGATCCTGCTGAGAGTGACACGGATGGTGACGGATATTCTGATGCAGCTGAAATTGCTGCTGGTACCGATCCCACTGATGCCCTTGATGCTCCTTCAGATTCGGATGGAGATGGAATGGATGACACATGGGAACTTTCTTACAGTTGTATGGACTCCACTCTTTCAGATGCGAGTTCGGACTACGATTCGGACAGCGTGACCAACTTAGAAGAGTACTCGTTGGGCACGGATCCTTGTGACTCCGACACGGATGCAGATGGCTTGGATGATTAT
>JAUGSS010000011.1:0-1246 GCA_044426515.1 Methylococcaceae bacterium | reverse complement strand
CGACACCTTCAAGGAATAGGGTCGCGAAGAAGCTTGCAGAAGAATGCAGGCAGAAAGAGCACAAAACCCCAGAGGAACTCATCCGCGAGCTTTTTGGGGCAAAGACGAACACCAGAGTCTTTCTCAAGGCCAACGTACTCGTCCGCATCGCAACTGCCCACAAAGGAGACGACGTAGACAGAGAGGCATTCATGCACGTGCTCACCGAGTGCCCGCTCGAATATCACGCCATCGGGATCGCCCGAACGTTTTCCGAAGAATTCAAGGAAAAAGGAAGAAACTGTCCATTCCCCGACTTCACCATCCGAGACAGCCCGTAGAGAAGACCATTCGGCCTTCTCCGAGCCACCCACAACATTCTGCGTCGCCCCTCCTCCAAGGGACGACGTTTTGCATCTTGACCTTCCGTAGCTTTAGCGAAGGAGGTTGCTTTTTCCCAATTTTTATGCTAATATTCGCCCCGTCAGGAATACAAGACAGTCGCTCAGCAAGGATCCACTGGGTTCTCGCAGAGAGGAAAGTCCGAACACCCGTTCATCAGCAATGGTGAGCGAAAGAGCGTATCGTTAACGACGATCAAGAGTACGATGACACGCGCGAGAATTCCGATCACCATATCGCTCGAAAGCGTCATTCAAACTTAGGGAAAGTACCACAGAGACAATACAAATCAGGCTTCGGTCTGACTAAAGGTGAAAAGTACGATGGTGTTCCGCGCAGTAATGCAACGAGCTTCATCGTTCATCCCATGGCAACATGGAGATGTGGCAAACCCACGCTGGTGCAAGAGCAAGATTTGGTCGCTCGCACAGAGAGATGACTGTCCCAGATGTTTCCCTCATGGTGGAGGTCAACGTCGATGACAAAATTCGGCTTACCAGTATTCCCTGACAAGAATCATCATAAAGCGCGGCCCAACGGTCGCGTTTTGTGTTTTTCGCTCAGGTTCAGATTCAGGTTCAGATTCAGGTTCCGGTCCTCCCCCTTTTCAAGGGGGAGATAGAGGGGGTCTCAGTCATCAGATCTACTCGCGAACAAAAGCCCAAACGCCATCGGCATTCCACACGTCCGACTCATCGTAAGAGTTGACGTTCAACCAACGAAGGCCAACATCGTAGCGACCTACACTAGCGTCGAAGCAACCCACGCTGAAGACACCCGGGCGACGAAACAATCCTATAATCGGCTTCATCCCTATCAAATAATATGTGCCTTCTGGTTGATCTTTATCTCGTAACCGCATCGC
>JAUGSS010000133.1:0-22612 GCA_044426515.1 Methylococcaceae bacterium | reverse complement strand
CAGCTTCAACAATTAGCAAAACGACTCTAAACCAGAGCGAGAAAAGAACATGCAATTAAACCCATCTGAAATAAGTGATCTGATTAAAAAGAAGATCGAAAACTTCGACCTGAGCGCAGAGTCTCATACAGAAGGTACCGTGGTCAGTGTGACTGACGGTATTGTTAGAGTACATGGTCTTTCGGAAGCAATGCAAGGCGAAATGCTGGAGTTTCCCGGCAACACCTTTGGCATGGCGCTTAACCTCGAAAGAGATTCCGTGGGTGTGGTGGTATTAGGTTCATACCAACACATCTCTGAAGGCGACACCGTAAAATGCACCGGAAAAATTCTGGAAGTACCGGTTGGGGAAGCGTTGCTGGGCCGCGTCGTTGATGCGCTGGGTAATCCTATCGACGGCAAAGGCGCTATTGAAAGCACCGAAACTTCGCCGATCGAAAAAATTGCTCCCGGTGTAATTGCCCGTCAATCGGTTGAACAACCCGTACAATTGGGTTTGAAATCTATTGATGCGATGATTCCGGTAGGTCGCGGTCAACGTGAGTTGATTATTGGCGATAGACAAACCGGTAAAACCGCTATTGCGATTGATGCGATTATCAATCAAAAAGGTACAGGTATTAAATGTATCTATGTGGCTATCGGCCAAAAACGTGCTTCGATTGCCAACGTAGTTCGCAAGCTTGAAGAGCATGGCGCAATGGCTCACACGATTGTGGTCTCTGCATCGGCATCTGAATCAGCTGCACTGCAATTTATCGCACCCTATACCGGCTGCTCAATGGGCGAATTCTTCAGGGATCGCGGCGAAGATGCGTTGATCATTTATGATGATTTAACCAAGCAAGCTTGGGCTTATCGTCAGATTTCCCTGTTGCTGCGTCGTCCGCCGGGCCGTGAAGCATATCCAGGGGACGTGTTCTATTTGCATTCCCGTTTGCTGGAAAGAGCATCGCGTATTAATGCAGCCGAAGTTGAGAAGTTAACCGGCGGTAAGGTAAAAGGTAAAACAGGGTCATTAACCGCATTGCCGATTATTGAAACTCAAGGCGGCGATGTATCGGCTTTCGTACCGACTAACGTAATCTCTATTACCGACGGTCAGATTTTCCTGGAAAGTAACCTATTTAATTCCGGTATACGTCCGGCGGTGAATGCAGGCTTATCTGTTTCGCGTGTAGGTGGAGCAGCTCAAACCAAGATCATCAAAAAACTGGGTGGCGGTACGCGTCTTGATTTGGCGCAATATCGCGAGTTGGCGGCTTTCGCACAGTTTGCATCCGACTTGGATGAAAACACCCGCAAGCAGATTGAACGTGGTCAACGTGTGACTGAGCTGATGAAGCAGAATCAATATTCGCCGATGTCGGTCGCGCAAATGGCTGTTTCATTGTTTGCCGCTAACGAAGGATTCTTGGATAGCCTGGAAGTTAACAAGGTACTTGCTTTTGAGGCCGCCTTACAGTCGTACATGACGTCAGAGCATTCTGAATTAATGAACAACATTAATGCAACTGGCGATTTTAATGATGACATAAGAACGGGTATGCTGACTGCAATCCAGACTTTCGTCAAAACTCATAGCTGGTAAAAGGGTCTTAAGATGGCTGTTGGTAAAGAAATACGCAGTAAGATCGGGAGTATTAAAAATACTCAAAAGATCACGCGGGCAATGGAAATGGTTGCTGCGAGTAAAATGCGTAAAACAAAAGACAGAATGTTGGCAACACGTCCATACTCCAAAAAAATCGGCCAGATTATCAAGCATCTGGCCCAAGCCAATCCTGAGTATAAACACTCTTTTCTTGTTGAGCGTCCGGTTAAACGGGTTGGGATTATCGTTATCAGTTCCGACCGGGGCTTGTGCGGGGGCCTGAATTCAAATTTATTCAGAAAAACGCTGACCCAAATGATGCAATGGGATAAAGCGAATATTGAAGTTGATATTTGTACGGTAGGTACTAAGGCTTTTGGTTTTTTTGGCAACTTGAAGGCGAATCTGGTTGGCCAGGTTTCTAAATTGGGCGACACGCCACATCAGCATGACATTATCGGCATCATTAAAATCATGCTGGATGCTTATGCGCAAGGTAGAATCGATGAATTGTATGTAATAAACAATGAGTTCGTTAATACCATGACGCAAAAGCCTACTATCGGAAAATTACTGCCTGTCGTAGCGGGTGAGCTTGATGAGAACTTAAGCGGCCATTGGGATTATATTTATGAGCCCGATGCCAAGGAAGTTTTGGATCACTTGTTAACGCGATATATCGAATCCATCGTTTATCAGGGGCTGGTCGAAAATAATGCCTGTGAGCAAGCGGCAAGAATGGTGGCGATGAAGAGTGCTTCGGATAATGCCGGAAATATTATCAGCGAATTACAGCTGATTTATAACAAAGCCAGACAAGCCGCTATCACTCAGGAAATTTCAGAAATTGTTGCCGGTGCCGCAGCTGTTTAAGCCCAAGTTAAAATGACACAACACAAGAGGACAACTCAATGAGTTCGGGTAAAATCGTTCAGATTATCGGCGCGGTCGTTGACGTGGAATTTTCACGTGCAGACTTGCCCAAAGTATATGATGCCTTAAATGTACAAGGTAAAGGCTTGGTGCTGGAAGTTCAGCAGCAATTAGGTGATGGCGTTGTCAGAACTATTGCGATGGGGACTACCGATGGTTTAAGCCGAGGCTTGGAAGTCAGTAATACCAATGCGCCCATTGCTGTGCCGGTTGGACAAGAAACTCTAGGTCGCATTATGAATGTCCTGGGTGAGCCCATCGACGAAAAAGGCCCTATCGGCGAAAAAGTAAAATGGGGCATCCATCGTGAGGCGCCAAGTTATGCCGAGCAGGCTGCGGCAACCGAGTTACTGGAAACCGGTATCAAAGTTATCGATTTGGTCTGCCCATTTACCAAGGGTGGAAAAGTGGGATTGTTCGGCGGTGCCGATGTCGGCAAGACCGTTAACATGATGGAGCTGATCCGTAATATCGCGATTGAGCACAGTGGTTACTCGGTGTTTGCCGGTGTGGGTGAGCGTACTCGTGAAGGAAACGACTTCTACCACGAAATGACCGATTCAAACGTAATCGACAAGGTATCGTTGGTTTACGGACAGATGAATGAGCCGCCAGGAAACAGACTGCGCGTTGCGTTGACAGGTTTAACCATGGCGGAATATTTCCGCGATGAAGGCCGCGACGTACTATTCTTCGTCGACAATATCTATCGTTACACCTTGGCAGGTACCGAAGTATCGGCGCTATTAGGCCGTATGCCATCAGCGGTAGGTTATCAGCCTACGCTTGCTGAAGAAATGGGCGTACTGCAAGAGCGTATTACCTCAACCAAGACCGGTTCTATTACGTCCATCCAAGCGGTTTACGTGCCTGCGGATGACTTGACCGATCCATCGCCTGCAACCACGTTTGCGCATTTGGACGCGACCGTTGTATTGTCTCGTCAAATTGCCGAATTGGGTATTTATCCTGCGATTGATCCTTTGGATTCGACCAGCCGTCAGCTGGATCCTTTGGTTATCGGGCAGGAGCATTACGATGTGGCTCGTAAAGTTCAGGGTATTTTGCAACGTTACAAAGAATTGCGCGACATTATCGCAATTTTAGGCATGGATGAATTATCTGAAGAAGATAAATTAACCGTATCGAGAGCGCGTAAAATGCAACGCTTTCTGTCTCAGCCTTTCTTCGTTGCCGAGGTATTTACCGGTTCGCCAGGTAAATATGTGTCACTGAAAGATACCATTGCCGGCTTTAGAGGCATTATCGACGGTGACTATGATGCTGTTCCTGAGCAGGCTTTCTATATGGTCGGTACCATAGATGAAGTGCTTGAGAAAGCAAAAGGTATGAAATAAGCTATAAAACAGGTAGGTAACAAACATGACCATGACCGTACATGTAGACATCGTTAGTGCAGAGAAGGAAATATTTTCCGGATTGGCGGAAATGGTATTTGCTCCTGCCGAACTCGGCGAAGTGGGTATTTCGCCTCGGCATGCGCCGTTAATATCAAAACTTAAGCCTGGTGAAGTCAGGGTACAAGTAAGCGATAAGGAAGTTTATCCGTTTTATGTGTCAGGCGGTATGCTGGAGATACAACCGCATCTGGTTACCATTCTGGCTGATACGGCTATAAGGGCGAAAGATATTGATGAAGCGGCCGCAATAGAGGCAAAAGCCAGGGCTGAAGAAGCATTGGCTGATAAATCAGGCAAAATTGATTTTGTCGTTGCCCAGGCACAATTGCAGGAAGCTGTTATGCAATTAAGGTCTGTAGATAGACTTAGAAAACGCGGCGGGTAGTTGAAATATAGCATGGCAGTCTTCTACCCTTTTTGATTGAAAAGCCCGATAGCGAATTAACGCGTTATCGGGCTTTTTTAGTTTAACGGGATATGACAATGAAAATAACGACCATTATATTAGCTGCGGGTAAAGGAACGCGTATGCGCTCAGAGTTGCCCAAAATTTTGCATAAAATTGCCAATAGACCTTTGCTGCAACATGTTTACGACATGAGTAGGCGCTTGGACAACAATACCATTAAGATTGTTGTCGGCCACGGCGCAGAGCTGGTTACAGAAACTTTAAAGGATTTGGATGCCGATTGGATAGAGCAAAAGCAGCAGTTGGGTACAGGACACGCGGTGCAACAGACGAGCGATCAAATTGCCGATTCCGATACTGTTTTGATACTTTATGGCGATGTGCCTTTGTTGAAATTAGCAACCGTCAAAATGTTGATAAGTAACGTCAATGACCGGTCTCTTGCTTTACTGACGGTGAACCTTACTGATCCGGCCGGTTACGGCAGAATAGTTCGAGATACTACCGGGCAGGTTACAAAAATTGTTGAAGAAAAAGATGCGGCAGCCAATGAAAAACAAATCAATGAGGTTAATACCGGCATCATGGCGGTGCAAGGCAATCAATTAAAGAAATGGCTGAGCCAGTTAAACAACAGTAACGCTCAGGGTGAATATTATTTGACTGATGTGATTGAGATGGCGGTAGCCGACCAAATCAATATCGTGACCAGCCAGCCGGAAACCGAGGATGAAGTGCTGGGCGTGAATAACCGTATACAGCTCAGTTACTTGGAGCGTATCTATCAACAAGGGCAAGCCAATAGCTTGATGGAGCAGGGTGTTACGCTAAAAGACCCGATGCGCTTTGATCAAAGAGGATCAATAGAGAGCTTGGGGCAAGATATAGAAATCGATATTAACGTGATCTTAGAAGGCAAAAACAGCATAGGCAGCCATGTCAAAATAGGCGCCAATACTAATATAAAAAATTCTATTATCGGCGATAATGTAGAAATTTTGTCAAACTGCATCATAGAAGATGCAGTCATTGGGCAAGGCTGCAGGATCGGCCCTTATGCCAGGCTAAGACCGGAAAGCGTTCTGGCTAATGATGTCCATATCGGCAACTTTGTGGAAATCAAGAAATCATCGGTAGCATCAGGCAGTAAAATAAATCACTTAAGTTATATCGGCGACGCGACGGTGGGCAGTAAAGTCAATATCGGTGCCGGAACTATTACCTGTAATTATGATGGTGTTAACAAGTTTAGAACCATTATTGAAGACGGCGCTTTTATAGGCTCGGATAGCCAGTTGGTCGCTCCGGTTACGATAGGTAAAAACGCTACGATAGGCGCTGGATCAACCATTACCAAAGATAGTCCTGAAAACCAGTTGACTTTAAGCAGAACCAAACAGATATCCCTTGCCGGATGGCAACGCCCCGTTAAGATGGAGAAATAACATGTGTGGAATTGTAGGCGGTATCGCGCAACGAAATGTAGTGCCCATTTTACTGGAGGGGCTGAAGCGGCTGGAATATCGAGGCTATGATTCGGCTGGATTGGCGGTCATTAACAATCAGCAAATCTACCGGAAGCGTGAGCTGGGCAAGGTAAAGGGTTTGGAAGCGTTGCTGGAGGCTGACCCCATTTCAGGCCATATCGGTATAGCGCATACCCGGTGGGCTACCCACGGTAAACCCAGTACGGCTAATGCGCATCCGCATATTTGCCGACATAAAGTGGCTGTAGTCCATAACGGTATTATCGAAAATCATGAGCATTTAAGAGAAGTTCAGCTGCAACAGGGCTACGAGTTCACTTCAGAAACCGATACTGAAGTTATCGCGCATGAAATCTATCACGCTATGGAATCCACAGATGGGCTGCTGAACGCCGTTAAAAAGACCATTAAAAAACTGGATGGCGCCTATGCGTTGGGGATAATGAGTGTGGATAATCCCGATACTCTGATAGCGTGCAGAAAGGGCAGTCCGCTGGTTATCGGTGTCGGGATAGGCGAATATTTTATCGCCTCGGATGTGGCGGCATTGCTTCCGGTCACGCGGCGCTTTATTTTCCTGGAAGACGGTGACATAGCTGAGATCACCATAAAGGGCTTAGCTATTTATGACCTGAATGACAAGGCAGTGAATCGCTCGCTCATAGAAAGCCAGTTGACAGCGGATGCGGTCGATAAAGGCGACTATCGGCATTACATGTTGAAGGAAATTTATGAGCAGCCTTTTGCTATTTCACAAGCCTTGGAAGGCCGATTTATCAACAACCGTTTGCAGGAAAACGCATTCGGGCATAATGCCGCCCAAGTGTTCGATAACATAAAAGCTGTCCAGATTTTAGCCTGCGGAACCAGTTATCATGCAGGATTGGTGGCGCGTTACTGGTTTGAAGAGCTAGCCCATGTTCCCTGTAATATCGAAGTAGCCAGTGAATTTCGCTATAGAAGTCCGGTATTAGCGCCGGATACCTTGGTTGTTACCATTTCACAATCCGGTGAAACCGCCGACACACTGGCAGCATTACTGGAAGCCAAGAAGCTGGGCGCAAAATATTCATTAGCTATCTGCAACGTACCGGAGAGTTCTCTGGTCAGAGAATCCGATCTGGTATTAATGACCCGTGCCGGCCCTGAAATCGGCGTTGCATCAACCAAAGCATTCACTACGCAACTGACAACATTAATGCTGCTGGTGATTGCTATCGGTAGACGTTTCCAGCTGAATGAAATAGTGGAGCAAAAGATTACCTCGCAATTATTCAGCTTGCCGGGAAAAATTGAAAAAGCTTTACAGTTGGATAATGAGGTTAAAAATCTGTCCGAGCAATTTGCCGAAAAACAACATGCTTTGTTTTTAGGCCGAGGCACCCATTATCCGGTAGCGATGGAAGGCGCGTTAAAACTAAAGGAAATTTCCTATATTCATGCCGAGGCCTATCCGGCTGGCGAGTTAAAACACGGCCCCTTGGCGCTAATCGATGCCGACATGCCGGTTGTCACCGTAGCGCCAAACAACAGCCTGTTGGAAAAACTGAAATCGAATATGCAGGAAGTCAGCGCTAGGGGCGGGCAATTAATTGTTTTTATGGATGAAACATTAGCTAGCGCAAATGATGAAAATGTACAGATCGTAAAAGTGCCTCAAGTCGGCAATGAGATTTCGCCTATTGTCTACACCATTCCGTTACAGCTGTTGGCTTATCATGTCGCCGTTTTGAAGGGTACGGATGTAGATCAGCCCAGAAATCTTGCGAAGTCGGTCACAGTGGAGTAAACAATGGCAAAGTTATCGCTACAAGAACAGTTACTGAAATCCGGTTTAGTCAGCGCGGCTCAAGCTAAAAGCGTTAAAACCGATAAACGCAAACAAACTCAGCAGCAGCGCAAGAATAAAGTTGAAATAGTTGATGAAGCTAAAGAACTGGCTCAAAAAGCACAGGCTGAAAAAATCGAAAGAGACAGAGTGCTTAATCAGTTACGCCAACAGCAAGGCGAGCAAAAACAGTTAGCCGCTCAAATAAAACAGATTATTGACGCAAGCAAGTTGCCCAGGGATGCAGAAGGCTTGGCCTTTAATTTTACCGATGATAATAAGGTCAAGCGGCTGTATGTCTCGGGGGCGATGCGTGATCAAATTGCCCTGGGACGGCTGGCTATTGTAAAGTTCGAGCAACAGTATGAAGTGGTATCAGCCGAGGTGGCAAAAAAAATACAGTCGCGTGATGCAGCTAGCGTGATTGTTTTTAATGAGCCCAATAAAACCGCCGATGTGGTAGATGATGCTTATGCGGAGTATCAGGTTCCTGATGATTTGATCTGGTAGGTACAGCACTTTTACGTAACGTTTGATTTGGTGATCCACGTCCCCGCATTGCGTATTTTGGCTCAGCATCAAGACACGAAGAAAAAACATAAACTCCGTGTCTTGGTGATAGTTAAAAGGCTTTTTATCGCCTGCTTACCGGTATGCTGCGTCCGATCGAATTGATTTTGATGGCGCGAGGTAAGCGGAAGTTATGCCGTTGTTATAAGCTGCAACAGCGGTTGCGGCCCTGTTCTTTGGCCTGATAAAGCGCTTGGTCAGCACGTTCAAACGCGGTTTCATCTGTGTCATTCAGGGTAAACTCGGTAACGCCGCAGGAAATGGTAATGGCAACGGAAGCGCCGCTGGCATTAAAGCCGGTTTTTTCAATTGTTTGGCGCAGCTGGTTAGCTAGGATCAAAGCCGATCGGCTGTCAGTGTTCGGTAGCAGCATAGTAAATTCTTCGCCGCCAAAACGGGAAATAAAATCGGTTGCGCGGGAATGGTCGGATAATTGTTTAGCGATTAACAGCAGCACTTTATCGCCGGCTTTATGGCCATAACTGTCATTGATATTTTTGAAATGATCAATATCCCAGATGATAAGGCTTAATGGTGAATGGTAACGTTTCCAGCGAGCCAGTTCTGTTTCCAGGCGTTCGTTATAGGCATTGCGATTTGGCAGGCCGGTTAAGGTGTCGCGTAAAGCCTGGGTATTGGCAATTTTTAACTTTGATTTGAGCTCGCAGGATTCCGACTCCATGTCTTTTATTTTATCGACTAAATTATCCAACTGTTGCTGTGTTTTTTGGCGCTGAATAGCTTCTTTTTGGTTATGATCCTGAATTTCTTTGGCAATATTTGCTAATCGACTATTGATGATACCTTTTAAAGGTTCCAGTTTGGTTGCATTGGTCGAACTTAACTTCAATTGTTCCATCTGCTCAGAAACGGACTGATCGAGTCTGTCTCTGTTTTCAGCCGATTTTTGCGCTGCCGTGCTGGCTCCCATCACGCTTACATCCAGTGCTGCCAGTTGTTCGGTAATATGCGAGAGAAATTTATCGATGTCTTGTTGTTCAGATTGATTGTGCTGTTTGATTTTAAGCAGCAGCTTAAAGGATTTATCTAAAATAGGTTCAAAAACCGTCGTGGTTTGATTAGGTGCGGAGAGCAACTGTTTTGCAGTTTGTGCCTGTTGATCGAAGATACTGGGAATTTCAATGCCTTCAAGCAGAAGCAATAGCTGTTTGCTGACAATTCCTATATCAATATAGTTGGCGAGGATATTGGCTGCCGATTTGTCGTCATCAGGCTCGATAGCCTCAAATATAGAGGCAAACAATTGATTAGCGGTTTCGAATTTTACAGTTTCCGCTTTCTTCTTTAGAAGATTTAGTGCGTTTTGTTGTTTGCCGGTTGTATATTGCTTAAGCAGGAAATCAAATAGCAAATCGGTTTCCAATGACCGGTTTGGAGGTGGCGTGTGCTTGATTTGAGCTACCGAATGGGTGAATTTATCAAGTTCTTCTTTAAGTGCTTGGCTGTTTATGCCGTTTTTTAATTGGTCGCGGATATTCAGCAGGTGGGGATCAAGAAGCGGGTCCAATCCGGTGGTGGCGATAGTTAGACGTACTATGGTTTTACAAAGCAGGTCTTCTTTTTCCTTGTAAGATTCTTCTGAATGTTCATGTTCATCAAGTAGATTTAAATATTTTTCTTTCCATTTATCCGGGTCAGTTGCCTTATTAAAAAAACTCATGATAGACCTTGTCAATGATTAAGGAGTGATTGTTCGTAAATGCAATGGTCAGGGCAGCATTGAAGCTGCCTTTTCAATTTACCGTAAGAACTTGGATACGTGTCAGCCGCTCAACCAATAATGAATTGCGGTTAATTTTTTCGTTGAGAAATTGCTGTTTAAAGGGACAATCTGTTGTGATAAAGCAATTATTTTGCAGCACTTTCCTGTTGAATCAGGTGGTTGATAACTTCTATCATTTTTTCTTGAGAGCCGGCGAGAGGGCCATTCGTTTTGTACTTGCCGTTAACAATAATGGCGGGAACGCCGGTTACGCCGTAACGAGCGGCCGTGGCGGTTGCCTGGCGCATTTTTGCATCAACCAGAAACGAATTATAGGTATTATGGAATTCGGTTGCGTTAACGCCGTGCGCAACAAAGAATTTAGCCAGTTGATCTTCGGTCTCTAGGTTTTGTTTTTTATTTTGTATGGCGTCGAAAAAATCGGCATGAATTTTGTCGACTACGCCCAGTGCTTCAGCGGTAAAATAAGCTTTGGCATGTTTGCCCCAAAGATCACTGAATACAGCGGGCTGACGGATGAATTCAACGTTCTTAGGCAGGCTTTGAACCCATTTTTCAAGTATGGGTTCAAAGCTGTAGCAATGTGGGCAGCCGTACCAGAAGAATTCAATGACTTCAATTTTATCCGGATTTTGGGTAGGTTGTGCCGGCGATAGGGTTTCATACCCGACGGCTTCGGCTTTTAACAAGGCTGAGCAGGAAAATAAAAAAAATAGTAGGCTGGCTTGAGCGATTTTTTTAAGCATAATTAATATCCTCTATAGATTTTGTAGGGCGATTTACGACTGCGTGGATGCAGGGCTAGAGTAACGCAGGAGCAGTTGCCGAGCAAACCGCCAAGCTTTGTCGGTGAAGAGGAGGATTGCTCGGCAGCTGCTTTTGCGAGGCTTGCTCTACCTCCTGTATAACCCACAAGGACATGGGGAGCGCAAATATTACAGAAGCAAATATCTGTCCATGCGTCGTAGAATGAGTTGCGCTCTACACTTATTTCATCATTGATATACGATAAGAAATGGCTTTTATTTCTTCATCGGTCATTTTTTTTGCAATCATATGCATGATGTTTTCCGGGTTATTGCTACGCGAACCGGATTTAAAATCAGTGAGTGTTTTTATTAAATAGTCGGCATGTTGCGATTTTAATGCCGGAAATGAGGCTGGTTTGTTGCCCTCTCCAAAAGGCCCATGACATGCGATACAGGCGGAGACTTCGCTTTTCAGGTTGCCGTTACGGTATAAGTCGCTACCTTGTGCAATAATGGTTTGGATTGCATCTTTGCTATCGGCCGGTTTATCTGTAGTTTTTTCGTCTTCGTCGTCGACAGCCAAGACAGGCAGATCGTTTTCGGAAACTTTTTGTGTCGTGTAGTATGCGGAAATGTCCGCTATATCTTCATCGCTTAAGGTCATGGCTATGGCCGACATCATTGGATCGGAGCGGGTGCCGTCTTTAAATGAACGCAACTGCCGTTCCAGATAGGAAGAATGTTGCTGGGCAAGTTTGGGGAATGTTGCTACCATGCTGTTGCCGTTCTCACCGTGACAACCGGTGCAGGGCGTTGCCTTTTGTTTTCCTGCGTTAATATTGCCTTCTGCATGTAAAATACTTGCAGCACTGGTCAAGGCCAGAGAAATTGAAAGTACCTGCAATTTTTTCTTCATCAAATTCCCCTTCGGAATGGTTAATCATTTATGCCAGTCTTTTAGCTACTCAGGCTGCTGTGCATGGCTAAATTTTACTCTAAATAGTGACTCTAAGCGAGACAACGATGAATCCAGTTTATCATCAAGCAAAATTTATTAACAGTTCGCCGCATCTCAAGGATACGCCGCCGGATCAGGGTATGGAAGTGGCTTTTGCCGGGCGTTCGAATGCCGGTAAATCCAGCGCGCTTAACACCTTAACCAGGCAAAACGGCTTAGCCCGCATCAGTAAAACACCGGGCAGAACTCAGATGCTCAATTTTTTTGAAATTAATGCGCAGCAACGATTTGTCGATTTACCGGGTTACGGTTATGCCAAAGTGCCTTTGGCGGTGAAGAAAAAATGGCATGAGTTGATGGAAACTTATTTGACCGGCCGTCAGTCATTATGCGCCATTATTCTGGTGATGGATGTGCGCCATCCCTTAACCGAATTTGACTGGCAGATGATAGAGTGGTGCGAACATACCGGGCTGCCGTTGCATGTATTGTTAACCAAGTCCGATAAATTGAATTACGGCGCAGCTAAAAATACCTTGCTGCAGGTGCAAAAGGAGTTAAAAGATGCCAGTTTTCCTTTAACCATACAGTTATTTTCGGCATTGAAAAAAACCGGTATTGATGAAGTGCATTCTGCGCTTGATCGGTTGTTTAATCCTATTGATCAAGAGCCCAGTAAAATATCAACGCCTTCCTGAGCGAGCAACAATTCGCAGCCGCTTGCAGGATTGTTTTGCAACACGCGTTGATAAATGGCTTCAAGACTTGCATCGCTACGGGTAGGTTCATGGTGAGTGAAAAACAGTTTCTTTGCCTTTGCGGCGGTAGCCAGTCTTATCGCCGAATCATAAGTGCCATGTCCCCAGCCTTGTTTGAAGGCATATTCTTCGCTGGTATAGGATGAGTCGACAATCAACGCGTCGACATCTTTCATCGCCAGCACGACCTCATCCCATTTTGCATCGACAAAAGACTGAAATTCAGCATATTCGTCGTCTTCCGGATCATAGATATTGAGCTGCGGTTCGTAATCGCCGGTAAAAAACATCGATTGCCCGTCGCAATCGATCCGATAGCCGAAGTTTAATACCGGGTGACTGAGCACAATGGGGGTGATGGTGGCGCTGCCTACCTTAACCGGTATCCCCGGTTTAACGGTGGCATACTCAATCCGGGCATTTAGTTGGGCTTCCCGTATCGGAAAGAAACTGTATTGCAACTGTACGGAAAGCGCCCGGTTGATGGTTTCATTGGTTACCGGATCAACGCCGCCGTAGATCTTAATCTGATTGTTCGGGATAAAAATGGGAATAAAGAAGGGGAGGCCCTGAATATGATCCCAATGGGTATGGGTAATAAAGATATGCGCATGGACCGGCATTTCTTTCAGCAGCGTTTGTGCAAGTGCGTGGATACCGGTGCCGGCGTCAAGAATGATCAAATCATTGTCATCGGTTCTGATTTCTATGCAGGTGGTATTGCCGCCGTATTTAACGGTATTGGGTCCCGGTGTGGGTATGGATCCTCTAACGCCCCAGAATTTAAATTTCATTGGTATCCTTCGACTGCATGGATGTAGGAGCTAGGGCGATGCAGTAGCATAAACCGAGCACTACAAGTTAATAAAAGATTGAGCTTCTGTTTTGACCGAGTCCAAATCCCCTAAAGCCTCGCACATAGCCGGGAGATCCAGGCCAAAGCGGGTGACAATGGTTTCGGGGAAGGCTTCTATCACGGGATTGCCGCCATCACCGAAGTGCCTGTATTTACTGATTTGATTAGCGGCAAAAACGCAGTCCCGTAGGACATTTTGGCTGGGATCAAGATCATGATGATGAGCGATGGCATCGATTAACGCCTCTGACAGTTCCCATTTCTCGGCCAGCATTTTGCCTGCCTGCGAATGATTAAGCCCGATAAATTCGAGTTCGGTCTGATGCAGGGATAGCTGTTGTTCTTGGCTCTTTTCCAGTGCGAGTTTAAATTCGTCGGCGATAAATTCAGCGAACACCACTTTGCCAAAGTCATGCAGTAATCCGGCCACAAAACAATCGCTGCATTCTGTTGAAGACAGGCCTATGCGTTCAGCGAGCATTTTGCTGATTGCGGCAGTGGTCAAAGAATGCAGCAGGAAATCGGAGGTATTGAAATTGGCCTTGTTATTAGCATTCAGTATGCCCATTGCAGCAACACCTAAGGCTATATTTTTGATGGTATTAAGACCGATATGTACGACTGCCCGTTGTACCGAGGTGATTTTTTGAGATAGGCCGTAGAAAGATGAATTAATGGCCTTAAGGATTTTAACGGTCATCACCGGGTCGCATTCAATAACGCGGACTATATCTTTTGCCGAAGCGTTGATGTCTGACGTTAATTGCACTACCTGTTGAACGCTTTTAGGGAAAGCAGGCATTTTTTCAACAAGGACGATGAGTTTTTCGTTTTTTGAGTTTGGCATTGTGTGTTGTTAAGCAATAATCAACAAGGAAAGCATAGCAGAGAAAGTATTTGTAAGTAATGAGCTATGCAGACCAAAGTCACGCTGTCACTATAATACAATACCGTTACCATGCCGAAAACTAATAACTCACCGTTAATGAGCTTCATCCCAATTATTGCCTATGCCTATATCGACCAACAGCGGCACGTCAAGATCGGCGGCCGCAGACATGATGGTCCTGATATTCTTTGTACATTCTTCCAGCCGATCTTGGGCAATTTCAAACACCAGTTCGTCATGTACCTGCATAATCATTTTGGCATCCGGTTTCTCCAGGTACAGCCATCGGTCGGCGGCAATCATCGCGCGTTTAATAATGTCGGCTGCGGTTCCCTGCATCGGCGCATTGATTGCAGTACGTTCGGCGTATTGGCGCCGCGCCGCATTGCGTGAGTTTATCTCCGGTAAATACAGACGCCTGCCGAATAAGGTTTCAATATAGCCTTGTTCGCGGGCTTGCTCCCTAATTCTGTCCATGTAGTTAAGGACGCCCGGATAACGGGCAAAATATAAATCGATATACGATTGCGCCTGATTGCGGGACAAGCCTAGCTGCTGCGCCAAGCCAAAGGCCGACATGCCGTAAATCAGTCCGAAATTGATGGCTTTGGCGGATCGGCGCAAATCGGTGGTGACTTGCTCCGGCGCAACGCCAAATACTTCAGCCGCTGTGGCCCGGTGTATGTCTTCTCCTTCGCTAAAGGCTTTCAGCAAACCCTCGTCAGCCGATAAATGCGCCATGATGCGTAACTCAATTTGAGAATAATCGGCGGCGACTATTTTTCTGCCTTCCGGGGCGATAAAGGCCTGCCGGATTTTTCGGCCTTCTTTACTGCGTATCGGAATATTTTGCAAATTGGGATCGGACGAAGACAGTCGGCCGGTTGCAGCTACCGCCTGATGATAAGAGGTATGAATCCGCCCCGTTTGGCCGTCAACCTGCTGCGGCAATTTGTCGGTATAGGTTGATTTCAGCTTGCTTAAACTGCGATGCTCCAGAATCAGCTTGGGCAAAGGGTAATTGAGGGCTAATTCCTGCAGTACCGATTCTTCTGTAGACGGCTGGCCTTTAGGCGTTTTTTTTAGCACCGGCAGCTTTTGCCGGTCGTATAGGATGTCTTGGATTTGTTTGGGCGAACCCAGGTTGAATACCTGTCCGGCCAGATCGTGAGCGTGTTGTTCAAGGGAGATAATCTGGCTGGAAAGTTCAAGGCTTTGCTGTGCGAGCATCGCGGTGTCGATTAATACGCCATTGTTTTCAATCCGGGCCAGCACGCTGATCAGCGGGACCTCTATTGCTGTATATAACTCAAGCAATTTGGGCTGTTGTGCCAGTTTTGCAGACAGCACTTGGTGCAGTTGCAGGGTAATATCGGCATCTTCTGCGGCGTAAGGAGCGGCTTGTTCTATCGATACTTCCTGAAAGCCTATTTGTTTGGCGCCTTTGCCGGCCACGTCTTCATAATGGATGGTTTCAACGCCAAGGTATATCTTAGCCAGATCGTCCATATTATGTTTGGTCGCGGTGCTGTTTAACACATAAGATTCAAGCATGGTGTCGTGGGCAATGCCGCGTAATGCAATGCCGTGATTAGCCAGCACATGCATATCGTATTTCAGGTTTTGCCCGAGTTTGGGCTGGTGCGGATTTTCCAACAGAGGCCGCAGTTTTTCCAATACTTCGGATCGATCCAACTGATCCGGCACGCCGGCATAGTCATGGGCTAAAGGCACGTAAGCGGCTTTTCCCGGAGTTAGCGCAAAGGACACGCCGACTATCCGGGCTTTATTGTAATCCAAGCTGGTGGTTTCGGTATCGAAGGCAAATAATTCGGCTTTTTCCAGTTGAGCCAGCCAGTCATTGAAGTGCTGCCCGGTTAACACGGTTTCATAGTTAGAATCAATTTTGGCGGGTTTGCCTTCGGCCTGCGCAGCTTCACTCGGGTCAGTCCTGCGCTCTTCGGCTACGTTCAGGTCTGGTGTGGTCGAAGGGCTGGCGCCGCGTGTAGCCGAAAGACTCGTGCTGAGCGTAATCGAAGTATCCAGCGTTTTCAACCAGGACGAAAATCCCAGCTCAGCCAATAAAATTTTCAGTTTCGCCGTATCCATCGGCTGCTGTTTCAAGTCTTCCATGCTATAGGGTAAGTCAAGGTCGCATTTAATGGTGGTGAGTTGTTTGGATAAAGGCAGATAGTCCAAGCTGGCGCGCAGGTTTTCGCCGATTTTGCCGGTGATGTCATTGGCGTGCGCAGTCAGGTTCTCTAAAGTCTGATAGTGCTCCAGCCATTTTGCCGCCGTTTTAGGGCCGACTTTGGCTACGCCGGGAATATTGTCGACGGTGTCGCCTATCAAGGCCAGATAATCGACAATCTGTTCCGGCCTGACCCCGAATTTGTCGATAACGCCTTGAATATCCATGCGGGTGTTGGACATGGTGTTTTCCAGGATAATATGCTCGGTGACCAGTTGCGCCATATCCTTATCGCCGGTGGAAATAATTACGTCTAGGCCTTGCCGTTCGGCATGTTGGGCCAGCACTCCGAGCACATCGTCGGCTTCTACACCGGGTTCGATAATTAACGGCAAACCCATCGCCCGAATCAGATTGTGCAGCGGGGCAATTTGCACCCGCAAATCATCAGGCATGGGCGGACGATGAGCCTTGTACTGATCGTAAAGTTCATTGCGAAATGTTTTGCCCGGCGCATCGAAGATCACGGTGATGTAATCGCTGTGATAATCGGCGATCAGTTTGCGCAGCATATTGCTGACGCCGTAAATGGCGTTGGTGGGGTCGCCGTTTGCGTTGGTTAGCGGCGGAACGGCATGGTAAGCACGGAATAAAAAAGATGAGCCGTCAACCAGAATCAGGCGTTCCCTTCGGCTGGGTTCAGAGCAGGTTTGTGTTGGCTGGGGCATAGGATTAAGGTTAAAGGTACAAGGTTAAAGGAGTGTAACTATTCGGCAGTTAGAAAAATAGCACACGGATGCCAAAAGTAGGCGCCTCCGGGCGACATGGAGCTGACTGATAAACACTGATTTTTCATAAAGGATGTTACAGGTAAAATTATTTTTAAGATCCGTTTAAAACCGTCTAAATCAGTGTCATCCGTGTTCTATTATTATAACCGCCTCAGGTTTTGCGCTTAACATCCACAATATTAGGCAGTTGACTTATTTTATTAAGTACTTGGCTTAATTGATCGGTATTTTCAATTTGAATGGTCAAATTGAGCAGTGCTGAAAAATCGGGATGCGTATCCAATGCCGCATTGGAAATATGGATTTTAGCCTGGGCTAAAATCTGGGTAACGTCACTGAGCAGATTTTGGGAGTTAAAAGCGCGAATAACAATAGGAACAGCATAGCTGGCCTTTTTTGAACCCCAGTTAACCGAAATAAGCTGGGCCTGTTTTTCAGGGCCGAGGTGCAAGATGTTTTCGCAGTCTTTACGGTGGATGGTAATGCCTTTTTTATGGGAAATATAGCCGATAATATCGTTGCCCTGAATCGGCGAGCAGCAGTGAGCAAGAGAAGTCAGCACATTATCAATGCCGTCTACGGAAATGACTGATTTAGCCTCGGATTTTTTGTCCTGAAGCCGGGGCCGAAGGGCCGCCGCTTCCAATTCAGGAATCTTAAAAAACGCCGCAAGCTGGCGGCTGTTAATATCGCTACGGCCTATCGCTTCGAGTAATTTATCGGTATCCGGCTGATTAAAATGTTTGGCCAATTCCGTTAGATTAAGCGTTTTTAGGCCCAGTCGCTGACTTTCTTTGTCCAAAATAGCCTTGCCGGTGGCCATATTCTGGGCTTGCTGTTGATTTCTAAACCAGCTTTTAACTTTGCTGATTGCGGCCGAAGTCTTTAAATAGCCCAGATTCAGATCGATCCAGTTGTGATTGGGGCCGCCGTCTTTTGCGGTTAAAATTTTTACCTGCTCGCCGGATTTTAAGGTATAGGTCAGCGGCACAATGCGGCCGTTGACTTTTGCGCCACGGCAGCGGTGCCCTATTTCGGTATGGATGGCGTAGGCAAAATCCAATGGCGTAGACCCCTTAACCAGGTCAATTAATTTACCGGCCGGGGTTAAAACGTAGACGCGGTCATTAAATAATTCGCTACGAAAGTTTTCGGACAGCGTTTCGTCGCTGCCTTTTTCTTCCAGCAGCTTGCGTAAAGAGGCGATATTTTTTTCTATGGCCGTGTCATGCTTGCCGCCTTCCTTGTAAGACCAGTGCGCAGCCACCCCGAGTTCGGCAAAGTCGTGCATTTGTTGGGTGCGGATTTGCACCTCGATACGATTGCCGTTGGCATCGATAATGACGGTGTGTAAGGACTGGTAACCGTTTTCTTTAGGGTTGGCGATATAATCGTCAAATTCCTTCGGAACGGTTTGCCAAAGGCTGTGCACGATACCTAAAGTGGCGTAGCAGGCGGTCAGGTTGTCGACAAT
The DNA here is from genome assembly GCA_044426515.1 of Methylococcaceae bacterium. Lineage (GTDB taxonomy): Bacteria > Pseudomonadota > Gammaproteobacteria > Methylococcales > Methylomonadaceae > Methylobacter_A. The sequence goes on along the minus strand of JAUGSS010000133.1, from coordinate 3,960 downwards.
AACGCGCACCGCCAACAGGTCATAAAGTTCGTCTATGTCCAGTTGCTTGCGGCGCATTTTTTTCCAGATACTGTAAATATGCTTGGGGCGGCCGTAAATCTCGGCGGAAATTTCTTCTTCGGCGAGTTTTTTTTGTAGCAGGGCAATAAAGCTGTTAATGCAGTTTTCCCGTTGCACACGGTTATCGCTCAGCGACTTGGCAATGCGGCGATAGGATTGGGGCTTCAGATAGCGGAAGGCCATGTCCTCCAGTTCCCATTTTAACTGGTGAATACCCATGCGGTTGGCAATCGGCGCATAAATATCCAGCGTTTCCTGGGCAATAAAACGTCTGAGCTCATAAGATTCCCTGGGTAAAACTTTAAGCCGTTGAATCCGGTAAGCCAACTTTATTAATACGGCGCGGACATCATGAGTCATGGACAGCAGCATGCGGCGCAAGATTTCCGTTTGACTGGGTTGGCCGGTCATCTCCAGGGAATAAACGGTTAACTTGTTCAGCCAGTTAACATCTTTAACCAGCGCGGCGACCGTTTCACCGAACTGTTCTTTAATGTTGGGCTTTGGATTTAGATGGGCTAAACGCGGATCGCTTAATATCGCGGCAAGGATGGTTTTCAGGTCGATATTAAAATCCATCAAAATGGTCGCGACCTCAATACCCTTGGGGCGGAAATAATTCGGGTCTTCAGGGATTTGCGCGATAATCGCCAGCGCCCGATTTATTTGCTCGGTATCGGGGGCTGAGAATCCGTTAAAAAGTTGTTTATTCGGCTCGGCTTTTTTTTGCATCAAACGATAGTCAATAATTCGAAAACTTGGCAGTTATAATAGGTTAATGCCGCCAAATGTCACAAGCAATCATTCTTAAGAAAATTAATCCGCTAAATAAGTATTTTACATCGTTGAAATGTAATCAAATAAATTTATGATACCTAGGGGATGCGATGGCGGTGCCATATTTTTAACAAATAACTGAAAGTTGAAAAAAATGAAAATTACGATATTCGGAAGCGGTTATGTGGGTTTGGTGACGGGTACCTGTCTTGCGGAAGTCGGCAACGATGTCATCTGTGTGGATATTGATGAGGCTAAAATCGCCAAACTGCAACAAGGTATTATTCCGATATTTGAGCCGGGACTTGAAGCCATGATCAAGGAAAATCAAGCGGAAGGGCGCTTAAGATTTACCACCGATATTAAGCAGGCCGTGGGTCATGGCGTGTTCCAATTTATAGCCGTGGGTACGCCGCCGGATGACGATGGCTCGGCGGATTTGCAGTACGTGCTGGCGGTTGCCAAGAGCATTGCCGAGAATATGGAAGACTATCGGGTGGTCATTGATAAGTCGACGGTGCCGGTGGGGACGGCAGATAAAGTTAAAGCAGTCATGCAGCAGGTATTGACCAGTCGCGGTAAAGAGCTGGAGTTTGATGTAGTGTCCAATCCCGAATTCCTGAAAGAAGGGGCGGCGCTGGATGATTTCATGAAGCCGGACCGGATTATTATCGGTACCGATAATCCCAGAACGGCGGAATTGCTCAAGGCGCTCTATGCGCCGTTTAACCGTAGCGTTGAACGGGTCATCACCATGGATATACGTTCGGCTGAATTAACCAAGTATGCCGCGAATGCGATGTTGGCGACCAAAATCAGCTTTATGAATGAGTTGGCGAATCTGGCCGAACGATTAGGCGCGGATATTGAACAGGTCAGGCATGGCATAGGCTCCGATAGCCGTATCGGCTACAGTTTTATTTATCCCGGTTGCGGTTATGGCGGCTCCTGTTTTCCCAAAGACGTAAAAGCGCTGGAAAGAACGGCAAAGGAGCAGGGCTATCATGCCGAATTGCTTAATGCGGTAGAGAATGTCAATAATCGGCAAAAACATCGCTTGTTTGAAAAGATTAATAAACATTATCAGGGTAATTTAACCGGCAAGGTATTTGCTCTGTGGGGGCTCGCGTTTAAACCCAATACCGATGACATGCGTGACGCGCCAAGCCGGGTGGTACTGGAAGCCTTGATCGAAGCCGGGGCGACGGTTCAGGCTTTTGATCCTGAAGCGCAGGAAGAGGCTCGGCGGCTTTATGGCGCTAAACCGGGTCTTAACTTTTGCGACTCGCCCAAAGACGCCATAACACAAGCCGATGCGTTGATAATTGTTACGGAATGGAAGCAGTTTCGCAGTCCCGATTTTGATGCACTGAGTCAACAGCTGCATGATAAAGTGATTTTCGATGGCCGCAATATGTATGAACCGGGCAGAGTTAAACGTAGCGGATTAATTTATTATGCGATAGGAAGATAAAAAGGTTGCGCATTCCTAAGGTGATTCCCAATAATGAATTTACCCAAAAATCGTCCAAGAAAGACATAAAACTTCGACCCGATCTTGCCCCGATCAGTTGTAAAAAAGAACCGCTTCGTGGGAAATTGTGAGGCGGTTTTTTTGTGGTAGGATTTGGCAACGTTTAAACGAGCTGGAGAAATGAAAATGTTTGATGATAAATTTTTTGAAGATTGGCTCGATAGTCAAGCACAAAAAGTCATGGAAAAAGTAGCCAGCGGAGAAGGAATTGCTCCCGAACAGATGATGATTTTGATGCTAAAAGCGCAGACGAATCATTTTTCTCATTTGGATGTGGAATTACGAGAAGATGTGCAAAATTTGGACATTCGTTTAAGTTCACAAATGGAAAAAATGAATGAGCGATTAAGCGCTGAAATGCGTGAATTGCGTGAAGATATGGATAAACGTTTTGAGCAAGTTGATAAACGTTTTGAGCAAATGCAAATTGAAACAGCAAAGCGTTTTGAGCAGGTTGATAAACGTTTTGAGTTGCTGACTTCACGCATTGACCATTTTATGATGTGGTCGTTTGCAACGACGGTTTCTGTTGGTGGAATGATTGTCGCGGCGATTAAGTTTTTGTAAAAGCGGGCTTGCGCGGAATAGGGGCCTGACCCTGAGGTTCAATACTGTTGACTTAAGCCTCCATAGCCATTTTTTGCATCGCCCAGCTTGCCATTTATTGGCAGCCCCTTTATTAATACGTGGTTTTGAAGGCTTGGGTTTATGAGATGGGTAGTATTTGACGCGTCGAATATCGTTTAACAGTTCTTGAAAGATGGCGAAGGCTCGTTCCGGGTTAATGGCAACCCGAAAGGCCGCTTCACGGGCAAAGGATTTGACGGCGTTTTTAAGTTGCGGCGCTTTGCTGCACTGCCCGGTTTCGACTGCTTCGGATGGAACGGCCAACGCGGTGGCGACACGAGCAATGACGCAAACGATGAGAATAGCGAACAGTTCTTGCTGGATACCATTGACGGTTTTGCTGTGAAAGCGTTCGATCTCGAAACCGACTTTTTCGTCGCGGTAAGGGTTCTCGATAGCCCAACGACGATAATACAGATCGATAACGCTTTGGCAGGAAAAGGTCTTTTTGTCGAACAGATGGGTAAGCAACACAGACAAGGTGCCGTCGGGATGAGTTAAGCGAATAATCCGGAGTTTGATGGGGTTTAGTGTTTTACGTTCCGCTTTAGTCAGTCCGCGCTTGAACGTATCGCTGGGCATAAGCCCTATAACGCCGTCTTTTCGACCGTTCCGCACGAAGGCTTCGACGGCTGGAAACGTGGATCGAGCGGAGCAGCGCATCAAAAAATAGCGGGGCTGTCATCAAGGCATGAATAAAGCGATAGCTCGGATAGCCACGATCGAACAGACAAACACACGCTAAGGGCAGTAAATCCAGCAGTTTAAGCGCCTCCTCGCGTTCATCGCCGCCCTGAATAGGGCGGACAGTTCGCCCCACAGGCATCCTTCGAAACACGTCAAATACCGTGTTGACCAAGGCTTGCGGATAATGGCCTTTACCCGGCTTATCCAGTCCGCTAGCCGGGTCGAATGCCTTGCGGAGTTCGGGGGTTGCCGGCAAGGTATACTTGGAACCGTCG
>JAUGSS010000014.1:0-32567 GCA_044426515.1 Methylococcaceae bacterium | reverse complement strand
TAGCGTATTCAGCGGGTAGCGTTAAATGGAGCTGGGCGTTGTTTTCTATGTGGGTGGTGAATTGTAGGGTTTTCATGGTTTTTCGCCTTATGAAAAACTGCGGTTGTAAATATGCCGAGCTAATGTCGGTGAAAAATCATCGAAGTGGGTGGCTTCGTAGCTTACAACCAACGTCACCCAAATATCCAGCGCATCACCTTCGGGGGTGTTAATTTCCGCATCCATGAGTTTATCAATTTCCGCCAATGCGGCTTGATAATCGGCTTCATTTTTTATCGGAAAAATATTCATATTTTTACGTTCTACTTTGCCAATGTTGCATCATCAAAGGGCGAATTTTAGCAATCACCAAAAAATCTTTATCGTCATGGAGCAATATCAAGCCATTTTCTAATGCGATTTGAGCAATACAGCAGTCAATAGGGCTACGCACTGTTAATCCCTGACGGCGTAAATCAAAATAAAGCCGTGCCGCCGCCTGCCAGGTACTTGGTTTTGGCTCAATATAGGATTGTCCTTCAAGATAACGACTGAGTGTGTGCCATTCATTTTTATCACGGCAACCTTGCAGTAATTCCAATTGAATAAATCGGGTTAAGACAATTTTCCGCCCATTAATCCATTCTTGAATCCGCTGTGCTTCCAAGCCTTGTTTATCCCTGAAAACCTGAATCCAGATTGAGGTATCAATCAAAATCATGGCGCATTACTCGTGCCTCTTTGTAATCATAATCTTTATCTAACTCCAATTGACCCGCCAATTGAAATAAATCCTTTTTTTGCCGATTCTGCACTAATTCTTTAAGAGCCAGATTAATTAATTCGCGTTTGCTACTGATACCCGTCAAGCTAAGTGCTTCATTAACTAATTCATCATCTAATACAATATGAGTGTGCATGATTCCTCCTATGAAAAACTGCGGTTGTAGATACTTCTTGCCAGTTTAAGCAGATAAGGTTTATCAAAATAATTAAAATTTCCAAATTTAATTTCAAGCGATGAGCTATTTTTCTTATCTACAAAAGGATTGCAGGTTGTCAACCAAAACATTTGATAAAGTAATTTTGTGAATAGCTTTTTATCATTACGTATTGGCGAAGTGCTGAGCTGGATATTGTTAGCCATCTCATTAAAGTAAAAAGCTTCCTCGATATTCAGCTTTTTATATTCTGGGTTTTGGTTTTCATCCCGAATGATATTTCTCAAATTAAGGTAAGCCTCACTAACAGGAATGCTTTGCTCCTTAAATGTCTGTTCGGGCAATGATTCATTGTCAAATAGTTTCAGCAATATATTTTCGTGGGTTTGAACAACATAATCTGCGGAACTAAACATTACTCGCATATTCATCATAAACAAAAATGCAATCAACTGTTCATCGGCATCACTAAATAAACTGGAGTTATGAGTAATCCAATGTCGAGTATTACGCATAATCCAAGCTAAAACAGCATCAGGTTTCTCTTTATCGAACCTGATAATTTTTGCTGCTTCCCATTCATGGGATAGTGTTCTAATAAAAAGTTTATATAAGGATTGTTTGTTTGCTGGTTCCCGCAAAGGTAAAAAATTTTCTAGGATTTCCAGATAATTGAATATGTCTTTAGGTTGAACAGACTCATTATTATTAGTGAATTTGTTGAAATATAACTTATCAATAGTTAGATTTTTCGCATATTGGCAACCCTCAATAATCCCACGCCGCAACCGTGAATAAGGATTTTTATAACGGCTTTCAACCCAGTCTTGAACATACTGATTAGATTTTTGATAAATCTGCGGCGACGCTATTTTGGCAGTTTCAAAAGCAGCCAAAATGGTTTTGTTGTTTTCGGCGTGATTGGAGCAAAACAAAATATGTTGTTTAGGAAAACCCAACTCCATGACTAGCTTGGTATAAAGATAAAACCCCGCTCTTGTCTTTAACTCGGCGCATTTCTTTTTAAGCAATGCCTCATCTTCTGCTTCATCCGTCAATTTTTGATAGCCTTCAAACGTTTCCAACAAGCCCAGAACTTCACTGTTAATACCATCACCATCATGGGCAGGCAAATCAATATCTAAAATGACATAATCAATTTTCTTTTCCAAATCTGGGGCAATAACGCCCCAACCATCCTGAAAACTCAATTCAATAAAAACGCCATTATTTTTCAGACTCTTTTTTAAATCCCGTCTGTCCGCAAAAAACAAACTGCCATCAAACACACTGCCAAACACGTTAGTCGCGGTCGCTTTTGCCGAGTTTTCAAAGTCTTCCACCCATAAAAAATAGCTCATTGCCCACCTGCTGGATTTGCCATCAAAAGTTCATTAGGAATGCCAAACTCTAGCACAAAATCATCTTGTGGCTTAGGCTTGGAAAACTGACCGCCAATTTTACGCGCCAGTGCCAATAAAAACGTATGGCCTTTGCCACTGCCTTTGATAGTGGTGCGTTCGCGGCGGACACTTGGATTGCGGCAGCTTAAGATTTGCTTGCCGTCACGTTCTGACCATTCCAGAACCACGGCTTGGCGGGTTTCAGACGAATAGTATTTGAAGGCGTTGACCAGTATCTCATTGAGCAAGATGGTCAAAAGCGATTCAGTGATGGCGTACTCCTTAAACTGAATATCGTCACGGTCGAAGCCGATCAGCTCCAATTTAAAAAAATGCTGTTCCAGCCACGCCAAGCGTTCTGCTAAGGGCGCGGATTGGCTGAGTAAAGCCGCAAAACCCTGTTCCCATTCGGCTTGTAAGGTTTGCTCCAACTCAAAATGCTCGTCATACCATTCTTTGTAAGTGACAGAGGCAGCAATTTTGCCGTGGGCTTTGGCATAAGCCAGATAATGCTGTTGGATTTTTTCCGTGCCGTAAGCCGACAACAAATGCAGTAAAATCATGTTCAGGGTTTTGCTTAACACCGTGTTTAAACGGGCATTGCCTTGGCAATCGGCTTTGATTTTTTCGGTCAGGATTTTGTTATCGGTGGAGATGATGCTGAATATATCCAATAAACCGCGCATGGTTTGGGCTGCTTCGGCGTACAGCTTAGGGTTGTTGTCGTGGCTGGTGTTGTAAATGATCGCGTCCAATGGGCTGCGAAACTTGTGCGCGAACATAGACATCATGTCTTCCAATTCTTTTTCGGCTTCCTGCAATTGTTTGTTTTTTTCTTCTATCTTCTTCTGATGCTTAATGTTACCAAGTTCCTCTTTAGCTGAATAAGCTAAAAAGTTTTGGACGTTTAAAGAATATTCTCTTTCCGTTGATTGTCGTTCTTCAAGTGGAAAATATTTTAACCTTATATCCTCACCAACTTGATTGAAATAGTCAGTTGCTTTTTCTTTATCAAAATACTTCGGATCCTTATAGTGTTTCCCTAACAGATAAGTAGCAAGTATGTCTATATTAGTAGATGCCTGTATTAGACATCCTATGTATTTTTCATCTTTCTTTTGGTGGTAATAAAATGCCAAAATAACTTTAGCTGGCGAAACATTCTCATCTTCCAAAAAACGAATGACTTCATCAGGAAAAGCAAAGCGAACTATATCGAGATACTCGTGATTAGTCTCTTCATCTTGAAGAAATAAACCAGCGGCTGCCATGTGAAGAAGTTTAGCAATCCTGTCCTCGTTCTTCTTTACATTCTGTAGATCTTTAGCTCGCTGGTTATGGTTCTCCATTTCTAACGGGCTAAGCGTTCCTGCGTAAGTTGCGGTTATACCACAGCCATATATAGGATCAAACGCTGTTATTTTTTCTGCTGCCGGTTTATTTTTTAGATAAGTGAGATAGCCTAACCATAAATGTGCAAAACAATCATCCTCGTCTGATGCTTTTTTAAATAAGTCATTAGCTAAATTATCTTCTTTGCTATAGTGGTGACAAATTGCCAATTCTATTTGGGATCGTACAAGTTCCTTATTTAAAGACATCGCCCTCACGATAGGAGATTCATCACGCTTCTCTGATGATCTAACCGCCTCTTTAAACCATATAACCGCATCGGAATACTTTCCTTCGTTAAAAAAAATAAATCCCAGTTTACGTTGGGCAAGCCGAAGTCCATCTTTGATAAAAATTAGATTTCCATGAAGCCCCACCTCAGGACATGCGAGCCAACCAGCAGCTTTCTTAAGCCATTCAATCGCTATAGCTTGGCTTTTTTTAACACCAACACCATCAAGATAACAATCTGCTAACTTAATTTGAGCGGATTTATGTCCTTGCTCAGCAGTTCTTTTTAGCCACTCAATTGCTTGAATATCATTTCTTTCAACCACAGCCTGATAGTAGTAATCTTCCAACTTAATTTGAGCGCCTATAGATCCTTGTTCTGCGGCTTTGCTAAGCCATTCGATTGCCTTAACTGGGTCTCCATAGTGAAAATAACAATCTGCTAATTTACATTGGGCAAGCAGTGGGGCGCTCGGACTATTAAAATACCCCCTAGTAAAAACGTGAGCAGCGCATTGTTCAAACCATTTAATGGCTTGAGTGAAATCTTGTTCAATCCCCACTCCGTCGAAATAGCATTCAGCTAAGGGAAAATAAGCATCAAAATATCCTTGCTCAGCAGATTTCTTAAGCCATTCAACCGCTTTAGCAGAATTTTGCTCAACTCCATTTCCTCGAAAATAACGATCCGCTAATTTTTTTTGAGCATCTGCACTTCCTTGTTCAGCCTGTATTTTAAGTTGATTGGCCTCAGATTGAGCCGACAATCGAGTAATTTCAACAAAACACGTGTTTTCATAAGTAGTTTCTTGTTCGTCGGCATTTTTAATATCTTGATTCATCTTCGACTCCGCTTTGCTTTATCCATAAATGTAGATACTCACTGATTCTCAATCGCTAGGAACTAATTTTAACTTAAACTGATTTGTTCATCCGCTATCAGAAACTATTATACCGCCTATCCATGACTACCCCTTTTAAGAGGTAGTCAATAAGTTATCGGACAATCTTCATCAGTGCGCTTGAAAAAAGCGCGCCGATCATTTTTGCTTAAGCCAATGGCTTAATCCTTGAACAACTCATATAGTCCATATGCAGCAGCACCTAATGCCACCGGAGCAGCTACGGTTATGACCAAGCCTGTCGCCATACCTCCGCCAAAAACGCTGCCAAGAGCAGCTAAACCGGATGTAATGCCAGTTGCGCCGAGACCAGAAACGCCCAATGCCGCGACGGTGCCAATACTTCCAGCGGCACCAGTAGTAGCGCCAGCAGCCGCAGCGTAAGTTGCTTTTTGTTCTTCAGTCATTTTGAATCTCCAAATGTTGGGTTAATTGGCTATACGCCTTATTTTTTGTTTCGCCGTGAATTCGCTTTTTACAACGGTGCGTAGTATCAAGTAAAACGCTGGGAATGTAATGGGAGAACGGTGGGAGTTTTATAGAGATCGTCAAGCTTAGCGTACAGTTAATTCGAATTAGAAATTAGGTTCTATAACTACCTGTAACTCCGATACCCAAATATTATCGGCTCGATGATAAGCTCGCTTTTCTGGTTGCCTTGATGAATGTGTTATGTCCTTGCATAGCCATAACACATGAATCACATGGTCAGTTCTCCCAAAACCAATCAAAGGCGCTCTTCACTCCATACCCCAAAACGGCAGCAACGGCAACTGTTGCAATAAAAGGCGCGGCAGGTGCGGCGAGAATACTTGTAACTAGCACACTTTCGGAAGCTGTCCCAATAACAATGGCGCTTGTGGTAGTGCCAGCCGTTGTACTGAGTATGGATTGGGCTACTCGTGGAGCAATTACAGAGGCGACTTGACGGCTTGCTTCTCTCTGAACTACGCGGTCAGCTAAGAAACTTGCCGCGGTCTGAGCCGCTTGGCGTTGCGGATTTTGTCCTGCGCTGCATTTAAGGAGCTTATAAGCCGCCTCAATAGCAACAATTGCTTGATTGACTTGAGAGCTTAAATGAAACCCTTCGATACACCAAGTGACAAAATGCTCACAGTTGTTGAGTAACACGTTATACCAATCCTCGCCTAAGCGTTGAAAAGCACGCTCAACACTCTCTTCGCCATCGTATCTGCGAAAAGAATGTTCTTTAACGAAAATTTCATGCCCGTTGGCAAACTCATTAAATGAGGCTATTGAAATTTCACCATTGGAATAGCCGTTGACAAATCCTGAGTAGTGAATGACTTGTTCATTACCAATGTAGATGCCGTGATGGCTGTATCCTGTCCTGTGAGTTACCAAGTGGTCGCCTATGTTCATTGCTACGTCCTTTTGAGGTTTTGAAGATGGAATGGTGCATGTTTGGTTGTGAGTTATTACTGGGCTGTTTTCTTAATAAGTCACAACATGGTGCGTAGTATCGAATAAATCGCTATGAATGTAATGGGAGAACTGTGGGAGTTTTTTAGATGGCCTTCGCAAAGATGGGCTTCCCACTGAAGGCGAAACAAGTTGCTAGGCTTAACCGTTCGTTTTGAGCTTGTCGACGGGCACACGGTTAAGCCGTTCATGGTTCGACAGGTTCACCTCGAACGGGTCTGTTTGGGCTTAAGTTGTAAGCCCAAATGTGGGAACTTGAATTAGTCGTGCTAACTTTTTGAGTGGAGCGGGATTTTGGTAGGCTCGCCAAAATGGGTGGAGGGGGAAGCCGCTCATACTTCGACAGAGTAGCCGAAGGGCTTAGCATGAACGGCTTCCCTATATGTCAATTAGGTTTTTTTAGGGTTATTTTTTCACTCAGGTACCGCCTAATTGCTCAGAACTAAAATCATCCACGCTAATGGCTGCAAATCTGGCCTTTTCGGCGGTCACTATTAACTCGGCTTCTTTTTTGCTGATAACGGCCTTGCTTATCGCTTCATCAAGCACATCCAGAATCGCGCCTTTCGCCAACTGTTTTTGCTTTTGCGCGGCATGGATTTTGGCTTCCACGGGCATAGCGGCAAGCACGGCCTGGAAGGCGACCTCTATTCTTCCGGTCACATCGTCGGGCTTATGGTTAATATAAATACCGTGGGTTAAGCGGTCGCGAGCCGGGGAGTTTTTCAGCAGCAGCGCCGCAGTCTGGTGTACCCAATGATCGGCGGGCGGCGAGTAGGGTTTGCCGCTGGGGAACAGTACGGCTCTTAACAGATAAGCCGGAATACGCGTGGGCAATAGATGAAAAATAGCCAGCAACGATTGTTGAGCGCGATGCAAGGTTTGCTGACAGGACCAATGCAACAACGGCAAATCGTCTTGCGGACTGCCCTGATCCCGGTAGTTTTTAAGCACGCAAGAGCACAAATAAAGGTTACTTAACACATCGGCAAAGCGCCCGGAAATTCTTTCCTTGCGTTTTAGCGAGCCGCCCAGCGTCAGCAACGCAAAATCCGCGACCAACGCAAAGCCGACGCTGAGCCGGGCAATCTGCCGGAAATAGCGCTGGGTATCTTGATCGCCGGGGGCATCGATAAAACGGGCATTGCTTAATCCCAGCCACAAACCGGCCGCCAGGTTGTGCAGCACGGAACCGATATGCTCAAACAGCACTTGATCAAACTGCTGCAACGCCAATTCCGGATTGCTCCGGCCTAAGGCTTCCATTTCCCGCTGGATGTAAGGATGGCAACGCACTGCGCCCTGACCGAAAATCATCATCGTGCGGGTCAGGATATTAGCGCCTTCGACGGTAATACTGACCGGAATCACCTGATACATCCGGCCGAGATAGTTTTTAGGCCCCAGGCAAATACCGGAACCGCCTTGTATATCCATCGCGTCGTTAATGACACGGCGCATTCTTTCGGTGAGTTCGTATTTGATAATTGCGGAAATAACCGACGGTTTTTGCCCGTCATCCAATGCGGCGGCAGTCACTTTGCGCGCGGCATCGATAATATAGGTTTGACCGGCTATGCGCGACAGCGGCTCTTCAATGCCTTCAAACTCGCCAATCGGCAGATTGAATTGCTTGCGGATACGGGCATAAGCGCCGGTATTGCGGCTGGCCATTTTCGACGCGCCGGTGCTGAGTGCGGGCAAGGACACGGCCCGGCCGGTAGCCAGGCATTGCATCAGCATTTTCCAGCCATTGCCGACTTGCTCTTTGCCTCCGATAATCCAGTCCATCGGAATAAACACGTCTTTGCCCCAGTTCGGGCCGTTTTGAAACGCGGAATCCAGCGGAAAGTGGCGTTTGCCGATCGAAACACCGGCGGTATGGGTGGGAATCAGCGCGACGGTAATGCCGATATTTTCCTGGTCGCCGATCAGGCGTTCCGGGTCGTAAAGCTTGAATGCCAAACCCAACACGGTGGCGACAGGGCCTAAGGTGATGTAGCGTTTTTCCCAGTTGAGACGTATGCCCAGTACCTTGTCCTTGCCTTCGAATTTGCCGTAACAGACGATACCGGTATCGGGCATGGCTCCGGCATCGCTGCCTGCGTGAGGGCCGGTTAATGCAAATGCGGGAATTTCATCGCCTGTCGCCAGACGCGGCAGATAATGATTTTTTTGCTGCTCGGTGCCGTAAGCCAGCAATAATTTGGCCGGACCCAAGGAATTGGGTACCATCACGGTGACGGCGGCGGTACTGCTGCGGCTGGAAATTTTCATCACCACTTCGGAATGCGCGTACTCGCCGAACTCCAGGCCGCCGTAGCGCTTGGGAATAATCATGCCGCAGAATTTATGCCGCTTGATAAAGTCCCAGACTTCGACCGGCAGATCATGGCGATTGTGGGTAATGTCCCAGTCATCCAGCATACTGCACAGCGTTTCTACGGGGCCGTCAATGAAGGCCTGCTCTTCGGCGCTCAGTTTTGCGACGGGCAAGTCCAACAGCACACTCCAATCGGGATTGCCGGAAAACAGCTCGGCATCCCACCAAGTATTGCCCGCTTCCAGCGCTTCGCGTTCGGTTTGCGACATCTGCGGCAGCATCTGTTTCATGATCCTGAAAACTACGCGGCTGAATAATCTTTTACGGATGGCCGGGAAATTAAGCGGGATAAAAACCGCATCGAAAATAACCCAGAGCAGGAATACAAAGTTGCCGCCCCCTTGCGCTAATGAGTAAAGTCCTAACCATCCGGCCATAGCTAATGTAACCAAACGAAGAGACGCCCGGCTATAAGCCAAAACGCCGGCTAGAATGAATAATGAGATTAACCAGATCATGGGAGGCTCCTTGAGTTAATTACGTAACGGCTTACCTGTTTTTAAAAGATGCTCCAACCTCGCCAGAGTGCCCGGTTGTTGGACTAAATGCAAAAACGCATCCAACTCCAGGTTTAACAAATCGTCTTCGGTCAACGGCTCGGTGATGTCGCACAGACCGCCGCTAAGTATGTCTGCCAGTTGCTGCGAGATGACCAGGTCATAGTCCGTTATTTTTCCGGCTATTTTTAAATTGTTGACGGCAAGCTCCATTGCGGCTTTAGCACCGGCTCCGGGCAAGCGATAACTGGCGGGTTTAGGCGGCGTATAATCTCGCGCCAGCAGCAGCGCTTTGGCTTTGGCATCGGCCAATAAGCGGTCTTTATTCATGGTAATGCCGTCGGTGGTGGATAAAAACAGCATTTCCTTGGCTTCCGCCGCCGATTTGGACACCTTGGCCATGCCGATCGTTTCAAAAGCTTGGGCTATGGCAGGCATAGGTCCGCCCGGTCGCCTGACGAATTCCAACCAACGCCGTAAATATTCCTTGCAACCGCCCCAACCCGGAACCAAGCCCACGCCCACTTCGACCAGACCAATATAAAGTTCTGCATGAGCCTGGATCGCATCGCAATGCAACAGGATTTCGCAGCCCCCGCCCAAAGCCAATCCTGAAGGCGCGCCGACCACCGGGAACGGCGCATACTTCAAGGCCTGATAAGTCTGCTGGCCCTGTTTGATTATGAGTTCTACCTCAGGCCAGTCTTGGTCGTGAATGGCCTTTACCAGCAAGGTTAAATTAGCCCCGGCTGAAAAATTGTCGGCATCGTTATGGATAACTAACGCAGAAAAATCGGTTTTGACCTTTTCGACGCTTTGCCGAATCAAGGCTAAGCTAGCCATATCCAGCGTATTCATTTTGCTGTGAAATTCCAGGCAGGCAACGCCGTCGCCAATATCCCACAGACTGGCCGACGGGTTTTCCAGTACTGCCGGAGCCTGCAATTTAATATCGGCTAGCAGCAGGATGCCGTCTATACGGCGGACGGGCTGATAATTACCGGACAAGTCGGCATGCATGCGTTTGCCGGAATCGATCTTGTACAAACTGCGGTTCGTAGGGGCAATCCCTTGTGGTTGCCCTGATACGGCGGATGCAGAAAGGGCAGGCACAAGGCCCGCCTCTACGATTGCCAGCAACGGCGGCAGCTCACGGTTTTCCGCAAGCAATCGGTCAACGAACCAAGCCACACCGATCCGGTCCAGCAGCTCGAACGGCCCGTATTTCCAGTTATATCCCAAGCACATGGCGGTATCGACAGCGACAATGTCATCGGCGATCTCAGGGATAAGACTTGCGCTATAAACAAGGGTGTTGGACAACACTTGCCAAGCAAAACGGCTGATTGCGTCTTCGCCGGACAAAAAAGCCCTTAATTCATCCTGCGTTTTGGGCAAATCCGCTAAGGCGAATTTTCCGCTAAGCCGATAACCGCCGGTTTGCAGGTTAATGGATTCCTTGACCCGCTTTCCGTCTGTTTCATTCAATCGATAAAAACCGCCTTTGCCTTTTCTGCCGGTTAAGCCTTCGGCTATCATCGATTGAACCAAGGGCGGCAGATAATTGACCTGATGAAATGCATCCTCTTTGGCTAAGGCTAGTTCCATGCTGCCCAGAACATGAGGAATCAGATCCAGCCCGACCAAATCAAACAGGCCGAAGATACCTGTTTTCGGTATGCCGAATGGCGCCGACATCACCGCGTCAGCCTGCTCCACGGTTAAATCCAACTTGATCGCTTCCAGCAGGCCGCATTGCAGCCAGTAAATACCGATGCGGTTACCGATAAATCCCGGCGTATCCTTGCAGGTAACGCTGTCTTTACCCAGATGGGTATCGGCAAAACGGCTGACGGCCGCAACCGCTTCCGGCCGGGTCTCTGCACTCGAAACCAGTTCCAGCAGGCGCATATAGCGGGGCGGATTAAAAAAATGGGTGATCATGAAGCGCTGTTTGAAACTGTCCGGCATGTCGCGGGTCAGCAGTTGCAACGGCAATGTAGAGGTGTTCGAGGAAATCAGGGTGTCGGGGCGGCAGACGCCGTCAAGTTTCCGGTAAAGTTTCTGCTTGATGGCCGGGTTTTCAATCACCGCTTCAATCACCCAGTCAACTTCCTTCAACCATTCAAGATGGTCTTCAATGTTGCCGGGAGTAACCAGCCGGGCATAGTTCTTATGCATAAATGCGGCGGGTTCGGCTTTAAGTAACTTGGCAATGGCTGATTCGGCAACGCTGTTCCGGTTATCGTTATCTTTAGGCACTATATCCAGCAAGTAGACGGGAATACCGGCGTTGGCGATATGGGCGGCGATGCCGGCGCCCATGACCCCGGCGCCAATCACCGCAACTTTGTCAATATTCATCAGATAGCCTCCAAAATAGTCGCTATGCCCTGGCCGCCGCCGATGCATTGGGTGGCGAGGGCAAACTGTTTGTTTTCCCGTTTCAACAGGCTGGCGGCTTTGCCGGTAATTCTGACGCCTGATGCGCCCAGCGGATGGCCTAAAGCGATGGCGCCGCCATCCAGGTTCAATTTTTCCGGCGGAATCGGCAAGTCTTTTAGGACGGCCAAAGATTGCGCGGCAAAGGCTTCATTCAGCTCGACTATATCGATGTCCTGCAAGGTCAGACCGGCGCGTTTTAAGGCTTTATGAGTCGCGCTGACCGGCCCTATGCCCATGATTTCAGGGGCGCAGCCGGATACTGCAATAGCCTTGATGCGAGCAAGTTTTTCCAAACCCTGTGTATCTGCGTATTGCTCACTACACACCAGCACGGTGGCCGCGCCGTCGGTTAACGGCGAAGAGTTCCCGGCGGTAACGCTGCCGTTTTTGAGGAAGGCCGGTTGCAGTTCGGCAAGCCCCTGTAGCGTCGAGGCGGCTCTGATGCAGCCGTCGTATTGAACGGTTTCGCCGTCCGACCGTTTAATAGGAATAATTTCGGCGGCGAATAAGCCGTTTTGCTGAGCCGCCCCCGCTTTTTGCTGGCTGGCTAAGGCAAAATTATCCTGGGCCAAACGATCGATATGATATTGCAAGGCCAGGTTTTCCGCGGTCTCGCCCATACCGATATAGGCTTGGGGATAAGCTTTATAAAGGCCGGGATTAGGCAGGTAATTGAATCCGCCCATCGGCACCCGGCTCATGGATTCAACACCGGCGCAGATAAATACCTCTCCGGCATTCATTTGAATCGCGCCTGCCGCATTATGTATGGCTTGCATGGAGGAGCCGCAGAAGCGGTTAATGGTGGTGCCGGCGATGGTAATAGGCAGCTCGGCCAGATGAACGATTAAACGCGCCAGATTCATCCCCTGCTCGCCTTCCGGGAAGGCGCAGCCTAAAATCAGGTCTTCAATATCCGGCGGGAAAACCCCGCTATCGTTGATTAAGCTTTTGATGACCTGTGCGGCAAGATCATCCGGCCTGACTTTAGCCAATTGGCCTTTTTGCGCCGGCGTAAAAGGCGACCTGCAATAGCCTGCGATAACTACATTTTTCATTTTATTGCCCCCTATATATTTGTTTTTCAAACCCGAAAGCATTGCACCACGAAGACACGATGCTCACGAAGGAAGAGCCGATTTAAACTTTATGACAGGTATTTTGTCATTTATGTAACTCATTGAGGAACTCATCAATCACCGGCCAAGTGCCGCCGATGTTTTCCATCAAGATACCATGACGATGGGATTTAATAGCATGGATTCGTTTATGCTCGGAACCCAATTTAGCCATAATGATCGGTGCGCCTTTGGCAGAGACAATAGGATCTTCATCACCATATATAATCAGGGCGGGCGTGCTAATTTGCGGCAGCAACTCATTAAGCTGCGCAATCAACAGTCTCAGTTCATAAAGCGCCCTGACCGGCGTATTGCGATAGTTAATGCTGGGATGTTCCGGTTCGTTATCAATAAACGGTTTTACGCCTTCATAGGCCGAAACCCAACCGACCAGTTGGTTGGTGCCATGCAACAACGGCACCAGCATAAAAGCGGGATTAACGAATTTTAATGGTACCGAAACGGCGATAACGCCGGCCATTTCAGGATAACGTTCGGCGGCCAGCTTTAACGCCAATGCACCGCCTGTGGAAAATCCGGCAACAAAAATACCCGAACAATGCACCTTGAGTATATTGAAACCCCGTTGCACACATCCGTACCAGTCTTCCCAGCTTTGGTCGCGCAACGCATAGGGCGATGTGCCGTGGCCTTTTAGCCGAACACCCAGTACCGTGTAACCCTGCTTAACCAGATATTCACCATAAGCTCTTAATTCAGCGGGGCTGGCCAGCAAGCCGTGAACAAGTAAAACGCCGTAGCCGTTGGCAAGCTCCGGCTGAATGAAAAAAGGCGTGGGATCGGCAACGGCCGCTTCCTCATGGCTGATATCGTCAAAACGTTTTGAGTAAGCCTGTTTTTCCCATGCCAGCGTGCGGCATTCATCTTCAAAATGCCAGGCCGCCAATTTGTCTTTATCGACGTTGGAACATTCGGCTATCGCATTGATCAAGGTATCGAGAACAGTGTGCAGCGGCGCCGCTTCGTTGTTGTAAACGGCTATCGGATTTTCCAGACGGATGCTGTCAAAGTCGGACTCAACACACAGCTTGGGCAAAAAATGGTAACAGTTTTCATCTTCTTCAATCAGATCGGCATCTTTTGCCGCGCAGATGAAATGTTCGAAACGCTTGTTGGTGGCCTTAAACAGATCACTGTAGTCATCGGGGTTGAGCAGGCTTCGGTGCAGATGAATCACCGTGTTGTTTTGCAAATGCTTGATCGCAATATACAGGATGCTGTAAAACTTGCCTTTCTCAATATGCGTCTGTCCCTGAGCGATGCAATGCATAATCAGCGTTGCCGCCAGATGGCTTAAATTGATAGTGACATTCGCATAGATTCCTTCCATGTATCGATCTCGGGAACATTGGGCGTTTTTTATAAAATACGATCCCAATAAACGTTGCCTCCAGTTTTTAGGTCTGGAATTCAGCGTAAAGACATCGTCTAGCGTGTTAATTTCCGGGACGATCTTGTCCATCAGATAACGGGTGCGCCAGTCCCAAACCCAGCAAGGATCAACCGGAGAGCCCATCCGTATGTCCATGTCGGTATTTTTCAGCATAATATTGCCTTCAATCAGCAATTCCTCTGATTGGCGCAAACTCAGGCCGTCAGAAAACAGCTCAACACTTTTAAACAGCAGGTTTTCAGAGGATCGAATCGGATAAAAAGTAATATTGGCGGGAACCATCAGCGTCGGTTTGTTCGCTACCGCTATCAGCTGATCAACGCTATCAATTTGTAAAACATCTTTCCATTGCCGCAACAGGGCCGTATCGTTTTGACTATGGGCGTGACGGATAGCGGCTTTAAAGGTTTCCACGCCCTGAGCCAAAACAGCAGGCCCTGTGTGCAGCTTGCGCCGGTTGCCGGTAACCCGTGAGTAAATACTGTAATGACCGCGTTTGTCGATAACCCGCCGGTCTTTGACCATGCCGCCTTCGGGAAAAATAATGACTTTGCGGCCGCGCAAAATCTGTCCGGCCAGCAACGGAAACAAGCGGTCATGACTGTGAGGAAAAACGCCGACGTGTTTTAAATACCGCGACAGCACATTGTCTTCTTTAAAGAATTCCCCGGAGGCAATTGCGCAACTGTAAGCCCCGGTTTTCTCGTAAATAAGAAACTGCGGTATGAACGTCTCAAACCGGGAAAAGTGGTTGAATAAAAAGATGTCGCCTTCCAGGACAACCTGAGGGTCGGTGTGCAGCTCAAGCTTGACGCTCAGCATGCTTTTAACGGCATTAAACAATTTGACCGACCTATTGTAGAGCTTGGTGTCTATATCGGGCCAATCATCAGGATAAGGTATTTTAGACATGGCAGCTGCGCGTTTATAAGGTAGAAGTCCGAAAAAATCATCCCTGCGCTTCACACTGTAAAAAAAACTATTAGGTAACCGGTCCTTTACCACCCAATCCGATGATACCCCTTAGCCGTCGTAGAAGATATTATTTCTACCATCTGGCAGGTAAAGATTCCAGGCCCCTAAGTATCCATGTCGGTTCCCATTTTAATTGCTCTACATTATCGATAGTCAAATTCGGCAATCGGCGAAATAATGTTTCCAAGGCTACTTCTACCTCAATGGTTCCCAGTTTAGCTCCCAGGCAATAATGACTGCCATGACCAAAAGCCAGCGATTTTTTAGCGGTCTGCGGCCGCTCTATCCAAAAACGATCAGGATCGACGAATACCTCCGGATCATGGTTGGCGGAATCGAGCACAAGATAAACGGCATCTCCGGAGGCAATTTGAACACCATTAAATTCGAACGATTCCATAGCGGTGCGGAGGGTAACTGGCGCCGAAGAATTAAAACGCAAGCTTTCTTCTACAGCGGAGGATAAAAGCTCCGGTTTGGCGATTAGCAATTCCCGTTGCTCAGGGTACAGAAACAATAGGCGTAAAGCATTGCACAATGCGTTGGCGGTAGTTCCGTATCCGGCCGCAAATAATATGATAAGGCTGGCTATAATTTCGTCTTCAGTTAAACGCTCACCTTCTTCCTCTGCTGCCAGTAACTGCGAAACCAAATCGTTGCCGGGCTGTTTACGTCTTTGCTGACAAATTTCTCGAAAAAAAGCTTCCAATCGTAATGCCCCCGCATTGGCCTCATCTAATTCTGCAGCAGTAAGCAGGTTGGGTTCAACGGGTCTCACCATCAGCTTAGTTTCCGCCAAAAAATCAAGGCTGTGTTCCAGCTCGATGTTAAGCATGTTGCAAGTGACTTGCACCGGTAGCGGACAAGCAAAGACAGTCATTAAATCACCCGCCCCGCAATCTATCCATTTGTCCACCAACTGTTCCGCGCTTTTTTGTACCAGTGCGCGCACCTCACTTATTTTGCCGGCATTAAGCGCTTTGACGACCAGTTTACGGCGAGGAGAATCCATCAATGCCCAGAAATTATTATGAATACGATAGACCGGCTCATCATTCATATTTCTGCCGTAACGTTGATTGAACATAGAAGGGACATCTTTATTTAACAGCGGGCTTTTCAATAAATGTTCGACATCGTGGTAGCGGGTAATCACCCAAACACCGGATTCTAAAAGGTAGATAGGAGCTTGTTCGCGCAATCCGGCATAAACCGGGTAAGGGTTGTTTAAAAAATCAGCTGATTGAATATCTAGTTTCATATATTAAGTGTTTATTTTAATTGAGTTAAAATCTTTCGACGCTGCATGCGATGAAATAGCAACGAATAATTTTTATAAGTTTTTGCCACACATTACCGACGTTATAGCTTACAATATTGCCTTTGCGCTGTTAAGAATATTTATCAGGATTACGCTGATAACATTTTTCTATGTTTACTCCCTGCGCACTTTGAAAACGTACAATTTTTAAATAAAAAACATCCTGCAAATCAATGATTAATGCTTTTAAAAAGTATACGATTTTGCACTTAGATTGGGAGTAGTGAAGATAAGCTCCAACCGAAACAGGGATAATTCATTTAATTTTAAAGAAGAATTTGTATGCTTAACGATTTTAATAATACCCCAATTCGAAAATCATTCATTAATGAAGACAAGCAAGCCAAAAATATGCTTGCAAACGGCCACAAATTAAAAGATTTCGGCCCCGGCAATTGTCAATTAACGAAAAAGGATATTAGCTATATCGCCTATGGCGCATGTTTTCTAGGTTCAGGCGGCGGCGGATCAATTGGGTTAGCATCGCTTTTTATCGACAAAATGATTAATGATGCCGATATTATGCATTATGTAAATCCGGATAATCTTGAGACGACTAAAAACATATCCTTCATAGCAACTTTAGGTTCACCCGATAAAATGTTTGAAGGTTTCGGGCAAACGGCTTCATTAAATGCTTTCCTGGAAATGGATAATTATTTAACTCAATCCGGAGGCGAATCATTAGGCTATTTAATACCTGTTGAAATGGGGGCAATTAATACACTAATCCCTTTCATAATTTCAGCAAGAAAGGGGATTTCGGTCATTAATGGTGATCCCTGCGGCAGAGCGATGCCGGAATTAAGCATGACGCTTTTCAATATTAATAAGTTACCGCTAAATCCTGTTATCTTAACTTCCGATACGAACGAATCGGGATGTTATCAAAAAATAATTGTACAGGTAACAAATGCGGATGATGCTGAAAATCAGGCACGGCAATTTGCCAAGTCAAATAACAACATAACCGGTTTGGCATGTTATCCAATGCAAGGCGCCGATTTAAATTGCTCAAGTTTATCGGACAAAAATTGGGCTAAATTTAATCAATGGACAGTGGGATTTGCATGGAATCTGGGACGCCATATCATTGAATCCAAAGACTACAATAAATTCATAGAACTTCTGGATGATTTCTCACCAGGTAGTTACAAATTATTTGAAGGAATAATCATCAATAAAGAAGAGAGAGAAATAAGCGGTTTTGATGTCGGAAAAATCACGGTATCAAATGAAGATGAAATATTATTTATCTATTATAAGAATGAAAGCCTATTAGCATGGAACGCAACAAGAAAATGCTATGTTGCTATGGGACCTGATTCAATAAATTTTCTTGCCAAAAAAGATGCCCAGTCATTCTCAAATGCGGATATAAATAGCGATCCTGACAAAAACCCCGAAAACATACCCTTAGGAACAGAGATTGGTATTATCGGATTATGTGCTTATGAAAAATTACAAAATACGGTAATTGTTGACTTATTTTTAACCAATATTCAAGAAACGCTGGCTGCGTTCCCAGAAGATCATGTGCCCGTTCCCGATAGCTATATCCGATTGCCGAATTTAATGTCACTACAACGAATAGAGGATATTTTACATTGCTAATCAACCGGCACAGACTAGGATTCTATTCTTGCCAGATCACCATATCTAGTGTATAAGTTGTTCTGCTTTAGAAAATAATAACTTTTTATGCAGTCAGGAGCGCCCTGTTTGGCTGCATGTTTAATAGAGGGCGGACAGGGACTCATTCGCATGAGTTTTCAAATTAACCTTGGAGAAACAACATGTTTTTATAAAAGCCCAAGCCGAAAGGTGGATCGCCGAGAGGCAATCCACCTTTCTTGAATGAACCTGCTAAATATCTAACATGGCATCAGCGAAAGACCGTTTTAAACTAAAATAACGTCATATCTTCGTGATGTATCCTGAACCTTCAAAAATTAACTGTTTACCTTTGTTAAAATCTGAGGTTGACATGCCCAAAAAACGCTCTTCCAGCCATTTGATAATCGCCTATAAAGCTCAAGCTGGTCGGAGCCGGATCGTAATAACGTTTATCAAATAAGTTGTAGACATTAAAACTGACATCAACTTTCTTACCGAACATATTTTTCCCCAGCACACCCAGATCGAATAAGGCGTATCCGGGAACCTTGTTACGCATATCGGCAGGACTGCGTAATGTGCTGCCTTTAATAAGCACATGAGCGAAGCTGCTCCAGGTATTATCGAATGCCCAATTTGCTATCAGATTGGTGCGATGCCGCGGTACATCCGGTAACTGACGATTGAGCAGGTCGCTATGCTGCAACACATGATTGGCGCTCAAATAAGAGCCTTGCAGATTGCCGTCAAAGTCATAACGGGTCTCCAATTCAACCCCCTCGGCGATCACAGTGCCGCTATTGTCATAACGCGAAATGGCTGTTTGAACCGGAATTCGCGAGATAATTTGATTGATGACCGAGTGGTAATACGTTGCTTGAGTCGTTAAGCCCGCCATAGGGTGAGCAATAATGCCTGTTTCAAAGGTTTTCACTTCCTCCGGTTGAAGCGTTGGATTACCCAATAACACGGGGTTGTTGACCAGGCCGAGTTCACCGAAGGCTGGGACTCGATAAGCGGTGCCGTAAGAAAACTTCAGTGAGTAATTTTTAATGAGCTCCCAATTAAAACCCATTCTGGGATTGAATGTGCCGCCAAAGTCGTTGTATCGATCATAGCGGGCTCCCAAGGTCATACGCACATTTTTTAATGGATCCCAAACATCTTCAATATAAGCACCCCAGCGTCTACGCGTTCTTTCTTCAGTAGTTGGCAGTGTCGGCATCAAATGCTCCCGATCGGATCCCGCTTGATCGATAAGATTACTTTGCCGCTCCTTCGCATAAGAAAATCCGCTGATCACGGTTTGGCCATCGCTGATACGATAATTAGCCTGGATTTCACCACCGGTACGCGTATCCTGAAAGCCGGAACGAACAAATTGGATAGGGGCCAATTGCCATGTATTATCAACGCTAAAAAAATCGTGATATATCTGAGTATCAACCGTAAAATTATCTTGAATCTTCCAAGTCCGACTCAAGCGTAAAAAATAATTGTCATAATCTTGCTGGGTCCTATCATCGCTAAGAACGGTTGCCGCCCCAAAAAATGCGCCGGTTTTTTTATTGATATAACGTCCGTCCAGCTTAAAGTCCTGATAACCTAACTGCCATTCCAAATCGTAGCGGCCTTCAGTGAGCTGGCTTTTACCGGGTGCCGAAGAAGTGAGGCCTTTTACGCTCAAACTGTCGGCCGGAATCGGCGAACCAATACCGTTGGTATCGGTAAAGTTGAAATGCAATGCGGCTTCAGCGCTGTTATTAAATTGCTTGCCCCAAGATGCCCGATATTGTTGGGTATCGAAGCTACCCCAAGCGGTTGAAGTTTGCAGCCCATTTAAATCCTTGGCATTTTGGGTGATGATGTTGATGACGGCAAGCAAGGCATTAGCACCGTACAAAGCCGAACCCGGTCCTCGCACAACTTCGACACGCTTAATCGTATCAACCGGCAAATCATCGTAAACCCAGGCGCTGCCGGCATTTTGCAGGTTATGGTCCAGCGGATGACCGTTCAACATAATCTGCACTTTGTCCGATAGCGGTGTTTTAATGCCGCGGACTTCAATTTCACGCATCCCAATCTTAGATTGAGTAATACCGATACCTGGAACCAAACGCAACACATCCAACAAATTGCGTGCGCCAATATGCGCAATGTCGTCTTGGGTAATGACGGAAGTTGTTGAAACGGTCTTGTCCACACGCTCTTCCATTTTAGAGGCCGTGATCACGACTTGTTTTTCTGCGGCGAGGTAGGTCAATTCTTTTTCCAGATCGTCATCCGCTATTGACGCATTTGCAAATGCACTCGAATTCAATACCAAAGCAGCAACCACCAGGCTGTATAAGTATTTATTACAGCTCACAATTTTATTAACCGAATCCAGGGCATCTTGTTTGAGCTTAAGTTGTAGGGTGTATGCATTTTTTTAAGGCAGCTGTAGCCCGCCGGGCTTTGTCATTCTACACCTTAGGCTAAAATTTCAGGCTAATATGCCCAAAGAACGCCCTTCCAGCCATTTGATAATCACCTATAAAGTTCAAACTGGTGGGAGCCGGGTCGTAATACTGTTTGTCGAATAAATTGTAGACATTAAAACTGATGTCGACTTTCTTACCGAACATGTTTTTCCCCAGTAAGCCCAGATCGAATAAGGCGTATCCGGGAACATTGTTACGCATATCAGCCGGATTGCGTAATGTGCCGCCTTTGATAAGCACATGCGCGAAGCTGCTCCAAGTATTATCGAAAGCCCAATTTGCTATCAGGTTGGTGCGATGCCGCGGTACATCGGCTAACTGCTGACTAAGCTGGACGCTATGCTGTAAGACATAGTTGGCGCTAATATAGGAACCTTGCAGGCTGCCGTCAAAGTCATAACGGGTCTCCAATTCAACACCCTCGGCGACCAGGCTGCCATTATTGTTATATTGTAAAGCCGTTGCCTGATGGCCTGAAATGGGTGAGATAATTTGATTGATTGCCGAGTGGTAATAAGTGGCTTGAGTCGTCAAACCCGTCACGGGATGAGCAATAACGCCCGCTTCAAAGGTTTTAACTTCCTCCGGTTTAAGCATTGGATTGCCTAATAACACAGGATTATTGACCAAACCGAGTTCACCGAAGGCCGGCGCTCGATAGGCGGTACCGTAAGAAAATTTCAGTGAATAATTTTTAATAAATTCCCAATTAAAGCCCATCCTGGGATTAAATGTCCCGCCAAAGTCGCTATATCTATCATAGCGGGCTCCCAAGGTCATACGCACATTTTTTAATGGATCCCAAACATCTTCAATATAAGCGCCCCAGCGTCTACGCGTTCTTTCTTCGGTAGTAGACACTGTCGGTATCAAGTGTTCAGGATCGGGCCCCGATTTATCGCTGAGGTTATCCTGTTGCTCTTTTGCATAAGAAAATCCGGCGATCACGGTTTGAGCATCACTGAGATGATAATTAGCTTGAACTTCACCACCGGTACGTGTGTCCTGAAAGCCGTAACGGGTAAACTGGCTTGGTGCAAGTTGCCACATATTGTCAGTGGTAAAAGAATCGTGAAATATCTGGGTATCTATCGTGAAATTATCTCGGATCTTCCAGGCCCGACTCAAGCGCAGGAAATAATCGTTATAATCTTGTTGAGTTCTGTTATCGCTGAGAATAGAGGCTATACCAAAAAATGTGCCTGCTTTTTTATTGATATAGCGCCCGTCCAGTTTAAAGTCCTGATAACCTAGCTGCCATTCCAGGTCATAGCGGCCTTCAGTGAGCTGACTTTGACCGGGCGCTGAAGACTTGAGGCCTTGTGCGCTCAAACTATCGGCGGGAATTGGCGAGCCGATTCCGTTGGTATCGGTAAAATTAAAATGCACCGCCGCTTCAGCGCTATTCTTAAATTGTTTGCCCCAAGATGCCCGATATTGCTGGGTATCGAAACTACCCCAACCGGCTGAGGTATGCAGGCCATTCAAATCCTTGGCGTTTTGGGTGATGATGTTGATAACGGCAAGAAAGGCGTTAGCGCCATATAAAGCCGAACCCGGTCCGCGCACAACTTCCACCCGTTTAATCGTATCAACGGGTAAGTCATCGTAGACCCAAATACTGCCGGCATTTTGCAGATTATGGTCAAGCGGATGGCCGTTCAACATAATCTGCACTTTTTCAGACGCCAATGTTTTAACTCCGCGGACTTCAATTTCACGAAACCCAAACTGAGATTGCGTAATACCGATGCCTGGAACTAAACGTAACACATCCAATAAATTGCGTGCGCCGATATGAGCAATATCGTCTTGGGTAATGACGGTCGTTGTTGCAATAGTCTTATCCACATGTTCTTCTATTTTTGAGGCGGTGACCACAACTTGTCTTTCTGCAGCGAGATACGCCAATTCCTTTTCCAGATCGTCATTCATTGTTGAGGCATTGGCAAAAGCGCTCGAATTTAAAACCACGGCGCCAACCAGTAGGGTATATAAATGCTTAATCATGCTTATCACAGCTCACAATTTTATTAACCGAATCCAGGGCATCTTGATTGAACTTAAGTTGCAATGCGTCAAGTCTGCATTTATTTAAGGTAACTGTTGAACCCGCCGGGCTTTGCACGGTCCCTGCGGGCACTTTATCCTTATCCATCATCATGGCTAAGCCCGCCGACTGCCGCCCAATTGTGGCAATATCCGCAGAAACTGTCAAAACCGCACCTTGCTCTATATAGACATCGCTATAGGCATAGACGGGTTTTTTTTGTTGTTGTGCCGTTTGAAAAATTTGCTGCACCGATTCTTTACTGCTTAAGACAATCGGATCGGAAATAATCCAGAACATATCTATTTTCGGCATTAATTCATTGAGCGCCTCATTGATCTCCTGCATTTCATTAATGGGCTGATTAATGATATTGATATTTAAGGCTAAGGCGTCTTTTTTGATGTTTTCTACATATTCACGGCTGAACTTGTCATTATAAAGTAGACCGATTGTTTTAATCGTTGGAAAAAAATAGCGCAGCAACGATATTTCTTGTGCCGACGACAATTCATTGGCAACACCATAAGTGTGTTCATCAATATCCAATCTTCGCCAATTAATCACGGCGGAAAACAACAATTTTTTATGGGGGGCATAATTGCGCACTAACGAATAAGCTTTGGTGCCTATGCAGTAAATAAGCGCAGGATTTTCTTGTTGGATAAGCTGTTTCAGTTCCACTTCGGCGTTGGCATGACCGTTCAAGTTGAACTCAGCCCATTGATAGGTATTTTGCTGTAAGACTTTTTTAAATTCTGTGGCGATATTTTCATATCGGTAAACCGTATTGTCGCTGTTAACGATTAGGACCTTACTCGATTGGGCAAAACCGATAGCGGACCAAAAGGCGGTCAACAGGATTAAGACCTTACAAAAATTTATTATTTTCATAGTGAGTTCCAGCCTTTATAAGATGTGCGGCGATTATTGAAATATTTCATTTCAGCGCCCTCCAACCATCTATACCCAGTAACTTTAAGTTTTCTTTACCCGCATCTGTCTCCGACATTTTGCGTAACACCTCAAGTAGTTGCACTTCTTGTTGATCCGGTTTTTTTAATGTTGCAGCAATTAATAAATAATCTTTTTCGCTAAAACCCAAGCTATGTAATTCCCGAAAGTGATTGGGATTAAACATTGCCAGTTTTTCTAAACCGCTTTCTGCGGAAATGGCGGCAGATGCCATGCCAAAACCCACCGCCAGTACTGCGTCAATATCTTTAGGGACTATGAGTATTTTGATGTCTTTAAGCAGCGCTTCATTTTCCTTGCCGAGTATTTGCTTCAATATGCTGTGCACATATTCCTCGCTTCCTGCGGCTGCAACCACGGTATTCTTAAGCATAGCGACATTGGTAATGTCTTTGTTAGCGCTTAATACCTTCCTTTGCATGGTGTTACCCTTTGATGTGGCGACCAAGGCGGTTTCCAACGGTATATGCTTCCGTTGCAGCTCCTTTAAATGCCAACTGGATAATAAATAAATATCGTCTTTTTTCTCTCGGATGACGGCTTCAAAATTTTCTCTAAGATCAAAAGGTTGTAAAGCGTAACCGCCGTGATCGACAAAATAAATATCAAACCCCATTTTTAATGTGGCAAAATTATTGATGTTCGATTCTGTATTATAAAAATAGACAGTAGACCCTTCATCGGAACGGGCAGGTCGGCAACCTCCGGCAATAAATACGGAAAAAATAAAAAAGACAAGCCAGATGTATTTCATTTTTAGTGTCTTGCGTTAAAACCGTAATTTAATGCCAAGAAAGAAGCCTTTGGGTTGATCATTTAATATTCTTTAAAATTGTACGGGTTTGCAATAATAGCCTTTAAAGACAAATAAAGCACTGTAAAATGCGCCTGAATCTTATGAATTCATGTCCAATAAACCGGTCTAACCGGCTCGAACTCCAGCGCTTCCGGATAGGTGCAAAGCGCCGTGTATCCGCTTGCTGGAAGCGGATGAGACTCCGGGGTTCAATAGCCCCTGATCGTCGATGACATCTTCAGGTCGCGCAAGACCCCATCATACGCGATCAGGCACCATCAATACCGCACAGACCAGTACATCAAAATACCGAGGCCGATTGCGCAAAGCTTGGCTTCACGAATCGCGCATCTGTAATGCCGGCTGCGGACAATCGGTAATCAGGATATTGACCTTCAAATCCAACGCTTTTTGAATCTCTTCTACACTATTACAGGTATAAGCGCCAACGCCTTTGCCAGTGTCACGCAAAAGCTTAGCAATGGACTCGTTATGGATGTCGATAGGCAGGCAAAAACCGGCAAGAAAACCATAGTCTTTCAGGAGCCGCTCGATGTCCGTTTGGGTATGATGTCCGGACAGCAGATAATAAAGCGGTAAATCCGGCGCATATTGATGGGCAAAAATCAGGCCTGGCAGACTGAATGAAGAAATAAACACGCCATCGGCGGCTAATGTGCCGATGATAGCCAGCATTTGCAGGATTTTGCTTTCCAGCCGTTGTTGAGATTCCCCGTCGCGGCTTTTAAGCTCAATATCCAGACCGCAACGTCCCCGATAGCTGTCGATAAACTCCTTAAGGCTCAACACGCCTTCCGGCACCGCATCGGCTGAGCAATATCCGGCAAAATCCATTTGTTCAAGCTGCGCGAAATTAAAATCGTCGATGCATTTTCCGGGATGACCCAGTTTATCCAGCTCCCAGTCATGCCAAAGCACCGGCACATTATCCAGACTCAGCTGTACATCGGTTTCAATACCGTCAATCGGGTATTGCAACGCTTTATTGAAGGCGGCGCGGGTGTTTTCGGCAATTGCTCCCTGCATTGCTCTACCTCCTGCATCCATGCAGTCGTCGGCCTCTCTATTTGCGCCACGGTGGGCAAAGATCAAGCATGTGCTCCGGTTAGTCATGGTGTTATCTCCTTTTTAGACCTGCTTATAGTTTTTTAAGCAATTTTTCATAAACATTATGAGAACCAATCCAAAACCAAATGATTTCATTATCTTGTATTATTCCCAACGAACAAACAACGATTATCGCGGATAACAGGATGTTCAAACTCAGGCACGATACTTCCAATTCATGGAATCTGCCCGAGAGATTTAACGTTTGAAATAAGAAACCGGCCGAACTCTATTGCGCTCCGGTGCATCAACTGAGATATAACGCACGACATCTTCAAGATCACGGTGTGCTGACAATGACAGCGTTACCTCATAATAGATGGCAGTTCTTGTTCTATTGGCTCAATTGTGACGTTTTTTTTGCGCGATCAAGCTCCGCCATTCCTTACCGTACAGCCGCAAAAGTAAATCTTTGATAATTTCCTTGCGGCTCATGTTGGCGGTATTCATAAATTAATTTCTCGAAGTTCAATGCCGATAACACGGCCTAACTGTTTTGATTGAACCGAGTATAAAACAACAGGACCGTACAAACAAATACGGCGCTTGTGCTAAAACGAATATTCGCCGGCCCCAATCTCCAGATTTGGGGCCGGCGAACCAGCGAAAGTCAAACAAGCCCTTCTTCCTTCAAGGCTTTTTGCACTGCGGGACGCGCACTGATTTTAGCGGCATAATCCGCCAGCACCGGCCAACGTGAAATATCAATATCAACATAAGCGCCCCAGCTCAGAGTGACAAATAAATAGACATCAGCCACTGTAAAACGGTCGCCAAGCAAAAATGCCCGTGCCGAAAGATGCTCGGCGACAGTTTCCAATCGCGAAGTCAACGAAGCAATCGCCACTTTTTTCGCGGCTTCGGGTGTGGCCGGATTAAACAAAGGCGAAAACCCTCCTTTATGAATCTCGGTTGCAATAAAATTCAGCCATTGTTGCAACTGATAACGCTCGAATGTACCCGCCAACGGCGCCAATTTTTTATCCGGCGCCTGATCTGCAAGATACTGAACAATAGCGGGACCTTCTGTCAGCTTGTTGCCATCGTCAAGGATCAGTACCGGCACGTAACCGTTAGGGTTTATCAAGCGGAAATCCTCTCCGGTTACGGTGCGCTTGCTTTTCAAATCAACGCTAATCAGTTCTATCGGCAGTTCCGCTTCGCAGGCGGTGATATGGGGCGATAGCGAACATGCGCCTTTGCTGTAATAGAGTTTCATGGTTTTTCCTCCGGGCTGTATTAACAAACAAGGCTGATCAGTCTTTGGTCGCTTCAATTTGAAGCACAATTCTGACATCATCAGCAAGGGCCGGCGCATACTTGTCTACGCCAAAATCGGATCGCTTGATGGTTGTGGTTGCATTGGCGCCGCAAGTGTTTTTCATCGCGATCATATTCATTCCACAATGAAAATAATCTACCACTAAATGCACCGGCTTGGTAATGCCGTGCAAAGTTAAATTACCGTCAACGGCAACGAGTTCATCTTTACTAAAGCTCAATTTATTCGATGTAAAGGTAATCTGCGGATAGCGGACCGCATCAAGAAAATCTTTGCCGCGCAGATGTTCTTCCAGTTCGGCGAGTCCGGTACTGATCGAAGCCGTATCGATAGCGACTTGAATACTGCCGCTTGCCGACTCCGGAGCCAGCATTATTTTGCCGCCGGTTTGATTAAAGCGTCCCCGTTGAATTGAAAAGCCCAGGTGATTGATCTCAAAGCCTGGAAAGGTATGACGTGGATCAATGGTATAAGAATCGGCGGCAGCGGCGGGCAGGCTCAAAGTAGTGCCGATGATAAAAGCGAGGGTAGTTTTGTTCATGACAATATCTCCATTTCTTAAAAATAGTTTTCTCGTTCCCAAGCTGAAGCCTATTTCCATTAAGTTAAGAAGCTTAGCAAAAGCTAGTAAAACTTCGTGTCCCTTCGTGATGATTTTTTTTAATCAAGCTCTTGTGGATTTTATTCCTGGGAAGTTACAAGGCAAGGTACGCTTGCCAAATCACTTTATAAAACACCGACAGCGCGCCGCAAGTGCAACGTAGCCAATGCGGCATCATAATTGGCATTATTGAAATTACCATGAGTGATAGTACGCAAATCTTCGGCTTTAAGCACCTCGGTATTGGTCGATAAACCCTGTTGATAACGGTCGGCGGTGACCTTTAAATTTTCATCGGCTTGCGTAATGGCTTGCTGAGTCACGGCGATGCGTTTTTGCGTTTCTTGAACATCCAGCCAGGCTTGACGTACCTGCAAGCCGATCATCCCGACTAAGTCGTCGCGCTGTTCTTTTAAAGACAATGCTTGGCGCGTTATTGCATCGCTACGGTGGCCGGAACTGCCGTCAAACAGCTTCCAATCCATACCGACATTAGCCATCCACATGCCTTCAAAGGCCTGATAGCGGTTTTCCTGGTATTGATAGCCGCCGTTGACGGCGACTTGCGGCAATAAACCGGCTTTTACACTCTGCGCCTATTGGCCTAGCGACTCTATTTGCCGAGCCAGTGCAACCAATTCAGGGCGTTGCTTTAACGCATTGCCGCTCAGATCGTTTAATGATCCTTGCGGCGCATCCGGGAATTGATGAGCCAGTTTAACGGCATCGGCAAGATTCCTATCCAGTAACTGGTTATAGCGCGCCTTGGCAATATCCAGTTGATTGTTCGCCTGTACGACCAGCTGCTGGGCGTTGACTAATTCCACATTAGCCGCCAATAGGTCATTGCGCGCGACCATGCCTTGATCGAACAGGTTGTTCACATCCTTGGCATGTGCGGTCAGGCTATCGACATGGCTTTCTGCTATCTGCAAGGCGCTGTCCATGCGCAAGACGGCGATATAGGCTTCCGCTACCTGCATTTTGATATTTAATACCGAGGTGATTTCGTTGGATTGAACCGCTTGCAAGGAAGCTTCGGCGGCCTCGATGTTATGGCGGATACGCCCGCTGGTAAAAATCGGCAGCGAAGCAATCGCTTGAGCTTTTACAGTTCCGGCCTGGGTCGTATTGAACTGAGCTGTTTGACCCGCTATTTGGGTTTTTGCCGCCGGCGTTTCGCTGTATTGGGTGTAACCGCTGCTCACATTGAGATCGGGCAAGCGCTGTCCCTGCGCCGAATGCAGCTGTTGTTCGGAAGCGCCGGTATCGGCTTTTGCCGACTTGATCTGGTGGTTGTTATTAATCGCGCTGTTCCAGGCGTCTTCCAGCGTTTCCGCCAAAGCCCCGGAGGTAACAACAAACATCAACATGCCGATTAAATGATTTTTATGTATCGGCATGAAGCATACCCCGCATGTAAAAAGCAATGACCTGTGAAACCAAGCGTTTTTTTTCGTCAGCGGAAGGCCGTATTGTTTTTGACAACAGGCAGCGTAAATGCAGATCGCCTTTCAACATGCTGAAAAAGGCATCCGCTGCAAATACCGGATCAGCAATGTTAAAGCTACCCTCGGCATTTAATTGCCGAAAATAATCTTCCAGTTGTGTCAATACGGTTTGCGGGCCGCTTTGATAGAACAATTGTCCAAGCTCCGGGAAATCCGGGCTTTCCGCTATCACTAACCGATAAATGGCCAGCGCATCTTCGGCAAAAATCAAATCCACCGCGGAAGTCGCGATTTGGGTCAGGTTGTTTTCCACATCATCCGGCTCGATAGTGACCTGAATCATGGTTTGTAATAAAGACTCGCAAAGCTCGGCAATGACCGCCGCCAGCAGGGCGTTTTTACTGTCGAAATGGTTGTACAAGGTCGCTTTGGAAACCGGTGCCGCTTGGGCGATTTTTTCCATGCTTACGTTGCGATAGCCATGCGCTAAGAACATGCGGGTTGCTCCGTTAAGAATCGCCTGGCGCTTGGGGTCGGTAGGTTCTGAAGTCATTTGTTTGTTAAATTTAAGGTAACTACTCAGCCATCAAATACAATGGAACGCAGATGACGCGGATGATTATGATAAACACAGATAATCTTAAAAACGGCGGTTAACTGATTTTTCTAGGATAATTCAAAAAATCTTATGCAATCATAATTATCGGCGTCATCAGCGTTCTATTTCTAACTGTTGAGTAGTTACAATTTAAGAGTAATGGTGAGGTATATCGTGGTAAATCTTAAATCCATAACTTTTGCCTAATCCCAACGGATAAGTTAGACTAAACTAAACCGTTTAGTTTATCAAGGTCATTTTATGTCCCGTTTTCGTTCTGTTTTATTGCTTTTGTTGATCGTCATTCCTTTGTTCGCCGCAACCGGCTATTGGCTGCTGGAGCGTCAGCATTATGAAACTACCGACGATGCTTATCTGCAAAGCAATATCGTGTTAATCAGCCCCAGGATACAAGGCTATGTAACCAACATAGCCATTAACGACAATCAGGCCGTTCAGCAAAATGATGTTTTGGTAACGATTGACGACCGGGATTACCGGGCCAAAGTCATCCAGGCTGAAGCCAATGTCAACGCCGAAATCGCTCACATTGAGCGGCTGCGGGCGATGAAAACCTCCCAGCGGGCGCATATCGAAACTGCGGGCGCCGATATAGCTGCGGTGCAGGCCAGGCGAGAGCGGATTCAACAAGATTTACAGCGCTTTCATAACCTGATTGATCGGGGTTCGGCGGCGCGGCAAGCGCTGGACAAGATTCAATCGGAGTCCAAACAGGCAGCGGCTGAACTGAGAGGTTCTCAGGCCTCGGCTAGCGCCGAACACAGCCGATTAGCCGCCCTCGATATTGAAATTACCGAAACCGAAGCGCGTCTGGAAAATGCCCAAGCGCAATTGACCTTGGCGAAAATCGATCTGGAACATACCCAGGTTAAAGCGCCGATCGACGGCATCATCGGCAATCGCGGCGTGCAACTCGGACAGCTGGTGCGCCCCGGCGTGGCGTTGGCCTCTCTGGTGCAAAACAGCACAATCTGGGTGGAAGCCAATTTTAAGGAAACCCAGCTGCAACACATGCGTTTGGGGCAGCCGGTCAGCATTAAAGTGGACGCCTATCCCGATCTTGACTTGACCGGCAAAGTGGACAGTTTCGCCCCGGCCAGCGGGTCCGAATTCAGCATCCTGCCTGAAGAAAACGCCACCGGTAACTTCACCAAAATCGTGCGTCGGGTACCGGTAAAAATAGTTTTCGATTCGGCTGAGCATATCCGGTTATTGAGGCCGGGCTTGTCGGCTGAAGTCAAAGTGAAAGTGCATTAAACCTGTGACCGATAAACAGACGGAAACACCGCTGACGCTGGGCCAGTGGATCGGTTTTTTCAGCATGGCGATCGGGGTGTTCATGGCGGTGCTGGACATTCAAATCGTCGCCAGTTCGTTGCAGAAAATCCAGGCCGGGCTGTCCGCTACCAAGGATGAAATCGCCTGGGTGCAAACTTCTTACCTGATTGCCGAAGTCATCATTATTCCGTTGTCAGGTTGGCTGGGCCGGGTGTTCTCGACTCGGTATTTATATGTGCTGTCCGCAGGCGGCTTCACTTTAGCCAGCCTGCTTTGCGCGTTCGCCTGGAATCTGCCGTCGATGATCGTGTTCCGCTGTTTGCAAGGTTTTATTGGCGGCGCGATGATTCCGATGACCTTCACTGTGATCTTCATTTTGTTTCCACCGCGCTTGCAACCGACGATGAGCATCGTGCTCGGTTTGATCGTAACCATGGCGCCGACTATCGGCCCGGTGCTGGGCGGTTTTCTTTCCGAAACCTACAACTGGCAATTACTGTTTTTGATCAACATCATCCCAGGCATACTGGTCTGTATTATGGTGTGGAAATATCTTGATATTGACCGGCCTGACTGGGCGCTGTTGCAGAAAATCGATTTTGTCGGCATAGCCCTGATTGCTGTTTTCTTAGGCAGTATGCAGTTCGTGCTGGAAGAAGGCGCAAGCAAGCAGTGGTTTGAAGATCGCCTGATTGTCGCGTTGACTCTTGTTGCCGTTATCAGCGGTATCGCGATGCTGATTTGGGAGTTAAAAAACCCTCACCCGATTATCGACCTGTACGCCTTCCGCAATATTAATTTTGCGGTAGGCTGCGGCTACAGCTTTGTGCTGGGTGTGGGACTTTATACCATCATTTATTTAACGCCGATTTATCTGGCCGGCGTTAAAGGTCTTAACAGCCTGCAAATCGGTTACTACTTGATGGTCGTCGGCCTATTTCAATTGCTGTCGGCGTTTATCGCCGGGCCGTTGGAGAAAAAAATGGATTTGCGCTGGATGCTGTGCCTGGGGCTTAGCTTGTTTGCGCTGGGCTCATGGCTGAATGGCAATTTAACCGTCGAATCCGGATATTGGGAGTTTTTCTGGCCGCAGGCTATCCGGGGCAGCGCCTTAATGCTGTGTTTCCTGCCCATCAACACCCTGGCCTTGGGCCGGTTGCCGGTCGAAGAGGTTAAAAACGCCAGCGGGCTTTATAACCTGATGCGTAATCTGGGCGGAGCAATCGGTTTGGCGGTTGCCAATACCCAAATGATCTATTTGACCAAAGCCCATTACGCGGCATTGCGTGACTCGGTTACCGCAACCCGTTATCAGGCCCAGCAAATGCTGGCAGGATTAAGCGCATCAATGGAACAAATGAATATAGCCGAGCCTGATTTAGCCGCGTTAAAGCAAATCACCGGGCTTGTCTTACGGGAAGCGGAAGTGATGACCTTTAATAACCTGTTTCAAGTCATCGCCGTTATTTTTTTGGCTTCTTTGGCGGTTGCGCCCTTTTTAAAGAAAGTGGATGGCGAAAAGGCAGCTGTAATTCACGAATAAAGCCGCTTCAGGCCACGTTTTTCAATCATGGCAAAGACACAACATGACCGTTATCGCGATCGGTTTTGCGCGGTAGTTCCGCCTATAGGCAATGGAAGCCTCAATAAAACAAAAATCCAAGCATAGACGTTGAGGTTGTAGGCTCATCCACTATCTAGGAGGCTGTCCGAGAATAGAGCACTCTCGCAAGCCGTATTAAAGCACCCGAAAAAATTAAATTTTTCCGGGTGCGATTTTTGGGATTTGCCTAAAAACAGCTAATCATGTCTGTTATCATCTCCCTGCAATGGGCTT
>JAUGSS010000176.1:0-5650 GCA_044426515.1 Methylococcaceae bacterium | reverse complement strand
GACAACTGCATTCGCAGACGTCAGCTTATTCACATTATCTCGAAAATCACACGCCTCCACCGTACATCCTGGCGTCATGTCCTTGGGATAGAAGTAGAGTATCACCCACTTTCCTTTATACTGACTCAATGAATGTGATGTCCCCGTTTGATCGTTCAGCGTGAAGTTTGGAGCAATCATAGATAGGATATTTTCATTTCATAAAACTGAACACTGAAGACCTGACCCCTTATCGAATCACCTTATCGCGTCATTCGATTCCTTCTCCATTGAACACCGAATCCGATTCCAGCACCAATCGCAAAGTAGAGTCCTTCGAGGAGGAGAATGGACATAAGAAATGCTCCATTCTGGACGCGATCAACGCACGATGTTTTTGGAGTTGTTTCTTGCTGAATGCAGTATCCATCTGCTCCTGTTTCAAGGTCTTTCCATGGCACGCCTCCTTGGTCTGGAAGTACTGTCCATGATACACAATGCGTTTCAGTTTCCTTGCAAAACATTGCAGGAATCGAAGAGCCTTCAATCATAAAGAACGTCGCTATACTCACAGCGGCGTGGCCGGTAACCATTGGAAGAATGAGCTCCGACGATGGCATCTCGAAATCTCCTTCGTGAGAATAAACGAATTGATGAATCATTGAGAAATAGAAACCATAGAATACAAAAAGCCCCATACACACCGCCATACCAATAATTCCTCCTCGAACCCAAAGTTGCTTCTTCATGAACCATTGTGTGATTTTCATAGATCGGTTTATTGACGCTTATTCGGCAAGGGTTGTTTTCGTATGTGAGCCCATGCGCCTATTCCGGATCCAAAGCCGAAATAGATTCCTTCCATAAACAACACTTGAAAAAGAGTCCACAGATGATCAAGGCCTTCCAGTGAACAGTCATCTTTTTCCTCATTACAGAACCAGGGAGCAAGAGCTCCGTTCGATCGAAGTCGAGCATTAAGCATGGCATGACCGGTAATGTCTGGTATTTTGTAATACCAGCGAGGAACTACTTCATGATGATCCTGTATATTTTTCAATGCAGGAAAATAGAGACTCGTATAAAAAACAAGCAAAGCCATATAAATGACTGCACCAATAAAGCCAAATTTCAACTCAGTATTTTGTTTTTTAAACCACTGTAGAGGATTCATAATACGCTCATTATACCATCATTTATCGATTTTGAATGAGCTTCAACACCTGTTTTCGCTGGTGAATCGGTACAAGAATCCAGCCATCACCATGATCAATCATCGAGGGAAAAAGCGGAGTAATCGTTAACGTCAACCACGCTCCATCATCCGAATACAGCAACGATGTTTTCGATGACATGTCGGCGATATTGACGAGGTGATGAGCGCCATCAAACTCTGACCAATACTTCAAGATTACAGATTGATGATTCTCGAGAAACGTTTTTGGATCCTCAGTGATTTCTAATTGCGAGAAAACGAACTGTTTTTCATCGACGAGATGGTCGATAATCTTCGTGTCGTTCCGCAATGAATCATCGAAGTCTTCCTCCATCGCCACTGCACATTCCTCGAAGTATCGTCGTTCCCATCCATCAACCATCGAACGATACGCTCCGAGCTCGGCGAATGCGTTTCGATCGCGATCATTCGTTTCAGTGGAGGTGAAATTCAACGTGTTTTGAAGGATTGCGAGAGAAAGGAGATTTGCAGATTGTGGAGAGATTTTCTCAGCGAATCCTCGCTTCTTGAATTCCTCCCAGATGAGCGTCGCTGCGGCACCGAGGCGTTCGATGTGGGAGTTTGTTCCAAGGCACTCCGTCCATTCAGCCTCAAATCCATAATGATGATCGTAGAGTTCAATCACTTGGGGGACACTTCCCTCTCCGAACGCAAAATGTTTTGCATCAGAAAGATCAACGTACACAATGTGATCATCGGCGTTGAGAATGTAATCGATGAGGTAATCGGCATCTTGTTCCTTCGCGAGCCTTGTCACACTGTGGTTCAACGGACCAGGAAAAACCACGAGCGATGCCTTCCCTTCCCTCTTCAACAGCTCTCGATACGCCAAGGCACAAGCAAATGCGTCAATATCGTTGAATGCTTTTCCGGCGGAGATGATGATCATATTCAGAGAAACTAAGTTAGTATACAAACTAAGTTACTAGAGAAACTTAGTTTCTTTTTAATTGAAATCTCCCTTTATTTTCTCAAAACGCTACAGGGAACGACCTGACCCCTTCATTCAACCCATTCATTTCACATACACATACGCTCCAAAACGGAGGTCAATGTATTCGGTAGGTTTTGGAGCTTCGGGTTTGGATTGGATGGTGGTGAGAGTGTCGATTTGGGTGGAGACGGGGGTGCTGAGGTCAAAGAAGAGGTCGAAGGGTTGAGTGGTGTCGACGCGAGTAAAGAGCGCGTGAGCACCGTCGATGGAGAACGTTTTAACCATCACGGCACGGGCTTCGAGCGCGGAGACGATGGCGATGACGTGATCCACCGTTTCAACGGGGAGTGTCGTCGCGGGATCGGTTTGCGTATCAATGACAATCGGCATGTTCGGTTGAAGTGGAGTAAGGATTTCATCTGGAGCTTGAGCGACAGCGCCGAGTCGAACATCAATGGCGTGAGATTCTTCTGGGGTCGCATCGCGAGCAAACGAACCGTCGAGATTCAAAAACATCGTTTTCTCTTGCGTCCGAAGCGCAACCGTCATCACTTTTTCTTTGACGACGATGGTCAACTGCCTCCCTTCTCTCTTCACCACAACAGATTCAAAAGAAAAATGTGCAAGAAGATTTTTCGTCACCTCGTTTTGACGAATAAGAAAAACATTATCTTTCGCCAAAAAAGGATACCCAACAGCAGAAAGATTCGAAAGCACATCAGAACTGATGGTATTCGGATCAAGCGTCGTCGTTCCGGTGACCGTGACGCCTTCAAGAACAAACCAAGGAAGATACGTGACACCGATGATTCCGCCGATGATGAGCGCGATGCTCAAAACGAATCCTGCGATGATGAGCCATTTCTTGGGAGGAACTTTTAAAAACAACGGATTCTTTCGAATGCCTTCGTCATGTTCTTTTGCATGACGCAGTCGGAGAAAATTGCGTTGTTTTTTCAGCATATAACTCGAGGCAAGAGTGGATTGATACGAGTAACGACCTCGTAGTGACTTGCGTTTGCCGCTGTTGCCATGTCTTCCGCGGTAATACTGTGCATACCATCTCGTCCCAAAAGCGTCGCAATATCATCCACCGCAACATTCGGCACACCGCCAACGTCCACCATAAGCATGTTCATACATACTATACCAAGAACCGGACACTTCCGTCCGCGAATCAACACTTCGCCCTTATTCGACAGGCCACGATCGAATCCGTCGTAATAGCCAACGGGGAGAACGGCGATGCGAAGAGGACGGTTAGCGACATGCGTTCCGCCATACCCAATTGCTGAACCTGGTGCGACATCTTTAATTTGCGCGACTCGTGTCTTCCAACTTAATACAGGCTGAAGCTCAATATTTTGACGTCCAAGAACCACACGATGCTTGAGGTTCTTGCTCGACCAAATGCCATACAACGCAATGCCAAACCGCGTCATCGTTCCCTGCGATTCCGGATTCGCCATTCCTGCTGCAGAACATGCAATATGTTGATAGCGAGGAGTATAGCCTGCATCAAAAACACCCTGCACTGCCTGTTGAAAATTCTTCAACTGAAACGCGGTCATGGGACTCGTCGGCTCTTCCGAGCTCGCAAAGTGACTTCCAATGCCCTCAACACACACCGAATCCCCCGCCGCTCGTACCGCATCCAACAGATTCACCAACGCTCGTGGCCCAACACCTTGTCGGTGCAAACCCGTCTCAACCTTCAACGAAACCCTTGCCGGTCGTTGATATTTTGACGCGTATTTACTCATCTCAACAATCGTTTCCGGGTTATAAACCGTCTGAATTGCATCAATTGCAACAACATCCTCAAGACGTTCAGGAACCGTGTAACCGAGGATAAAGATCGTGACTGTCGGAAGAAGATTCCGAAGCCCCACCGCCTCATCAATACTATCCACAGCAAACGTCTCAACCCCGCATTTCGCCGCAATGGTCGCCGCCTGAATCATTCCACACCCATACGCATTCGCTTTGATGACAGCACAAAACGTTGACTCCGGTTTCAAAAACGACCTCAACGCCGCGATGTTATTTTCCATCGCGCTCTGCGAAACTTCCACCCACGTTTTTGCACCACGAGGAGGCATGCGATTATTTTTGAACAACAATACGATCCTTACCCATATATGCTCGGAGTACTTCTGGAATGGTGATGCTTCCATCTGCATTCTGGAAATTTTCGAGAATTGCAGCGATAGGACGACCAGAGAATGCAGTTCCATTCACTGTATGAACAAATTCCATTCCTTCTTCTGTTCGATATCGCGTATTTAAACGACGAGCCTGGAAATCGGTACAATTACTTGCAGAGGTCACTTCACGATACCGATTCTGTGCAGGGAACCATGCTTCAGTGTCCCATTTCTTTGCAGCAGGAAGTCCGAGGTCTCCTGTCACAATATTGAGAACGTGATAGGGCAAACCAAGCGTCTGGAGAAGCTCTTCCTCGATTGCAAGAATCGCCGCATGTTCCGCAACGGCATCTTCCGGCTTACAGAATCCAAACATTTCAACCTTCGTAAATTGATGCACGCGAATCACTCCCTTCGTATCCTTTCCAGCGCTTCCAGATTCTCGGCGATAACATGGAGAAACACCAACATAACGAAGTGGAAGTTTTGCGGTATCAAGAATCTCGTCCATGTGCATTGGACCGATTGCCTGTTCTGAAGTTCCAATGAGGAAAAGGTCGTCCTTTGGCAAGTAATAAATCTCATCTTCGCCGCCATGCTCCAAATATCCCATTGCAGCCATAGACTTTGAATTCACCAAGTGCGGAACAGTAACTGGAACAAATCCATGCTTCATTGCGAGACGCAATCCAAAATCAACAAGTGCGAGTTCGAGCAAAGCACCGTCACCAATGTAATACACGAATCGAGAACCACTCACTTTTGCTGCACGTTTCAAGTCGATAATTCCAAGATTTTCTCCAAGTGTTTGGTGATCCTTTGGTTCGAAATCAAATGTCGGAATTACTCCAACTGTACGAAGAACCGTATTTTCTTCATCAGAAACCCCAACAATAACATCAGGAAGTGATGGATTAGGAATACGAAGAAGCAATGTCTGCAACTCCGTATCAAGCAGAGCGAGCTCTGTAGCTTTTCCTGCCGACGCCTGGTCTAACGCCCGCATCTCTTCAATCAACGCCTTCCGATCGTCCGCCGATGCCTTCGCGATCATATCCGATGCTGCATTCTTTTGTGCTTTCGTCGATTCAACGTCGCCAAGCAACGCACGAACGCGACGATCAAGGTCAAGAATCTTTTCAACATCAATTGTGACGCCCTTTGCTTTTGAGCTCTCTCGAAAGAATTCTGGCTTTTCACGAAACAATTTCATGTCGATCATACGGTATGGATCAATGATGACTTATAAATTTCTGGTTTGTAGGGAGGAAGAACAATGATAGGAATGGTGAGATGCTGTTCTTTGCAGTATCGTTCTAAGTCTGTTTGAAGTTCCGTTTGATCGTATCCGAG
>JAUGSS010000080.1:0-2528 GCA_044426515.1 Methylococcaceae bacterium | reverse complement strand
CCGTAGGGGCAATCCCTTGTGGTTGCCCTGTGGGCAGGCACAAGGCCCGCCCCTACAACACTCTGGCTGAAACAGCTTACTAATCAGGTTTTTCTTTAACGGGAGCATTGTAAATATTCCCCTCTTCTTTTGAAAAAAAGGGGAGGGCAAAGCAAGGAGGCATAGGGATTGATTTTAAAAATTTCTTTTTTTCAGAGCTGCACCACTTGGTGCATTTTTAGAAACTTAACAATCGAAGGAATAACCCATGAAAATAACCAATGAGTACCGGCAAAAAATTTTAGCCAATAAAGTTCTTGCGATCGCCTGCTTATCCGCTGTTTTCGGACTGGCTGGGTGCGAACAAGAAGGACCGGCAGAAAAGGCCGGGGAGAAAATCGATCGGGCGGCTGAAAATGCTGGGCAAAAGATTGATCAAGCGACAGACCAAGCTGAAAAAAAAATTGAAGCCGTGAAGGAGTCGGTAACCGATAAGGCACAAGCCGCTGGAGAATATATCGATGACTCGGCTATTACGACCACAGTTAAGACGGCAATTTTAAATGATCCTTTGCTGAAAGCATCTCACATCGAGGTGACTACAAATAAAGGCGTAGTAACGTTGAGCGGCACGGTTAATTCCGAACCGAGCATTGGCAGAGCTATAGAAGTGGCTCACAGCCAGAGGGATGTAAAATCAGTGCAGAGTGAGCTGATTATAAAAAAGGCTAAATAATAATGGCTTATTTACGTTTTATAAGCGTTCTGGGCGTTATGCTGCTGCCTGTATCCATTGCTTATGCTGCAACTGCGGATGATACTTATATTGCCGGTTACGCCGCGGGTGTATTAATGCATGGTTTAAAGCTGGATATGCGGTCATTGGTGGTGCAGGATGGCGTAATTACTTTGCCGGCAGGTAGTCTGGACGTCGGCGACCGGGCTAAAGCGGTACAGCTATTATCGGAAATCCCCGGAGTTAATGCGGTAAAAATATCGGAAGTTGCTAGCCGACAGTTGTTGAGCGGCTCATCAAAGTCTGCCCGGCTGCCCGCTGATGAGGTGGTATCAGAAACGGAATCGATTATTTTGCCCACCGGGCTTCTACCCGCAGGCCATTTGTTCAAGCCTTTATTGGCAGACCCCCGCTGGGCTCATTTTTCGGCCGCTTACCGCAATTATCAAAGCAACAATTTTGATGGGAGAGATATAGCCGCTGTTAGTTTTGGTGAAACTATACCGATTTACCGCAATAACTTTGGGCACTCCACTGTGCAGTGGGAGGCAGGACTTCAAGCCGGAGTCTTTAGTGACTTCAATTTGGATGCTTCATCGAGCGATCTGGTTAATACCGATTTTATTGTATCGGCCTATTCAAGCCTGCGTACCGGTCAATTTTCGGCCTTTGGCCGCCTTTTTCATCAGAGTTCCCATCTGGGCGATGAATTCCTGTTGCGCAAGATAGGCACTAAATTCGAGCGCGTGAACCTCAGTTACGAAGGCGTGGATCTGAAGTTCTCTTATGAGTTTCCTTATGGTATACGCTTATATGGCGGCGGGGGAGGGTTATTCCATAGAGAACCTTCGGCGCTTAAGATATGGTCGGCACAATACGGTATTGAATTTCGAAGCCCTTGGCGCATGGAGTTGGCATCAATGCGGCCTATCATGGCAGCTGATATCAAAAATCATGAGGAAAATCATTGGAATTATGATGTATCGGCCAGGGC
The DNA here is from genome assembly GCA_044426515.1 of Methylococcaceae bacterium. GTDB lineage: Bacteria > Pseudomonadota > Gammaproteobacteria > Methylococcales > Methylomonadaceae > Methylobacter_A. Next base: position 819 of record JAUGSS010000080.1, on the reverse strand, counting down.
AGGCGTTGAATTTGAAAATTGGCAAGTATTAGGCCGGAAGCTTCAGATTCTTGCCGAATACTATAACGGCTACTCTCCAAGCGGGCAGTTTTATAAAGAAAAAGTGGAATATATCGGCTTGGGTGCGCATTATCTCTTCTAGAAGATAGATAGCCCCGTGTTCATCATATTCGGGCGCTGATTCAGCACTGGAAAATCGAGTTTTACAATTCCGGATAGAAATAAATTAGACGCGGTTTAGGCACATAATCTCTAAATATTGGATTACGACATAACCACTGGAGGTTTTATGAAGCATGTCAAACTATGCTCAAAAATGAGTCTACTAAGCCTGTCGGCTATTTTAGTTTTGGCGGGTTGTTCCGAAGCCTTAGTCAAGGATGATACGCATTATGCCGATGTCGGCACCAGCCACTGCTCAGGATCTGAGTGGACGAATGACTCTTCCCTGGCGGTGCTGCCGATTCCTGTGGTGGCGTTTTTTATGCCCCACATCGATCTTAATGACATCAAGGCTGATGATTATCTCAAACGGTGCGGAGATAGCGGCAAATTGATCAATCGCGAGGTGGATATCGGGCACGGAGCGTGTATTCCTGCCGTAGTGACACGGATACTAACTCTGGGAATCTGGCAATGGTGTCCGGCGAGCGTTTCTTGGGAAGCTGATGTGCGCCCTTAGCCCAAGTTTAACACGCCAAAATAAAATAACCATATAATCATAATCTTACGAATCAAAAAAATCTCAAGTGGCACTACATCTTGAAAAATAGCGTCTATACTAAGCGTTTATGCGAAGGTTTTACTAATCCCCCCTGG
>JAUGSS010000149.1:0-20837 GCA_044426515.1 Methylococcaceae bacterium | reverse complement strand
CTTGTGGGTTTTACGGTGCTCCCGTATTTCATCAGCCCTTTGGACGGCTTTTGTCTTCCAGTCGTCACGGCTGCGGATGATTTTTGATAGTTGGGGCATGATTTTAAACAATAGCTGTAGTGGAACGATGGGGGTGTTTTAACATCTATTCTCAGTTAGATACAGGCCTAATTTTTTAAAACGACTCGAAGCCATAAGCCGGTGAATTAAAATATGGCTAAAATTGCCGTATTTCGACAGCCTAGAGCTGTACTCTAATTTTTCATTGTCAGATTTAGCTGTTAATTCGTATTTTAGTAATAAGTAATAATACGTATGGATTAAATAAATTAAATCTTCTATCCTGACAAAGTCTGTATGCCAATGCCATGAGTTAGGTTCTATTTAAATTTGAGGAACTGCGAAATAGTGGCTTACTCTGTATAAAAATTAAAATAACCATAGCCAATGGAAGGCCAAGCCTTGCTAAGAAAAATAAATCGTAAAACCTTTACCGAAAGAAATAATCGGTACCGACAATATCACCGCGCGATCAAGCCGCTATACAGCACCGATTATTTTCAAGTTCACAACAAGAATGCCTTAAAGCGCCTTCTTTTTGCCTCAATTTTCGACGCCTTCCACTCTCAAAAACTCAGCATCGTAACGTTGCTGAATATTCGCTATAGTTTGCAGCACAAATTGCTCAACAACGTTGCCGCTTTCCAAGCATAATGCACCCTTCAAAATTTCAGCCGGTCGACAGTGCGTACGCTCACATGGTTAATAACAATAATAAAAAAACAGTCATTAGCTATTACCTATCCGTCATTATTGGGTGTTTCAGTCCTCTGCTTAGCGCTGAAGAGCAAAACGAGGCGCTAAACCTGAGTGTAGAAGACTTGCTCAATGTAGAAGTCACTTCCGTCGCCAAAAAAGCGCAATCCCTGAATGATGCGCCGGCAGCGGCGTTTGTCATTAGCAATGAAGACATAAAACGCTCCGGCGCCACCAGTATTCCCGACGCGTTGCGCCTCGCGCCGGGTTTGGATGTCGCCAAAATCGATGCTAATAAATGGGCGGTCAGTTCCCGAGGTTTTAACGGCCGCGTCGCCAATAAATTGCTGGTTCTGATCGACGGCCGCAACGCCTATACCCGCTCTTTTTCCGGCGTATACTGGGAAAACCAGGATGTGATGATGGAAGACATCGACCATATCGAAGTCATCCGTGGCCCAGGCGCTACGTTGTGGGGCGCTAATGCGGTCAACGGCGTCATCAACATCATCACTAAACATTCGTCCCAGACTCAGGAGGCTTTATTGAACGCCGGCGGCGGCAACCGGGAGCAGGGCTTCGGCTCATTCCGCTATGGCGCAAAATTGGGCGCAAACACCACGGCCAGAGCTTATGTCAAGGGCTTCAACCGGGGCGAAAACAGCAACCTGACCGGCGCTAAAGCCGGTGATGACTGGAACAAGGTGCAAGGCGGTTTTCGTCTGGATTCGCGCCTAAGCACTCAGGATACGCTGACATTTCAGGGCGATATTTATCGCACCGATATCAACCAGTTTTCCAATTATCCGCAAATCGCTCCGCCGTTCCAGGTCGCCGAAAACGATAAAACTCTCGCCTATGGCGGCAATCTGCTCAGCCGGTTGCAGCATACTTTTTCGCTGACCTCGGATTATTCGCTGCAATTTTATTACGATACTTATACCCGTAATGAGGTTCCGCTCTATGAAAGACGCGATACCCTGGATTTGGATTTCCAGCACCGTTTTGCGCTATTAGACAGGCATGAAATCATCTGGGGAGCGAGCTACCGTTTTGGTCACGACCATCTTGACGGCAAAAAAATCCTGGATGGTTCAATTCCCTACAATCTGAATCCGTCCACCGTCAATGACCAAGTGGCCAGTGGCTTTATTCAGGATGAACTGACCCTGATAGACAACAAGCTCTGGCTGACGCTCGGCTCCAAATTTGAACACAACGACTACAGCGGCTTCGAGGGCCAGCCTTCGGCCAGAATCATGTGGGCGCCGCACAATCAACACCGGCTATGGGCCGGAATTTCCAGAGCCGTTCGTACGCCGTCACGGGCAGAACAAAATCTCACCGCGCTGACCCGCATTATTCCTCCACAGGCCCAGCCCTTTCCTCCTTTCGGTACGCCGCCTGTTGCGATAATCTCTCAAGGCAGCCCTGACTTCAGGTCTGAAGAAGTCATAACTTATGAAACCGGCTATAGAACGGTCTTTTCCAAATCGGTTTCTTTGGACGTGACCGGTTTTTATAATGATTACCGTGATCTACGCGAATCGCTTCCGGGAGCTCCGGTTTTCAACGGTGCATTTTTGCAATTGCCTTTAATTTTTACCAACGCCCTCAAGGGTAAATCTTATGGCGTCGAAATCGCTACCGTCTGGCAAATGCTGGACTGGTGGCGCTGGGACGTCAATTACAGTTGGTTGCATACGCAATTGAATGACGAGGGCAACCCACAGACCGCCATCAGCCCGCAGCAACGGGTTTCATTACGCGGCGCGCTCTCGCCGCGGCGGGATATTGACCTGGATTTCTGGCTTCGTTGGGTGGATACTAATTTCGCCGTGAGTTCATTTAGCGACACCTATATCAAAGGCTACGTCACCCTCGATCTGCGCACGGCCTGGCGCCCTTATCAAGGTATTGAATTAGCGCTGGTTGGCCAAAACCTGCTGGCGCAACAACATCTGGAATACGTGCAGGAAAACCAAACCTCAGCGACTGCCATTGACCGGGGTGTATACGGAAAAATAAGCTGGAGTTTCTGACCCATGGACAACCCGCAATTGGCTGACACCGGCATCGCAGAGACCGGCATCAGCCCTTCATTACGCGGCGCAATCTCGACCCGGCAAGCTATAGATATGAATTTCTGCTTCCGTTATGTAGACACCCATTTTACCGTAGGCCAACTTGGCGAAACCGCTATCAGAGGCTACCTCACCCTCGATCTGCTTTACCAAAGGATTGAATTATCGTTGGCTGGCCAAAACCTGCCGGCACAACAACACCTGGCATATGTAGCGGAAAACCAAACCGTACCGACTGCCATCGTACAGGGCGTATACGACAAAACAAGCTGGAATTTTTGACCTATGAACAAACGAGTCAAAAAATGTCTACCACAGTTGCTGGGTCTGGGTTTATTACTAAACACCCACCTGCCCATGCTTGCCCAATCACTGGAAGAACAAACGGTCTTGGCGGCCTTAGCGCTGAACATTGTACGTTTCACCACTTGGCCGATCGATGCTCCGATAAAAGATACCATCGATTTCTGTGTGATAGGCGATAACGTGGTACAACAATCTTTTACCGGCATCGACCATAAAGCCGTGGGCAATAAAACGCTACAGATTATCAATCTATCGCGCTTACGCAATTTTGAGGACTGTCATGCCCTTTATGTCAGCGAATTAAAACAAAATGTTTTGTTGCAAGTATTTGCCGAGATAAAAAAACGCCCTCTACTCACCATCGGAGAAGGCTACGATTTTGCCGCACAAGGCGGCATGGTAGGCCTGGAAAATGTAGAGGGTAAAATCACCTTGCATGTCAACCTGACAAGGGTGCACGAATCGAATTTGAATATCAGCGCCAGATTATTAAAGCTGGCCAAAATTATCGGTAACTAAAATATGACTGCAAAATGGTTTAATAACGCTCCGATACGGATAAAATTAATATCAATCATGACTTTAACAGCCATGCTGGCGCTATTTCTGGCAACAACCGCCGTCGTGATCAACGAATATTTCACCAAAAAGAACGGCACTGAAAAACAGCTGGCGTTAATCGCCGATATTATTGCCTGGAACAGTTCCGCCTCGTTGGCTTTTAAGGATGTGCAAACCAGCCAGGAAATGCTGAACGGCTTGAGTAGCCAACCCAGCCTGCTCTCCGCTCATTTATACGACAGTACCGGTCATGTTTTTGCCGCTTACCAATCGTCCAAAAAGGCGGCATCGCGCTGGACCGGCGAAAGCGTGAAAATGCTGATCACAGTTTCGCGAAACAGTACCCAACAGCAAAGCCTGATTCAATCCCTGAGTACGCAATTAACCGCCTGGTATGGCGGATTATTAAAACCGGGCGCTGTCAATGAACCGTTATCGATTTATAAACAAGTCATTACTTATGACAAAAACAACGTCTTACATTTATTCAAACCCATTCTACTGGACGGTGAACTGCAAGGCATTTTGCATTTGACCGACGACCAAAGCGAACTGCAAGCATTACTGAATAGATTTTATTTAATCATTAGCCTGATTATTGTTTTTACCGGCCTATCCATTTTTATTGTCTCGACCAAATTACAGCAAGTCTTTCTGGCGCCGTTGTTAGAACTGATGCAGGCCATGCGAGCGGTAACCCATGAGAAAAATTTTAGTCACCGAATCACCCGAATCAACACCGATGAATTTGGTGAAATGGCTACTGTTTACAACACCATGCTGACCGAGATTCAGCAACGCGACCAGCAATTGGAGCAACACCGGGCGCATCTGGAACAGCAGGTGATTACCCGCACTCAGGAGTTATCGGAAAAAAACCAAAGCCTTGAAGCTGCCATCCAGGATGCGCTCAGCGCCAAAGAACAGGCCGAGACCGCTAATAAAGCCAAATCGCAATTTTTGGCCAATATGAGCCATGAAATCCGCACCCCCATGAATGGCGTGCTGGGCATGACTGAACTGCTGCTGGGAACGGAACTCGAACCGTTGCAACAGAAATATACCGAAATTGTCTATCGCTCAGCGGACTCGTTGCTTTCCATCATCAATGACATCCTCGATTTTTCCAAAATTGAAGCGGGTAAGATGGAACTGGAAATACTGGATTTCCACCTGGAAAATCTGATGGAGCAAACGACTTCGCTATTCCAGGAGCGGGCTCACGCTAAAGGCGTTTTGCTGGAACACAAAATAGCCGGCGATGTTCCCCTGGAAATAAGAGGCGATCCGTACCGCTTACGGCAAATTCTGAGTAATCTGCTCTACAATGCAATCAAGTTTACTAATCAGGGTAGCGTTCATTTCCTGGTCCATCTCGATCAAGACAACAGTGCCTGTCAACAGGGGATTGCTTTGTGTTTTTGCATACGCGATACCGGCATCGGCATATCGCCTGAGACCCTTGCGCAATTGTTCAAACCCTTCAGTCAGGCGGATGGTTCGACCACTCGCAAATACGGCGGCACAGGCTTGGGACTCATCATCAGCAAGGACTTGGCTTTGTTGATGGGCGGAGATATCAAAGTCAGCAGTACGCCGGGGTCAGGTTCGGAATTTTGCCTCAAAATATGCTTACAACCGGCACAAAAGCCTGTGCCGTTTACTCGAGTGTATTCCGATCTGCACGGTAAACGGGTGCTGATCGTTGACGACAATCCTGTCAACACTCATATTCTTAAAGGGCATGCGCTCGAATTCGGCATGATACCTCGCGAAGCTGAGAACGGCGCACGCGCATTGGAGCTGCTGGAACAAAGTGCGCAACAGGGACAATTGTTTGAACTGGCGCTGATCGATATGAAAATGCCCGGCATGTCCGGCGCCGAATTGACCAAACGCATCCGTTCAGATCCGCGTTTTGACGCCATGCGAGTGGTCATCTTGACTTCCCGTACGTTTGAAGGCGAACAGACCGGCATGCGCGGCGGCTGCGATTTGTATATGTATAAACCCCTGCGTAAAAAGCTGCTGCATGACGCCTTGCTGAACCTGTTTGCAGTGCCGCCGGACAACAGCGTCCCGGAAACGGCATTACTGGATCTGCATATTCTGATGGCCGAAGATAATCCGGTGAATCAGGAAGTCGGGCGGGCGGTGCTGGAAAAGTTGGGTTGTACGGTGATTAGCGCCAATAACGGCCTGGAGGCGGTGGAGCTCTGGCGGCAAGGCAATGTAGACCTGATTTTGATGGACTGTATGATGCCGGATATGGATGGTTATGAGGGCGCAAGACGTATCCGTGAGGAAGAAGCAAGGCTCGGCCGCAAACCTGTACCCATCGTCGCCCTGACCGCTAACGCGCTGGAAGGCGACCGCGAGCGTTGCCTGGCTACAGGCATGAACGACTATCTGGCCAAGCCTTTCAGGATAGAGGAGCTGCAAGTAATACTCAAACAGCTTGCAGGAGGGCTATCGGCGACTTCCCCTTCCGAATCGCTACCCGTAGTAACCAATATACCTTATGTAAACCGGGAGCCTTTAGCGATATTGCGCAATATGGGCGGAGAAGCCTTGGTGCAGAAAGTGTTGCAGCTGTTTTTTGTCAATACGCCGCTACAGTTGGAACAAATAAAAACCGCTATATTGGCGGGCGATACCGAGGCGATACGCCATGCCGCCCATAGTATCAAGTCTGCCGCCGCCAATGTGGGAGCGATACAGTTTTCCGAACTCGCCCGCATCATGGAGCATGCAGCCCGGGATGGCTTGCCCGGAACTGATACGATAGCCGTAAACGGGCTGGAACAGGCTTATTATGAAGCTGTACAGGCCTTGCAACAACAAATGGAGTCGACATGAAGCTCAAAACCTTTTCTAACGTATGCCGATAGCTATCGGATAAGTTTTGTCCGGCATACGCTAGAACGTGCTGTGCGCACCTTAGGAACATGCACGAAATAACTTGAGCAAGTTTTGTATTTATAAAACTTGTTTTTAAACCATGAAGGACGTGAAGAACTTAAGTTTTCATGTCCTTCATGGTAATTGCTTAAATTAATTTATGCCTGTTCCTTAGCTTTCCCAGCAGCCAAAAACCGAACGCTGATCATGGATATGCGAGATTTTTCTCGAACACTCTGCATTCATCGTATTCATCTGCGTTCCATTGTATTCGCGGCCCTGAGCAGTTAATGAAAACATAAATAATAAAGAGATATGACATGAAGGTATTAGTAATTGACGATGACGCGATGACGCAGCTCCTGATTCAGGAAGCGCTGTCCCCTCACGGCTTCGATGTCATTGCGGCAGAAAATGGCGCCACCGGTATTGCACTGGCGCTTGAGCACAGCCCTGATTTAATACTGCTCGACATTCTGATGCCCGGTATGGACGGTTTCGCCTGTCTTGAGATTCTCCGTGAGCGTCTGCCGGGTTGCGGCACGACGATACCGGTAGTTATGCTCACCGGAGTGGAAGACACTGACTCGATCGAACGCGTTTTTGCAATGGGTGCATCGGATTTCATCCACAAGCCGATTCTCTGGCCCATACTGGCACATCGCCTGCACTTTGTGATGCGCTCCCATAGGCTAACCCACGAACTGCTGATTAAAGAGGAACGCCAGCGTTTATCGATGCTTGCCGCTCATCAGGGTTTCTACGACCTCGATATCAGGACCGGGTTGACGATAGTTAATGATGAATACGCCATCATGCTGGGCTATGACCCGGCAACATTCAAGGAAACCAATACCGCCTGGCTCGAACGGCTGCATCCGGATGATCGGGAAGCTGTGGAAAAAACGTATCGATCCTATATTGCCGGAGAACTGTCGGAATACCGGGGAGAATTCCGGCAAGCCTGTGCGGATGGTTCATGGAAATGGATTTTATCTGTGGGCAATATCGTCGAGCGCGACGCAAAGGGCGTACCTTTACGTATGCTGGGTATGCATACGGACATTGATTATTTAAAACAGACGGAAGAGTGTCTTAGACTGCTGGCCAAAGTATTTGAGAACAGCGGAGAAAGCATCATGCTGTGTGACGCCTCTAATAAAATTGTTGATGTTAATCGGTCGTTTACCCAGGTTACCGGGTATCTTGCCGAGGAGGTAATCGGCAAGAATCCGAGCATCCTCTCTTCAGGCCGACATGATGCCGCGTTTTATCAGCAGATGAGGCAAACGCTCAATGAGAAAGGCTATTGGCAAGGCGAGATATGGAATCGGCGCAAAAACGGCGAATTATTTCCGGAGTTGCTCGGCATCTCGACAGCGTGCGATGCGCAAGGTCGGTTAACTCATTACATTGCCGTGTTTTCCGATATTAGCGAACGCAAGGCGACAGAAGCCAAAATCGAATATTTGGCGCATCACGACTCGCTAACCCATCTGCCCAACCGCATTCTGTTGCGAGATCGCTTTGAGCAGGCCGTTGCCTATGCGGCTCGTAACAACTCATTGTTAGCATTGCTTTTTCTCGATCTTGACCATTTTAAGCAAATCAACGATACGATGGGCCATGATATTGGCGACCGCCTGTTGCAGGCAATCGCAACCCGCCTGGTAAAGTGCTTACGCGAAGTCGATATTATCTGCCGCCAAGGCGGTGATGAGTTTATCATTGTGTTGACCGATTTGAAGGAGACCGATACGGTGCTGCAAACCACGCAGAAAATTCTTCAGCAACTCAACGAACCCTTTGCTATCGACGACACACAAATCAACACTTCATTCAGCATCGGCATCAGTCTTTATCCTAAGGACAGCATGAGGTTCGAAGGCTTGCTCACCAAAGCGGACACCGCTATGTATGCGGCCAAAAAACAGGGCCGCAATACCTTTTGCTTCTTTTCCAGTGATATGAACATCGGCTCGGCTGAGCGCATGAATATGGAAAATAGCTTATGCCACGCTCTTGAAAAAGGTGAACTGAGCCTGTACTACCAGCCGCAATACTCGATCAAAAACCGTCAACTGATGGGAGCGGAGGCCTTGCTGCGCTGGACAACCGCTACCGGCGAGCTGATACCCCCTGCCACATTTGTTCCCGTAACCGAGGATAACGGCCTGATCGTGCCGATAGGCGACTGGGTGTTACACGAGGCTTGCCGCCAGACCCGCAGATGGCATGACGCAGGATTCAAGTTGACCATCAATGTCAACGTGTCCTACGTCCAGTTCAGGCAGGGCAATATTGTGCAATCGGTATGTGCGGCCCTGGCATCATCGGGCCTCGACCCCTGTTACCTGGAACTGGAATTAACTGAAACAACGATGAGAGTGGATATTGAAGCAGTTGTGAAAGTGATGGTTAAACTCGGAAAACTGGGGGTGAAATTTGCCATCAAGGATGTTGGCGACGGCTATTCCTTTCTCAGCTATATCAAACGCTGCACGGTGGATAAGCTCAAGATCGATCGATCATTTGTCAACGCCCTGTCCCAAGGGCGACGGGAAGATAAAACCCTTGTTCAGGCGATTATCCAGCTGGGGCGAACATTGAGCATTCAAGTGCTGGCCGAAGGCGTTGAAACTGTGGAACAATTTGATCAACTTATGCAACTCGGCTGTAAAAATATGCAAGGTTATTATTTGAGCCATCCTCTTCCTGTAGCCGAATTTGAACCGAAGGCAATGATCTTAATACTGGGCTAGAGGTTTCTTAACGCTCTTGTTCCATGCGTGGGCCTGCTCGATTTAACTTCAAGCAGAGAAAACGCAACTAAGGAACGTGCATGAAATAACTTGAGCACCTTTTATTTTTAAACCATGAAGAACATGAAGAGCATGAAGGATTTAAGTCTTCATGTCCTTCATGTCCTTCATGCTCTTCGTGGTAATTGCTTAAATTAATTGATGCATGTTCCTAAGCTCAACAATACAATTGTATTGCACATAAAAAAAGTCTATTATCCGCAAAAATTTTCAACCTGTGCGATTAGCTTAAACAAGGCAATTTACCGACGAAAGACACAAAATAGGCCAAATAAATCAGTATGTTATATAACTAAACGGTAGGGCGTGCCGCGCGCGCCAAAGGGTTTAAACGCGAAGTAGGTGTATTTTAAGCCCGGTAGAAGACGCGCACGGCACGCCCTACGGCTGTCACGACTAAAAATGGAAGCCCTGTTTTATATCTCTTCGAATAGGTTCGTGCCTTTCATACAAGTCGAAAATTTTGAGAGCCTGCCATTGCCATGACAGCTAACACGACTACCAATCCACCACCAGAAGCCAACATAATAAAAATGGAGCAAGACATGAATGATGCCAGAGAAAAACGACTAGCCGGACGGTATCCTACCTTTTGTGCCGTTGAGCTTGATTCAGGCACCGGCATAACACGCAACCTGAGCACTACAGGAGTTTGCTTTACCACGGATAAGGCTCTGGAACCGGATTTAATGCTCCGCTGCTTTATTCCGATGCAAAAACAAACCGGAAGAAATCTGACCCGTCTTCGCTGTGAAGGCCGAGTGGTACGCTCAGACAAATCCGAAGAAGGTTGGGAAGTCGGCCTTAAGTTCACCTCACTCGAATGGTGATCATGGTTTATAAAACCACATGCCACACTTGCAGCATCAGTCGATGCTGCAGTCATCCACCAAATCAGGTATCAATGAAGTAATAGCGTTTTTGATGGCGACCGCTGCGGAGCGCAGAGCTTGCTGTTCGCCGGCATCCAATTCCGGGTGCAAATGACGGATAATACCGCTGCGCCCTACCACTACCGGAATACTAAAACAGTTGTCGCGAATGTCCATCCAGTCGTCGAAACAGGTAGCGAGAGGCATGGTCCGGTATTCATCGAAAACTACGGCTTCAATAACCATGCATGTCGCTGTGGCGATGGCATGATTGGTGTAACCTTTAAGACGGTAAACCGCAAAACCGGCTTCGGTGACTTGGGCAAATAACTGTCGATGAATGGGAGTGTCGCCGAGAGGTTCGCCTCCCGCTTCCGCACTACTCAATATGGGTAATTGGTTGCTGCCGTGCTCACCCAGAATATAAGCCCGAAGATCGTCGGGATGAATATGCTCTTCCTGCGACAGCAAGGCACGAAAACGGGCCGAATCCACCAGTGTTCCAACGCCCATCACCCGGTTGGCTGCAAAACCGGATAATTTACACGCCGCATAAGTCATCACATCGACCGGATTGGTCACGACAACGAATATCGCATTCGGATTATTTTCAGCCAGCACCGGAATTAATTCCCTGAACAGCAGGATATTTTTCTCGCCCAATTGGAGCCGGGAACTTATAAGCTGCCCATCAGACGCAACCGATGCAGTGATGACGACAATATCGGCATCCTTTACCTGCTCATTAGTACAGCCCTCTATACGCATGGGCCGTGCGCAAAAAGCCAGCGTGTGTTGCAAATCCAGGGCGTCGCCCATGGCTTTTTCATAAGTACGGCCGGCAATGACCAGATGTTCGCAAACCTGTTTTAGCACAAGGGCATAAGCAAGAGTGGAGCCGACACGACCGGTTCCGATAATGGCAATTTTCATAAGCAGACGCCTCTAAGTTTTAAAAAACGTGACTATTCCGCAGATATTAAGCTAACCGGCAAAAAACACCCTGTCACATTTGCCGCGGATTCATCAATTATAAGTAAGTTTAATCCGCCAATTCGCTGTTTGGAAAAGGATTTAATAGATGTAGAGGTAATAAAGTTTGGACACTGCATATAGTGACAGCATTATCGTTAATAGCAAATATGTGGGGCCTTGCTACATATCATTGCTGAGGAAAATGAGGAAGGACTCCCCCGGAATCCAAGAAGAGCCACGTTTTCTTGCCGGTTCTTTGAAAGCCTCAAGCCTTGCCCAAAATAGCATAACAAACCGGCGTCAGTATCAGGCTGGCGGCCATGCCCAACAGCAGACCCGCCGACAGGGACAAGGTCATCGGAATCAGAAATTGCGCTTGCGGGCTGGTTTCCAGCAGCGCCGGTAAAAATCCGGCGAAATTGGTCAAAAAGGCCAAAAAGATCGGCCGGAACCGTGCGGTGCAGGCTGCGCAAATCAGTTCCGTAATCGGTTTTTGCGGATCGTGGTTTTCTTTCATGTAATCCAGCAGCACCAGGCTGTCGTTGACGACCACGCCGCTGGCCGCGATCATGCCGACCAACGATTCCATCGACAACGGCAATCCTGCCAGCCCGTGCGCGATGAGCGCGCCGCACCAGGCGACCGGCGCGGCCAGCAGGAAAATCAGCGGCTTCAGATAGGAGCGGAACGGCACCGCAATCAGTACATAGATCACCAGCAGCGAAATCAGGGTGTATTGCCCCAAGGCCTCGGTCATGGCTTGCTGTTCCCGGCGTTCTTGACCGATGCTTATGCTCAATCCGGGATAATTCAAGCGCAGGTTTTTCAATGCCCCGGTTTCCAGCTCAGAATAGATCGCGTTGACATCGGCTTTTTGCGGATCGACCCGCGCCTGCACTTTCAGCACCCGGCGGCGATCCTGCCGGATCAGTTTGGCAACGCCGGGAGTTAACGCCACTTTAGCCAGCGTACCCAACGGCGCGTGCTGAGCGTCCGGCAGTTGCACCGGCAGCGCCGCCAGACTGTCCAGCGACTGGCGTTCCTCGCGCGGATAACGCACCATCACTTTGACCTCGTTGCGCCCGCGCTGCAAGCGCTGCACTTCATCGCCGTAATAGCCGTGGCGGACTTGCTCGGACAAGTCTTCAAGGCGCAGCCCCAATCGTTCGGCTTCCGGCTTCAAGGTCAAGCGGATTTCCGGCTTGCCCGGTTCGCTGGAATCGACCACATCGTAAACGCCCGGATAGCCGTCAAGCGTGCGTTTGAGTTCAGCCGCAGCTTCGGGCAGCAGTTCGGAGTCGGCAGCGCCAAGATCAAACTCGATGTCGTAAGGAACATCACCTTCCTTGTACAGAAAATCGATCTTGGTGCGGCCCAGGTCGCCGACCCGTTTGCGCCAGTCGTTGATAAAATCTTCAACGCGTATCCGTTGCCGCCCTTCCGCTGAAAATTCGGTCCAGAAACCGGCGCCATGCTCGAAAATCATGGTTTCCAGTCCGACAATGATGCTGCTATTGGAATTATGGTTCGCGTCCAGTTCGTCGCGCAGCGCAAAAAACGCCTGTTCCACCTGCTGCGCCCGATTGCGCACTTCGCTGTACGGCGCATCCTGAGGCGAAGTCAGCGAAACCCAGAAACTGTCCTTGACCACATCCGCCTGTAGGGACATGCGCAATCGCCCGCTGTCCAGCCAGGCGCCGCACAACAGCAGCAATACGATAAAACCGGTGACGGTCAGATAACGCCAATCCAGGGCGCATTGCAAAAACGGGCGGTAGTAGCGGTCGACAAAGCGCTCCAGACCCAGATTAAGAGTTGTACGCAATCGATCCAGTCTAAAGACTGCCGAGTTTAGATCATTCCCCCCTTCTCCCACTGGAGAGGACTTTGCACTGCTCAACCTACTCTTACCAGGCGCTGCCAGATGCGAGGGCAGAATCAGCAACGCTTCAACCAGCGAAAATACCAGCGTCAATATCATCACCAGACAAATCGGCTTCATCATCTGCCCCGCCCATCCGGGCAAAAACAGCCCCGGCAAAAATGCCACCAGCGCCACCATGACCGACAAAACCACCGGCAAGGCCACCGCCTGTACGCCGCTGATCGCCCCGGCAAGACCGGGCTCGGCTTGCTGATGCGAATGGACGCTATCGCCGATAATAATCGCGTCATCGACCAAAATCCCCATCGCCAGCAGGAATCCGAACAACGACAACATGTTCAGCGACACATCCAGCATCGGCATCAGCCACAACGCGCCAAGCACGGAGGTGAAAATACCCACACCGGCCCAGACCGCCACGCGCAGCCGCAAAAACAAGGTCAGCACCAGACACACCAGCACAAAGCCGCCCAGGCCGTCTTCAACCAGCGTTCGCACCCGCTCGTCGTAAGCCTGCGAATCATCCCACCAAGTTGTCATCGCCAGACCTTCCGGCAATTGCGGCTGCATCTCGGCGACATAGTCCTTCACCTGGCGCGCCACTTCGACGGCGCTGTATTTGGTATGGATTTCCCAGCCTTGGGCGGTCTCGCCGTTATGATGCCATTCCGACAGCTGTTCTTCGAGGCCGTCGCGGATTACGGCGACTTCGCCAAGGCGCAGCCGGGTGCCGTCGGCATGGGTGCGCAACACCAGATTGCCGATACTGAGCGCGTCCTGGGCTTTGCCCTTGACTCTCAGCTGCAATTCGCCTGACGGCGTTTTTACCAGTCCGCCGGTCTGGTCCAGCGAGGCGCGACGCACCGCCTCGGTGACATCGTGCAAGGACAGGTGATATTGATTCAGCTTGGCGGATGAGACCTCGATAGCGATTTCATAAGCAATTTCGCCGTAATTGCGCACCCTGAGCACGCCGGGAATCTGCTCAAGATCTGCGCGAATGCGCTCGCCGAAACGTTGTAACGTGAGCGGATCGGTAGGTCCGTGCAAGGCTACCCAGATAACGCCGTCATCGTCGTTGCGGGTGGCCGGTTGTATGTCGATTTTTTCCAGGTTTTTCGGTAGTCGGGCAATGTTTTGAATGCGTCCGCGCAGGGTACTGATGATCTGCTCCAGATCGTAATCAGGCAAAACCGACACCTTGACTATGCAGCGGCCTTCCTGAATCAAGCTGCTCAGCCGCTTGAGCCCCGCCATATCGCTGATCGCCTCTTCGATACGTACGCAGACCGATTCTTCGATTTCCAAGGGGCCGGCTCCGGGATAGTCTGCCGTAACATCGATCTGTTGCGGACTGAAACGGGGAAACACTTCCTTGTCCACCACCTTAAAGCCGGCGATACCGCCGATCATGATCAGTATCATCAACAGATTGGCCGCCACCGGGTTGGAGGCGAACCAGGCTAAAAGGCCGGTGGATTGATATTGTGATGGACTATTCATGCGTATTCGAGTTAGCGTAATCCGTTCTCTTTACCCCCCTCTCGGCAATTGCTCCACGCATTGCTCTACCTCCTGCATCCATGCAGTCGTCCCTGAGGGAAGAGGGGCTCTTTTTGTCACGACTATGCATGATTCACCTTCACTAAATAAAGTTGGTTAATAACTTATCCATTTTTTCCTCGTTCCCACGCGCTACGCTCATCGTTATGCACATTTCGACGTAGGCCGGAAACGCCCACCCTTGCTGTCACCGGGCGGGCTTGTTCCCACATTCTGTCTTGAACAGACTTGTGTATAAAGACGAGCGCTACGTGGGAACGAGGGAAAAGAAGCTCAGGTTTTTTTTCGCCTTTAGCCTTGCGCCTTTCACCTCAATCATTCAACCCTGACCTTCATGCCTTCCACCGGCACCTGAATACCGGAAGTCACAATCCGGTCTCCAGCATTCAGTCCATTTTTCACCAGAATACGCTCCGGCTCGTTGCGCAGCACTTCAAGATGGCGAATATGCAGCCGCAGTTCGGCATCGACCACCAACACTTGCTGGGCGGCATTGATGGCCGCTTGGGGCAGCACAAACAGATTTTTCAACTCCTTGCCTTGCACCTGCGCCTGCACAAACAGCCCGCCCAGCAAAGGCGGATGATCGGCTTTTTGCGTGTAAGGATTAAGCACTTCGGCGACCGCATAGAGTACGCCGGTGGTGTCATCCAGCTTGCCTTCGCTACGGACGATACGGCCTTCCCAAGTCCGCAAGGCGCCTGCGAAATCGGCGGTTAGCGTTACTTTAGGACAGGCGCGGCACTGTCCTGCTCCCAATGGCAAATCAAGATAGGCCAGCTGGTCGGTCGGTAACGGCAGCCTGATTTCGGCAAGGTCGGTGGAGTAGATATGTGCTAGCTTTTCGCCGGCTTGGATGCTTTGCCCCAAGCCGGCAAGCCTGGTTTGCAAGCGCCCCGTAAAAGGCGCGCGCAACTCGCAGCGGCTGCGTTTGATTTGGGCTTGCAGCAGGCTGGCTTCGGCAGCCTTCAGTTTGGCGCGGGCTTCGGCCAGTTGCGGCTCGCGCATCGCCAGCGAGGTGGCGGTTCCTTCGCCCAGGGCCTGCCATTCATTGTGCGCCTGATCGGCCTGGGCTTCTTCCATCGCCATTTGGCGTTTGGCTTCGGCGATTTGAGCCTGGGCTTGAGCGATAGCGTAGTCGTAATCGCGCGGATCAATGGACACCAGCAAATCGTTGCGGGCAAAAAAACCGCCTGCGACAAAATCGGGATGAAGCTGGATGATTTTGCCCGAGACTTCCGGGATCAAATCGATTTCATTGCGCGGCGTGACAACGCCTTGAGAATGAACATCGAGCCGCAGCGTTTGCGCTTCGACTTGGATCACGGTAACCAGCGGCGCTTCGATGCCCGGCGTTTTCAGCGTCATTTGCGGACGCGTGGCAATAACCGCCCAAGCGCAGGCAATGCCGGTCAGCAGCAACAGGATAGGCAGGAGGACTTTCAACCGGTTTTTTTCAATCATCGTAACTACATAGCCGTTAAAAAATAGAACACGGATTTAAACGGATAATCACTGATTAAAAGCTCAGAATATTTAAAAAATCCGTGTAAATCTGTCCTATCCGTGTCGCCTCGGCAACTGCTCCTGCGTTGCTCTACCTCCTGCATCCATGCAGTCGTAGAGGCGCCTACTGTTGGCATCCGTGTTCCATTGTTAAAGCGGGTGTCTGACGAATAGTTACCAACTATCAAACCCCACCGCCTAACGCCAGATAAAGATCGATACGATTGCTGAGCAATTGCCGTTGCACGGAAAGATGCGCACTTTGAGCATTCAGGGTACTGCGGTAACTATCCAGCAAAGTGAGGATTTCAATCAGGCCCTGACGATACGAATAAACCGCAAGTTTTCGGCTGGCTTGGGTTTGCTCGACGGCTTCCTTGAGCGCCTGCTCCTGCTCCCTTAGCCATTGTTCTGCGGCCAATGCTTGTTCCACTTCGAGAAAGGCGTTCAGCGCAATGCTTTGATATTGGTTAAAAGCTTCTTCGGTACGCGCCTCATTCAAGCGTATTCCCGCCTTCAGGCGGTCTCCGGTAAAAAGCGGTTGTACCAGGCCCATAGCCAAATTCCAGGCGACGGCGCGGGGGTCGATCAGCTCTGCCAATGCCGGGCTGCTCGTGCCTCCGGCGGCAGTCAGGGTAATCCGGGGCAACAGCGTTTTTTTCGCGCTTTCCACGCGGGAATCCGAAGCCCGCAGCCGTGACACAGCAGCGATTAAATCGGGCCGCCGCGCCAGCAGTTCCGAGGGCAGTCCTGCAGCTAAAACGGTCGGCGGCGTCGGCAAGGCCGAAAGATTTTTTAAGCTATTGTTCGGGTAGCGGCCCAGCAACACTTCCAGACTGCGCGTGACGATTTGCACCCGGTTACGCGCTCCGGCAAGTTGCGCTTTTGCATTCTCCAGATCGGTCAGCACCAGACGCAAATCCAGGCCGCGAGTTAATCCCCTGGCAAATCGGCCGCGCACCAGTTCGACAATAGTGCGGCGATCCTTGATCGATTGTTCGGCGACCTCGGTCTGAAGATTAGCCTCGACCAGTTCAAAATAGCTTTGCGCGGTACGCGCCGCCAACGACAGCCTTGCCCCGTAATAATCGCCAGCCACAGCGTCCGCTTCCTGTACGGCCGCTTGTTGGGCGGCCTTGATACGTCCCCAGACATCGATTTCCCAGCTCATTGCGAACAGCGCTTCAAATGCGCCTGCCTCGCCGGTCGTTAGTGCGCTGCGCCGGTATCCCGGCGCAAAAGATAATTGCGGCCAACGCCCGGCGCCATCGATACGCGCCTGCTCCCGCGCCGAATCCACTCGAGCGGCCGCGGTTTTCAAATCATAGTTATTGTTCAGCGCGTCATGCACTAAAGCGCTTAGCACGGGGTCGGCAAATGAGCTTAGCCATTGCGTCGTGATCGGGTTGTTGGAAGAGTTGACGGTTGCCCATTGCGGCGGCTTCGTCATGTTGATGGCATCACGTTCCGGCGCCGGCGCGCAACCTGCCGTAAGTAACATGATTGCGCAAACTAAAGTGCGTAGAACGAACACTATATTTTCGTTGTCCGAGGTTCCTGAGTTAGATAATGAAGCGGCGATGGATAAATTGATCGCCGCTTCCCTGTTTAAGCATAGAAATATCGGGCATAAACAGTATGCCCGACCTAGCCGGCTTGCAGCCCAACAGCCATTTGCCGTCCATGAATTCCGGATCCGGACACAAACCCATAACAAGCCGCGCATTGAATACGCATTTTCTTGGCCGGTTAACGCTTTAAATAGTGGGCCGTCTTCGTGGCTTTTGAGTAAAAACATAGTGAATATCGTCTTGCCGTCACAGCCCATATTCGGACCGGCGGCTTAATAGCGCCATCAAACGCTCAAGTTTTTCGCCGGCTTTAGCCGGGTAAGCTTTAAATTCATCCAACAGCATAAATTCTTGTTATGACTCTTCCACACTCTATTTGCAAACAAACCCTCAGATCATAATCACCTGTAAAAAAACCATCCTTGGGACAATTACTTATTTTTTTAAGCTAATCGTACAAGTCGCAATTTTGTGGGGCAAAACAACAAATTCCGAGTTTCTACTATAAGACGTTTCAGGTACAAGAAATCCTCACCTATAAAGACAAAAGAAATTATAAAGACTTAAATTAGGCCAATATTGTTACGCTCGCTAAGGAGCCTCGCAGGTTGCGTTGCAACTTTCCGTAACCCAACAACCTTTGTGCGGAAATGTTGGGTTAACGATACAGCCCTCACTATTTGGGCTAATTTCAATTTAAAGGTGCGGATTTTTACATCTTCAAACGTCTTATTAGGTAATGCTCTTTTTTGTTCGTTGTTATAGCAACGCGCAGGGCAGGAGCTTGATCTAATTTACGGGGAAAACATGAAACGATTTGCAATTGATTTACCACACGGTGAGGCGTTAAATGGTGCAGATGCCGGACAACAACGCCTGGTAAGTTTAAAAAAACGCCGTAAACTTTGGCTAAGCGTACATTTATGGCTGGGTTTGCTGCTGGGATTTTTCCTGGCGGTGTTTGGCATCACCGGCAGTATTTTGGTGTTTTACGAGGAAATCGATAATGTTGTGAACGCCGATTTAAGAGTCGTGCAAGCCTCGGCGCAAGGCGAGTCGGCTTATCGTTCTCTTGCCGAAATTCAGGCTGTTGCTGTCGCGGCCATGCCCCCGCAGGCAAAATTGAACTTTGTCGATTATCCCGCCGATGCAAAGACTTCATATAAGTTTGGCTTTGTTATTCCTATTGCGGTCGCCGATGAAAAAGACGAATGGCAGGTGTTTGTTAATCCCTATACTGCGCAAGTGCTGGGCAAGCATTTGATCAAGAAGGCCGAAGATATTTTGCCCAATGCATTGATTCCGTTTGTTTTCCGGCTGCATTTTGCATTGCTGTCCGGAGAAACGGGCGTAATTATTGTCGGCATCATCGGAGTCGTTCTACTGTTTTCGGTGTTTACCGGCCTGATTGTATGGTGGCCGTTAACGGGGAACTGGCGGCGTGTCTTAAGTCTTAAAGCCAACGCCAGTGTTGAACGATTTAACCATGATTTACATCAAACATCGGGGTTTTATACGTTCCCGATTTTATTAGCCGTGTTGCTTTCCGGTGTTTACATGAATTTGCCGGATCAGTTTATGGCACTGGTCAAACAGCTGTCGCCCGGCACTCAAGGTTTTATGGATAATCCGCATTCATTAGCGGCGGCGGGTAAAAAGCCGATTGATTTGACGCAAGCCTTAAGTATTGTTCAAAGCCATTATCCTGAAGGCCGAGTCGACTGGCTGAGCCTTCCCGATGGCGAAACCGGCATTTATCGCATCAGCATCAGTGACGTACCGGGGCTCAGCCGGTTTTGGTCGGAGCGGCAAGTTTCCGTCGATCAGTACAACGGTACGATATTGAAAGTACAAGATCCCAGTACCCGCAGCACCGCAGGACAAACTTTTGTCGAATGGCAATGGCCGTTGCATAGCGGCAAGGCTTTTGGTTGGACGGGGCGGATTTTGGTGTTTTTATCCGGTTTGGCTTGCCCGGTGTTATTTATTACCGGCCTGATCCGCTGGCTGCAAAAACGCCGGGCTAAGTCAAAAACCTCCGGCAAAGCCGAGAGCTTAAAAGGCGCTTTTACCTTTAATAAACCCAACAACTTGTGATATTGAGTATTTTGGTGAAAATGTGGACATGATCTGACATCAAATGACCTTCCTCAATCCTGCCTTCTTTTTGCGATGGCAAATTTTTCGACTTATACGATTATCGCCGCCAACCTAAAAGGAATCGTACGATTGTCTATTGCCTTACAGCCTTTAATGCGGTCAACGCATATGAGCCATTTTCACGCCAACTCATTCCGTGGTGCTTTTAAGAGGCGGTCGCCAGATTATTACATCGTTCCACCGGATTGCTAAAGCTGCCTAACTCCGGCAATCCGGTGGCATAGCACGGTATCCATTACGATTACCGCTGAGTCTATCAATAGCTTTACTGTCCTTTGATTAAATAGTTGTACAATTTTTATCCAACTCGTATAAAATACACATCAAGGGGGCGACATGGCTTCGACGTGGGTAGCGAAACCTTAAGCGCATGCCGAGGACAGTACACCTCGTAAAATCTACTGAAACTAAAGTATTCGCAAATGACGAAAACTACTCAATGGCTATAGCTGCTTAATAACAGCACCATTCCTCTGACCATCTGTGCTTATGCGGGTGGAGTTTAAATGCTTCGGCAAGAGAACGTTCAGAGGTCATTCACATAAGATCGCGCTGAAGTCTGTCCGGAATGGATGCGCTAAAACCCTACGGAATCGTTGGTGACCTTTTTGGCTCGTCGGAATGTCACTGACTAAATCAAAGAACGAGATAAGCATGTAGACCTTGTGGCGGAGTGCTTACGGACGGGGGTTCAATTCCCCCCGCCTCCACCAAATAAAGATTCAAAGCTGTTCTAGGAAGTCCATTAAACCCGCGAATCATAAGGTTCAGCGGGTTTTTTATTGCCTATAATGTTCGATAATGTCCGTTGACATCCAATTTTTTTGTCGGTATAAATGGCAGTATATGTGAACAATTAGAATCGTGTACCGACA
>JAUGSS010000016.1:0-3896 GCA_044426515.1 Methylococcaceae bacterium | reverse complement strand
GGACTCGCGGCTTGCGCGGCACACCTAAGCCAAACCAAAACAGTAGCGGCTCTGCCCCGCACATGACGCAAACGCATGGCTGACAATACCAGAGCTGCTCACAAACGAAACCTTACCGTAACCACCGAGGCTGATGAAAGCAAGCCAAAGCCAACACATTCAATCCAGAACGCCTAACGCCATGCTCAGGAGCGCAAAAAGCGCACACTGAGCCTAAATTTAACACAAAACCGAGACGCTTTTTGCGTCGCCTGGAGCTATAAGTTATGCCGAAAATATATGATTATCAAGATATTCAGAAGCTGCCAAAGAAATGGATTGATGTTAATGACGCGTTGCCTCCAATTGGTGTAGAGGTGATAGTTTTTTGTCCATATAAAAAAGAAAATGGTCGAAATCCAGTAACAGCTTTGTGCAGATTAATCCGATATGAAGGGGATCATACATTTTATTGGGACAATAACTACGGTAGCAACAATACCCATGTGCAAAATGCGGTGACGATGTGGCAGCCTATGCCGGATGAACCCGCTGCATAACGTTACGGTAAGGGGCGCGCCGCCTACAGGACTTAAACGAAGCCGCCGAACCTTGATAAAAAACTGAACTCCAAAACCGCCACCGGGCGGCGCGTCCCTTTGACTGACTTGTTAGGCTCGGCAATACGAGCAAAGCTAAACAACCACCCACCCAAAAGATTTGAGTTTGCTCCGATGTGCGGCTAACACCAAACCCGGCGATGGCCGGACTTTGCCAACGAAGCGAAACAAAGGCAACGTGGAAAATACACAGGGCTGAATACGGCACTAAACCGCCAAGCCTGACACACCCGAACTGCGGCAACGCACTGTTTGCCCAACATGCCCGACAAAATAACCCAAAAGCAGCAAAGCCAAACGCTAAAGCCGAAGCAACCACCGGCAAAAGTGACAGGAACGAAAGCAACCCAGCCAAGAGACGCAACAAAAGCCCAAGCCTAAAAGAACAGAGCGCCACAAAAGCAAGCAGGCAGCGCACCTTGGTAAAAACCAACAATGCCGCCGCTGATTTGACCGCCGCCCGAAGACCGCAAGACCAAACCTAAAGCCGAGTTTTGCCGAGCAACGGAAACCAACCGCTTAAACCCACCAAGCCTACAAAACAAGCCATGCCAACAGAGCAAACCGAAGCCAAGACCAAACAAGGCAAAGGCAAAAGCCAAACTGCAAATAAAAAACGGCAGCCCGAACCAAACCAAAAAAACTGTCCGCCACCACCAAAGCTGACGAAGACAAACCGAAACCGACAGCCTTTACCAAAGAAATCCTAACGTTCGAGTTAACCGGCCCGCGGAGGCAAGCGCCGTAAGCCTGGTACGCGATGATGCACCATGTGCCGCGGACCAGGCTTACGGCGCTTGCCGTAGCGGGTCCGGTTGAACGAGGGGTTAGGCGTCACTGGGTCCGTCGCGTCGCGCCTTGAGCCACGCGCCCCAAAGCAGAACAAGGACGGCGATCCGAAGTGCTATGTGAACCGCGAGTGCCTTGTGCATGACGGACCCAAACTGTTCAGACGCGATGGTCGAGAAGTTCGTCACAAGAGCAATGATCTCGAAGACTGTGAGTACGACTACTGGCGTCAGTCCAGGGCGCGCCCACAGCCAAAGCGCACCGACCCCAAAGACAATGAGATCAATGACGTTGAGGCCCCATTGATTGAGCAGGGCCATGCCCGCCAGGAGCCACAGGGTGTGGCCCGCGAGGACTGACACTGCAGCGAGGTATCTGGGATCGGTGGGCTTCAGCAGTTTGCTGCCGATATACCAAACGGCACCCCCTCCGACTGCAGGGACCAGAACGTTTGCCCCTGCGTACACGCCAAGCGTTGCCCCGAAGATCGAAGCAGCAGCGCCGCGGAGAGTGAGTTGTTGTTTGGTAGGAGCCGGCATAGAGGGGAGGGGTGTGACGCCTAACGTAAAAGTAAGGGGCGCGCCGAATGGCAAAGGTTAACAAAGCCAGCGAACCTCGAAAAACCACCAAGGTTAACAACCGCTGACGGGCGGCGCGTCCCTTTGACTGCCATGTTAGGCGCAATATAACGAAAATTACTAAACATTTGTGCGCTGCCCATTGATTAGCAAGCTTTACGGCTTGCCGATGCCTCAGATTTGATTAAAAGCAACCACACAACAATTGCAAACATGGTGTGGAAACCAACGACCCAGTAATACTCGGATATAAGACTGTTCATCCCTTCTGCCAGTCCGCGCTTATACACTTCATCGGCAGCTCCGCCAATAGCAAACGCTGCGCACGCGCCCCAAGCGAACCAAGCTGTGAATCTTGAGTTGCGCCAAGCGAAAAACGCGCAAAGAATCAGGCAAGCAAACCGAATCAAAGTGAATAACCACTTCAACGTTTGTATTCCAAGGCTATATGATGAAAATGCCCCTTGATACCAGAGTGCAAATGAGGAAATGATGACTAATAAGCCGAATATTGCGTCGAAGATCGTAACTATTTTTAGAGTAATGTTTGCCATTAGTGCCTAACGTAAAGCTCAGTTGCTGCGTGCGATAGCGCCAGTCAACTGGAGCGTTGAGTTAGGCTTGATTGTTAAATTTTTGGGGTTTGCAAATCCACTCTAATCTACGCGCTATTTCTTCTTACGTGGATCATCGGTAGGATTCGTATAAGTAATGTCCCACGGTCCCGTGGCGATTAGTTCGACGATGGTTTCTTCATCGGTTGTCCAGACATAATGGGTGTGGCCTGCGGGTAACACAAAACTGGAACCTGTTTTAAGCATCTCGCCCTTCTTCGTGTCGAATGTTTCACCTAGACCATTGCCTAGTTTGCCGCGCAGGACCGTGATTACTTCTGTAAAGGGGTGTATGTGTGGTGGAATCGGATAATTGGACGGAAATTTCAGCCAAGCTATAAAAACGCCTACTTTATTTGGGTCACCAACTAGAACTACACTTTGGGCACCTTTAGGGAGTATCGGTTCATCCTTCCACTTAACCGTATCCGGCGTAAACGATTCCATGGTAACAGCACGCATCCGATCAATTTTATCCTGGGCTAATGCGGAACCTACGAAAGAAATAATAATTACGGCTACCAAAAAAACTCTCATCTGCTCTCTCTTTAATTATTACAGTATGGTGTGCATAACTTTAGCTGATTCACCACGTTGCGTGTTGCACTATTCACAAACTGAACCATAACGATCACACTCATGCAAGCAAATCGAACTGGCTATTTTCACACTGAACGCCTAACTTTGGAAGTAAGCACCGATTCTTGTTTTGGTCAGATAAACAACTGACCGCCCGTGGTGTCCTATGCTTATAATATTCACAGCCGCTCCCGAATCGTGTGCTTGAGTGACACGTTAGACCACGCGACAGCACAATGCATGACAAACAAATTGCCGCCAAGCGGCGCAAAACCCCGGTTGTTTAACCGCATGGAAACGTGTGTATCAACGCGGGTTATACATCGTTTCCATGCGGTTAAACCAATAACATTTTTTGCGGGAATTGGCAAATTTTGTTTGATCTTGCACCAGCCCACGCTCGTGGGGACTAACGTAAAGCTAACCGGGCGCGGCACGGAAAGCTGAAAAATAAAACCGCATTGTAACCGCGCTCCGGTTGAGCGCCATGTTAGGCGACTAACTACCAACCTGAAAATCAAAACGAGCAACTATAATGAAAGCTACAACTACCATTGAAACAAATACAACAAATACAACAAATGCGGCTATACCTTGTGCATATTCTGGCCCAACCTGAACACCCATTCTGGATCAATCTGAACACCTATTCTGATTCAAGTTGAACACCGATTCTGGTTTCAAGCTGAACACTTTTATGGATTTTTCCAGAATCGCTGTTCAAGTTGCCAGAATGA
>JAUGSS010000201.1:0-11556 GCA_044426515.1 Methylococcaceae bacterium | reverse complement strand
ACCTGCGCAGAACGCCGCGCCAATTAAGGCTTTTTTGCCAATTTCTTTGGCAATAACCATTCGATTGGCGTCGTTCCAGTCGTATTGTTTGATTTCTGCCTCTAGTTGTTGCGCCTGATTCTTCGATTCTATGTGCTTTTTGTATTCGTCCATTTCCATTTTCACGCCGTCAAGTTCGTATTGACTGTCGATTTTTAAATCGGGAAATTTTTCGCGTAGTGGGGCAACGTGTTCTTTGGTGACGATGATTGTGGTGTTTTTGTCATAATTGTGGTCTTTAATGTTTTGTATCAAACCGTTTAAACCCTCCTGGTCGGGTTTATATAATTTGACTTGAATATTCTCCAGTACATTACCGGTTGCATCTTTAATCTGAATGTCGTGCGAGTCCAATTTGTTAGAACTTGGCACTTCCGCTTTTAGCGTTGAACTTGAAGTCGTTGCATTGAGATTGAATTGATTGGCTAAATCGGCTTCAGCAATAAAGCCATGTAATTGGCGTGCATTGCTAACGAGCTCTTCTCCTTTGTTAAATAGCGTGTCTCTCATGACACGATTCGCATCTTCTAATGCGCTATCAATGCTTTGTGCGTATTTACCGACATCAACAACACCGGCACTGCTTGCCCCCTGTTCAATCTTTTTCGCCAACCACGATTCGCGGCTTTTGCCTTTGTCTAAATGCGCATACAAATCGGCTTTTTCGTCGTTGTTTTTTTGTACCGTTGTAATCACGTTTAATGCGGTTTCGCGCCGTTCGGCGTCATCAAGCCAAATACCCGGATATTTCGCAAATTCTTGATCGAGCCAGACTTCTAAGGGCAGTGTATTTTTGGACCGGCTGTAAGATTCGACAAAATCCGCAATAACGCCGCCGGTTTTATCGGCGTTGTCTTCGTTGTCGAATATCTGTTCAGCCGCTTGATCGGCTAATTGTTCTTCGGTGGTTTCATCAAAAATAAAACCGGTGGCGTTATCAATCACAACAGGTTGATGCGGATATGTCATGGTGTTTGTCCCTGCTTGTTGTTAGGCTGCTTAAATTAGAAAGTTTGAGTATAAAACACAGCAATGACAGGTTATGTCATTTTTTCCAATGCCCTGAAAATAATTATGGCTTTGTCCGATCATCGCCTAAATATTCCCGCAAGCTTTGTAACAGGCTATGGCGCAATTCGTTTGGGCTGATGATTTGCACATTCGGCAACCAATAACGAATAATCGGCAAAATCTGGTTATCATGAGCAATACGCGAAGACACAATCAGGCTGCCGTCTTCAAGCGTTTTATCAATCTGCTGATTGGGCAATAAGGCGCGGCGTTGAAAATACTGCGCGACCGAGCTATCCACTTTTAGCACGACTTCACGCTTGGTTTCTGTAAACCAAATGCTGTCTTCTTGTTCAATGATCCGGTTGACTTCAAGATCGGGACTGAACTGTTCGCAATCGATCACCATGCGTTTTAACTGGCTGAAGGTAAATGCTTTGAGTTGCTCATCGGCTTTGGCGGCGAGATACCAAATCGCATTGTAGTTCACTAATTTGTAGGGCTGGGCGCGGTAGGTTTTATCTTTGTAGGCAAACTGAATCCAGCGGTGTTGCAGGATGGCTTGCTCCAGTTGCTTGAATTCATGGTTTTTCTTCGATAAATCCTCGTAATGGTGGCCTTTGACCAAGTAGGCTTCAGAGATGCGGGTATCGAACAATTCACGCAAAAAATCATCTTTCAATACCGGGAATAGCGCTTTAACTCCGGCCAAACACGCAAAGCGCTCAACATCATGGGCATTGAGTTTGCCCAGATAATATAATTCTAACGAAAACAGCCCGTGGTCTTTTTTGAGCGGCAGATAAGAGAATCTTTCCAGCAAATCGCGTTGAATGGTGCGAAGTGTGACTTTAAATTCGTCGGCTAATTGGTGAGGGTCGAGTTTTTCGCCTTGATTGAGTTTTAACAGAATTTGTGTGAGCCGGACCGCCACTTTATCGTGCTCGGTGGCTTTTGTTGTTTGTACCATGCGTGTATCCGTTGTCTTGCCAAGTAATAGCCGCACAATAACACGTCGCTACGACAGGTTATGTCATTGTTAATCGTATTTCAGAGCGACTGTGGGTTGAACAGGGCCGATATTTGTCGATCTTCAAGACTAGGCATATTAAGGCCTCCAGGGTGTACCACTCAATTCCTGCTTATTATGCCAGTGGTACACCTAAAACATGAGCTTCTTTAGGACAGCTTGGGAATGGTAGGCACAAAAAAAGCCGCGATATACGCGGCCTTGAATGGATAAATGGGACTGGTTGGGACATCATTCAATATTTTGCACCTGCTCACGCATTTGCTCGATCAATACTTTAAGTTCAATAGCTATTTGGGTCATTTCCTTATCGGCCGATTTAGAGCCTAAAGTATTGGCCTCACGATTCAATTCCTGCATTAAAAAATCCAGCCGTCTGCCAACCGGGTCTTTTTGCTTGAGTACCCGCAGCACTTCATTGACATGAGTTTCCAGCCGGTCGAGCTCTTCGGTGACGTCCAATTTCTGCGCCAGCAGCACCAGTTCCTGTTCCAGCCGGTCAAAATCGGGCTGGGCGATCAGTTCGGTAATTCGGTCTTTCAGTTTATGGCGAATCAGCAGCAGGACTTCCGGCATGCGTTTACCCGCCAAAGCGGCAAAACTCAGCATTTTTGTGCAACGTTCTTCAATCAGGAGCTTAAGCTGAGCACCTTCTCTTTCCCGCGCTTCCAGCAGTTGGGCCAGTGACTGATCGACCAGGGTTGTTATGCCCAGATTGAGTTGCTCTTTATCGATATCCGGTTCCTGTTGAATGCCGGGGAATGCCAGCACATCTAACGCCGAAAAGGACAACGGGCCGAGCATTTGCTGCTCTATGCTAGCGGCTGCGGCAAGCAGTGTGGTTACGGCATCGGTATTAATGATGAAGTTTTGTCCGTTTTTAGCCTGTTTTTTATAGCTCAAGGAGCATTCAACCTTGCCTCGATTGATCCTGGCGGCGATGGCTGAGCGCAAGTCGGCTTCAACAAACCTCAGGCGGTCCGGCAGTCTTAAGCTAATGTCGCAGTAACGGTGATTGACTGAGCGCAATTCACAGCTTATGGTTAAGTCGCCGATTTCTGCCTCGTTGCCGGAAAACGCGGTCATGCTTCTAATCATTTTTCACCTATAATTTGATGGGTTCACGTACAAACAAATAACACCATGGCTGAATACTACGATCCGCAAACCTATCCTAAAGAGTGGAATTACCTTCAAACCGGCACCATTATAGACCAGTATGTGATTGAGAGGGAGTTGGCCCACGGCGGTTTCAGCTCCGTTTATCTGGCCAGACAAATAGCGGACCAGGTTCAGGTCGCCATTAAAGAATATCTGCCCCGAAAATTTGCCCACCGAACCTGGAACAATATGGTTGTCGCCAACAGCGAAGAAGCCGCAACTTTTTTCAAGCGCGGCCGGGTGCTGTTCTTTGAAGAAGCCAAGGTTCTATCGAGGTTAAAACATCCCAACATTGTCGAAGTTATCGGTTTTTTTAAAGCCAATTCCACCGTTTATATGGTGATGACTTATGACTACGGGGTTACGCTGGATAAATTGTTAAACAATAAAACACTGTCTGTTTCCGAAGATTTTTTATTAACCTTGTTCGGCTCCTTATTAGCAGGATTGGGCCACATTCATAGCCAACAATTCATTCATCTCGATATTAAACCTTCCAACATTCTGGTGCGGCCGGGCAATGATGCGTTGTTGCTGGATTTCGGTGCGATTCAGAGCTTTCCGAAATCGCATCTGGACAAGCAAAGCAAGGTTCTGACCAAAGGCTACTCGCCGATAGAACAGCATGACTTGAGCGTCCAACTAGGCCCGTGGACCGACATTTATGCGGTGGGCGCGAGTATGCGCAATTGTCTGGAGCATAAAACACCGCTTTCTGCACAGGCTAGATTGCAGCAAGATACGCTGGTTCCGGCAGTCAAGGCATTTAAACGGAAACTCCCTGAACATTTGTTAAAAGCCATCGACTGGGCTATGGCGCTGCAGCCGGAAAACCGTCCGCAATCGGTTGCCGAGTTGCAGCAGGCGCTTACCGGCGGTTGATTATCCTAAATTGAACAGCCGGACAGCGCTCTGTTCAGGTATACTGTGCGGTTTTTCATTTTAGCGGAACAACTATGAGACCTAGCGGACGTAATCCGGATCAACTAAGAGACATAAAATTTACCTGCGGTTTTACCAAACATGCAGAGGGCTCTGTTCTGGTTGAATTTGGCGAGACTCGAGTGCTGTGTACTGCCAGTGTTGACAGAAGTGTGCCGCGCTTTCTTAAAGGCAAAGGCGAAGGCTGGATTACCGCCGAATACGGTATGTTGCCGCGTTCAACTCATACCCGGATGGGCCGGGAAGCCAGTAACGGCAAGCAAGGCGGGCGCACTCTGGAAATTCAGCGCCTGATTGGCCGTTCGCTGCGGGCGGCGATTGATTTAAAAGCCTTGGGCGAGCATACCATCACCATCGATTGCGATGTGTTGCAGGCGGATGGCGGAACCCGTACGGCGTCGATTACCGGCGGTTTTGTTGCGCTGTCGCTGGCGATACAAAAAATGCTCAAACGCAAGCAAATCAAGACCAATCCGCTACACGGGCAGGTTGCCTCGGTTTCTGTCGGCATTTTTAACGGTGTGCCGGTGCTGGATCTGGATTATGCCGAGGACAGCAATGCGGAAACCGATATGAATGTGGTGATGAACGATGCCGCTGCCTTTATTGAAGTGCAAGGTACGGCTGAGGGTCATGCATTCAGGAAAGAAGAGCTGGACGCAATGCTGGAGCTGGCAAGTTCAGGCATCAAGGCATTGCTGGAAAAACAACGACTAGCGATAGAAAATCACAAATGACCTTTTCAACATTCCCCCACATCGTCCTGGCCAGCGGCAATTCCGGTAAGATCAAGGAAATTCAGGCAATACTGGCCGATCATTCCATTGTTCCGCAATCCGCATTTAATGTTGCCGATGCCGAAGAGACCGGCTCCACCTTTGTAGAAAATGCCATTTTGAAAGCCAGAAATGCGGCATTGCACTGCGAACTACCGGCAATAGCCGACGATTCGGGACTGGTCGTCGATGCCTTGAACGGGGCGCCGGGGGTGATTTCCGCCAGATATGCCGGAATCGGCGCAAGCGATCAGGACAATCTGGATAAGCTGTTGCGGGAACTGGAGGGCGTCCCGGAAGAACTGCGCACGGCCCGGTTTATCTGTGTGATGGTGTTTATGGAACACGCGAACGATCCCTGCCCGGTCATTGCCCAAGGCGTTTGGGAAGGCAGGATTTTAGATCATGCCGTCGGCGAAAACGGTTTCGGTTATGATCCGGTATTCCGGGTGCCGGAACAAAACTGCGCATCGGCGGAATTACCGGCGGAAGTTAAAAATTCCCTAAGTCACCGGGGAAAGGCGCTAAAGAGCTTAACGGCATTAATTAAGGCAAGGGAAACTATTTAATGTTCGATGAAAATAGCGGCTCCCGAGAGTTTACAGCGATTGTACCCGGCTATAAAATTCTGCCGATTTAACAATATTTCGTATTGCACGACTTGACAGTAGGGCGTGCCGCGCGCGCCAAAGGGTTTAAACACGAAATAAGTGTATTTTAAGTCCGGTAAAAGGCGCCCTACGGCAGTCCCTCCTAAAAATGGAAGCCCTGTTTTATATCTGTTCGAATATAAGTGTGCTTTTCGTGGACGTGTGATTTATTCCAATCGTACAGGCCGCAATATTTGTAGCCGCCGGCCGCTAGAAAAACAGGACAGGGGAACTCCGTTTCAAGCGGTTTAATCAGTGTCATCGCGCAAGCCGACCATGATAAATCCGTTACCGGTATAACCTGACCTGCCGGCAAAATCCTTAGACAAACACTTCGGCATCTTCGAGCAACTTGCCCACTATATCTTTACCCGACAAAATAGGTTCAGCATTTATCGGCCATTGAATGCCGATAGCCGGGTCATTCCAAAGGATGCTGCGCTCATGTTCCGGCGCCCAGTAGTCAGTGGTCTTATAAAGAAACTCCGCTGATTCGCTGGTAACAACGAAGCCATGGGCAAAGCCTTCGGGTATCCAGAGTTGGCGCTTATTCTCAGCGGAAAGCGTCACGCCAACCCAGCGGCCGAAAGTAGCCGAGCTTTTCCGGATATCGACCGCTACGTCAAACACCTCACCGGCAACGACGCGTACGAGTTTACCCTGAGCTTGCTGAATCTGGTAATGCAGGCCGCGTAGTACATTTTTGGCGGATTTCGAATGATTATCTTGAACGAAACTTTTGCTAATGCCCGTTAGTTCTGCAAAGCGGCGGGCATTAAAGCTTTCGTAAAAAAATCCCCGGTCATCACCGAAGACTTTGGGTTCGATGATAAGCACGTCGGGTATCTCGGTAGTATGGATTTGCATGGTGTAATTATTAAGTATTTGGCAGAGCTGGATATGATACTTGATTTTGAAAGGGTCTTAGGTCGAACCGGGCATGATTATATTCCGATTTAATAAACACATGTGCGTTTCTTTTGACCGGTTTTGAACAGGTCTATCCGATTTCAGGCTTTGAGGCCAAAGGATTCGGCTCTTGAAAACCAGCAGAACTGCCAGGTCGAATACAAGTCACCATAGCCATAAGCTATACCTCATATTTCCGCCGAGCATTGGATTTCAGTCATTCTCTAAGCAGGATTTTCGCTATCGATAAAAATACAATCCACCAGAAATTGCTGCCGGGTTTTTTCCATTAAGGCCTTGATACCGAATTATTCGGTGGCATTATGACCGCCCGCAAACATATGAATGCCCGCCTCTTGGCTTTCATGCCAGTCGTGTTCGCTGATTTCGCCGGTAATATAAGCATCCAACTGGTGTTTTTCGGCCAAGCGCCATTCGCTGCTGGCGCCGCCGGTAATAATGCCGACCGACCTGATCAACGCGTTGCTGTCGGGCGTTGCCAGAATGACGTTATGCCCAAGTACGGCTTGCAGTTTTTGTTGCAACGCGGCGGCGCTTAGCGGCTGTTCGAGCACGCCTTTGATACCGGTAGCCGAGCCTTTGTAATCGCCAAAAGGCTGTTGTTGCCGGCAATCGATCAGCTGCCCCAAGGCGGCTGCGTTGCCGCTATCCGGGTGCCCATCCAGAGGCAAGTGATACGCGAGCAGGTTGATGCCGTTTTTTACCAGCGGAAAAATCCGTTGAGCGAACGCGCCGGTCAATGGTTTCGCACCATGAAACGTCCAGAACAGGCCGTGATGAACGACCAAGGCGTCGGCGCAGCTTTCGACAGCCTGAGCAATCGAATCGCGGGTTGCGGATACAGCAAAAGCGATGCGTCCGATGTACTCTGATCCTTCTATTTGTAAGCCGTTAGGGCAATAGTCGGCATAAGTTTCGGGGCTAAGCAGAGCTTGGTAATAGTCGTTCAGTTGTTGACGGGTAATCATATTGCTAAGGCCTCAAATTGTCGCCAAATGGCTTTAAAGGTTTCAGTAAGAAGTTGATCATCCTTAGCGATGCGCTCGGCTATTTCAGCAACACTAAACCAGTCACCTTCGTCAATTTCATCGGCTGCCAGCATAAATGGGCCGTTATGAATACAGCGATAAACCTGAATAAACTCCATGCCGATAGCTGCTGTAGCCGGTAATTTGAATAGCGGTTCAAGAGCCGCGCTGACGCCCAACTCTTCTGCAACTTCCCTGATTGCGCTGAAGTCGTAATCTTCACCGGCGTCGACATGACCGGCTGCCGAAGTATCCCAAAGACCGCCGTTGAGATCTTTGTTCATCGAACGTTTTTGCAGGAATAACTGCCCTTGCCCGTTAAAAACCAGGATATGCACCGCGCGGTGCCTAAGGCCTGTCGCATGGACAATATGGCGCGGACAAGTGTCGATGACGCAGTCGTTTTCGTCAACGACGGAGAGCAGTTCGGTATTCATCAGTAAGGCTAAGTAATCGATTGAACAGGTTATTCGCCATAAGGGGCGAAGAACAGGAAAACGAATTTTAGACTTTTATCAAGGCTGCGCAAGCATAGTTGTTGCGTTTTGCGGGTACTGTGCGGAGATTAAGCCATACTCACATCGCTGATGTGAGTATGTTTGAACGGATATTAGCTGACTCTGCCGGCTTCCGTTGCCGCAGGGACTTCAATTAATCGGCCTGATTTACAGTCGTAGATATAACCGTAAACAGGAATATCGGAAGGAACCAGCGGGTGACTTTTAATACGGGTTACATCTTCCAAAACACTTTCTTCTTGATTTTTAATGGTCAGCCAGTCGATGTATTTACCTTCTGCAGAACCTGGGCCTTCGCAGCAATCATGCCAGCCGTCGGCATCGACGGAGGCGGTTTTTAAGCTGCTGCCCAGCAGGCCACGCATAATCTCGTCGGTAAAGGTTTCCATACCGCAATCGGTATGATGAACAACAAACCATTCGCGGGTTCCCAGCAGTTTATAGGAAATGACCAAAGAACGGATCGCATCGTCGCTGGCGCGGCCGCCGGCATTACGGATAACATGGGCATCGCCTTCGGATAGGCCGGCATATTTGGCGGGATCCAAACGGGCATCCATACAGGTCAAAATCGCAAAATGTCTTCCGGGAGGCATAGGCAATGCGCCTTTGTCGCCGAAATCATTCACGTAATCCCGGTTTGCTGCTAAAACTTCATTAAGAATTTTGCTCATAAACACCTCTTATTATTTTTGTTGGGCCATAAAAAAACCGCTTGTTCCTGATCACTAAGGGGAAATGATAAAGACCAAGCGGCAGTTAAACTACTATCTCCGCCTGAGAGTCTACCGCAATAAGACAAGGTTTCAAATAGCGATATAGGTTATACAATATAAACTTAAAGTTTATAAAGACGATAATATGGCTAAATTAAATAACACCCAAGTATTTTGCCGGATTGTTGAGTTAGGCACTTTTGCGGCAGTTGCCCGCGAGATGAATCTTTCGCCGATGATGATCAGCAAATATATGGCTCAGTTGGAAGAATCTCTGGGAGTTGCCTTATTAAACCGGACCACCCGGCAGCTGAGTATGACCGAAGCGGGCAAAGTTTACTATTACCGCAGCAAGCAGTTGCTCGATGATTTCCTGGAACTGGAGGAATATACCTCGCAGCTGGGACGGCAGGTAAAAGGCACGTTAAAAATCAGTGCGCCGATCGATTTTGGCGGACTTTACATGGTGCCTGCCATCGACGCCTACCAGCGCGAGTATCCCGATGTTAAGGTTTTGATGACTTTACATAATAGCCAGGTTAATTTAAGCGAAGGCAATTTCGATTTGTCTATCCTGGTAACCGATACGCTGGATTTAGGCGTAGTTGCCAGAAAAATTGCTCAAACCCGTTTATGTACTTATGCTTCTCCGGACTATATTGCCGAATATGGAGAGCCGCAGACTATTGATGAGTTAAGTTCGCATCGGTGTCTGCACTATATGGATACTCCGCATAAGGATTACTGGCTGTTTAAGGACGGCGACGAGGAAGTTAAAATCAAAGTAAGCTGGCATTTCGCCTCAAACAATGGCCGGGCGCTGTGTCAGGCTGCCGCTTTGGGCATGGGCATAACCCAGGCGCCTGAATTGTCGGTAATGAATTATCTGGAGCAGGGCAAATTGATAGAAATTTTGCCTGATTTTCGTATTCCATCGCTGTATTGTTACGCCACCTATCTGCAAAGACGCTTTCTGCCCGCTAAATTGGCGACATTTGTCGAGTTTTTGATCAGGTATTTTGCTAAAGAGAATAAACTCACCCAATAATCTGCTAATTGCTCTAAAGGAAAGGCATAACATGGCAAGACGAAGCGAACACAGCTTGGACGAAATCAAGGAAATGGTGCTGGATGCCGCGGAAACCATCGTCATCAATGAAGGCTATTCGGCGTTAACAGTGCGCAAAATTGCAATGGAAGTCGGTTATACCGTCGGCAGCATCTATATGGTATTTGCCAACATGGCCGATTTGGTCACGCATATTAAAGCGAATACAGTGGATGATCTTAGCGCGCAGTTGCAGCAAGTGCCTAACTGCGCTCCCGAACGCTATATAGCAGAGCTGGCCAAAGCTTATTTAAAGTTTGCCGAGCAAAATTTTAACCGCTGGAGTTTGATTTTTATGCGGAATGGTGATGTTCCCGAATGGTATCAGCAAAAAGTCGATCAGGTTTTTAGCCGGATAGAAGCGCAATTTGCCCGGCTTGCGCCGAGTTGTTCAGCGCAGCAAAGCAAGCAGGCGGCACGGGTGCTGTGGAGCGGCGTTCACGGAATTTGCACATTGTCCCTGACCGGCAAACAGGATACGGTAGATATTAATGACATAGAGAATGCCATTGTATTGTTGGTTGAAAGCTTTATTGGCGGTTGGCTGGATTCGTTAAGTAAGAATGCGCCCGATAAACTCAACTGACTCTTTTCGGCTGTTCGGCTTTGTTTGGTTTTTATCCGCTGTGATTATGTTCTGCACGACTGCCTTCGTTACCTTTTAATCAAACAATACGCGATGCTCAACTTTAAATGAGTTGAAGACAAGGCCGCGACTCCCGTAGAGTTGTTCTACCAAAAGCAACTTTATGAGGGAGAAGGGCCATGTCAGTAGAAGACTTCATCATTTATGTTTATTGCTGTGTAGAAGATATCTGCCGAACCATCGTCAACCAACCGCTAAGAAGCCGAGGTTTTATGCCCAAGCTGAGCGACGCCGAAGTCATCACGATGGAGATCGTGGGTGAATTCATGGGCAAAGACCATGACAAGGGTATATGGCGCTATTTTCATAATCATTGGCATGGCTGGTTTCCTAACTTGGGGTCGCGTGCCAACTTTGCCAAGCAAAGCGCCAATTTATGGGATCTGAAAAGGCGCATACAGGATCACATCGCGTGGCAAATCGGGGCGATGGAGGACTCGATCCACTTGGTTGACGGCTTTCCGATGCCGGTCTGCAAGTATGCTCGAGCATCCGGCAGCCGTTGTTTCAAGGGCGAAGCAGGATTCAGCTATTGCGCGGCGAAGGATGAGAAGTATTATGGCTTTGAAGGGCATGTACTGATCAGTTTCGAAGGAATCATCTGTGGTTATGCCTTGACCGCCGCGAATGTGGACGAACGGGATGTGCTGCCGGAGATGTCCGCCGGTCTGCACGGCTTGCTAATCGCGGACAAAGGCTATATTCGTCCCAGCCTAAAGAAAGAATTGGAACAACACGGTATTGATTTGCAAACCCCTTTACGGAAAAACATGCAAGACTTAAGACCAAAGGCGTTTGTCAGCCAACTGATGTCAAGCAGACGCTTAGTGGAAACCGTCATTGGACAATTGACCGAGCGGTTTCATATTGAAAAAGTGAGGGCTCGCGACACTTGGCATTTAGCTAACCGTTTCATCCGTAAACTGCTTGCCCACACTATGGGCTGCTTCTTGGGAAAACTCATGGGCAACCCGACTTTGCTTTTTGAGTCATTGGTTGAG
>JAUGSS010000219.1:0-1007 GCA_044426515.1 Methylococcaceae bacterium | reverse complement strand
AAATGACGCTCCCCGGCCTTACGGCCGGGGTTTCGCATATCCACAAGGCTACATTTCGATTCTCGTTCCTGCGCTGTCCTCCTCGCCTTGGTTTTCGATATACTTTCGAATTTGTGCTTCGTTTAATCCGACTGTCGATGCGAAATATCCATCTGACCAAAAACCGATATGTCGGTCGTACATTATTTTGACGAACGGAAATTTCTCGCGCATGACACGGGCGCTGTTCGATTTCAGTAAATTTACCGCCTTACTTACCGACATCTTCGGTGGGATCGACACGAGCAAGTGGATGTGATCTTCATCTGTATTTATTTCAAAAATCACAATGTCAGGATAGTGCGTTGCTACTCTTTTCATGACACTTGCGCAGTATGCGCCCATGCCACCGCGCAGAACTTTTCGTCGGTATTTGGTCACGAAAACCAAATGGTAACGAGTGTAGTAGGTTGTATGGGCTTGTTTGCGAAATTCCACATACTGCTCATTCTACACATTCGAAGGCTCGTCTGACAGCTTTTGGGACCCCCGGCCTTACGGCCGGGGTTTTGAGCGGTAGTAACAAAATAAGAAAACACAGCCCATTGCTGAGCTGTGCTTCTTGGTTGAGAACCGTTATCGTCAACCGTCGATGCTATTTCGCTTTGGCGATGGCGTCGTCGATCATTTTCTTCATGCTGGCGTAAGGGACGGCGCCGGAGACGAGGGTTCCGTTGATGTAGGTTGCTGGGGTTCCGTTGACGCCGGCGGTGCTACCGGAGGCTTGGTCTGTGTCAATGACGGATTGGTATTTTTCGTCTGCGACACACTTGTTGAACTTCGTCATGTCTAACTTGAGGCTGGTTGCGGTTTTGGTGACGAAAGCGGTTGCGGTTGCGGCGTCGGAAGCAAGGCTCTCTGACTGTCCTGCAATCATCGCGTCAGCAAATTCCCAGAACTTTCCTTGTTCGCTTGCACATTCACTTGCGAGAGCCGTTGGAACCGCGTTGGGATGGAAAGACAATGGG
>JAUGSS010000174.1:0-2258 GCA_044426515.1 Methylococcaceae bacterium | reverse complement strand
TGTTGGAACTGGACCTGTCCGAAGAGAACCAGAAAAAAGTGCTGGCCCGGAT
Organism: Methylococcaceae bacterium; assembly: GCA_044426515.1. Taxonomy (GTDB): domain Bacteria; phylum Pseudomonadota; class Gammaproteobacteria; order Methylococcales; family Methylomonadaceae; genus Methylobacter_A. The sequence continues at coordinate 2,206 of JAUGSS010000174.1, read as the reverse complement.
CGTCAGCCTCGGCGATTCAAAGCAAACCATTACCACCGACGACCTGCCTTTTATCATTGCCGACGTACTGGAGAGCAAGAATTACCAGCATATCAAACTGCTCAACTGCTCGATTACCAGCGGCCTTGATTTGGAATCAACCGCCAGTCTTCGGGTCAAAGTAAACGGCATGACACATGTCGCCTCAGGTTCCGGTAACGGCGGCTTTGATGCCTTTACCGATGCTATTAACAAAGTGATGAAGCAGCATAACTACACCTTGCCTGCACTGGCCGATTTTGAAGTACGCATACCCAAAGGCGGCCATACCAGCGCCTTGACCGAGTGCGTAATTACCTGGGATTGCGGCAGCGAACTGCGAAAAACCCGCGCCGTGCATTCCAACCAGGTTTTTGCAGCGGTATTGGCTGCGCTTAAAATCATCAATATGCAATTGCACGAGCTTGGTTTGAGTCAGGGTTGAAAGTTATTGCCGCAAGATATTCGCTGCAACCGTTAACGGTAAGGTCGTTTTATCTCGCACTCTAACGAGTCGCGCCAGCAAACCGCCAATCACCCAAAGTAGCCGTTTTACCACTGCATGGATGCAGAGCAACACAGAAATCTCTATGAATAATATTAACCCGGATAAAAAACAGGACGTTATTTGTCACTGTAGTGGAACAACTAAAGGGCAAATTAAAGAGCTTGTTAATAATGGAGTCGACAATCTGGACGGAATATCCGGAATGACCGGAGCTTGTTCAGGGTGTGGTGCTTGTGATGCTTCAATATTGGAATGGCTGGCCGAGATAGCTGATTATCGTATTGCTCGGTAGGGAGCAACTTATTATCATGAAAAATCCGCAGGCGTGACCGCGTGAGGTATAGCTTTGGTCTTCATTAAGTAGCGCGAACCTAATCGGCATACCGCCTGACTTTCGCGTTTCAAACGCGAGAGTTCCCAATTTTTCAAAATCGCTACGGTATTGATCGACCGAAGCGAGCACGTTTTTATGCTGTATTTGCAAATGTTCGGCCAGCACCAGACTACTGACACGCGCTTCTTGCTTTTTCTCGATAAGGGTAATGATGTTGTTCATTGTGTACCGCCCAATTGACTGATCAAGGCTCTTATATCTTCGACTTTCCAGGCCGTTGTTCTTTCACCTAGTTTTATGGGCTTCGGGTATTTGCCAGACTTAACGCCATTTAAAAACGTGCTTCGGCATACGGGGATAAGTGGAAGGATAGGCGGTTCCGCTTTAGGATTTCCGACAATTTGCCAGATTCTGAGAAAGCCCGTCTCAGGTAATGCGGATCGACTTGATGTTACATTCATGCTGATACCCTCGTCGCTTCCAGTTTAATAACCAGTTGTTTAATTTCGTCATTAGACTTTCCAGCAATGCGGGCTTTGTTGAGTGCTTCGACTTCGTTTGAGGCCATGCAACACGGTTTCCGCCGATGCCTACGGGAGATGTGAATAGCCCCTTCTGAATTTCGCGATTCCATGTGCTAACCTCATTCAGTCTGTGTCGTGTCAGGATTGACAAAGCTTGTGTGAGACATGGTAGAAGGGGATTAATCACATTTCATTTACATCAATTGACAAAGGTGAGCTTCCTTAATTGTTGTGAAAAACTTAAGACTTTTTTAATCCCTTTAGGCGTGAGTCGTTAAGGGTGCGTTTATCTTGCGGACGGATTCCACTGCCAGCGAGCACCTTTTCCAATGCACCACTTACGGTAGCTCTCTTGCATAAAGGGTCAGCTTTCATTTCGGTATATTTTTCTATAACAGCATTTATTAGTCTTTCTCGATCCTTGCTGTGTTTACGACCAAGATTGGGTTTAGGTTCTGGTGGTTCCCAAGAGTAATAACGGGCGCTTGTAAGTAATGTTTTTTCGGGTGGCACTTCAAGCGTCGTCGCTTGTACTGGCCGCTGTTTTGACAGGGATTTTTTAGCCTCAGATTCGCTCAATTCTTCATCGGTAATCACAAGTGCTTCAAGAAGATAATAGCCTGCATCTTCAAGTATTTGCGCGTACAACTTCCATTCATTAACCCCCCATTTTGACTGTTTGCTTAACCCACATTTAACAGTATTTTCTCATTTTAGCGTCCATCATTACGCGACTAAGCTTCGCAAAAGTCATAAACATTTGATTTATTTTAATATTAATTTTTCCATTTTTCGCTATTTTTTTGTAGTGCCATTTTCGTA
>JAUGSS010000135.1:0-74158 GCA_044426515.1 Methylococcaceae bacterium | reverse complement strand
GGTGCAATAAAACCAAAACCCTTTGTGTTGTTAAACCACTTTACAGTGCCTGTTGCCATTTTGAAACTCCTAAAATAAAAACTTACGGTTAACACAGAACTACAACATTGATAACCGGACAACCTAACAATTTAGGAATCCCTTAACTCAACATCTGTTTTCTGACACTGCGTATTGTACTGTTTTTTTTATGTTATTGTCATCAGCAGATTTTATAAAAGGGGGCCGGCGTCAAAGAGTTGGGGCTAGCCGAGGCTTGTCAGACAATTGCTGTTTACGGTGAGGCCATGTGCTTTACACTGAAAATGAAGTCATCTTCCGAAAGCAACAGCTAAGGATAAAAACCAATAGCTTACGAATAAAAATGCTAACGCCTCATTACTAAAAAAGTTTTATTTCTTCGTGTCTTCGTGGTGAGTGCTTTTGCTGATTTTCTTTGCAGATTTAGTGAGATCGCTTTAACTGTGTTATCAGTTTTATAAGTGTAAATTCCAGCGCAATAACTCTCTCACATAATCGGAATTGATCAATTGCACGCTGTAAGTTTTGCTCGGGCTCTGTCACCTTGAAATACCGGTTTCCTTCCAGATAATCGGTATAAAATCGGATGCCTAATTCAAAGGGGATCAATCGGATAGCGGGGTACAAATAGTGATAATCGTGTTCGGTAAAAAACGCGCCAACCTCGGCCAGATAGCTTTTTAACAGGGCGGCGCTAATATCGAGATCAAACCCCTGCGGCGTAGCGATGTAACTGCAAGAGCGGACGCAGTCCCCAATATCGTAATGAATCAAGCCCGGCTTGACGGTGTCCAAATCGATAATACTGACGATTTTTTTGCTGCCTTTATCAAACAGGAAATTATTCAATTTAGGGTCGCCGTGAATAACCCTCAATGGCAATAAACCTTTCCGTCTTGCCGCTTCCAGATCATCGGCGATAGGCTGAAACCGGGCGATAAATTCAGCGCAATAACGGTTTTGTCGCATCGGTTCCCTACCGATTGCGACACTTCCACCATCCTTGGCAGTCGCCGGGTTGGTCGGCTGCGCTAAAACTCGCTGATAATGCTTTAAATATTCCGGCGTTATATGAAATCCAGGTAGGGTGTCGTGCAACAGCAAGGGGTTAAGGTCGTTAATCAGGCGGTGGAAATGTCCCAGCGCAAACCCGACCTGCTCCGCATCGCCGATAGTCTGTATAATTTCCAGACTTTCGGTATTGGCAATAAAACTCAACGCCCGCCAGCAATCGCCATTTTCATCCTGATAAAGGGACTCGTTATTTGCAGTTTTTAAAACTGCCGGTATTTGCAGCTTAACCTGAGCGCTGTTTTTCTGCGCTATGTGCTGAGTAAGCGAGCTCAAATTTGCCATGATTTGCTCAGGTGCAGGAAAAACGGTGCGATTTATCCGTTGCAGAACAAAGGAAGATGATTGCGTTGTGACCAGATAAGTGTCGTTGATTAGACCATTGCCGAGTGGGTTTATCTGCTTAACAGCGTGGGCGAACTGCTTGGCGATAGGAAGTAGTAAGGTGTTCATTAACATGTGCGACAAGTTCACCTGTCCATTGAAGGTTAAAACGGTTTTCCTGTTCTTCATTGAAGCGGGGCGTGAGCGATACAACGCGCAAAGAAAATCTCAAACGCCAGCATACTTAGCAAATTCATCGGACAAGACAATGCATTCAGAAAGAATTAAACATCACTCAATAGTATTGTTTTAATAACCTTTTTGAAAGAAATCCATATCTCAATGGCGCAGGACCTTATTCGGTTTTATTTGTTTTACTTTTCAACACTTCTTTCGGAGCGCGCCATTGAGTCAGGTATTCTATATTGCATCGAACTTTAAGTGGCGTAAATGAGTACCTTTTGCTGGGTAAGCCAACTATTTGCTGGAGATTATCAGGAATTGCGTTTCCACAAAAGCCCGATGGGCCGGATTACAAACCTCTAACACGATATATTGGCTTATGTCGCTACGGCGTTCAAATTCTCGTCTTCATACAGACGTAATTTCTTCCAGCCGGCAAATTTACTGTCGTAAAATTCAAGGTCATTATCAATTGAAAATTCATAACAACTTCTGAACAGCTTGGCGGTACGGAACGCATGCAATTCATCGTCAGCCGTTACTTTATCGACATTGCCCACTTGAAAGGTTTTATTCCTGGATTTGCAATTATTGACCCAAAAAACGGTATAGCAAAGATAGCTTTTATCTTTACGATGATCATACTTAATGGTTCTGGACACCCCTGTGACACCGGTGGTGGTTTTATTTTTGGGTGGCTTAAGAAATCGCGTTTTACTGCCTTTTAAAACCGACAGCATCTGATCACGCCAAGCAATTGCGGCTTTCAAAGACTTGGTCTTGTTGCCCCATAATTTGTGTGAAAAATAACGGCTACTTTCTTTGCCGCGTCTTACGATGCGGACTTGAAAACCAAACACATCGGGTTCGGTAATATGTTTATTTTTTGCCATGATAGTATTCCATCAAACGAATTAACTAATAAATTTAACAGCCAAGTTAGGGTGACGTAGCTCGTAAAACCCCGTGTCGAGCAAATTGCTGACATCATTGTAAGCTATTAATGACAAATTATGGCTAAAATTAAAATTAAAGCAAGCTTAAAATACAAAGAGCTTGCGCTTAAATTGAGCGGCCTTTAATAAAACATTTAAAAACAACATGTTGCAATATTATTGCATATAAAATTACGCTGGGAGCCACGAAAATATATTCATATCATATTGATTCTTAATAGCTAATCATTAAGTTCAGTCACACGGCTAAAATTAAGCGGTTAGAGTCCTGACTTTTAAATCAATCTAATATTACTATCCGCCGGCGCTGGAAGTGGCTGCATTTCTTTTCCGAATAGGCTTAGGCTGATAAGCAAATAAACGTCCAATATTCGCGTTTTTTCATTGATCACAATATAACAACGTCTCCCAAATTATTCTTGAAAATAACTCATTGCCATTAAAAAATAACAACAATTTCGCAATTCCCTACTAACCTAGTGTACAATTTCAACGATCCACTGCTTCATCAGTGGCCAACACTAGGTTAACAGTCTTTGTTTTTTACTATTTATTTGGAGATAATCAATGAGCGTATTAGTCGGTAAACAAGCCCCTGATTTTACAGTTCCTGCCGTTCTGGGCGATGGTCAAATAGTTGACTCATTTAGTTTTTCTGAAGCGACCAGCGGCAAATATGCGGTAGTATTTTTCTACCCGTTGGATTTCACCTTTGTTTGTCCCAGTGAGTTAATCGCCTTAGATCATCGCATGGATGCCTTCAAAAGCCGTAATGTTGAAGTAATTGCTGTGTCTATAGACTCTCATTTCACCCATAACGCATGGCGTAATACGCCTGTTAATAAAGGCGGTATAGGCCCTGTTCGTTACACCATGGCTGCAGATATCTCTCACTCTATTTGTAAAGATTATGATGTTGAAGCAGGTGGGCCTGCTGTGGCTTACCGCGGCACTTTCCTGATCGACCGCGACGGCAAAGTCCGTCATCAGGTTGTTAACGATTTGCCTTTAGGCCGCGACATGGATGAATTGTTGCGCATGATTGATGCCTTGCAATTCCACGAAGAACATGGCGAAGTATGCCCAGCAGGCTGGCATAAAGGCGATTCAGGCATGAACGCAAACCCTGCCGGTGTTGCAGAATACCTGGATAAAAATGCCGATAAGCTGTAAGTTACGGCTTGTTGCTACGCGGCCTTAACCGACCTGCGCTATGCAAAATAAAGGCTTAGGCATCCCCCTAAGCCTTTTTTATTGCCAATCGGAGAACGTATAAAAACAGAGGGCAGCGCTCCGGCCGGCGGATTAATCCCCGATTGACAAGAAGCAGAGCTTGATGCGGCTGCTATTCTGCTTTGTTTTGGGCAACATCCTTTGATTTGTCCAGAAATTTCCGGTAATTAATCGAAATCTTAAGACCTGCAAAACGCCCTGCCATTCTAACCAGCTCTTGAGTCTTTTTATCAAAGCTGATTTTAACCTCATTTAAGGCACGATCCTCATAGCCGTCTTCTATATGATGGGTTTCCAGCAGAAAACGGTAAGTATACACTTCGAGTTCTCCTTCATCCTTGATTTCAAAAGGTTCGCCCAATTGTGCCAAAACGGCCGTTTTTCCGGGCAAATCCTCGGAAATTTTATCCAATAACGCCGAGTTGGCTTTGAGCTGTTGCTTTTCTTTATCGATCTCCGCACCACCTATAGAACGTAAAGAAACTTCTAGGAATTTGGGCGGAGCAATCGCCAAAAAAAGCGAAGAAAACGACCAGGCAATTAAGCGATTCTCTTTGTTAAAATTCAAATCCGAATAAAATTTTACTTCCGGCTTGATCAGCTTATTATTGCCGTCAACCTTACGAAACCAGTACCGCCAGCGTCTGCCTTCCGGCGTAGGATCATCTTGGCTGGCATAAAGCTTGGCTAAAGAAACAAAGTCTTTGCTGTAAAGAATGGGGTCTTTGAAGTGCAAGGTAAAGTCATCATTAGCCTCGACGGAAAAGTGGCGATCGAATTCCCCCATCTGCAGATAGACTTGATAAGCCCGAACCCAGTACATACAACCGGATAATGAACTTATCAATGCCAGCAAAAAAAACACACGAAGACTTCGCTTAATGATTCCGACTCTCATGAGGATTGTTTATCAGTGCCGTGTTTCGGAATCATTGACGGTATTTTTCCGGGACAGGATGTTTTCCACATCAACTTTATCGAAGCGGTATTGTTCGCTACAGAATTCGCAGTTTACTTCAATAACGTCCCGCTCCTTCAGAATACCTTCCAGTTCGGTCCGCCCCATGGCGAATAACGTTCTCTCGATGTTTGACCGGGAACAGGAACAGCTGAATTCAACCGGTTCCGCATCAAATAGCCTGACTTTTTCCTGATTAAACAATCGATATAACAGCTGTTCGCAATCCAGTTCGAACAATTCCTGCTCGGTCACGGTGTTTGCCAATATTTCGATATGCTCCCAATCGGCCTCATAATTGTCCTGCGCAGGCAGCTCCTGCAATAACAATCCTACGGCATGAGTGCTATTGGCAAATAGCCACAAGCGGGTCTTAAGCTGCTCGGATTGCTCGAAATAAGTCTGCAAGGCGGCGGCTAAGTTACTGCCCTGCAGCGGAACAATACCTTGATAAGGAGAGCCGTTTTCCGTCTCGATGGTTAACACCAATCGCCCTCGGCCGAACATGTCTTCTAATGAACCGGCGGCTACGTTTTCCTTGCCCCTGACTAAACCTCTTATTTTCCGCTGATCCGTTGCCTGAGCAACCAGTGTTTTAATATCGCCGTCGCCTTGGGCTTGGAGAATCATCGAGCCTTTAAACTTGACGGTAGCCGACAACATAACGACAGCCGCCAGCGCTTGCCCAAGTTGCTGCTGCACATTTTCAGAGCCGCGCTGATGAAATTTTGCCGCTTGCCAGCTGCCGGTTAATTTGACCCATTCTCCACGAACGCCCAGCTCTTCAAATAAAAAACGGCGTAATAAATCTTGCTCTATCATGTTTCTCCAGTTAAAAAATCGTGCATTTTTTGACATCAGGATCATAATAATCCTGACCTAACGGCTTTATAAAAATACCACAGGCTATGATTTTTTCATCAAAAAAACTTACTCTACCTAGCCCTAAAGAAGCTTTACCCGGCCGAAACACAGTCATGCCTGTTACCAATAGGCATTTTGTAACAGGTAATCCGATAGTGCCACCGTTTCCGGAAACTATAGAACAGGCCCTGTTCGGAATGGGCTGTTTCTGGGGGGCGGAGCGAAAATTCTGGCAATATCCGGGCGTATTTAGCACGGCAGTCGGTTATACCGGCGGTTACACCCCGAATCCGACTTATGAAGAGTTATGCACAGGTTTAACAGGGCATACTGAGGCTGTTAAAGTCATTTACGACCCCGCTATCGTTTCATACCGTGAGTTACTGCAGCTTTTTTGGCAATCCCACAATCCGACGCAGGGCATGAGACAAGGCAATGACATCGGTACGCAATACAGGTCGGGGATTTATACCTACACTCAACAACAACTGGATGAAGCGCTTGAATCAAAACGACACTATCAGCATCAACTCACTGAAGCAGGCTTTAAACAAATAATAACTACCGAGATCATACCGGCTAGCGAATTTTATTATGCCGAGGATATTCATCAGCAATATCTGGCTAAGAATCCTATGGGTTACTGCGGCTTAGGAGGGCTAGGCGTAGTTTTTGATTAGTCTTTGACGGCAAAAGACAAAAAAAAGGCGGTTTAAAAAACCGCCTTATAATATGTTTAGGAAGAATCTAACGCAACTTTTCAGCTATGGTGCTCTATTCAGAGCCTTAAAAGTTAGGTTAATAATATCAATAAATAATGCAACACAAAATGTGGCATATTGTCGCAGTTTAATTATTATTTAATTTATAATTAAAAACCCGTCTAGTTAAACTCTTGGTTTCTAATTTAACTACTCCGCATTTACAAAAAAGAAAATACAGTACCCGATTTGATTGATAAACACTGCTAAAATAAAACCTCTTCAAAAGATATTGTGGATAAAGTCATTACGGCATTTTGTAAAGCATATAACGAACTTAACTCCGACTATAGAAATCCGTTTGAACTCATCTAACTCGGTGTCCGTGTTTTCCTAAAGTCAACATCTGCTGAGTAGTTACGTCACTTCTACAACACACTGTTTTTATAAAAAATGCTCTCTTACGCCTCACCTAAATCAGAATTTTCCGCCCGACAAAACCTGAGATGGCTGTTTATTCTCAGAAACCTGATGATAATCAGCGAAATTGTACTGATTGTTTTATCCGTATACGGTCTTAATATTCGTCTGCCGGAACAGCCGCTCTGGCTGGTGATATTGTCGATAATCGTCGTTAATATTTATACTTCAATGCGCTTGGAGACCGAAGATCCGGTTTCGGAATTGGAAATTTTTACTCAGTTAGTCATTGATGTTTTCGGTATTACCGCATTGCTGTACCTAACCGGCGGCGCATCAAATCCTATTACTTGGGTATTCCTGTTGCCTCTTATTATTACAGCCATCATGCTGCACCAATCCTACGCCTGGTATATGGTGATTTTAACCACTTCCATGTATACGGCATTAATGGCCTACAATATTCCTTTGCCGTCGATAGAACCTCATATGCCCAATCCGGAAATGAAGTATTCCGATGCGAAAAATTATGAACTGTTGCAACAAGTTCATGCCATGAGTGACAGCCATTACTTTAATCTGCACATTTTCGGCATGTGGTTCGGCTTTGTATTTAGCGCCGGCTTAGTCGCATTTTTTGTGGTTGAGCTGGCTAAAACGCTCAAAGCTCAGGAACGAAATCTGGCGGAAGCCCGTGAAAATGCGCTCAGAGATGAACGCGTCGTCGCATTAGGTACCTTAGCGGCCAGTGCTGCTCATGATATGGGAACGCCATTAGGCACTATTGCTATTGTGGCTCATGAACTTGAACAAGAGTACCCCGTTCACCGCTTTCCGGATCTGCACGATAAATTGCTGATCATGCAGCAACAGATTGATCGCTGCAAAACAGCGTTATCGGTGATGTCAGCCTCGGCCGGTGAAATGCGCGCCGAATCCGGTAGCGCCATGCTGCTGACGGATTATATTGATGAAGTCATTAATCAATGGCGCACTCACAAACCGACCGCAAAGCTATGCTTTTTTATCAATTCCGAAGTCGCAGCACAGGCAAAAATCATTGCCGAACTCACGCTGACTCACTCGATTATTAATATCTTAAATAATGCCGCCGAAGCCTCTCCGCCGGAGAAGGGCATCGAATTTCACGCAACATGGGATTTGGACTACGCGATTATTAAAATCAGGGATTTCGGCCCCGGTCTGCCGCCGGAATTAATCAATTTTGCCGGAACGCAACCTGTTATCAGCAAAAAGCGTGGTTTGGGTGTGGGATTATTTTTAGCCTATTCCACCATTAAGCGCCTGGGCGGTAAAATTGATCTTTACAACAGCGAGTCGGGCGGAGCCTGCGTGGAAATCACCCTTCCTCTTTTAAATGCAGAGCATAATAATGACAACTCAGGAAATCGATAAACCACGGCTGCTGCTGGTGGATGACGATGTGACTTTTTGCGCTGTGCTGAAAGGCGCTCTGGAAAAAAGAAATTATGAGGTATTGGTCGCTAACGATGTCAAAACCGGAATATCCTTTGCCGAACGCTATTTACCCGAATATGCGGTGATTGATTTACGTATCGGCCATGAGTCCGGCCTGGAACTGGTGAAAAGACTGATCTCTCTGGATGACAATACCGTTTGTGTGATGTTAACCGGCTTCGCCAGTATTGCCACCGCGGTTGAAGCTATAAAACTGGGCGCCACGCATTATCTGACCAAACCGGCCAATGCCGATGAAATCGTCAATGCCCTGAATAAAAATGAAGGCGACTCATCGGTCTCGATTAGTGAAAACCCCTTATCGGTAAAGCGCCTGGAATGGGAGCATCTGCAAAAAGTGTTGATGCAGCATGACGGCAATATTTCGGCTGCAGCCAGGGCTTTAAACATGCATAGGCGCACCTTGCAAAGGAAATTGGATAAAAAGCCGGTCAGAGAATGAGGCATAAAGAGCAACGCTACATCTGGAATACCGCCGTTTTTGCAGTGCAAATTATAATGGCGGAAATGACTACTCCCAGATGCTGACTTTATTTAATAGGGCACCGATAAGCGGATTTAAAAGCGTAAAAGGATAAGACTTTATAACTGCCTAGTAGTTTCGGCAGGATAAAATATGCCGGAAACAGCTTTGCGCTACCGGCTAGGTATCTTGCTCCAACATCCGGATCTTTTCTTCCAACATTTTTACTCTTTTCAACAGCTCAGGCAATTTGCTGATTGCGATCTGCTCCTTATAAGCCGTCTTCTTATCTTTAGCCGGACTGCCGAAAACCTGCGCTCCCGCCTCGACATCGCCCGCTACGCCGGAGCGCGCCATCACTACAGCGCCACGGCCAATGGTAACATGATCGGCAATACCCGAACTTCCGGCCAAAATCGCATAATCTTCAATATTACAAGAGCCCGACACACCGGTTAAACCGCACATGATGACGTTTTTGCCGACTTTGTTATTGTGCCCAATCTGCACCAGATTATCGATTTTACTGCCCGCTCCTATTAAGGTGCTTCCCAATGCACCCCGGTCTATACAGGTATTGGCGCCAATCTCGACATTGTCCTCAATAACTACATTACCGACCTGAGGCACCTTGACATGCTCGTTGTTCCTGAATTTATAACCAAAACCGTCGGCGCCAATGATGGCTCCCGAATGAATAATCACATTGTCGCCTACGACCACATCGTCATAAATAACTGCATAAGGATAGATGCGGCAGTTTTTGCCTATTTTTACATTTTTACCGATATAAGCGCCTGCATGTATTTTGCAGTCATCGCCTATAGTTGAGTTCTCGCCAATTACCGCGTAAGGCCCTATATACAGCTCATTACCCAATACCACATTAGCTTCAAGCACTGCCTGCGGCGCGATATGCCGGGCATAAACTCTGGCCGGATGCAGTAACTCGACGGCTTTAATAAAGCTGATTTCCGGGTCGGCGCAAACTAACAGCGACATGCTTTCAGGTACATGCTCAACAGCGAAACCTTCCGCAATAAAACAGGCGGAAGCCGTTGAATCGTTGATATGCCGGGTATAGCGACTGTTAGTCAACTGGGTGACTTGCCCCTGGTGTGCAGAGGTAATCTCTGCCGCTGAATGGATGGTTGCGGATGGATTACCGCCTTCAATCCGCGCAGCGCAAAAATCGGCAAGTTCTTTTAATATAATCGGCATAGTTGTCTCTGCTGTTATTCTAAATAGCGCCAAACAGTCGGCGCCTTGTTGAAAATATAAGTTTAATGGAATGGCTTGAGTTGTCCGGCAAAATTATAAACGAGTTAAATGTCACAATTGAGTCACTCGGCAGCGTTCTGTTGATTACGTTGCCACTGCCCCGACTTGCCGCCTTCTTTTTCCAACAGCCTGACTGACTGGATAACCATGCCTCTATCTACGGCTTTGCACATATCGTAAATGGTGAGTAAGGCAATCTGCGTTGCATTTAACGCTTCCATTTCTACGCCGGTTTGGCCGTTGGTTTTTACCGTGGTTTGACAGCGTATCCGATTGCGCTCGGTTTCTGCGCTAAGCTTGATTTCTACATGCGTTAGCGGCAGCGGATGGCAAAGAGGAATCAGTTCCGCCGTTTTTTTGCTGGCCATGATACCGGCTATTCTCGCTATAGCCAGCACATCGCCTTTTTGGTGTCCGCCGTCTACGATTAATTTGAGCGTAGACGGCAGCATTTCGATGTAGCCTTCAGTGACAGCCGTGCGCTGGGTGATCGCCTTTTCGCCGACATCAACCATATGAGCTTCTCCGGATTGATTAAAGTGAGTTAATGCAGTCATTTTTCTGTAAAATTATCAGTGAATGGGCAGGCGCGTTTTATTATAACAACTGCCGGTTAAGAAAACTAAAAAGGCGGGCGGTCATCCATACAATGCGCCTTGCGCCAGTATTATTTTTGCGACTGAGTGAATGATTATGTCAATTAAGGTACGCTATTTTGCCAGCTTGAAAGAAAGTATCGGCCGTTCGGAGGATCAACTGGAGTTTGCCGGCTTGGCTACAGTGGGCGATGTATGGCGCTCTGCCAACCCGGATAAAGTATTGCCGGATAATTGTTTGGCGGCGGTGAACATGGACTATGTCGAATTGAATAGTGCTGTTAAGGACGGCGATGAAGTGGCTTTTTTTCCGCCGGTGACCGGGGGCTGACCATGCACATAAAAATTTGCCCGGAAATTTTTGATCCGTGGCTGGAAATTCAAGCCTATCAGCATTCGGCACAGAATATGGCCGGTAAATTTGGCGCAACCGGCATTTTTATAGGCACCATGCGCGATTTCAATGAAGGCAATGATGTTAAAGGGATGACCTTGGAACATTATCCCGGCATGACCGAAAAACAGCTGGAAAAGATCGTTGCCGAAGCTTTGCAGCAATGGCCGGTTATTGACGCCTTAGTGGTGCACCGGGTGGGCGACATTCTGCCTAATGAGCCGATTGTGCTGGTAGCGGTATGGACATCACACCGCGGCGCTGCGTTTGACGCGAGTCGCTATATCATGGAAGCGTTAAAATCGAGAGCGCCTTTCTGGAAAAAAGAGCTGTTAAAATCCGAAGCCGAGCGTTGGCTGCTAAAGAATACTGACGGTTATTGATTTCCAACGGCCTTAAGAACATGCACACAAAAGGAAAATAGTCGATTTTTTCATCGAGGTTAGGATGGCAATCAGGAAATTTAACGATATATACCCCAAAATCGGCAAGTCGGTTTTTATCGATGACAGCGCCGTCGTGATCGGCGATGTCACCTTGGGCGATGACGTTTCTATATGGCCTACGACAGTGCTCAGAGGCGATGTTGAGCGTATCGCTATTGGCAATGGCACCAATGTGCAGGACGGTTCGGTATTGCATGTGACTCACGCCGGTAAGTATACAGCTCAAGGCCATCCTCTGATTATAGGCAAGGGCGTTACCATAGGACATAGGGCGGTAGTTCATGCCTGTACTGTGGGCGATTATTGCCTGATAGGGATAGGCGCAATTATTATGGATGGCGCCGTACTTGAGGACTATGTGATGCTGGGCGCAGGCGCACTGGTTCCGCCGGGGAAAAAGCTGGAAAGCGGCTATCTTTATGTAGGCGTACCAGCCAAGCAGGCTAGGCCTATAAAGGAATCTGAAAAGGAATTTCTGGAATATTCCGCCCAGCAGTATATTCAGCTGAAAAATGAATATTTAAAGGCGTAGTGGTGATTAATGCAGCGCAAAGACGAAGTTTTAGCTTTGTTTTTCTTCGTGGAGCTACGCTTTAGGCTGCCGCTCCGAATTCAATAGCTCAATAACAGGCCGGGTTTTTGGGCGAACGCCACGCCAGATAAAAAAAGCTTCCGCCGCCTGCTCAACCAGCATACCCAGCCCATCCAGGCTTTTTACCGCATGATTTTCCTGACCCCAACGGACAAAAGCCGTCGGCTCGTTGCCGTAGGCGAGATCGTAACAACTGCCGCCTGCCGCCAGCAAACCGGCCGGCAGTGGCGGTAATTGACCGCTTAAACTGGCTGATGTCGCGTTTAAAATCAAGTCGAATTGCCGGTTTTTCAAACTATCGAAGCCGCAGCCGGTAATAGCTCCTTTAGCGTGAAATTCGGCGGCCAGCTTGACGGCCTTATCATCGGTGCGGTTGGCGATAACAAGGGTTTGCGGAAATTGCTCAAGAATCGGGCTGATGATGCCTCGGCTGGCGCCGCCTGCACCGAGAATCAGTATGCGCATGCCCGATAAGGTGACGGCATGGTTGACGATTAAGTCGGTTACCAAACCTATGCCGTCGGTGTTATCGCCCAGTATGGAACCGTCCGCCTGGAGCGCGAGCGTGTTGACGGCCTTACTCAGTTGCGCGCGTTCGGTTTTATGCTCAGCGTAGCCCCAGGCGAGTTCTTTTAGCGGCACGGTACAGTTTAAGCCTTTGCCGCCGTGGGCAAAAAATGCCGCAACGACTGTCTGGAATTGTTCGGAGGGCACTTCCACTGCGCTGTATTCAAGCGCTTGTCCGGTTTGTTCGGCAAAAAGCTGATGAATTCGTGGCGATTTGCTGTGCTTGATGGGGTAACCTAACACGGCGTAGCGGTCTGATAGGGTCATAATTACGCTCTTTTCTCTAGCCATAGCTCCCATAAAACAGTTGCCGCAACAATCAAAATGGCAATGCCCAATTCTATCCACAGAAAATGCGGGGTATAGACTGAAACCACAGCGGCAACACCCAGAAAAAGCCCAACCAGACTGAAGCGCCAACCGACTCGCAGACCGTCAAGTATGGTCGAAAGCGACAAAATCAGCAGGATAATGAGGCCTGCGTCTTCTTCGGCTATCCGCCCCGACTGATGTATTAAGAATGCACCACCCACTACCAGTAATGATGTGGCCCAGTGTATCGATTGCTCACGTAAGATAATCTTGAAATCCTCGCTGCGGTGTCTGGATTGCCGCCAGCCGATTACCATTGCAAACAGGCAAAATACAAAAACCAAAATGAGCCAGTAGCCATAGCCGTCGGCGGGAGAAAAATCCATGATTCCGATGCCGACTAACGACAGGATCAGCAGTAAAACCAAAATAGCTTCTTCAATCTGAAATCTTTTTTTTTCGGTAATTAAGGTTTCTTCTGACATGGAACAGACTCCGCTTCGGTTGTTAGATTTAAAATTTCCGCATCACTCTTGTAACCACTGGGCTACGGATTTGGCGTAATAGCTCAGGATTGCATCGCTGCCGGCACGTTTGAAGGCCAGCAAAGACTCCAGCACGACTTGTTTTTCATCCAGCCAACCATTCATTGCGGCGGCTTTGAGCATCGCGTATTCGCCGCTGACCTGATAGGCAAAAGTCGGTACGCCGTATTGGTCTTTGACTCGACGGATGATATCCAGATAGGGCATACCGGGCTTGACCATGACCATATCCGCACCTTCTTGTAAATCCAGCTGTATTTCGCGCATAGCTTCATCGGAATTCGCCGGATCCATTTGATAGCTGTATTTGTTGCCTTTCCCTAACGTTCCGGCGGAACCCACCGCATCCCTGAACGGGCCGTAAAAACCGGAGGCATATTTGGCCGAATAAGCGAGGATCAGTGTATTGACATGGTTTTGGGCTTCCAGCGCCTGCCTTATTGCGCCGATACGGCCATCCATCATGTCCGACGGCGCGACAATATCGGCTCCGGCTTCGGCATGAGACAGCGCTTGCCGAGTCAATACGTCGATGGTTTCATCATTCATCACATAGCCATCCTGATTGACCAGTCCATCCTGTCCGTGTGTAGTAAAAGGGTCCAGCGCAACATCGGTAATAATGCCCAACTCAGGAAGCGCTTGTTTTAAAGCTCTTACGCTACGCTGAATCAGGCCGTCAGGGTTATACGCTTCGGCCGCCTGTGCCGATTTTTTATCCGCAGACGTTACCGGAAACAACGCAACAGCCGGTATACCCAGCTCATAAAGCTGGTGCGCTTCCGCCAGCAGTAAATCCTGAGAGAGTCTTTCTATACCCGGCATCGATGAGATAGGCTCTCGCTGCTTTGAACCTTCAGTGACAAACATCGGGTAAATCAGGTCATCGACAGACAAACGGTTCTCGCGCATTAAACGACGGGAAAAATCGTTATAACGCATTCTTCTCATGCGTGTTTGAGGAAAATTGATGTTATTATATGCCATCTTATCCTTGTGTTCTAAGGGTTTGGAAAAATCTTAAATCCTTGTAGAAACGTTACCTTAATTCTACTCTAAGACAGAGGATTTATTGTATCAGGGAAATTACTACACCGATATTTGGCAGTTGCATTGCCTACATGGATGCGGGTAAGGGGCGTGAGCAGGAGCCATGTGGATTGTGTAAAGAGCCTCCGCCTCCGTTGGCTGGAGCTAAATCGAGGCAGGGAGCAGCGTAGCGGTGTTCCCAGGCGATGCATGAAGCATTGCCGAAGATAGAAAGCATGCATTGATTAATTTTAGAGGGTTTTATGAAAGCTAAACAAGTAACAGTATTCGGTTTATTTGTTGTATTACTTAGTTTTATGTCTGTTACCAAGGTATTTGCGGCGGACTTATTGCCTCCGCAACAGGCTATACAAGAGGCTTCGGCGCAATTGCAACAAAAATTGCAGGATAAATCGTTTACCAAAGATTTTGCCAAGATTACACAATTCGTTAACGAAGTCATTTATCCGCATACCGATTTCGACAGAATTTCGGCATTAGTCTTGGGAAAAATCTGGAAAACAGCAACTAATGATGAACGCGAGCGTTTTAAACATGAATTTCAAACGCTGTTGGTAAGAACCTATTCCCGTGCTTTTGTAGAATTTAATGACTGGTCGGTGCGTTTTTTGCCTCTTGAAATGGAAGGCGGCGCGACCAAAGCTGTTGTCAAAACCGAAGTATTGCAGCCCGGCATACAGCCTATCGGGGTAAATTACCGGATGCTGCTGGCTGATGGCGTATGGAAAGCTTACGACATTATGATTGAAGGCGTGAGTCTGGTGACCAACTATCGCACCACCTTCGCTAATGAAGTTCAAACCAAGGGTTCATTAAACGCGGTTATTGACGGACTGGTTAAGCGAAATGCCGAAGCATTGGCCGGAAAACCCGCAACGAATTCCTGAAACATTGCAAAACGCACGAAATTTACCCACCTTAAGGGCGACCGGCCGGTCGCCCTCTCGTTCATCCCGCTCTCCGCGATTATTGCTTGCTAAGCCATGAACTTCCCGAAAGACTCCATTTATGCCAGTCCGGTTGGCGAAGTCGGCGCTTTTAAATTCGACGACACAGTAGCCCGCGTTTTCCCGGACATGATTCAACGCTCTGTTCCCGGTTATAGCGCGATTATTTCCGCAATAGGGCTATTGGCCGGGCGTTTTGCCCGTGAGCATAGCGTTTGTTACGATCTGGGCTGCTCTTTGGGCGCTGCGACCTTGTCCATGCGCCACCAGATTGAAACTGAAAATTGCCGCATCATTGCCGTTGATAATTCCGAAGCAATGGTAACGCGCTTTCAACAAGCGTTACAGCAAGATCAGGCCCCGGTTGCAGTCGAGGTGCTGTGCAAGGATATTCTTGAGGCAGCGATTGAAAATGCCTCGGTGGTGGTCTTAAATTTTACCTTACAGTTTATCCCGCTTGAACACCGGCTGGGCCTTTTGCAAAAAATCTATCAGGGATTATTACCCGGCGGCATTTTAATCCTGTCGGAAAAGCTCAAATTCGATGATGAACGGCAACAGGAGTTGCAAACACAAATGCATCACGCCTTTAAAAAAGCGCAAGGCTACAGCGATCTGGAAATCAGCCAAAAACGCACTGCGCTGGAAAATGTGCTGATTCCCGAAACCTTTGCCCGGCATCAACAGCGTTTACGGCAAGTCGGCTTCAGCAGCGCCGAAGTCTGGTTTCAATACTTCAACTTCGCCTCGATCATTGCCTTGAAATGATTGATTATCAACCCTTATATAATGCACTCATTGAGGCAAAGGCCGAGGCTTGGGCAAAGTTGTTGCCGCAACAACTTGAGCGGAGCTTTGAGCTCACCAAACACGGCGATTTAGCCCAGTGGCAGGCTCTGCTTGCCAGCGTACCGGAATTGTCCACCGCCCAACGTGCGCTGGATGCCGATGCGGTGCAAATAGGCTGTTCGGATGACTTGGCCGCAACGGCTTCCGGCAGTCTGACATCATCCCCGGCGATTACCGAACCGGCAAAAAAGCAGCTCGAAAGCCAGTTAAAAGCCCTGCATCCTTGGCGTAAAGGCCCTTACAGCTTATTCGGCATCAACATAGATACCGAATGGCGTTCAGACTGGAAGTGGAACCGGCTGAAAAACCACATCGCGCCGCTGGAACATCGGTTGGTATTGGATGTAGGTTGCGGCAACGGCTACCACTGCTGGCGCATGCTGGGCGCCGGCGCAAAGACAGTAGTCGGCATCGATCCTTTGCTGCTTAATGTGATGCAATTTCAGCTGATCAGAAAATTGCATGGAGAAGCCCCCATCTACGTCTTGCCATTGGGCATAGAAGACTTGCCTTACGGCCTGAAGGCCTTCGACACGGTATTTTCGATGGGTGTGCTTTACCATCGCCGTTCGCCTATCGACCATCTGATGGAATTAAGAGACTGCATGCAACCCGGCGGCGAACTGGTGTTGGAAACGTTGGTTATCGACGGCAACCTGGGACAAGTATTACTACCGGAAGACCGTTACGCCAGAATGCGCAACGTCTGGTTCCTGCCCAGCTGCGACACGCTGATCAGCTGGTTAAAACGCTGCGGTTTTAAAAATATTCGCCTGATCGATGTCACCGTAACCAGCATTGAAGAACAGCGAACTACGGAATGGATGAGTTTTCATTCGCTGAAAGATTTTTTGGATACAAAAAACCCGCAACTGACTTGCGAAGGCTTACCGGCTCCGAAACGGGCTATTGTTATTGCAAATTCAGCCTAAAACACCTGCCGGAGCTCCGTACTTTTATTCCGCCGTTTTCCATCAGCGTTTCACCCATCGACTCAATCATTCAACCGGCCGCCCATTCCACCTCTTTTTGCTCCAATTGAGGCCGCCACTGTCCGCCGGCGCTTATTTTCCATGCTTCATGCCATTCAGCAAGTCAACTGGATGATGTTATAGGTCGAGCAAAATGCCTCAGTAATTCCCGTAGTGATTTCCAGTCGTTTAAGGCATTTCTATGACGCAAACTAATTTAACAAAGCACAGACCATGCCATCTTGCGCGGCATATTGTCACGCGTCAATATGCCGCATTTCCAAGATTGATTTCATCGACTAGACTGAATGTAACTCTTGTGATCGCTCTTACCTAAAGGGATTAGAGTTAGCTATATCCTCCTCTGTGTGCGGTCAGCATAGCCTGACCGCATCTTTTTTATCCTGAAGCATCGCCAAAATGGTGCATTCTACGACATTAATGATCAATATTTGATCAGACCTTTCCCTGTATCGGTAGAGTGAAATAAAAAGTACTGCCTTTTCCAGGTTGGCTATTGAAATGCAAGCGACCTTCATGGGCTTCAACAAGCGAGCGGCTGATCGATAACCCCATACCCATGCCATCTGCCTTAGTGGTGTAAAAGGGCGTCAATACCTTTTGCTGTTGGTCTTCATCAAGTCCCGGCCCGTTGTCCTTAACCCGGACCTCTATGCCATTCTCGGAAGTCAAACGGCTCTGGACGGTTAATTGACGCTGTTGTTTTACCGGTAAGTTTTGCAAGGCATCAACGCTGTTTCGAATCAGGTTTAAGATCACTTGTTCAATTTGTACATGATCGGCATAGATAGGCGGCAGATTGTTTTCCAGTTCAAATGTCAGCTTGATATTATTTTGTTTAAGTTCGGCAATACACAAATCGGCCGCATAATGAATCAGAGTATTAAGATCGGCGGTTGAACGATGTTTTGCATGAGATCTGACAAACTCCCTCATCCGATGAATTATCCGTCCCGCTCTTAACGCTTGTTGCTGAGTTTTGAATAAAATCTCGGAGAGCTTTACCAGATCCGGATTTTCAGCGTTAATAAGGTTTAAACTGACTTGCGCATAACTGGAAATCGCGGCCAGAGGCTGGTTGACTTCATGGGCGATACCTGAGGCCATTTCGCCCATCAGCCCAAGGCGAGTGACATGGGCGAGTTCATTCAGGTGTTCCTTGTCTTGCTGTTCCCGATGTTTGCGTAAACTCACATCACGTACAATATGGGCGAAATAGCGCGCATCATCGATCAAAAAATCCGCTATGGACAGTTCCAGAGGCAGCACAGAGCCATCTTTATGTATACCCTCAAACTCCTGGATTTGCCTGATACATTTCACTGCATCGGGCATCGTTTTTGTATGCATGGACGGCATCAGTTTGCTAATGTTGCACCCTCTCAGCTGTTCCGGCTTATAGCCGAAAATAGTTTCTACTGCGGCATTAACAGATTCGATATTGCCGTCTATGTCGGTAGTAATAATACTTTCCACTGACGCATTAAAAATAGCGTTGAGCTTGGCCTCGGCTTGTTTAAGCCGAGTAATGTCGTACAACATCATCAAACACTCACCCGCAAAATCCTGATAAATCGAAGCCGCAGTTACCAATACAATTTTAATGCTGTTGTTCTTGCAGCGAATAGCCACTTCCAGAGGCGAAATATCATGCTGTTCCTGTTTGGCTTTTTCCACTGCCGCTTGCCAAGCCGTATCCACCCAGTGTCGATACTCAGGATCAGGAAAGGCTTTCGTCCGCCAGTCTGCCACAGTGGGAGTGTCATTCATGCTGTAACCGAAGGTTTGTATAAACGCCGGATTCAGAAAGGTAATGTTCTGCTGCTCATCATGCAATGCCATCGGCACTGGCGAAGCATCAATAATGGAACGGAATTTTGCCTCACTGGCTTTTAGCTCCTCTTCCATGAGTTTGCGCTCAGTGATGTCCAGCGCCACGCCGTGGAGCCAGGCAATAGCACCACTACCTTCGCGTATTGCTTCCCCGCGTACCAATATCCAGCCATGGGTGCCGTCCGCCCTAAGCATCTCAAGCTCCAGTTCGTAAGGAACTCCTGTTTCCTGTGTACGCGACAAAGCGGTGCTCAAGCGCTCCCAGCTTTCAGCAGTGAACAATCGATGGTGCTCTTTGTAATCCGGCGGAGGCAACGCCGGATTCAAGCCCAGTATGCGGTAAAGCTCCTCTGACCAAACGATATGATTTGTCATCACCTCCCATTGCCAACTGCCGATATGGCCGATGCGCTGTGATTCGGACAACATCTGCTCTTTGTCCTGTAATAGCTGCTCCACTTGTTTGCGCTCCGAAATATCGGCATGGGTGCCGATCATGCGTAAGGGTTTACCGTCTTCGCTACGACTGACCACCATTCCTCTGGCCAGAATCCATTTATAGCTCCCATCCTTGCAGCGCAAGCGATATTCAACGATGTAAGTTGCGGTCATTCCGGCCAGGTATGCTTGCACCACTTCCGAAACATGCACCCGATCATCGGGATGAATACGATTTATCCAGTCTTGTTCCGTTGGCAGGTTGTCGTTTTCGGCATAACCCAACATCTCCTTCCAGCGCCTGGAATACTTGACTTCATCAATCTGAATGTCCCAGTCCCATACACCGTCGCCGGATCCCTCGATAGCGAATTTCCAGCGATATTCACTTTCCCGCAACGCCTCTTCTGCGGCTTTTCTTTGTTGTATCTCGGCTTGCAGTTGTGTGGTATTGGGTAAAGATAAGGCGCGGGGAATAATCCATATCATCAGTACTGCTGTGGCGAGCGAGACAAGCGCAGTAAGGGCTTTAAACAAACCGTCCAGCCAATATAAAGGTATCCAGACGGTGATAGCCGACAGTAAATGGGTGGTGCCGCAGGCGATAATAAATCCGGCAAACATGGCAACCAGCCATGGATAGGGCCAATCTTTACGCTGCCGGACAAAATGAATCAGAATCAGCGGAATGGAGTAGTAGGCGAGAGTGATCAGTAGATCGGAGCTGACGTGCAGCCAAAGTAACACCGGACTCCATGACAGGCAATAGCCATGAGGCATGAGACCTTTAATAGCCAAAAAATCAATTATTGATTGCATTTGTTCAGTACCCGATAATGGATGGCTAAACGCCAAGGGCTCGCTTATTCCGCAATTTAAGATATAAGTCGACGCTTAGCTTTGACTCCACCCCTTGATGCACAGCTAAGCCTACGCTAAGGTAATTCGCAAAAAATAAACCACCTCATCTCAATTACTCAGCAGCCAAAAATAGAACGCTGATGACGCGGAGCATTATGATTCAATAATATTTCTCTTTAATTATCTGTGGTTATCATATTTATCTGCGTTCTACTGCATTTTATAATCAGGCATTTTATTTATTGCGAGTTGCCTAAGTACACATTTAATCAGCGTTGCTTTGTGTTAAAGCAAATAACAATATTTTATAAATACCCTATATTATCGAGTAAGCATAATCTTACACGTAAGCATAGTCTTACAAGTATACAATAATTAATTTATTGTACCGTTATTATTGTTGAAGCGGTTTACGATTCCGATACCTAACAATAAAACTAACGCTCCCCACAATAATAAAGGCACCAGCCAAAACCAGTTTTGATAGAAAGTAGTAAGCGGATTTTTCAAGTAAGGCACTTCATATAAGCCTGCCCATGCCTGATGTATCGGCGAGCGTTGCAGGATTTCTCCCGATGCCAGCGATACCGTGGAAATGCCGGTATTGGTGACGCGCAATACCGGGCGGCGAAATTCTACGCCGCGCGCCAAGGTCATATACATGTGCTGATAGGGTTCCTGCCATGCCCCGTACCAGGAGTCGTTGGTCACATTGACGATGAACTGGGCGCCCAGTTCAGCCAGCGAGCGCGAAAATCGTGGAAACAGGCTTTCATAACATATTTGCGCGCCCATCTTATAGCCATTCCAGCGCAGTAAATCAGTCGGGCCTTGGCCTCGGGCAAAATGTCCGGTAGCCGGTAGCCAGTTGCGAATTTCAGGAAAAAATTGCTCACCGGGAATGTATTCGCCAAAGGCCAGCAAGATCGATTTGCTGTAATGCGGCGGCACTATCTCGCCGTCCTTGTTCAATACGAACAGAGAATTGGTGATCAGGCGGGATGCTTCATCGACACTGTAAGCACCGGTAATAAGCGGCAATTGCCGTTGCTGGAGAAACTGCGCTAACGCTGCGGGGTAGTCGTCAAATTTGAACTGTTCACCCAGCAATGCCGGAAATGCGGTTTCAGGCCACATCGCGAAATCTATTTTGGCGTCTTGATGGGCTTTGAGCGCGTTATCGGTCAGCGTGAGGTAGCGGTTAAATATTTCTTTGCCGTAGCCTTTACCCAATTCGGCGGCCAGTTTTTCCGCGTTCTCGATATAGGCCTGAACCAGCAATGTTTTAAACGACGCATCCGGCTGCGGCAGTCTGTTTTTAAGCCACAGGCCACCGGCATTGAGCAGTATAAAACCGGTAACAACGGCGGCTAAGATGATTTTTCCGGTATTCTGTTTGCGCTGTTCCCAGGCAATATAAAGCGGTAGATTACACAGTAAGGTAGCGGCGCTGAGTCCGCTAAAGCCAATTACTTCCGCCCAGTGGTAAACGGGAATATTTGCGCCATACCAGGAATAGCCGAAGTTCCAGTCGAACAGAGTCAGCGAATAGGCTTCGCAAAGCGTGGTAATCAGCGCCATCAGCCCCAGCGAAAGCCGCTTTGACCACTGAAACTTGCTTCGTCCCCAAAACCACAGCACGCCCGCCAACGGCACAAATAAGTGGGCTATCAATCCATAGATCAACATGCCTATAGCCGCTACCGGCCAATCCAGATGGGCAAATTCGTGCAATAAGTAGGTAACCCAGTTAAAGCCGATCAGCGTGAATACGAAAGAAGTGATTAAACCGCCAAGGAAAATGCTTTTTAAGCGGGTTTGCCGATTCCAGAAAATCCACAACGGTACAAAGCAGAATAAAGAAGCCCAGGGCGGGAAGGGAATGTAACTGGTGCCGATTAAAATACCGGACAGGATGGGAAGTAGCCAGGATTTAAAATTGCCGAGGGTAACAACGCTGTTCATAATGTTAGGGGATGCGGTGGATTTGCGGGAGCTTCGTGATTTCCAAGTCCTCGGCGTCCGCACCGCTGAGAAGTACAAGATGCGTTTCCACGCCGAAGTGTCACTGCCATTAAGTTAAGGAAACGCCATTAAAAACAATGTTTTTTACATTTATCAAAAACTGAACAGTTGTGGCGTGCCGTGCGCGCCTTTCCCGATGCTTGAAAATTTTTGCTATCCCTTTGGGGCGCACGGCACCCCCTACCCGAATAACATTTTTTTGCTAAATACCTTTCTTAACTTAATGGCCGCGACGCCGAAGTGTGGGAGCGCTGCCGAAATTAACTCCCGTGAATCATCGCATGTAACGCACGGTATTCGTCAGTCAGCTTATGGTTGGGCACATAATGCACCAGCGGTTTGGATTCCGAGTGCGACTCCCTGACCTTGACCGATGGCGAAATCATCGCAGCCAGTACCGGCAGGCCTTCGGCAATAAGCTCCTCGACTAACTGGCGGGGTAAATTGGCTTGTTTTTGGTATTGGTTGACGATGATGCCTTCAACTTCAAGATTCTGGTTATGGTCGGCTTTAACTTCCGCTACCACTTGCATCAGTGAATACAGGGCTTCTCTGGCCAAAGTATCGCAATCAAAAGGAATCAAACATTTTTCGGCTGCAATTAACGCGGATTGGCTGTAGAAGTTCAGGATCGGCGGGGTATCCATATAGATCTCATCAAAGCCTTCAAGTTTTTCCAGCGCTTCTTTTAATTTAAAGATTTTCATGCGCGATTCCAAACGGCTTTGCAAGGGTTCAAGCTCGGGATGGGATGGAATCACAAACAGGTTGGGGAACGGCGTCTCATGTATCGCACTTTCAAGACCGGAGCCGGATGCGCCGCCGCCAAACAGGGACAAGCTTAAGCAATCTTTAAAGAAGTGGGCAATGGTTTTATCGCTATCGCTGACTTTATTGCCGAGCAGGTATTGCGTCGAATTGCCCTGAACATCGAGATCGATGACTAATGTACGCTTGCCTTCAACAGCACTGATGGCGGCTAAATTGCACGTAATAGTAGATTTGCCGACGCCGCCTTTCTGGTTGAAAATGACTCTGCGCATGTTATCCCCGTTAAATCAAATAGTTGAAAGTCGCATTATAAGGCTTGGGCCGGTAATATCAAATGCGGATAAAGGTTTTACCATGGCATTGCGGACATTCGGGGATTTCACTGGGGGTTTTAAAAGCGATTTCCTTACCGCAGTCGTCGCAGATAAAAGTGCCGGGCACGGTAATGTCGCCGCTGTGATAGGTGTGCGCTTCGGCTAATTGTTCGAGTTTCGCCAGTTCCAGGCGGGTTTTGTCGGCAAGGCTTAAAAAAGCATCCAGCGTGAAGTTTTCAATTAATTCAATATCGAACTTAAACCACTCGGACAGCGAGTCCTTATCTTCCTTGGCTGACAAACCATGAGCCGCATGTTCGATGTCGCGTTTAACAAACCCTGAAACCTTGTCCAGTTCATCGCTGCTCAAGTCGCTGTCTTTGCTGGTTTTTTCTTTCGATATTTCCAATGCTTCGGCAAACGAATGCAGCGTATCTTCCATGGTTTCATGGAGATGCTTCATAAAATCGGCATAGGCGGTGACAAGTTTGTTTTTATTCATAAGGGTTGGGCTCCTGAAAATGGCGCTTTAGATTTAAGCAACTGTACGGTATTCTAACGCTTTTGACTGGTAAAAGACGAGAAGGATGCAAGAAAATTATAAGCCGTTGGCAATCGAGCAAGAAGTACAGGCCGTCTGGGATGCATCAGGCGTATTTAATGTGTCGGAATCGTCAACAGAGGACAAATATTATTGTTTGTCGATGTTTCCTTACCCCAGCGGCAAATTGCACATGGGGCATGTTCGAAACTATACCATTGGCGATGTCATCAGCCGTTACCAGCGCATGCTGGGCAAAAATGTGTTGCAGCCGATGGGCTGGGATGCATTCGGCCTGCCGGCGGAAAATGCCGCAATGCAGCACGGCGTACATCCGGCCGACTGGACTTACAGCAACATCGACTACATGCGCGATCAGCTCAAGCGGCTGGGTTTCGGCTATGATTGGAACCGAGAATTAGCCACTTGCAATCCGCATTATTATAAGTGGGAGCAGTGGTTTTTCCTGAAGCTGCTGGAAAAAGGCCTGGTTTATAAAAAAACCGCGCCGGTCAACTGGTGTCCGAATGACATGACCGTTCTGGCTAACGAGCAAGTCATCGACGGCTGCTGCTGGCGTTGCGACACCCAAGTCGAGCGCAAAGAAATCGCCCAGTGGTTCCTGAAAATCACCGCTTATGCCGATGAACTGCTTGCCTCGCTGGAAACGCTGGACGGTTGGCCTGAACAGGTTAAAACCATGCAGGCCAACTGGATAGGCCGTTCAGAAGGCGTGGAGATGCATTTTCCGGTGCCTGAGTCGGATCAGCCTTTAAGCATCTACACCACGCGTCCCGATACACTGATGGGCGTGACCTATCTTGCCGTGGCGGCGGAGCATCCGCTGGCTTTGAAAGCCGCAGAAACCAATTCTGAGATCCGTGCGTTTATCGACGACTGCAAGATGATGGAAACTTCGGAAGCGGCCATGGAAACCATGGAAAAGCGCGGCATCGATTCCGGCATCAAAGCGGTTCATCCGATCACCGGCGAACAGGTTCCGGTATGGATTGCCAATTTTGTGTTGATGGGTTACGGCACCGGCGCGGTGATGTCTGTTCCGGCACATGACCAACGCGATTTCGAATTTGCGCTTAAGTACGGCATTGCGATCAAACAAGTCATTTTTGCCAAAGACGGCGGGGGCGATGATTGCTCGGAGCAGGCTTACACGGTAAAAGGCGTGTTGAAAAATTCCGGCGCGTTTGACGGCTTGACCTCGGAGCAGGCTTTTGCCGCCATTTCAGAAGCGCTGGAAAAAGACCAGAAAGGCCAACGCAAAACCAATTTCAGGTTGCGCGACTGGGGCGTTTCCCGTCAGCGTTACTGGGGCGCGCCGATTCCGGTTATTTATTGCGACGACTGCGGCACGGTTCCGGTTCCCGAGCAGGATTTGCCGGTGGAACTGCCCAGAGATGTCGTGCTGGACGGCTCGCAATCGCCTCTGGTCGCTCATCCGACTTTTTCCCATGCCACCTGTCCATCATGCGGCAAAGCGGCGCGCCGGGAAACCGATACCTTCGATACCTTTATGGAATCGTCCTGGTATTTTGCGCGCTTTGCGGGCAATAACCCGGACACTATGCTCGATGAAAGCGCCAAATACTGGCTGCCTGTCGATCATTATATCGGCGGTATCGAACACGCGATTTTGCATTTGTTGTATGCGCGGTTTTACACCAAGCTGATGCGCGATGAAGGCCTTCTGGTCTGCGACGAACCGTTCAAGAAACTGCTGACCCAGGGCATGGTGCTGAAAGACGGCAGCAAGATGTCCAAATCCAAGGGCAACACGGTTGATCCGCAAGGCCTGATCGATCAATACGGCGCCGATACCGTGCGCCTGTTTATCATGTTTGCAGCGCCGCCGGAGCAATCGCTGGAATGGTCCGACAGTGGCGTAGAAGGCGCGTTCAGGTTCCTGAAGCGGCTTTGGAAGCAGGCTTATCTGCATTGTGAGACCGGTGGTTCTACGGCGCCGCTGGATAAACAGACTTTAACCGCTGAGCAACAGGCGGTGCGTCGACAGCTGCATCTGACTATCCAAAAAGCAACCGATGATTTCGGCAGGCGCTATACCTTTAATACCGTTATTGCGGCGAATATGGAGCTGATCAATACCCTGTCCAAATTTGTCGATGACTCCGATAACGGCAAGGCGGTTCGTCAGGAAGCGCTGGAAGCTATTGTATTAATGTTGTCGCCGATCGTGCCGCATATCTGCCACCAATTGTGGCTGGATCTGGGGCATCAACAGGCGGTAGTCAGCGCATCATG
Source organism: Methylococcaceae bacterium (assembly GCA_044426515.1). Lineage (GTDB taxonomy): Bacteria > Pseudomonadota > Gammaproteobacteria > Methylococcales > Methylomonadaceae > Methylobacter_A. The sequence goes on along the minus strand of JAUGSS010000135.1, from coordinate 47,833 downwards.
GCCCGTGGTCGATGCAACGGCATTGGAGCAGGACACCCTGGAGCTGGTGTTGCAGGTTAACGGCAAATTGCGCAGCAAGATGTCGGTATCGGTTGATGCCTCTAAAGAAGAAATAGAGGCAATGGCGCTAAGTGATGAGCAGGTTAAACGCTTTACTGAAGGCCATCCGGTCAAAAAGGTGATCGTGGTGCCTAAGAAACTGGTCAATATTGTTGTTTAGAGCTGTTCAGCAGCTAGAGAAATAGAACGCGGATGAGGAAAGGCGAAGGACGAAGGGCAAAAAGTTGCATCACACTTTTAGCCTTTAGCCTTTAGCCTTTTCACTATCACCCGTATCCTATTCATTAAGGGGAAAAGTGTGTTAACAAAAACAGCAGTCATTTTGCTTATGGCTTTGCTATTGAGCGCTTGCGGCTACCATTTGCGGGGGGCTTTTGAATTGCCTGCAAATCTGAAAAATGTCTATGTCGAAGGCGGATCTGCGCAGCTGCGCGAACAATTCAAGCAAATCATGAAGTCATCTTCCGGCCAACTTGCCGACTCTCGTACCGGAGCGGGTATTGTTATCAAAATCTTTGACGAAGATTTTAATCGCCGTGTGTTGTCGCTGAGTTCCAGAGGCAAGTCTAACGAATTTGAGCTTTACTATCGCCTGGATTATGAATTTGCTAATGCCGGAGATGCCCTGTTAATGCCGCGCCAGCCGGTTGAAATCAGACGTGAGTATTACAATGACCAGCAATTTATGATTGCCAAAGATCAAGAAGAAGCCGTGATACGTAACGAAATGTATCAACAGGCAGTGCATACTATTGTTAACCGTGCCAGAGTCGTATTAGAGGCAGGCGCAAAATAACATGCGACTCAAGCCCGAACAAATAGCCGCCGCGCTGCAAAAGGGTTTGATGCCGGTTTACTTTATTAGCGGTGACGAACCGTTACAGCAGGGCGAAGTGGCCGATGCGATTCGGGCTGCAGCACGAAAAGCCGGCTATGATACACGCGAGGTGCTTGTCGCGGATGGCGGATTTTCCTGGCATGAATTAGCGGAATCGGCCGGTTCTTTATCCATTTTTGCCGATAAAAAAATCATCGACTTAAGATTGCCTACCGGTACGCCGGGTACTGAGGGCGCTAAAGCTTTGACCGCCTATTGCGGCCATTTACCGGAAGATACCTTATTACTGATTACCGCGGCCAAGATGGCCGGTTCCTCATTAAAAGCACACTGGTTCCAGGCTTTGGATAAAGTGGGCTGTGTTATTCAAGTCTGGCCGTTAGAGGGCCGGGACTTACTTCGTTGGTTGCAGCAAAGAATGCAGCACCGCGGACTGCAAACTGAAGCGGAAGGTATACAGATACTGGCTTCCAGAATCGAGGGCAATCTGTTGGCGGCCGCCCAGGAAATAGAAAAACTTTACGTGTTATACGGCGCCGGCCCGCTCAGCACTCAGCAAATTTTTGATGCGGTGGCCGACAGTTCCAGGTTCGATGTATTTAAGCTGATGGATAGCGTACTGGCAGCCAGAGTAGGCCGAATTTTCAAAATACTATCCGGTTTGCAGGCTGAAGGTGTTGCCGTGCCGGTAGTATTATGGGCGTTAACACGAGAAGCCCGGACATTAATCAAGATTAAGCGAGCGCTGGCTCAGGGGCAAAATAGAACGCTGGTATTTAAAAACAACCAAATCTGGGACAAGCGCCAGCAACTGGTCGGCGACGCATTGAACAGACTGGCTGAAAGCGATTTAAATGACATACTGGCATTAAGCGCAAAAGCGGATCGGCAAATTAAAGGCCAACAGTCAGGAAATCCCTGGGAAACGCTGCTGGACGTTTGCCTGATGTTTGCACCACTTTGCAGGACCTAGTTGAGGGGACGTCAACGAAACACTTTCATCTGCTGTCAGGGTAAATACAGTTTGAATCTGGCTCCGCCGAACTGACTATTATTGTCGGTCACAATAAAACCCCGTTTGTCAGCTTGGACATGCAATTGTGCAATGGTCTCAGCAAAAAACAAGCCCAAACCGGTGTTGCCGGTAACCAGATCAAGTTGGGGAAGTTGCTTGTAATCGGACGACAACAGGTTTTCCGGATAACCTATCCCGTCATCTTCAATACAAAAAACAATATAATCATCTTCCTGCGTTACAGAAAGCACCACTTTGCTCAGGCAATAGCGCTGAGAGTTATTGACTAATGTACAGAGAGCATTGCTGATCAAGGTGCTGTCGCAATAACAAAACAGCTCGCCATGGCATTCGGTAATCAATTGAATATTACTCAAGGATAATAAGGTGGATTGCTGGGCGACAATATCCTCTAATATGTCAGCGGCTCTATGTTCGTCTATAGCCAAACTAAATTGGGATAAGTCGATTTTATAAAGCGTCAGTAACTGCATGAGGCTACTGTTCATGCGATTAGTTTCAAATTCTAATTGCCTGAACTCATTAGGCTTTGGCTCTTGATAGATATTTTCAAGCTGGCTGAGCAGTGCTCGAAGAGCCGTTAAAGAATTCTTTATGTCATGCACCGACGAGGCCAGGATGGCAGGAAAACCGATTGAAAGTATTTTATTAGTCATTTTGAGAATCTATTGATTGGATTTGTATTGAATAGTGTCCAGCTCCGTTTGCAGGCCGCTGATTTGATTGTGGGGTATACCTATTTGAATGGCTTTATTAATATAGGACTGGGCACTCATGATTTTTTCAGGATCGGGTTTAGAGGTTTTAATGTCATGAATGATGATTTTTATCATATTTAACAGAATCGTGTGATTATTAGGCATTTTTGCAATGGCTTTTTCAAAAACCGCCAGAGCCCCTTTAATGTTGCCTTCCTGGAACAGTCCGACGCCTTTGTTATTGATGTCGACCAATTCTTTTTTTATATGTTGAATCAATGCTTCTGCATAGTTTTCGCCGATAACGGCGTCGCACATGGTTACCAGACTTTTAATAAAAGGCTTGTCATCAATATTGGTTTTAACTAAATCATTAAGAATTTCATCGCAAATTTCGCCGTTTCCGTTCAGATGAAAAGTCTTGGCCACTTCCAGGCGTAATTCCCTGGATATCTGCTTGTTAAATTGCTCGCTTAGTTTAAACGCTTTGCCATACGCTTGCTGGGCCAGCGCCTTGTTACCTTTTGTCTGATGAATCTCGGTTTCCAACAAGGCCGCCCTAATCTTTGCTTCAGGATCATTGTGAAACTGCTGATTCAGCTCATACAATACTTTTAGCGCTTCGCTGGCGGCGTTGCTTTTTAAATAAATATTAGCCAAGCCCGAATAGTCGCTGGATGATCTGTGTATAGAGTTTTTGCCCAATTTAATGGTGGCCGTGTAAGCTTTTTTGGCAATGGAGAGATTGTCGGTTTTGTCAGCCAGCACCGCCAGCTTTTTTTGCCTTAAGATGGACTGGGGAGAAAGCATAACGGCCGAATTAAGTGAAGATAAAGCATTCTCATCGTTACCCAGAGATTCTTGCGCTTTTACCAGCCAATCATAAGCCTCCAACATCACCGGATATTGTTCAATGATATCCTGAAAAGTCTTAATGGCTTGATCGTAATAACCGAGAAAAAAAGCAACAATACCTAATCCCATTCTGGCCCAGGGCAATTCTCTTTCATGTAGAATATCCTGATAAATCTCCTCGGCGGTCTTAAAATCGCCAACCTTAAGGGTCAGTTCGGCCTGCATTTTGAGTAATTGCAAGCGCATTTTTTTAGCATCCAGTTGGAGCAACTTTTCGCAATTATAAATAGCTTGGTAAATATTGCCGCTGTCTATTTCATTTTCAATACTGGCCAAGTATTTCTTACGGGCATGGCATCTTTCAATACGGCTTAACAGTTGTTGTCGATTAAAGGGTTTAATCAGGTAGTCGTCGGGTTTGTTGTCAAGGGCAGTAAGCACCATCTCCTGACTCTGTTCGCAAGTAACCATGATAAAGATGGCATTAACCGGCAATAATTTAAGATACCTGGCCTCTTCCAGAACCTGTTGACCGTTTTTTCCCCTGAGCAGATTGTAATCGCAGAGCACAATATCGAACCTGTCGATTCTCATCGCCGTTATTGCATTGATGCCGTTTTCCGCCTCAACAATAAACCGGGCGCCAAATGAGCCCAATATATGTTTGATGGTTTCGCGCATAATCGCTTGATCTTCGACGACCAATATTTTCTTCGACTTGAGGTTTATTGCCATAAGGGATCAATTTTGACTTTGTATTTTATTGGTCTGGTTTGCATGTAAAAACTGGAAGGCTGAAAGTAAAAAACACATCCTTTCGCTTTAAACCAACTGTCAACAACTAAAGCAAATGCAGTTTAAATCCGGCCCCGCCGAGCTGACTATGATTGCCGGTCATAATAAAGCCCCGCTTGTCGGCTTGGACATGTAATTGTGCAGCAGTCTCGGCAAAAAACAAACCCAATCCGGTATTGCCGGGCCTGACCCGGCTCTCCTTGAGTTGTTTGCAAGCGGAGGTCAGCAGGGGGGAATTAATAGAAAGCATAGGAAATTGGCGGATTATTGATCGGTTTTGTCTTTAAGAGTGTCTAGTGCTGTTTGCAGGGCACTGATTTGATTGTGAGCTATGCTTAATTGAATCGCTTTATTGATATAGGACTGAGCGCTCATGACTTTTTCCGTATCGACCCCGAACATTTTAATATCATGAATAATTATTTTTATCAGATTTAAAATGACCTTGTGATTATCGGGCCTTGTTGCAACGGCTTGCTCAAAAACCGCACGCGCCCCTTTAATATCGCCTTCCTTGAACAAGGCGCCTCCTTCCTTGTTGAAATCGGCCAATTCTTTTGTCAGAGGCTCAATCAGTGTTGCTGCATAGTTTTCGCCGATAATGGTGTCGCACATTGTTACGATATCTTTCATGAAAAGTTTATCGTCAATATGGATTTTAACTAAATCACTAAGAATTTCATCGCAAGCTTCACGGTTTCCGTTCAAATAAAAAATCTTGGCCATTTCCAGGCATAGTTCTCTGGCTATCTGCTTGTTAAATTGCTCGCTTAGTTTAACTACTCTATCATAAGCTTGCCGGGCCAGCGCCTTGTTGCCCTTTGCCTGATGAATCCCGGTTTCCAGCAGGGCCGCCCTAATCCTTGCTTCAGGATCAGTTTTAAATTGCTGATTCATCTTAACCGCTATTTCCAGCGCCTTGTCGGCGGCATTACTTTTTAAGTAGGTATTAGCCAAGCCTGAATAGTCGGCGAATGATCGGTGTATGGAATTTTTTCCCAGCTCAATAATAGCCGTGTAGGCTTTTTGGGCAACCTCGATATTTTCAATTTTATCCGCCAGCAGGGCCAATTTCCTTTGTCGTAATATGGACTGAGGCGCAAGCGTAACCGCTGAATTAAGTGCAGATAGAGCAAGCTGATCGCTGCCCGTAGCTTCATAAGCTTTTACCAGCCAGTCATAAGCCTCCAGCATCGCCGGATACTGCCCGATCAACTCCTGGAAAGTCTTAACAGCTTGATCATAATCGGCAAGACAAAAAGCAACAACGCCCAAGCCCAATCTGGCCCAAGGAAGTTCTCTTTTATGCAGAATGTCCTGATAAATCTTCTCGGCCGCCTTAAAGTCGCCCACTTTAATGCTCAGTTCGGCCTGCATTTTGAATAAATGCAAGCGCATGCTTTTATCATTCAGCTTGAGTATCTTTTCACAATTATGTAGGGCTTGGTAAAGATTGCCTTTGTCTATTTCATTTTCAATACCGGCTAGATATTTCTTGCGGGTATCGCATTTTTCGATAACGGTTGATAGTTGTTTTTGGCTAAAGGGTTTAATCAGATAGTCATCGGGTTTGTTGTCGACAGCGCCAGGCTCTAAATCCAAACGATGTTCGTCGGTGGCAATCATCATAAAGATGGCCTTAACCGGTAATAACTTAAGATGCCGGGCCTCTTCCAGGACGTGCTGACCGGTTTTCTTACCGAGCAGATTGTAATCACAAAGCACAATATCAAACCTGTCTTTTTTCATAGCCGTTATTGCGTCGATGCCGGACTCCGCTTCAACAATAAACCGAGCGCCAAGTAAACCCAGTATAAGCTTAATAGTTTCACGCATATTGGCGTGAGCTTCGGCGATTAATATTTTTTTCGGCCTGAGATTTATTGCCATAAGAGATTAATTCTAACTGTAATATTCTATCTGTCTGATTTGGGCTTTTGGACTTGAAAAAAACCAATGCGCCCCTATATCGGCGTTAATCTTATAATTAATCAGGATTAATAAAAATGACTGTTGAAGCAAAAAAAGAAACCTTAGGCTTTGAAACTGAAGTTAAACATCTGCTGCATTTAATGATTCATTCATTATATAGTAACAAGGAAATATTTTTACGCGAATTGATTTCCAATGCCTCGGATGCGGCGGATAAGCTGCGTTTTGAAGCACTATCCAATGACGGTCTGTATGAAGGCGACAGTGAGCTGAAAATTCGCCTCGAATACGACAAAGACAAGCGCACCATTACAGTAATCGATAATGGTATCGGTATGACCCGTGCGGAAGTTCAGGAACATATCGGCACCATTGCAAAATCAGGCACCAAGCAGTTTTTTCAGGCATTAACCGGCGACCAGGCCAAAGACAGCGAATTGATCGGCCAGTTCGGCGTAGGTTTTTATTCGGCGTTTATTGTTTCCGATAAAGTAACCTTAATCACCCGTAAAGCCGGAGCCGACAAGAGCGAAGGCGTAAGATGGGAGTCGGCCGGCGAGGGCGATTACACACTGGAATCCGTAGAAAAAGCTCAACGCGGAACCGAAATCGTACTGCATCTGAAAGAGGCTGAAAGCGAATTCCTTGACAGCTACCGTATTCGCTCTATCGTCAGAAAATTCTCCGATCATATTTCCCTACCTATCGTGATGGACAAAGAAATCACGCCGCCTATGGTTGAAGAAGGCGAAGAAAAAAAACCGGTAGAAATCGTCGAAGAGACCGTTAACTCGGCTTCCGCATTATGGACCAAGGCTCGTCAGGAAATTTCCGATGAGGCTTATAACGAGTTTTACAAGCATGTAGGACACGACTACCAAGATCCGTTAACCCATGTACACAGCAAAGTCGAAGGCACCAATGAATACACCTTGCTGCTTTATGTGCCGTCACGCGCACCTTTCGACTTGTGGGACAGGGACGCCAAACACGGAGTAAAACTGTACATACGCAAAGTGTTCATTACCGATGATGCCGAGCAGTTAATGCCGCGCTATTTGCGTTTTATAAGAGGTATTATTGACGCCAATTCCCTGCCGCTGAACGTATCTAGGGAAATTCTGCAACAAAGCAAGCAAATCAACACCATCAAATCCGGTGCCGTTAAAAAAGTACTGGGTATGCTGGAAGACTTAGCCAAAACTGAACCGGAAAAATACGAGAAATTCTGGTCTCAATTCGGTCCGGTTATCAAAGAAGGTCCGATTGAAGATCATGCCAATAAAGAGCGCGTCGCCAAATTGCTGCGTTTCGCTTCAACCCATGCCGATACCGACAAACAGGATGTTACGTTGGAAGCTTATGTCGGTCGCATGAAAGAAGGCCAGGACAAAATTTATTATGTCACCGCAGATACTTTCTCGGCGGCGAAAAACAGTCCCCACTTGGAAATCTTCCGTAAAAAAGGTATTGAAGTCTTACTGTTATCGGATCGTATCGATGAATGGCTGGTGTCTAACCTGGACGAATTCGACGCTAAGCATTTACAGTCTGTTGCCAAAGGCGATTTGGACTTGGGTGTTTTGGATACTGAAGAGGACAAAGAAGCCCAGGAAGAAGTCAATAAGGATTTTGAAACAGTGCTCAAACAGATCAAAGATGTGCTGGGCGATAAAGTCAGCGAAGTACGCTTGAGTCATCGTTTAACCGAATCGCCTGCCTGTTTGGTTGCGGATGTATACGGCATGAGCTTGAACATGGAAAGAATCATGAAGGATGCAGGACAAGGTTTGGGCATGGGAATGGGCAGAAAGCCGATCTTTGAACTTAACCCGACCCATCCATTGGTGGTTCGTATGAAAGAAGAGCAAGATGACAGTCGCTTTGCCGACTTGACCCATATCCTGTTCGATCAGGCCATCCTCAGTGAAGGCGGACAGTTGGATGACCCGGCTGCCTTTGTGCATAAATTGAACGGATTATTGCAAGGCTTGCTGCACTAAGCATTAGAAGACTAAAAAAGGCTGGATGTTCTCCAGCCTTTTTATGCATGACGGATTCCTAGAAGATAAAGCCAAAGCCAAGGTTGAAATCATCCGGCAAGGTGCCTTTCTTCGCAGTGAAATTGCGATAATCCGCTTTGATTACGACATTCGGAATAGGCTTATATTGCAAGCCAAACTGATAAATCTGTCTGCTTTTGGTTTCATCGTCAGAAAAACCGACCGGTGTGCTGGCGATAGTGTCCAGTTGTTCATAACGGAAAAAGGGCGCCAGATACTGTGTAGTGTTGGGCATCAGCAACGGTAAAATATCATAGCCGAGTTCCGAGTACCAACCGTAGTTTTCTTCGCCAACGGTTTGTCCTTTGGCTGCACTAAGCACGCCTGCATCGTCAATATGCCCCCATGAACCTAAAGTACGGAACTCAAGTCCACGATATTTCCATTGCACATGGCCTTCATACAGTTGGGTAAAGGCGTTGACATTTTCTTTGGCCCCCGTTTTTAGGCTGGTATAAGTCTGATTCTGTCCTGAGTTACCCAAATACGCTGAACCGCCGAATGCTAAGCCCGGTACTACAGCCGGGGCATAATCCAGTCGTCCTACAAAGGCCAGATCTTCGGCTCTGGCCTGACTGCCTTGCTGTCTGCCGGAGCGGATGCCGTCAGCAGTAAAATTGGCAGCATTCAAGCCATTAACGACATAAGTGGTATAAGTCAGATTCGGCAACACTTCGCCAAATAAACCCACACCAATATCACGCCAAGTGCTCGGGAGGATTTGACGCTCCACTTCCGGGCGATTATTGCCGAAATAAAACGGCGGCTCGTGAATCAGGTTAACGAAACCCATAGGCATCAACACCATACCGGCGCGAACATTAGCCATCGGATCAATAAAGAAATCCAGTGCAGCAAACTCGACCGATACCGACCCGCCTTTTTCGGTCGAACCGTGCTCAAATTCAAGCTCACTGTTAAACAAAATACTATCGGTGAACTTGTAACCGGCATATAACACCATGCGTTCAAAATCGGCATTATCGTTCTTGGCTTTTTCATCGCCTGCGGTCACCTGATAATTGGCTTCGCCATAACCGCCAATCGATAGACCTTTGCCCACCTGGTAGACCTTGGATGCCGCCGGCCCCAAACCGTAAGCACTTTTATACTGCACCTCATCAGGAATAGTCAGGTTAGTGCGCAACTTTTCAACTTCCTTACTCAGCACATCGGTCTTGTGCTCTAAATTCTTTACCTCGCCACTGGCAGCTTTGGCCGGAGCCGCTGCCTGCATCCCTGATTTCATTTCATCAATTTGTTTTTGCTGCGCCTGAATGATTTTCCACATATCTTCCATAGTCTGAGGTTTCTCTAATGCATTAACCGGCGCATTTAAGGCTACAAGTGCCGTCAATATCCCACTTCTTAATAATGGCTTATTCTTTTTCATTGATAAAATCTCTCACAAATAATAGGTGAAAGAAGTATAGGCTAAATAGTTATAGTGATGCAAACGATTCCTATTTGTAAATTTAATTGAAGTAATTTATCTTTTCAATATATCGTGTTGTTTGATACTTTGAACACAGCCTGAAAGGTATGTATGCCAATAAGTCAATAACGACTTACTTATGGTAAATACGCTATCTGGACAGCAATTTCCATTGAGACCTTCTTCATAAAATACCCCATCTTCGTGATTTCTTGACCGCACCTAAAGTGCCTTTTAACCGTATCTAATTGTTAAAATGGGAGCTTATAGGTTATTCAGTTTTAACCGCCAAGCGTTTCAGCAAACGATGAAAATTACCCCGATCCAGCCCCAACATGCGTGCCGTAGCAGACATGTTGCCCTGTTGCGTTGCAAGTTGTTGTTGGATGAGCCGGCGCTGAAACTCGTCAACTGCATTTTTAAAGTCTATGGGGCTGGATGCTGCTGTCGATGAATCTATGTCGGTGTCGATGTGCGAAGCATTAAATGGCTCCGGCACTATATCCAAATAAGCCAGGGAGATTGTTATAAAATTTGCTTGCCGATTTTCCGGGGTCGCCGACTTTAGCGCCGCCCGGCTGAGCAAATGCTCCAGTTCGCGAATATTGCCCGGCCAGTGGTAATCCAACAAAGCTTTCTTGGCGTCCTGATCCAGACGCAACTTTTTAACGCCCAAACGCTGCTGGTTTTTTTCCAGAAAAGCACCCGCCAACAATAAAACGTCCTTCCCCCGCTCACGCAATGCCGGAACGTGCATCGGATAAACGGCCAGACGATGGTAAAGATCCGGGCGGAAAAGTCCCGCTGCGACTTCTTGTTGCAGATTGCGGTTGGTTGCGGCAATAACCCGCACATTAACTTTGATTTGTTTATCGCTGCCGACGCGCTGTATCTCGCCATTTTGCAAGGTACGCAATAATTTAGCCTGAATCGAAAGCGGCAGCTCGCCGATTTCATCCAGAAAAATAGTGCCCCCGTTAGCCAGCTCGAATTTTCCGGCTCGATCACTGACGGCGCCGGAAAACGCACCTTTGCTGTGACCGAATAATTCGCTCTCGGCAATACTCTCGGGCAATGCCGCACAATTGACATAGACCATGACCTGATCGGCGCGGCTCGATTCCCGATGAATATGCAAAGCAACCAATTCCTTACCAACCCCTGTTTCGCCCAAAATTAAAACGGCCAGTTCCGAAGGAGCGACGATAGAAATTTCGTTAAGCAACTTCCGCATGCATTCGCTGTCACCGATCATTTGGTCGGTATTTTCATTAAATAAGGTTTGAGTCACATAGCGAACCCGCTGCTCCAAAGAAGCAATCAGCCCCGCCGCCTTAACCGTAGCGGCCGTCAGGCTGATAAAGGTGCTGAGCTGTATCGGGTCGATATTGTCAAAAGTACCGGGAGTCAGCGCGTCCAGCGTTAAAACGCCCCAAGGCTCCCCATCGATAAACAGCGTAACCCCCATGCAATCGTGCACCAGCAGCTGGTCGTTATCCGATTCAATGAGTCCATCGTAGGGATCGGGCAGCTCGGAATCGGCGGCAAAGCGTACTGATTGGTCAGAAGCCAAAATCTGCGCCAGGCGCGGATGCTCACTGACCGCAAAACGCCGCCCTAAGGTATCTTCCGATAAGCCGTTAACCGCCAGCGGCACCAAACAATTATTTTCAAATTTAAGCAACGCAGATGCATCGCAGGGAAAAATCCGGCACAAATGCTCCAGCAGCCGTTGATAGCGTTGTTCTGCCGACATGTTTGTGGATAAGTCGGCAACAATGGAAATTAACGAGGTAAAAAATAAATTTGTCGTCATAGTGATAACACTGATGTCAATTAAACAACTAAAGATGATGTTAATTATACAACGACACCTAAGCGAACGCAGTAAACATAAGGCTTTTTTGCTTGGCATAGTAAGTGCTGTTACTTGTGGATTGGAGAAAACCCCAATCCCCCTGAAAAAAGCCTGCCACCCCACTTGGCTTATTAATTCTATTCAATCTCGAGGAGACTACCTGATGTTTTGTTACCAATGCGAACAAACCGACCGCTCCAATGCCGACAGCGGTTGCGCTACTGCTAAAGGCATGTGCGGCAAAGACGCCACAACTTCCGATTTACAGGATCTGCTGGTTCACGGCGTCAAGGGTATTGCCCAATACGCCAAACGCGCCCGAGCTCTGAATGCCCCGGATAATACAGCCGGTGAATTTATGTTGTACGGCATGTTCACCACCTTGACCAACGTAAACTTCAACGCTACCCGCTTCGTTAGTCTGATACAAGAAGCCGCGCAAATACGGGACCGAGTCAAGGCGAGCTACATCGAGGCGGCTCTTGCGGCAGGCCTTACGCCTGAAGAACTCACCGGCGCCGCTGCTTGGCAGCCCGCGGCCGATATGGACGGATTACTCATACAAGCTGCCGATGTCGGCATTAATGCCGGACTCGATCAAGTCGGCGCGGACATTATCGGCCTGCGTTCGCTGGTGCTTTACGGCCTCAAAGGCGTTTGCGCCTACGCTCACCATGCCTATGTGTTGGATAAGGAAAGCGATGAAGTTTATGCCGGAATCGAAACTGCTCTGGATTTCCTAAGCAATGACCCCACCGATGTCGAAGCGCTGTTAAATCAATCTATGGCGCTGGGTACTTTAAACCTCACAGTGATGGCGTTACTGGATGAGGCCAACACCGGCACTTTCGGCGCGCAACAGCCGACTCAAGTACGCATTACTCCGATCAAAGGCAAAGCCATTCTGGTATCCGGTCACGATCTGGGCGATTTGGCCGCTTTGTTGGAGCAAACTAAGGATACAGGCATCAACATTTACACTCACGGCGAAATGCTGCCCGCCCACGCTTACCCAAAACTCAAGGCTTACCCGCATTTAGCCGGCAATTACGGCGGCGCTTGGCAGGATCAACAAAAAGAGTTTGCCGAATTTCCGGGCGCCATTTTGATGACCTCCAACTGCATCATCGAGCCCCAAGCTCAATACCGTCAGCGTATTTTTACCGCAGGCCCGGTAGGCTGGCCCGGTGTACGCCATATCAGCGACAAGAATTTTGCACCGTTAATCCAGGCAGCGAGTGCATTGCCCGGCTTCAAAGATGACGCCGGCGAAAAATTCATCACCGTCGGTTTCGGCCGCGATGCGGTGTTGGGCGTGGCCGACAAAGTGATCGATGCAGTCAAGTCCGGTGCAATCAGCCATTTCTTCCTGGTCGGAGGCTGTGACGGCGCCGCATCCGGCCGCAATTACTACACCGAGTTCGCCGAACAGGCTCCGCAGGACACCGTGGTAATGACTTTAGGCTGCGCCAAATACCGTTTTAACCAGCATGACTTCGGCGACATCGGCGGCATTCCGCGGCTGCTGGATTTAGGACAATGCAACGACAGCTACTCAGCGATCAAAATCGCCACCGCGCTGGCCGGCGCTTTTGAATGCGGAGTCAACGAACTGCCTTTATCCTTGGTCGTATCATGGTTTGAGCAAAAAGCCGCCGCCGTGCTGCTGACCTTACTGGCGCTGGGCATCCGCAATATTCGCCTTGGCCCCACGCTGCCTGCCTTCCTGACGCCTAATCTGGTGCAGGTGCTGGTCGATAAATTCGGGCTATTGCCCATCACCACCGCGCAGGCCGACATTGAAGCTTCGCTGACGCGCAAAGCCGCTTAATCCTCCCTCGCTGCCGGAAGTCTTTCCGGCAGCATTTTTCTGGAGCCCGGACAAAATATGAACACCCATACCATTGAGCTTACCACCCGCGACGGGGAACAGTTCCATTTCGAATGCGCCGCCGACCGGAATCTGCTGGAAGCCGCCGCCGACGCCCATATGATTCTGCCCGCCCAATGCGGACAGGGCAATTGCGGCACTTGCTATGCCGATGTCACCCACGGCGACTTTACCTTGGCTAAACACAATCCTGCCGCACTGCCCGCAGACGATGCAGCCAAAGGCGGCACACTGCTTTGTTGCACTTTTCCTAAAAGTGATTTGCGCATAGCGCTGCCCTTTGATCATGATCGTATCCTGATTGGCGAAATCAAAATTCGAAATGCTGAAATTACGGCTATCGATCCCGTGGGTGAAAATACCCTGCGTTTGGAACTACGCCTAGAGCCGAGCGAAGACAGCGGCAGCGCGGCCGAATTTGAACCCGGCCAATTTATGGAACTGGAAGTACCCGAACAAAACATCAAACGCGCCTATTCGCTTGCCAATATAAGCAATTGGGAAGGTCGGCTGGAATTTTTGATCCGTCTGCAACCCGGCGGACTTTTTTCCACCTGGCTACGGGAACAGGCTGCTGTGGGACAGCCCCTGATCGTTCACGGCCCTAAAGGCGCTTTCGGCTTGTCTGAAAGCGGCCTGAGACCGCGCTGGTTTGTGGCCGGAGGCACCGGTCTAGCGCCCATGCTGTCGATGTTAAGACGAATGGCCGAGTTCCAGGAACCGCATCCGGCGCGACTCTATTTCGGCGCAAACCGGGCTGAAGAATTGTTTTGCCAACCCGAATTAAAAGCGCTGCAAGCAGAACTGCCCCAGCTTCAGGTGATTTTCTGCGTATGGAAGCCGGATGACTTATGGCAGGGCTTTTGCGGTACGCCGGTGGATGCGCTATCTCAAGATTTGGCGGATGCGACTGTCTTACCGGACATTTACCTGTGCGGACCACCGGCACTGATTGATGCCGCCGAAGCCGCCGCGCGCGCCAAAGGTGTGCCGGATAAACAGGTGCTGAGTGAACGGTTCTTACCTGCTTAGGACCTGATGGTCTCAAAAAGGACAGCCCCTCATTAGGCAAAATCTTAGCCATCTGGCGGACTGATTAATCACCACGAAGGACACGAAGAAATAAAACTTCGTGTCCTTCGTGGTGATTTCTTTAAGATTTTTCCTGATTAGTAAGATATTTCAGCTAGCACTGCCCTATCGGCATGAACACCTATGACCGTAGGGGCAATCCCTGTGGTTGCCCTGTGGGCAGGCACAAGGCCCGCCCCTACAACACTCTGGCTGAAACATCTTGCTAATCAGGAGATTTTTTAACCGAATTTGTCCGTTATTAGTTACAGCAATTTCAAATTCAGTTAGTTACTAAAGGCGTTGCTGGAGTGCAAGCTTTGCTTGCCAGCGCAGGCGAAGCCTGCACTCCAGCGACCATGATATCGACATAGCCTTTTAATCGTGTAACTCATTTAAATTGAAACCGCTGTAAAACTACTTCGGCTGCACTCGTTTTCTATCCCACACATAGCTAAATTGCTTGATTCATCTAAAGTCATTTTAAAAATACATAGAAAAATCCGACTGTGCATATTGGAACAAAAAATTAACAAGAAACCTATTAGTGCAAATACTTAGTTTTACACTGTCTTAAAAAACAGACTGGAATAAATCAAAAATTTGACTTGAGGTGATAAGAAAAAACAGCGTAAATGAGCTGCATCGATGAGAACACTCATTACCGTCAATAGCTGGGATGTCATAATATTCTGGAAACATCGCAAAATAACGGCTATTATGGAAATAAATTTACCCTCTATTTTTAAAATTATTAATTGTTTGATTTTAAAAATTATTATTTAGGATAACTGTCTTAACTTTGACTATAGGGTATGTTTTTTTGCACCAAGCACAGGTAACGGACATTTAATGCCAGCCATTAATAAATTAAATAAACTAAATTTTCCATGCAGGGCTTATAGCTATGAAAAAGACACCGTTGGATCCTTCGCAACTCTATAAGCCGTGTAATGTTGAACAATTAAAATTCAGTTCTACCGAGGAGCTGGAAGACATTGATATTGCCGTCGGTCAACAACGTGCTGTGGAAGCCATCAAATTCGGCATTCGTATGCATAAAAACGGTTACAACATCTTTGCAATGGCGCCTTCCGGCACCGGTAAACTGACCACCGTACGACAATTGGTCGAACACGAAGCCAGCTGGCAAAACATTCCTTCGGACTGGTGTTATGTCAATAATTTTAGCCAGCCGGCCAAACCGACGGCCATTAAACTGATGCCGGGACAAGGTAAGGTTTTCAAACATGATATGGCGCAGTTGGTTGACGAGCTCAGCATCGCCATACCGGCGGCGTTTGACGGCGACGAATACCGTTCCAGAACGGGCGAGCTTGAAAGCGAATCGCGGCAACGGGAAATAAACGAACTCAGCCGCTTACGTGAAGAAGCCGCTAATGCCCATATTATTCTCACCGAAACCACAACCGGTTATGCGTTCTCCCCGGCGAATGAAAACAACGAAATTATCAGCCCCGAGCAGTTCAATAAGTTTGATAAAGACAAACAGCATGAAATCCAAAAAACCATTTTCGACTTGCAGGAACGCTTGGCAAAGTTGCTGAAAAACTTCCCCATTTGGCGTAAAGAAACCAAGCGCAAACTGCAAGCACTTAACCGGGAAATTGCCGAGCAGGCGGTTAATCATTCCATAGACGATCTGATCGAAAAATACGCCCAACAGGAAGCTGTTCTTAATTATCTGAATGATGCTCAAAAAGATATTATTGAACATGTGCTGGATTTTCTTCCACGTAGCGAAAAAATGTTGCCGTTTATGGAGTTAGCGCAGGAATCCAATTCGCTTAAGCGTTATTGCGTGAACCTGATGGTGGATTTTAGCGGCAAGAAAGCGGCTCCGGTCATTTATGAAGATCACCCGAATTACAGCAATCTGCTTGGCCATATCGATCATCAGGCCTACATGGGGTCGCTGGTTACCGATTTCACCATGATCAAACCCGGCGCACTGCATAAAGCCAATGGCGGTTATCTTCTTATCGATGCCCGAAAACTGCTGTTTCAACCTTATGCCTGGGACACGCTTAAAAGAATCCTGCAGGCAGGGGAAATCCGCATTGAACCGCTGGAGCGGGCTCTCAGCTTGATCAGCGCTTCATCGCTGGAGCCGGAGCCCATACCGCTTAACATAAAATTGATCTTGATGGGCGAGCCGCTGATCTATTATTTACTCTGCGCCTATGATCCTGAATTTCACGATCTGTTTAAAATCGCAGCTGATTTCGACGACTCGGTTTCCAGAGAAGGTAGCGACCATGATTACGCCCGTTTGCTGGGAACTATCGCTCGCCGCGAAAAACTGCGCCCTTTGAGCCAAAATGCAGTCGCCAGGATTATAGAACACAGCTCCAGAATGGTCGGTGATGCGGAAAAACTGCTAACCCATCTGCGCAGTATCAAAGACTTGCTAGCGGAATCAGATTATTGGGCGGATAGTAATGGCCACGAACATATTGCCAGCAGCGACGTGCAACAAGCGATTGATCATAAGACGCACCGGCTGGATAAACTCAGGGAAAAACTGTATGAGCACATCTACCGGGGCACGGTATTAATTGACCTTGACGGCAAGGTCATGGGTCAAATCAACGGTCTTTCGGTATTGCAATTGGGCGAGTTTAGCTTTGGACAGCCTTCCCGGATCACGGCAACCACCCGCTTGGGTAGCGGAAAAGTGGTTGATATCGAACGTGAAACCAAATTAGGCGGAGCCATTCACTCAAAAGGCGTATTGATATTGTCGAGTTTTATTGGCGCCCGCTATTCCCGAAAAACGGAGTTCTCCATAGCGGCCAGCCTGGTATTTGAACAATCCTATGGCTACATTGAGGGCGACAGCGCCTCTTTAGCTGAACTTTGCGCTATTTTATCGTCGATTGCCCAGATTCCGTTACGGCAGGATTTAGCTATCACCGGCTCAGTCAATCAATTGGGGAATGTCCAGCCAATAGGCGGAGTTAATGAAAAAATTGAAGGATTCTTCGATATTTGCGTTAAAAAAGGCTTAAGCGGCACTCAAGGCGTCATTATTCCCAGCACCAATATTAAGCACTTGATGCTGCGTTGGGATGTGGTGCATGCCGCTCAATCCGGTCAATTCAATATCTATGCGGTAACAACCGTCGACGAGGCACTTGAGTTACTTAGCGGAATGGAAGCGGGCGTTGTTAACGAGCAAGGCGTTTATCAGCCGGACTCGTTTAACGGCCAAGTTGAAGCCCAGCTGCTGCAATTTACCAAGATAAAAAGGGACTCTAACAGCAAATCCAAGGAGGAGTGATTGGCGTTTTTTGCAGCTACCTGAAGATTACTCTTAAATAACTAACTGGACAGGAAAATAGGTCAACATAATGAAAAAAAATATTTTAATCGGCATGATAGCTTTTCTAACTTTGGTTGTGTTTAACGTCGAGGGAACTGATTTCAGGTTTTATGGCCGTGCAATTATAGATTTCCGCAACGAAACCGACCAAGCTATTACCGTTGTTATGAATAATAACAATGAAAGCCATCCGATATCAGCACATAGCCAGGTTACCTTTACGCAAGCAAATATTGGCGATGCACCGACATTTCATGTTAAAGATTCGATTGGCACGGCTTTATTTTCCAGAAATGTCGGTATGCTGGGCGCTAAAGCTTCTTTCGTATGGGAGGGTAGCAAATTTTGATGTCTTTATTGCTTGCTTACCGTGCGCTAGATTCGTGAGTAAACCTTCCTCTCTGAGTTTGCTCGCTCTAACCTTTTGCTATCAGTACAGCCGATGTTGCCAACGACTTGAACAGTTTGAGTTACAACCCGCACAAAACTCCCCGGTCCATTCCATAGACAACATCGACCAAACCCAATCCGGCCTCACGGTGAGTAACCATCACTACGGTTTTATCCTTGGCAAAATTCGCCAGCGCTTTGAATACATCCCGTTCCGTATCACTGTCCAAGCCTTCGGTCGGTTCATCCAGGATTAATACCGGCGCATTTTTAAGATACAACCGCGCCAAAGCGATACGCCGCGCTTCCCCTCCCGACACTTTCAGGCCGCTTTCGCCTACCCAGGTCTCAAGACCTTCCGGCAAATAACCGATAAAATTTTCCAGTCCCGCAGCTTTAACGGCAATATCCAGTTCCGTTGCCGAAGCATCCGGTTTGGCAATTAACAGGTTTTCTTTAATGGTGGAGGCAAACAATTGACTGCGCTGAGACAATACGCCAAAACAGCTCATTAATTCATCGGCATCCAATTGCCTGATATTTTGCCCGGCCAATAAAACACTGCCCTGTTCAGGATCGTAGTGGCGCATTATTAGTTGCAGCAAGGTGGTCTTGCCCGAGCCGCTGGCACCGACAATAGCGACTTTACTGCCCTGCGGAATAGTCAGGCTGATATTTTTCAGCACCCTGCCCTGTTGATCCGAATAACGAAAGCTCACCTCGTTTAACTGCAAATCATATCTGTCCGGTAACACTAATGGCTGAGCCGGCAAGATAATTGTCGGCGACATTTCCGTAACTTGCCTGATGCGCCGGGCGGCTTTTTGGGTTTTCGCCAGCATTTGCATGGCTTGCGGCAAAGGCATCACTAACTCGAAAGCCGCAATCACACAAAAAACAACCAAAGCCGAATCCGTTCCCGATAACAGGCCGTCTTTAAATGCAATCGCCGCAAGCACCAGCGCCATTAATAATGTTATCTGCGACAGCAATGAGGTGAATGCTGAAGAAATCGCTGACAAGCGGTTGTTCCGGCGTTGAATATTAATCATCAAATCGGAAAACTGCCCCAGCTTATCGCTAAACCGCCCATAAGCCTGATTGGCGATTAAATCCGCCAGACCCTGAATCATATCGAGTTGCCGGATCCTGAAGTTTGCCGCCAAGACAACGATTTCTTCGGCTCCGGCGCGTCCCAAACGATTAAAAACCCACGGCACCCAGATCGAGGCAATCATCAACATAAGACCGGTAGTCAGACTGATGACCGGCGCAAAAAAAGCCAAAAAGACAGTAACCGCGGTTACGCCGATTGCCGCCACAACCGCAGGAGCCAACAGTCGTAAATACAGTGCATCCAACGCGTCAATATCGGCCGTCATGCGTGACAATAAATCGCCGCTGCGCATAGCCGACAAGCGCCCCGGAACCAAAGGAACAAGCTGTTGAAAAAACCAGCTGCGTATGCCCGCCAATACCCGAAAAGTCGCTTCATGAGTCACTATCCGCTCGCCATAACGGCCCACAGTGCGGCTGATCGCCAAAACGCGTATTTGCGCGGCGGGCAGCATAAAATTGAAAGCCGGCGTATTACCGTCAACAGCAATTAATCCGGCTATAGCGGAAGCACTGATAAACCAGCCGGACAGTGTTAATAAAGCGATAGAGGCAAATGCAGTCAGCAATGACAAAAAAATCCCGCCCGCTAACCAGGCGCTATGCGGCTTGAATAATTTCAGAAAAAACCATAAATCTTTCATAACAGCAGCCCTTGCTGCAATTCTATGCGTCTGTCCATTCTGTGAATCGCTTCAGGGTCATGACTGGCGATGATCAGGGTTTTATCTGCAAACAATTGATCGATGACATCCAACAGCAGCACTTTGTTGGCTGCATCGAGATTGGCGGTAGGCTCATCCAGCAAGACAATGTCGGCATTTTTTAAAAATGCTCTGGCCAGCGCGATTCTTTGCACCTGCCCGCCTGACAAACCATAGCCCCACTCGCCGATCTGGGTGAGCAAGCCTTCCGGCAATTGTGCGCTGAATTCAATGACACCGGCTGCCTGGGCCGCATTAATAATGCTTTGTTCGGATGCATCGGGATCGGACAACGCAATATTGTCTTTGATGCTGCAGTGGAAGATGTAAGCGTTTTGTCCTACCCAGGCAATGGCTTTCGCGCCATAGTCTCGGTTAATGGTTTGGCCGTTAAGCAATACCCGGCCTTCGGTTGCCGCCTCAAAACCTAATAACAGATTTAAAAGCGTCGTTTTGCCGGCGCCCGATTCGCCGACCAACGCAATTTTTTCACCGGCTGCAATGTGCAGATTGATGTCTGTTAAGACCTGCCGCTTGCCGTAAGATTTGCCGACCTTGTTAAATTCGATCAGATTGCTTGAATCGGGATGGCTATCACCCGTTTCCAACATCTCGGCGTCTTGCTCCAGTATCGCCAAGATAGCGTCAGTCGCGCCCAATGCCGCAGCCCGATCATGATAATTAATCGCCAATTGCCTGAGCGGCATAAAAAACTCGGGCGCCAGCAGCAGAACAAACAGCGCTTCACTCAAGCTGATATGCTCAGCCGGACCGAAATGAATCAGTCCCAATAAACCCAGCCCGACATACACCGCCACCAAAGCAACCGCAACCGCGCTAAAAAATTCCAGAATTGCCGACGATAAGAACGCGATGCGCAATACCGCCATGGTTTTTTCCCGAAAACCATCGGCAATCTTGTTGATGTTTGCCAGTTCCTGAGTAGCTTGGCCGAACAGCTTTAATGTCGCCAGCCCTTGCAAATGATCCAGAAAATAACCGCTCATTCTCGCCATCGCCAAAAACCGGCTGCGATTAGCGGAGGCGGCGCCCATGCCGACTAAGGCCATAAAAATCGGCACCAGCGGCCCGATCAATAAGAAGATCAAGCCAACCACCCAGTTGACCGGCATGACCACGCTTATCATGATGATCGGCAATACACCGACGATCATTTGTTGCGGCAAATAACGCGAAAAATAATTTTCCAGCGCGTCCACCTGTTCCAAGGTAACGGCTGCCAACTCACCGCTTTGCCGTTGCTTAATAGCGGCAGGCCCCAGCATTAAAAATTTGTCGAACAACTGTTGCCTTACCGACGCCCTGACTTGCGCTCCGGCTTCGAATCCCCCTATTTGATGTAAATACACGCACAAGCTTCGCAGCATGAAAACGGCTGCCAGCACTATGAACGGCATTATTACAGACGCCCACGGCAGTTTGTCGATAATGACGGCTTGTAGGATATAAGCCAGTATTGCCGATTGAACAATCACGCCCAAGCCGTTGGTAATGCCCGCAACAGCAGAAAATAAAATGGGTTTGCGAACGGCTTTGCTTTGCTCTTTTAACCAAGCGGCACAGGTTTTCTGCCGGGCTTGGTTTTTATCGAAATAGGCTTGATTGTTTGTTTCTGTTAACTGCATTGGTTTTCGCCGCTTGTTGCATTAGGAATAAGCATAACACACCGGCTTTGATGGAAACCCTTATCATGTTCGGCATTATTCAGCTTAAATTAATTAAGCACGGTATATAATGCCGACATCGCCTCTAATACCAAAGAGCGCTTGAATCGACTTCAGTAGAAGCCTCATACAAACCAAATTTAAGGTTTATCCCTATGAAAAAGAAATTATTGACGATAGGCATAAGTTCAGTCCTTTTGACTGCTTGTGTCACCGATCCTTACACAGGACAATCCCGTCTCGGAAAGGCTGCCATGGGCGGCGGCTTGGGTGCCGCAGTCGGAGCAGGCGCGGGCACGTTGTTCGGCGGCAACGACCTCAAGAATGCCGGCTTGGGCGCTTTAGCCGGCGGCGTCCTTGGAGCGGCTGTAGGCGCCTATATGGATCACCAGGAACAAGAAATGCAGCAGTCGTTGCAAGGTACGGGTATCGAGGTGCAAAGGACGGCGGAAAATACGCTTAACCTGACCATGCCCAGCAATGTTACTTTTGCGTTCGATTCGGCAAACTTAACCTCTCAGGCGCAAGGCGCTTTAGACTCTGTCGCCAATGTCTTAAATCAATATCCGGACTCAACAATCAATGTAACCGGACATACCGATGATGTCGGTTCGGACAGTTATAATCAAATGTTATCCGAACGACGGGCTGCCAGTGTTGCCGGGTATTTATCTCAGCATGGCGTAAATTTTTCCCGCCTGACCCAGCAAGGCATGGGCGAAAAAATGCCGAAATTGCCTAATGTGAATGAGGAGAATCGAGGGCAAAATCGTCGAGTGGAGTTGGCTATTGTTGCCAATAAAAATGCGGGCTCACAGCAAGGGACTTCTCAACAACAAGATTATCCGCAACAACAGGGCTATCCTCAGCAGCAAGGCTATCCGCAACAACAAGGCTACCCTCAGCAACAGGGTTACCCACAGCAGCAAAATTATCCGCAACAGCAAGGTTACCCTCAGCAACAATACAATTATCCGCAATGACATTAAATCGCCCCGTTGTGCTTTCATTTTCCGGCCATGACCCCAGCGGAGGCGCTGGGATTCAAGCCGACATTGAAGCCTTAAGCAGTCATCGTTGTCATTCCGCTAGCGTTATCACAGCCTTAACCGAACAGGACAGCCGGAATGTAAAAAAACTTCTTCCGCAAAGCCCTGAGGCCGTTATCAGTCAGGCTAACACCTTATTGGACGACCTTCCGGTTAAGGCTTTTAAAATCGGTTTAATCGGCCACCATGAAACCGCCGCCGCCATTCATACAATATTAAAACAGCACCCGCATATTCCGGTTGTGTTGGATCCTGTACTGGCTGCGGGCGGCGGCGCCGAACTATCGAACGGCCGGCTCATAGCAGCCATCATCGACTTGCTGCTGCCCTGCACTGCCGTGTTAACGCCGAACAGCGAAGAAGCTCGAAAACTGGCGGGATTGACTGACCTGAATGACTGCGGCTTGGCATTGCTGGAAAAAGGCTGCGACTATGTGCTGATTACCGGCAGCCATGAAGCCACGCCTTCGGTCAGCAACCAGCTGTTCCATAACCGGCGCAGCTGGGAAACTTATACTTGGGATAGATTGCCGTTCAGCTATCACGGCTCCGGCTGTACGCTGGCTTCCGGTATTGCCGCGTTGATAGCGCACGGTCTGGAGCCTTTGCAAGCGGTTATGGAAGCTCAGGAATATACCTGGAATTCATTAAATGCCGCTTACCGGCTCGGGCAAGGTCAGCACATTCCCAATCGTTTTTTCTGGATGGATAACGACTGATGAAGTTTCCTGCAAGCGGGCTTTACGCGATCACTCAGACTGAACATAAATCGGCTGACACCGTTATTAACGAAGTTGCAGCAGCCATTAAAGGCGGCGCGGCCATTGTGCAATATCGGGATAAAAATCCGCTGGACGCGCCGTTTCTTGCCCGTGAGCTGGTTAACATCTGCCATCGGCATAACATCCCGTTACTGATCAATGATAACATCGAACTAGCAGCACTTGTCGGCGCTGACGGCGTTCACCTCGGCAGAGAAGATGGTGCTGTGGCTCTGGCAAGAAAACAGTTGGGCGGCGCTGCCATTATCGGCGTTTCCTGCTACGACTTTGTCGAACAAGCCGTAGCTGCCCAAGCGCAAGGAGCCACTTATGCAGCGTTCGGGCGATTCTTCCCGTCCACCTCAAAGCCACTGGCAGCGCCGGCCCATATTGAAACATTACGGCAGGCAAAACTTGCGCTGACAATCCCCATTGTCGCCATAGGCGGCATTCTGCCGGAAAATGGCGCACAATTACTTGCAGCGGGAGCCGATTTGCTAGCGGTTATCGGCGGAGTCTTCGACCATCAGCCGGAACAATCGGCTCGGGCTTATCAGGCTTTATTTAGGCGTTAAACGCTTTATCGAGCTTTTAATGGCGCTTGTTTGACATCTTATTTTGCAAAAACAACAGAATATATTTCGAGTAAAGCAATGGAATTTATAAAATATTTTGAATTTTATCATTCGTTAAAGCCGTTTAACGAATTTTCCGGAATTTCTGAAGATAAAATGTATCAAACAATTCCCATTGATTGGACTCTTGTCATCACTGATATTCTAGGTTCAACCAATGCCATTAAAGAAGGGCGTTATAAAGAAGTCAATCTTATCGGCGCTGCGACTATTTCCTGTTTTGTAAATCTGATTGGGACTCATGATTTGCCGTTTGTTTTTGGCGGCGATGGTGCCACGCTTTTAGTTCCCAATGCTGTATTGCCTTCATTAATTGATGAATTATTAAAGCTCAAACGTCTTGCTCAAAAGCAATTTCATTTGGATCTTCGTATTGGATATGTGGAAATATCCGCACTCAAAGAGTTAGGGCAAGAATTTAAAATAGCTAAGTATGAACTGAGTCCCGGCAATTTTTTGGCGCAATTTAAAGGTGGAGCGCTTTCTTTTGCAGAAAACTTAATTAAGTTGAAAGATCCGAGAATTCAGCTTTTAGAGGTCCCGGAGGGAGCAACAGACGTTCATCTGAAAGGTCTGTCTTGCCGACTAAAACCATTGAAATCTGTCCACGGCGAGATTCTTACGCTTTTATGCAAACCACTTTCCGGAGAAAATTCCGGAGCAGTTATCCAGGAGGTTTTAAATAAACTCGTTGCTGTTTTGAATAATGACCTTAATACTGCAACACCTGTAAATACTGAGAATCTAAGCTGGCCGATTCCGGCTACTCATAATGATTATGAAACCCAGTTAAATACAAAAGCTCTCCCTTATTTTCTGGCCTGGATTACGACATTTTTATATGCAAGCATTTCTAATTTAAGCCTTAAATATGGCTTTAGAGTCGGGAACTTTATTCCTGCCAAATATAAAGAAGAACTGAAGCTCAATTCGGATTTTAAAAAATTCGATGAAACCTTAAGAATGGTTTTAGATTGCAGCCCACAGCAAATCGAGCAAATTCAAACCGTTCTAGAAGATTTGAGGAAACAAAATCTTATCAGCTACGGTATGCATATCTCAAAGGAAGCTTTAATGACATGCGTTGTTTTATCGCCTACAACTAACAAACACATTCATTTTATCGATGGGTCTGATGGGGGATATACCATGGCGGCGATTCAAATGAAAAAACAATTATAAAATCTAATAATTTGCAACCGAGATTATAAAAGATTCGTAACTACTCAGCGTGATTAATAGAACGCGGATGACGCAGATTGAACAGATTTACGCAGATTTTTAAATTCAGTATTTATCGGTTTAGCCCATGTCACGGACGTTCTAGTTCCTATATGAGCTAAATAGGCACTAAAAAATCTTATTAAATCATAAGCAATCCGCGTCATCCGCGTTCTATTCTTTGTTGCTGAGTAGTTACAAAGATTCTTGCGTTTGCTGAATTTAATCTCTAATGGGTGTGTTTAATTCGCTCTTCAAAAACAGAAAACCGAAGCCTTATTCTATTATTTGACCATTCGCATAAAAGACACGCTGCCCGCGAATAACGGGCAGCCCGTGCAAATAAAATCGCATGTTTTACTCGAATTTATCCGAGTATCAACATCGATTATATGAGGATAAGAAACTTGGTAATTGACGTCTATTTGGCTTTAGGCCCTTTACTTTTTTCTTTTGCTTTACTGCTTTTTTCTTTTGCTTTTTCTTTTGATTTACCACTATTTTCTTTTTCTTTACTACTTTCTTTGCCGCTTTTCTCTTTTTCCGTGCCGGCTTTTTTCGGCGATGATTTAGCCTTGGATTTTTTAGTGACCGGATTAAGCAAGACAAGTAATTCTTTCAGATTTTGTTGAGCGTCCGGATAGTCGGGTTGAATTCTTAAGGCTTGTTCTAAACTGGCTTGAGCGCCGGCCAGATCACCCATTGCCCGCAGCAGATTGCCAAGATTATTGTGAACCTCAGCCAAGTCCGGATTGATTTGCAGTGCTTGCTGATAAGCCGCAATCGCATCTGTCACACGATCCAGATTCTTAAGAACGACGCCCAAATTGCAATACGCAGCCGCATACTTAGGATCGAGATTGATGGCCCGACTGTGGAAGGTAACGGCTTTTTCCAGCTCCCCTTTTTGTTGAAAGAGCATACCCAACGTATTGTGATATTCAGCGACTTCCGGTTGCATGATAATGGCTTGCTGGATAAAAGGTATTGCCGCCTGGAGATCACCCATCTGTCTTAGCACATTACCCAATCCATGCTGAGCGCGATCGCTGTCCGGGTTAAGCTGCAGCGCAGCTTTATAAGCTTTAACAGCCTCACTCAATAGTCCATTCACCTGACTTTTTTGCGCATGTTTTAGCAGTTGCTCAAACGGGGTAGCGGCTACCAATGCGTTGGTTAAATTAACGATTCGTATTTTTAGCGGTTCGCTCGGACAGACATTGAAAGCTTGCTTATAGCAAGCCAATGCTTGATCGAGTTGTCCCAATTGTTGCTGCGCTATGCCGATCTGGGCAAGTATTTCAGCTTGAGTGCTTTTGTCTAATGTGGCTTGCTTTTCAGGGCTGCTGGATTGAACAGAAGCCCAAATAGTTTGCAGAATCTGCAAAGCCTTTGCGCTTTCGCCAGTATGGTTATAAACCATGGCAAGGCCCATTTGCGCAGCTCCATTATTTGGCTTCAGCCGTAGCGCCTCAGTATACAGTTCGGCGGCATTGCCAAAATCTAAGGCTTGTAATTTAGCGGAAGCTTGTTGAACCAAAGTTTCAAAGGAGTTTGTCATTATCATATCTTCTGTTGTTCACGCAATCTGCTAAGCAGAGCGAGGTGATGAGGGTAAATTACGCTGTTAAAATCATAGCGTGTTTGTATAGTGAGCCGTGCTGTTTCACGCAGGGAATAATAATTATGCGGCTGTGCCAAAGCATCTGTCGCCGTGCTCACCAAAGCGTCCGTATCAAAAAATGGGAATAATACACCATTATATCCGTGATGGATGACTTCCTGAACAGTCGGGGTATCTGAACCTACAACCAGACATCCGGCCGACATAGCTTCAAGCATTGACCAAGACAGAATGAATGGATAGGTCAAATAGACATGTACTCGCGAAATTTGCAGTACTTTAAGATAGTTATCAAAAGAAAGCGTCCCGGTAAAATGCAGACGATCGCTGTCAATCTGTCCCTTCAGCTCATTGACATACTGTGCTCGCCAGCTTTCTGCATCTGCGGGAGGGGGGCCATAATGATGCTCATCCTGACCGACAATGATGATTTGGCAGTTAGGGCGATTGCGCATGATGCCGGGCAATGAGCGCATTAAGCAATGAAAACCACGGTAGGGCTCAAGACTACGACTGACAAAAGTCAGCACTTCATCTCCTGCCTTCACTATAACTCCGTTGGGTAAGGTAAAAGTCGCCGAAGAATCCGGTCGAATCCGGTCGGTGTCTATACCTTCGTGCAAGCATTCAAGCTGGTGTTGATAAGCCGCCGGATAGAGGCTTTTCTGCCACGCAGTCGGAGTTAGTCTGATATCGCAGGTTTCCAGTGCATAATGCTGGAGGGTGTTCATCGTACGCACCCTGAATATATCATTGAATGTCAGTGGAAATTCCGGATCAAACCCGACATCGGCTCCGCGCGGATGGTAGTAATATTCAAATAATCCGATAATTTTAGTAGTAGGAAAAATATCTTTCAGGTAAAGACCATCTCCCCAACCGGGATGGATATAGATAATATCAGGCTCAAATCCTTCGAGTTTGTGGCTAAGCAGCGTACGCACTACTTGTTGGCCTCGCCGCACTCCCGCCTCGAAACCTTGTACATAAGGATGCGTAGCTAGCCCCGCAGGCTCAGGTGCCGGGTATGACAAACGGTTTACTCCCGGTAAATCAAAGGCCGGCATCCGGCTTTCATCCCCCAGAGTATATACTTGTACGCCCGGCTCTTTATTTAAAGCGGCGGCCAAGCGACGAAATTGTCCGGGAAAGTTAGGATGTACGAAAAGTACGTTCAATTTTCTTCTCTACGCCATGCTGTAAGTGTTGCACTAAGCCCTGCATTAATTCGGTTTGCAAGCCAACGGATCGTTGTTCCGCTGCTGCTTTTTCCAGATGCGGAGGAAGCTTAGGAATAGCCAGCCAAACTTGGCCTGCTTGAGTCAATTCGTTAGCATGTAAACTATCAACATCTTCCACGATCCACAATACGTTGATCACATCATTGCGCCGTTCGTATGCCGGCAACGTACGAGTATCTTTCGTCGGTTCGCCATGCAAACTGATAACGACTTCGACTACACGGGGCTGTTCACACCAGGCTTCTGATCCTAAGATGTATACTAACGCGCCTTGTGCTTTCATCGCTTGCGCAAGCTGATTGGCCGCTTTAATGAGATTAGGGTTCAAGGGGACTCGTAACAGCACCCTAAGACGATTTGCATCCAGCAAGTCTGCAAGAGGCGCTTTATTTGAAACAACAACCGGCCTTACAATATCCTGCATTAACTTCTCGGCCTTAGCCGCTAATTCATTGTCAACACATAAACAGGCATCAAACAACTCTAAACTTGGGTTGATAGACCAAGCATTAAGTTCATTCTCGTGGGTAATGTAACATGCTGTTCTAAGATCCGCTCGAGCCTGCTTGAGGCAACGCAGATCGAAATGCGGGCTAAGCAAAACCAGTACATGCAAACCGCCCACCATATTCCAGCCACTTTCAGATGTTAAAAAAGTTATTTTAACATTCGGGTAGACTGTACCAATACGTTCAGCCAGCTCCACCGCTACAGCGAGTTGGATTTTGCCGGCCTTACTGCTGTGACTATTCTGAATTGCAAAGCCAATTGTCAGTATTTCGTTGGTGAGTAGGTTATCTTTATCAAGCAGACCTTGCCAAAAGGTGCGTTTAGTCCATAAACCAAGCTGATCCGATAAACGCATTTGGTTGTCTAGCTGGTGATCAATCATACTGGGCTCACGGCCGGTAAGACGGGTATAACCGTGATGATGAAGCGCCATTAGATCATTACGGCAGACAATGCGCTTGCCTTGCCCGACGCTCATACGTAAACAAAACTCAACATCTTCATAGCCGTAAAAATAACCCTCATCAAAACCGCCCACCGCCAAAAACTCGTCACGTCGACAAAGCATGACTGCGCCGGTAACAATCAGCACATCTTGCGGGCTGTATTGTTCTTCAGGCAAGCCTGAGTCAGGTGATGTTTCGTAGGGCCAGTATTGATCGCTCACCAACGTGTAGCGAACACCGAGATGCTGCACTTCGGGAATATCGCTGGGAGATGTGTTATCACCATCCTGGCTAAACTCCGTTTTCAGTAGTTTGAGCCCTACAACACCAACTTGCCGACTTTTTAAAGTGTTCAGCATAGGTGGCAAGGCATCTTGCTTCCAGACGATATCATTATTCAAGAACAACACAAACGGTGCTTTAGCAAGCCGGGCGCCACGATTGGATGATGCAGAAAAAGAATCGTTTTTGTCCAGCGCCAGAGTCTGGATAGGCAACCTATCTTCCCAGCGTTTGATAGTGTCCAGGCTAGCGTCGCTTGAAGCGTGATCTATTACGATCAGCTCGATTGGCGTAGTATTGTAACGTAGCAAGCTCTCGAACAAAGCATCAAGACAAGGAGATCCATTACGATTGAGTATAATAACGGAAACCTGAGGGGGTCGTACGGTATGCTTGCTTCGAGATTTTGGCAAACCGGCAGTAATATTGCTTACCTTATCGGCAGGCTTACCGAGCAATGCCTGCGCTTGCTCTAAGTTAATGCCATAAGTCAGATGGCGATAATTCAGCGGCGTTTCATTCAGTACTGTACCGTCTTTACGACAGTGTACTGAAACGGTATGAGATCGACCATCCTTCAGCTTAGCAGGTAAACCGATTTGAAAGCCCACCATACCAATTTCTTCGGGCAACAAATTGAGATAATCAGCGATATTGTTGCGACGAACATTAGGCCGAATCGCTCTCAGTGGCAACCCATCCACCACTAGCTGTAGATCAAGAGTCTCGATTGGATTAAAACTGTTTAATGCCCAGCCGCGGATGCCTTCTTGATCAACAGCATCAACTTTTCCGATAGGCTTAAATGCCGGGGCAGCATGGTGAAGCCGCAACACCGTGCCCAAACAAGAAAAAACGGGCTGATCGAGCATTGCAAACTGGCTTTGGGGTACGCGAAACTGCCCCATTACTTGACATTTGTTAGCTGAAACAGGTGTTACACTTGTAAGCTGAATTACATAGTGGGTTTGACCGCCCTGACCGACAGTGACCGGTGGCAGTTTATTGATGTCAATAACCGAGCGAAAACCAACCCAGCCTTCAATAAAACCATGCCGGGTGAATTTCACCTCGCCAAAGGTATTGCCGAAGCACCACTCTTCACTAGCTTCCGGTGATAGCGGCATAGCACGCCATTCATCAACCTTGACGATGAACTGATGCACAAAACCATCCAGCGCATCACTCGGAAGTGCCAAGGCGAAACCGCAGTTAGCTGTAGGGGGGGTATAGTGTGCGTAGAACTCATCAGCCACAGGGTGACCGGTCAAACCACTGACCGTTTCTACTCCGTCGACTCTGAGTAAAACCTTCATGACAGAACGCAGAGGATCAAAAGCCCAACCGCGCACAAAACCATTTGAAATAATTAGGGGGGAAATCGCCTTACAGCGATTTTTTGGCTTTAATGAGCCTGTAATATCTTTTTCCATAATATGGACAAATGCAAGCTATTAAAACTTATAAGAGCCAATTTTTAAAAACTGAATTAATAAAAATTCCATTTATATCAATTAATTCACACGCCATAATAAAAAAGGGCTTGCACAAGCAAGCCCTTCTTAAAAACAACTACTTGTTAAACGTCGAATTTAATCATATCCAAAGTCAACGTACTTGGATCGACACCGACTAAATAGATATTGTGGCCTTCAGAAGATATATTAGTAACAGCAAATGTACCCAATTGCACAACACTAATATCTGCTTGGAGAAAGCTTTGAAGTGTCATACTGCCTTCGAATAACAGCTTATCCCCAGAGGCACCGTTAAAGTCGGTAACCATCGTGTCTCCGCCGAATCCGACACCGAAAGTATCACCACCCGAGCCGCCAGTCAGGATGTCAGAACCACCACCGCCGATCAAGGTATCACCACCCGCACTACCTGTAATCTTTTGGTTAGCAGCATCTCCGGTTACAAACGCTCCCGCCGTTCCTATCACATTAACCGAAGCCGGTCCCACAATGACTGCACCATCAAAGTCTGAAATGTTGATATCATGCTTGACGGGATTCGCAAAGCCGGGGCCATACGCATTGATAACCACAGTCTCATTGACTGAAGAACCCTTAAAAGTGAAACTGTCTGATCCTGCTGAATTGTCATCTATGGTAATCAGACGAACTGCTGTATCGTCACCGGCATAAGCGCTTGCCTTGCTAACAGCAGCATTAAAAGCATCCTTATATGAACTTTCGCCTGGAAGCACACTGTCAATAAAAGCACCAAAATAATCATTGGCCTCAAGTGCAGTCCGCAGCTCTGTAGGACCCGCCATGTTAAAACCGGTACCGAGTGGTATATGAACATCTACTGACATATTACCATTAGGAATGTGTCCATCTATTGGGCCGGTTGTTGATGGAGCAACAGAACCAATAGTTACCTTATGTCCGTCCTCTACGCCCGAACCTTGAACATACACATTTCCATCCCTAGGTGCGCCAACATAAGCCGTCTCTATATTACCGGTATCCCCTAAACCTGCCAATGCATCTTTATCAGCTTGAGACAATTTATCAAAGGCATCCTTTGCATTATCCGTCAAACCACCCGTTCCTTGATTACTACCGCCAATTACTGAATCCGCCATACTACTACCTCATAAATTTAAAATTAACAGCACTGTAAGCAATATTACCTAGTACCACTAAAAAAGTCACTTGTTTTTTCTCTAAAGCCCACCAATAACAAAATACTGTAAATGGCGCGTAAATCGATAGTTGATGCCAACATAAATTTAAGTTTAACTAAAATTTCCTATAAACAGAATATTCCTCAACAACCGACCAAAGTACAAGAGTTTTATAAACTCCTTTAAGTCCGCCGAAATTATACATATTCATCTACCGATGTAAAGCTTAGTCCCTGCCGGAGCTAATACCTTAGAGACTATTGCAAAAATAATTCATTATAAAAATCAATTATATAAGCATCTATATCTATCACGAAATCACACTTAAAGTGTGAAGCTTGTCACATTGAACATGGCCTCATAAGCTACCAATCCCGAGCAACTTCGTGCAGGCGACAAATTCTCAGAAGA
This sequence comes from Methylococcaceae bacterium, assembly GCA_044426515.1. Classification (GTDB taxonomy): domain Bacteria; phylum Pseudomonadota; class Gammaproteobacteria; order Methylococcales; family Methylomonadaceae; genus Methylobacter_A. The sequence continues at coordinate 15,242 of JAUGSS010000135.1, read as the reverse complement.
CTATAACAATACTTACAGTGCGAACAAAAACTTCCATAACTCAAACAATAACGCGGAACCAGTATACCACACTTACTCATTTCATTTAACTAACGCTCAGCATGATTTAAAATATTTGCAACCTGAAAGCCAAGCGGCAAATTACAGCACTTATGACTCTATAATTTTTTATAAATCAAAAGGTTGACGATTGATCGAATCGATAATAATCGCGGTAAAAAAATAACAAAATGCAATTTTTTTTATTCTCACTCTATTGGTTTTATTGAACATTCCATAATTATTATTGCTGAGCAAGTCAACACCGCAAATACGTTAAATTGGGTTAAGCGCTTTATCGTTAATTCACCACAATGCCTGAAAATAACAAATATGATAATATTTATTATGAGCTGTTATACGCATTACAAATGACTATCAACTAAATACTTCAGCTCTTTAATTAATGCAATATAGGGAAACAGATTAACCGGTAATCTGCTGTTAATTTCCTGGTAAATACGCCGATAACGGTTGATTTTATGTTTTTTATCCGGCCGCTCGAAATAGTCGGCGCAGGTTTCGGCCTTGCTGTTCAAGATAGCCTTAATTACCAGACCGATCACTCGTTTCATATCCTCTTGCAATTCGTTCAATACTTTTCGTTCCCAATAATCCTGCATGGGTATTTTCGCCAACTGGTCGTCGACCTCATCCAAGCTCAAATAACGAGTAACTTCATTGAATAGCCTTAAGATGCTGACAAAATCCCGCTCAGTCTCAGCGGCTAATGAAACGATTAACGGAAAATCATTAAGGCTGGATATAAATACCATGTTAAGCGCCAAATCGCCGGGAATGCCATCTTGCCGATATTGCGCCAACTGCCCGCTGAACTCCATGCAGTTACGCTTGAAATATTGCTCATAGTTTTTTAAATGATAGCGATAACAGGCAACAGTCTGTTCGTTTGGCTGGATTTTTCTTGCCTCCATTAAAGCCCAGCGACAAAAACCGGCTAGTGTATTTTCCAGCAGCATCAATAGCCGGTACTGCCGGTCGACTGCTATTTTATTGTCCATCGAACTAATCGACTGCCGTAAAGCGTCACCCTCTAAAACCTGATCGAAAGTCAGATAACAGGCGACATAATCCAGAGTATTTTCGCTGTCAGCATCCAGACATAAAAATTCACAACCGGCCTGATTGATGATTTTGTTGCTGATCAAGGTAGCTTTAATCTCATGGGCCAACGGATGACCGGACAGATAATTGGCGTATTGCTTGCTTAGCTGCACAGGAAAATAGGCCTGCAAATAACAGCTGCAACACTCTTCCCGCAACAAGGCGGATTGATCCTGTATCAGCTGGGTCAGGTACATTTTGCTTGCGGCCATTAATACCGCAAGCTCAGGCCGGGTTATAACTTGTCCGGGCCGAGACATGACTTCTTTGGCTTGCGGAAAGCATTCAACGACTCTATCGAAAAAACCGGTGGTTTCCAATCGTTCCGCCAGTTGCAAAAAAACCGCTGAATTTTCCGTGCAACGCAGCTGTTCCAAGGATAAACAAAGGCTTTGGGCGATATTATCGGCCAGCACCAAGCGGCAAACCTCTTGAGTCATGCTGATAAATAACGGCTGATAATCTACGATCAGGTTTTTCTTTTGCAGACCGACCAGAAAGATTTTTAAATTCACCTCATGATCCGAGGTATCAACGCCCGCCGAGTTATCAACCGCATCGGTATTAATGCGCCCTCCCCCCAAGCTATACTCAATGCGCGCTTTTTGGGTAAAACCCAGATTAGCGCCTTCGCCAACCACAGTGGCGCGCAGGTTTACCGCATCGACCCGTACATTATCATTAGCTCTGTCGCCGACGTCTTCGTGCTTTTCCGTTGCGGCTTTTACGTAAATACCGATACCGCCCAGCCACAATAATTCCACCGGAGCCGTCAGTAAATAACGGATCAGGGATTCGCCATCCAGCGATTTGTAACGTAAACCTAACCATTGTTTCAGCTCGGCGGAAACCGGAATATCTTTGGCCGATCTTGGATAAACTCCGCCGCCCTCTGAAATAAGCGTCCGGTCATAATCATCCCAACTGGAGCCCGGCAACTCGAACAAACGCTTGCGTTCATTAAATGCAGCATCGCTATCGGATGGATTAGGATCGATAAAAACATGCTGGCCGCTAAAAGCCGCTAATAGCCGAATACGCGGCGACAACAACATGCCATTGCCGAACACATCGCCGTCCATACTGCCGATGCCGATTACGGTAAAAGCTTCGTTTTGAATATCTTTGCCTAACTCGAGGAAATGGCGTTTTATGCATTCCCACGCGCCGCGAGCCGTAATGCCCAGCGCTTTATGATCATAACCGCGGGAACCGCCGCTGGCAAAGGCATCCCCCAGCCAGAACCGGTATTCCGCCGAAACCGCATTGGCAATATCTGAAAACTGCGCCGTACCTTTATCGGCGGCGACGACCAGATAGGGATCGGGATCATCGTAGCAGACGATGCCTTGAGGTTTAACTACCTTGTCGTCGATGTAATTATCGGTTAAATCAAGCAAGCCGCGTATCAAGGTAAGGTAGGCTTTTTTACCGGCGTCTCTCGTTCCCAAACTGGAACTTGGGGGCAATAGCTTAGAAGTGCTTTTTTTAACGACAAACCCGCCTTTGGCTCCTGTCGGGATAATCAGGGCGTTTTTGCTGATCTGAGTTTGCATCAAGCCCAGAATTTCGGTTCTGAAATCATCGGGACGATTCGACCAGCGAATACCGCCACGGGAAATCCTGCCACTCCGTAAATGTATACCTTCCATATCGACTGCATGGACATAAATCTCGTTTTGCGGTTTGGGCGCCGGCATATCGATAATACCCAGACTGTTAACTTTGAAAGCGATAAAATAGTCCGCCAAGTCGCGACGCAGATGAAAATTACAGCGCATCGTCGAATTAATCAGGTTAAATAAGGTGCGCAAAATCCGGTCGTCATTAATATCGGAAACCGAGGCGATGCTCTCCATCAATTGCAAACGTAACGAAAATAAGACCCGCTCTTCCCTGATGACAGGATCATCCCAATCAGGATTCGGTCTAAAGCGCGCTTCAAATTTATTAAACAAGCACAGCGCGACTTGCGGATTATTAAGCAAGGCGTGATGAATACTGGCTCGGGTAGTATGATGCCCCAGTTGCAGGTAATAATTCCGGTAAGCCCTGAGCACATCGATTTCCTGCCAAGCCATCCCATTCATGACGCATAACTTGTTCAGCGAGTCGCTCTCAACGCCCCCATCCATCATCACTTGAATGGTTTCCAGCATACGGCATCTTAACTTGGCGAATGAAGCGCATTGGCTTTTTGCCGCCTTAACAGCGAAGCTTTTAATAAACAGGGTAACGCCATTGACTGTAACCGAAAATTGCACTTGGTCCATCACCCTTAAATTAATATTCTCCAAAACCGGAATATATTCATCCAAATAACGCTGTTGCCGACTATAAAAATGCAGTCGGTAATGGTCAACTTGTCCACAAGGATTAAGCAGGCTGATGCGTTGCTTGTTTGAGCTCGGAACTTGCTCAAGATGCAGTATATCTTTTAGCGCATACCGCGGAGAAACCAGCGCACGATATTCGGTTGAAAACGCAGCATGGTATTTTTGCCACAATGGGTGCCCGGTTTTTTTGCCCAAAGCTCTTTCAGCAATATGCTGCAAGGCCATCGCCCAGGTTTTGGTAGGTCTGTTCAATTGCTTATCCCCTGTAACTATTCAACAGTTAGAACAATAGCACATTGATAACACCGATTTGAATCATCCGTGAACCATTACAGTCAGCTCAGGTATTTTATGATTTCCAACACATTGCAATCGCCCTGCCGGGTGTAGGTAACCGAATCCATTAAGGTACGGATAAAAAATATACCCATACCGCCTTCTTTGGGTTGATCAAAATCCGGCAGCGGCACAGTTTCCAAATCAAAGCCCTGTCCGTAATCATACACTTTAATATTCAGTTCATTTTCCTGAATATGGATAGTTATCCTGACGGTATCTTTAGTATCCTTATGGCCGGAGTGTTTGATGGCATTGACGGTCGCTTCCGTTAACACCAGATTTAAATGGTAAGCCAAGGCTTCCCGATCACCGGAAAATTCGTCCAATTCCTTCGCAATATGCTCACCAATACTTCCGATCAAATCCAAATATTTGGTTTGCGTCGGAATAATTACCTCTACTTGAATAACTGAACTGCACATATAAAACCCCTACGTTTAGCGGTCGAAAGCCTCATTTAAATCCGTATAAATATCAAAAACCCTATTTAAGCGGGTTAACTCAAACATCGATAACACCTGCGGCTGCATGTTGGTTATAGCCAGCTTGCCCGATCTGGCCGCTGCATTTTTATGGCCTGACAGTAAAGCGCCCAAACCGGAGCTGTCAATAAAACGCACCCGTGCCAGTTGAACGATAATATTGACTTCGCCCTGCTCTATCAGATGCAAAATAGCTTCCTTTAATTCGCCTGAATTATGCGCATCTATCCTTTCTTCCTGAATAAAAAGGACGTTACAACCCTTGATTTTTTCCCGATTCAAGTTCATAGGTTTTTCTTTGTGAGATAAATAGTTAAAACAAATCCTACAGCCGAATCATAGCACCATAAGCAATATTCCGCTCGCTCCCAAGTTGGGCTCACGGCCGTTAAGTTAAGCACAATGATGCTGTAGGAGCGGGCCATGCCCGCGATATTTGGGCCGCGCTTGCTAAGTTGTCGCGCCATCATCGCGGGCATGGCCCGCTCCTACAACGCTTAACTTAATGGCAGCGAAGTTGGGTTTCTCATCTTCGATACGCAGCTTAGCCCATCCGCCATACCAGATGGCAACCCGGAGACCCCACAAATGCTTGATTCTAAAAACCGCAGTTTGCCCACGAAAGACACGAAATAAAAAGTGTTAAAAGACTTTTGAGCGGCTACTTAATTACCTATCGGCAACTTTCGGCGTAACATGGTTTGCCTCATCGTGTTCATGCGCAACAGAACGCACGCGAATGTCTCTTTGCGGAAACGGAATTTCAATTTTATGCTCACGCAGGGCTTTTTCCAGCCGAATATGTACATCATGCGTAACCTGTAGCCGATTTAACAGTTCACTGATAAAAATGCAGATCGAAAAATTCAACGAACTGTCGCCAAAACCGACCAGCAATACGCTCGGTTGCGGGTCCGCAAGCACCATTGGCGTTGAGCTTACCGTATCAAGCATAATTTTATGCGCCAGCTCGACATCAGAACCGTAAGCGATGCCCACAGGAATCACTAAACGGGTTATCGGATCGCTTAAAGTCCAATTGGTAAGCTGACTGGTGATAAAATTTTTATTCGGCACAATCAGGTCTTTTTGATCCATATCTATCAGTGTAGTGGCGCGCATATGAATACGGCTGACTTTGCCGGTGACATTGCCTATAGTGACGGTATCGCCGATCCGTATCGGCCGTTCAAACAGCAGAATAATGCCCGAAACCATATTGGCGAAGATTTCCTGCAAGCCGAAACCCAAGCCGACGCTGAGCGCTGCAACCAGCCACTGCACCTGCGACCAGCTGCCGCCCAGCTCATTGGCCATACTGATAAAGCCTATCGAAAATAAAACATATTTAGCCAGCTGATTAACCGCATAACGGCCCCCTGCCTCTATCGACAAACGCCTGAACACCAACAACTCCATCACCCCGGAAAAATTCCGTATCGAGACCACCGCAATAAAAACATAGAGCCCGGCCAGCAACAAATTGGTCAGGGTGATCGGCTGATAACTTTCCTGATTATCGACATTAACCAGGTGTTGCCAGAGCACAATACGATCCAAAAAGGAAAAAGCCGGCAGGATATTCTTCCAAGTCATCCAAAAACCGATGACCAAGGTAAAACCGATAAAAACATTCAGCAACTTTATGGTTTGAGCGTTTATTTTAGGGATATCGATTTGTTGTTCGTCAACCGGCAATACCGGATCTTCGGAGCCTGCCGGATGCTTTTCGCTAAGCGCAGCCGCCGCTTTGCGTTTTTGTCTGGCATTGACGATAGCCAACTGCCGGTTAACCAGCGTTAACCAGCGAAATACCAGCGCATGAATGATAATAGTCAAAAAAATCAGCCGCAGGCTGATAATGAGTTTTTGCTGTAACTCCAAGGCGCTCAAATAATAGCCGGTGACCGCAAAACCGATAATAACCAACGGAATGCAAATAGCTGCCGAATACCAGCCGTAACGCAACTTAGCGATCCAGCCGTCCGGATTTTTATGAATATAGCCCTGCAATACCCCGCCGGCAGGCTTTAACACCCGGCCCGCAAACACAGCCATTGCGATCATGATAATAATCAATGCCAGTCGGCCGATGCTATCGCTGTGAGCCGAAAATTTCGATGCACCGGTACTGTTGATAATAAACACCCCCGGCAGCACAATAAAACGTATCCAGGCAATCTGCGCATGCAAAAGGCTGACTATCGTTTTTTGCCATTGAAAATGTTTCCGCGCCAGACCGTCAACGGCAAACAAGCGATAAAAAAATTGCAGGAAAAATAACGGTAATGCAACGCCCTGCAAGCCCTCGCCAATGGCTCTAGTGAAATCGGCAACCTGAATACGGCTGCTCAAAAACCAGCCTAAGTAATTGAGCAATAAAGGTAACGCTAAAACCAGAATTAAGTTGTAGAGCAAAGCTTTTAAGGTGTCATAAAAACTGTCCGTTTTTTCGGAGATAATCGTTAACTGTAACTTTGCCCAGTTTTTGCTTAACTGCAGACCGACAAAACACAGCAGCGCAACAAAAACCATAAATAATCGATGGTAGGCCAACTTAAGCGCATCTTTAGTAACGTCCACCCAGTTAAACGGCGACAACAGCCATTGCGTTGACCGGTATAAATCGCCTATATAGCTTAAATTAACCGGCTCGGAACTCGGCACCCACAACAAGCGTTCGTCCAAATAGACCGCAAACTTACCGGCCTGAGTGCTCATCTGTTGCCTGGCAAAATCGAAATCGCCCAAAGTACGCAGATATGTTGTGTAAGACGCGAGTAATTTGTTGAGTAACTCTTTCTGATTATTCAGCAGCACCCGTAACTCAGCCTGTATCATCATGCGCTGATCGACAGGCAAGGTTTGATCGACTTGCTGTTTCATCATCGCTTTCAGCTCGGAATCGACATCCGCCAACCGTTTCAATTTGTCTTCAACCTTGAATTGGGCAAGACTGGTCACAGCGGTTTCGTTCTGAATAACCTGGGACTGCTCCTCAAACTCATCCTGGATCAATAAATTACGCCGCTGCTCGCGCAGGATCTTACCCAACGCCGGACTTAAACCCGCCAAAGTGATTTTCTTTTCAGCGCTTTTAAAGTCGGCTTCAACTTCACCGGCTTGGGCGTCGACCTTGGCTTTTTGTTCGGCGTATTGTTCAATTTTGCCGGTAATGTCCTGCAAGTCACGGCTGTATTGAATATTTTCCCGCGTACTTTGCTGGATCAGAACATGCTTGCCGGAAACCGCTTTTTCCGCCTGGCTGAGCGCATCCTGCATTTGTTTTGCTTCCTGCTGGCGCAGTTCGAAAGTAAGCGCTTCTATTGCCGCAACCACCGGGCTTAACGCCGCCTTTTGCAAGTCCAGCAACTGAAATTGGGTCTTCAGCAACTCGACCCTGGCCGGGTTGCTGATGGCTTCAACCTCAAGCATTTTCAGCTCGGTAGTGCGCGAATCGATCAGCGTTTTTAACTGCGTCAGCCTGGCTTCAAGCTCTAATTTCGCATCCGCTTTAGCAGCCGGAATTTCCAGTTTTTTCTGTGCCGTTTCAAGATCTTGCCGCGCCGCCACCATTTCTTCGCGAATCAGCTGCGGGCGGCTATTTTGCACAGTCAGCTCATTTTCAAGCTTCTTGATCTGCTCATCCAGATTACTGATTTTGCCTTTCTCAAGAATAAGCCGTTGCTCAAGTTCCTCGACCGGTATGCGGCTAAAATCCTCCGGTTTTTGCTTGGCTACTTTAGCCTGAGCCTGTTCAAGTTCCTTTTGCAGTTTTCTTGTTTGCTCCGGCGCTTGCTTGATAGCCGCCTTAAAATCGGCAGCCTGCGCTTTAAATTTTTCGATATTAGCCAAATTATCTTCCGCCGCCTGATAAATGGACAGCAACTTGGATTTTGTCGCTTCATCAATCCCGCCTCGGGTATTGACAGCCTCGATTTTGGCTTTTAGCGTGTCTTCATTGATTTCGAATATTGCGCTTTTTTGCCCGGCATCCGGCGCCGCGCTTTTCGCCCAGGCTCCGGTTGAGCCCAAAATGATAATCAGCGATAACAACAGCAGGGGATGAAATATTGATGGAACGACAGGGAAACTAATGGTCTTCATAGATTACGTAGAGTACAGCTGGGAATGGATACACGGGGATATTGTAAACTGTTTTTGCCGGTTCCAAAGCAAGCTGCCAATTTAAGACAAGGCAAGGTGCCGAACTCCTGGTAAATGAACAGCAAGGTTATAACCTATTTTATTCTTCAACCCGGAATGCTACTCTGTGTGCATTTAAATTAAACTCAAAGGTAAAATCATGGCAAGTATGAGTATTCGTGGCTTAGACGATCAGGTATTGGCCCGGCTTAAAAGTCAGGCCAAGCAAGAAGGCAGCAGCCTTAACAGTCTGGTACTGCGCCTGTTGCAAGGCACTGGTGCGGCAACACCACACACTGTCTTGAAAAAATTTGATGATCTCGATGCTTTGGCGGGCACTTGGAGCGATAAAGAGGCGCAAGCCTTTGAGCGCGACACGGCTGCGTTTGCTGAGGTTGATGCGACGCTCTGGCATTAAATCATGCGCCCCATAGCGCTGGACACCAACGCTTACACCGCTTTCAAACACGGTGATGCCTCAATAGTCGGCGTATTACAACACGCACCCTGCATTATTGTGTGCGCCACAGTGCTGGGCGAGTTACTGGGTGGATTCGCCGCTGGTCAGAGGGAGAGCACCAACCGCAATGAGTTGGCGCAGTTTCTCAACGTGTCGCGCGTGAAGGTGGTTCCCAGTACTGCGGCCACAGCCGATCTGTATGCACTGGTTTATGCAGCTTTGCGCCGCAAAGGCCAACCCATCCCCACCAACGATCTGTGGATTGCCGCCAGTAGCCTGGAACACGGTGCCGCGCTATTGACACTCGACGCGCATTTTCAAAACATTGACGGCCTACGTACGGGTACACGACTGGAGGAATTTATTCCGTGATGGTCTTATTGAGCCGGTTATCAAATATTTATAACCACTCATATCAAACACCTCGCTCAACCGTTTTTTTTAGACTTAATAAAACCGCTCAGCTAATCGGGTTGGGCGATTTTTAAAACCCACAACTTACGTTAATAAAGTTCACGGATATAAATAAAATTGTTGTTGCCTGTGTAAATGCCAAAGGTGGCGCGGGCCGAGGGATCGGTATCGCCGGCACCTCTCCAATTGAAATCCAACCAAGCAGGCGAAGCGACGGTGACATCGACGTAACCGGTATGTGTAGCTCCGGGAGCGCCCAGGCTCAGACCGCCATCGCCGGATACCAGCGGACTGTTCCATGTAGCCGCAGCCGTCGTCCCGGCGTTGGCGAGATTAAGCGCCAGACCGCCGTTTCCGACCGTAGGAGCGACCAGAGCAGTACAGCTGTCTGCCGCATTGCTGACCCAGCTACTGCCATTCCAATATTCGGCCGTCAACGGCATAGGCAAATCCAGCAATTCGGAACCGTAAGCATTTTGTAAAGCCAAGCGTCCGTAACGCAGTGGCGTACCTGGAGCAGCTATTATATCGGTCGCCGTCATGGTGACACCGTCCGAATCAACAGGCGCAGCCTGCACAACAACATTAGTTTCGCCTGTCAATGCAGCGGGCCGGCTTAGTTGGTGTCTGGCTGTAACCGTAGCTGCGCCATTAGCCCAGCTACCCGTTGGCGGGGGGATGCCTGGGGTACCTGCGCTAAGCACCGAGCCTACGGGTGGACTCGTAACCGTAAAGCCAAAGTTAGCCCATGTTGTTAAAGTCAATTTTGCATAGTCGCCTTGGTAATTTTGCGTGATCGCATCGCTTGAGTTTTTCGCTGTCAGCGTAAAAGCAGTACTAAAGCCATCCTGGCCAAAATAACTAAACGTATCACAAGCGGGGGTTACAGCTCCTTGGGTTAGAGTAAAATGATCGGGGATGAAGCGTCCCACCCAGGAAGTCTGGCTCGCGGAATCGGCAAAAATAGCAATACGATTAATCAGGTCAACCGAAGAGTTTAGGTAATTAACCGACGGCGTCGCCTTCAATGTGAAACTGCCAACCTCGCTGTAGCTGAGCGCCGAGGTTGTGGCGCTGCCTGCCGTCACAACAACGCTACTGCCATTCAACGAACCCTGAGTGGCTGGCGGGGCAATCGGGGCAAAATTTGCCGCCGCCGAAGTATTCGCCGCCAGCGTGACGGTATCGGCATAATGGGAAGCCAGCCCGCCTAAAGTCATCGTTGCATAATTGACCCCTGACAAATCCGGCAGTCCGTCGCCATTGCTATCGCCATTACCGACAATACCACTGACAATGCCGCTGTTATTCCACAGATAGCCCCCAGCTGCGGCCTGAAAGCTGGTGCCGGCTTTGGCAAAAACGCTGCCACCCGAGGTGTTGTTAGCCGAATTGTAAAGTGTTCCCTGCTTGACGTCTGAGACGACCACTACGAAGGGCCGCGCCGTCAAGGTCGAACCTGACCCCGTAATAGGCGATGATACATTCGAATCATCGCGCACACTGACCGAATATTTACCGACGTCGCTGGTTACCAGACAAAAATCGGCAATACCGCTGGTAAAGTTGATAGTCAGATTATTGCTGCCTGAGGACACTGCCGGCGGTGCAATCGATTGTACCTGACAGGAACCGCCGGTTTCCGGCAGACAAGTACCGCCGGCGTTGGTAGCGCAAATTTGCGGCGCGAAAGCACCGGCCGGATGGTCGAAGGTGGTCGGTGTATACCAGCTATCCAGCGCCTTGCTTCCTGAATAAGTCGTGTCGGTGCCGCAGCCATTGGTGCGTGTAATCCGCATCAGGTGCGGGCGCCCGGCGACAACGCCCGCAAGACTGTCGTTCTCCGATACACTGAAAGCGCCTCCTGAAAACTGTACCGGGGTAATCAATGACGACGCCAACGTAGAGCCCGAAACGGATTCGCTGACAACAATATAAATATTCTCGGTAGTGCTGTCCGTCAGCTGGAATCTCGCTACCCCCTGGTCATTGGCGTTAAAAGTATAAGTGTTTCCACTGAACCCTCCCTGGTTGCCGGCCAGCGATGTCCAGGCTGCAGTGGTCGACACACTACCGATGGACGAACCAATTCGTGCAGTCAGCGTGACCGGATTAGTGTAGCCGGTTACTGTATTGCCGGAGCTATCGAGTGCGGTCACCGTGACGATAGGCTTCCCGTTATCGGCGCTCGTACAGATACTCGGCGACAGGTTATCAACCTGGATACGGTAGCCGGCAGGCGGTGTGATCGTCTGGGCGCAGATCTTGAGCCCGGAAATTTCGTGGATATTGTTGGAGCCTCCAGTGGAACCGGTAAAGGATAACTTCCAGTTGGTCGGAACCGCAGCTTGGGAAGGATTGACAGTGAAGGCATCAAAGGACGACACCACCGGAGAATAGCTGGTGCCGACTCCGGTAGTATCGCGATCGACGGCGACAGTCGTTGACTTGGTACCGGAACTGCCGTTCCAAGTATAGTTGCGGGCGTCTACCGTAATTTTGTAGAGATGTCCGTAAGCCGCCGTCGTCGAGCTGGCGTTATCAATACCCGGAGATAGCGTTGCACTGCCGCCAAGATAGGGATAACCAATCAGCCCCGAGCCAGACCCGCGCACCGACACGGAATCGATGGTAAGTCCGGGGGCTGTAGGTGGCGGTGTGGTGACCCCGGTGCGGCCTTCAGTATTAGCCGAGAAATTGCCGTACTCGTCGATAGCTATGCCGACCCAGCCGCCATTGAAACCGGGGCAGCCGCCCGGCGTAGCGCAGTCAGAACCTATTTTCTGCGCATAACCCAGCGAACCGCCGAAAGCACCCGGCGTCGGCGCCATCGTAGAATCAGAGAGCGTCAGGGCGATACCATCAGCCCCAGTACCATTGTAGGCATAATGTTTGAACTCAACTACGATCAGATTACCGGCTGCCGGGAAAGTACTAGGCACATTGGCGACGGTAGCGCGTCCGTTACAGTTGTTGGTCAACCGCAGGAAGCCGGAATTGGCGATGATCGGATTGGAAAAAGTAGAACAGGGGTAAGTCGTATTATTGTTCTGGTTCGCCACGAACCAATCGGCTCCGTAAATGGTCGAAGGATTCAGGTTGCTGCGACCGAAGTTATCACATACGCAAGTCATGTTCGAGGGCAGGCCGGACGGCACCGTACAAGGCACCGGAATCTGACCGACGGTAAAATCAGTCGGGATAGTAATCGGTCCGCTGATGCTGGAAGCTGTTGACGAACTGGTTCCGGACGTGGAGGTCGGCATAGTCCACACTCCGCTCGCATATTTTCCGACAATGAAACTGGCCGGAACGGCGTTAATATCCAAATCGCCGGATTGGAAATTAACGGTTACGCTGTAGCTGGTGGCGGTGATCGTGTCGCCCGTAGCGCCGAGCGTCCAATAACGATTAGCATCCAGCGTCGGATCAATGGTCGAAAAAGCGATCATCGGATGTTCATAACCCGTGGTGCTGCCGGTCAGGGTACCACCGGCGGAGACCATCGTTAGGCTAATCGGTGCGTAGTTGGAATCGCTGCCGACAGGGTAGGTACAGGTGATCGTGCCCGAGGGAAAGGTCAGCCGCAGGTTACCTGCAACAAAACCACTACCGCGCGACCAGCTAGGGGCGGTGCAATTAGCCGACAGAATAAGAATATTACTGCCGGTCGAGATATGTCCGTTGGTTAGGGTCAGCGAAGTACTTACACTCACATTAGCATTCAGGGCCACTCCGTTGGCGTTGTTCACCGTCAGATTATTGAAGCTGGTGATGCCGGTGAGCGTCTGCGCCGAACTGCCCGAAAACAGCCAAGTGCCGGTACCTGCAGTGAACGTGCCGCTGTTACTGAAATTGCCCGACAGCGTAGTAGTAGCACTGCCCGCAGAATAGCTGCCTGTATTGGTAAAGCTACCCCCCACCGTAATGGTGCCGCTACCGCCGGAATAAGTGCCGGCATTACTCATTGCGCCGCTAAGAGTGATGGTATTGCTGCCGGTATTGGTCAGAATACCGGCGGAATCAATGGTAAGAGAGTTCAGCGTCGGTGTGTTGATATTCAAGGTCACGTTAGTAGCGATGGTGGCATTATCGCCGGCAAGAGGGACACCGCCTCGACAATTACTCCAGGTTATGGAGCTCCAATTGCCGTTGCCGGCACTCGTGCAATTCAGAGAGTTGACAAAAGTTACACTGGAGCTATTGGTAGTAGTACTGACCTGCGTACCCGCATTGCCGACCAGATCAGTAAAATTGATGGTAAAAGGAACTACGCCTGAGGTATCAGCCGCAGTCATCGTGTAGGTTGCGGTATAAGGCCCTGCACTTGGGCCGGCCGGGGTCGGAGTTACGGTATGCCCGGCTATAGTTACGCTGGCTGTCGCCTGTATCGACTCGTTCGCGGTGAAAATCAGTGTGACTATATCGCCGACAACAGCTACAGCAGGGTTAGCGTTATTCGACGCAATAGTGACAGGAGACAAGGTCGGCGCGGCAGTATCCACGGTAATCGTGTGGCTGGAAGATGCCGCGCCGGTATTGCCGGCGGCATCAATAACCTTGGCAGTCAAGACATAGGTGCTGCCGTTGCTCAGCACGGTAGTTGTAATATCTACATAGGTATTGGTGATATTGGTAGCGGTTAAGGCCGTGGCGCTGCCCAGCGCCGAACCACTGTTATACAACTGCACAGTGTCGCCGGAAGCGGCGTTGGTTCCGCTCAGGGAGACCCGCACTACCGGCTGGGTATCGTCGGTACGGCCGTTATCCGCCACCGTGCCGGTAATCGTGCCTTGATCGTCGGTAACGCTGGTGATGCTCGGCGCGCCCGGCGCAGTGGTGTCTATAGTGATGGTATGGCTGGCGGACGCCGTGCCGGTGTTGCCGACGGCGTCAATGGCCTTGGCGGTCAAGACATAGGTGCTGCCGTTGCTCAGCGCGGTAGTTGTGATGTCTACATAAGTATTGGTGATATTCGTAGCGGTTAAGGTCGTGGCGCTGCCCAACGCCGAGCCGCTATTGTATAGCTGCACAGTGTCGCCGGAAACGGCGTTGGTTCCGCTCAGGGAGACCCGTACCACCGGCTGGGTATCGTCGGTGCGGCCGTTATCCGCCACCGTGCCGGTAATCGTGCCTTGATCGTCGGTAACGCTGGTGATGCTCGGCGCACCCGGCGCGGTGGTGTCTATAGTGATGGTATGGCTGGCGGATGCGGTGCCGGTGTTGCCGGCAACGTCAATGACCTTGGCGGTCAAGACATAGGTGCTGCCGTTACTCAGTGCGGAGGTCGTGATGTCCACATAGCCATTAATGATATCCGTACCGCTTAGAGTGGTCGCGCTACCCAGCGCCGAGCCACTGTTGTACAACTGCACAGTGTCGCCGAAAACGGCACTGGCGCCGCTCAAGGAAACCCTAACTACCGGCTGGGTATCGTCGGTACGGCCGTTATCCGCCACCGTGCCGGTGATGCTGCCTTGATCGTCGGTGACGCTGGTGATGCTCGGCGCGCCCGGCGCGATGGTATCCACTGTGATAAACCTAGTCGCGTTAGCACTATTACCCGCCGTGTCCGTAGAAACCGCCGTGAGGGTTTCGTCACCTTGACCAAACGCAGTAATTGCTGCCGCGCTCAATACATAGCTCCAAGTGGTCGCAGTGTTTTGCGTAACAGCATTGCCGTTTAGGGTAGTTGTCGCGCCCGTTTCGTTGGTGCCGGTCACTGTTACCGTAGCGGTTTGCTCGGCAGCGTTGATGATATCATTCGTGGCGACGATGTTGATAGTCGGAGCCGTTGGCGCCAAGGTGTCCACGCTGATGTCCCTCGTGCCGGTGCTGGTGTTGCCCGCCGTGTCCGTGGAGACCGCCGTGAGGGTTTCCGGCCCTTGACCAAACGCGGTA
>JAUGSS010000034.1:0-1289 GCA_044426515.1 Methylococcaceae bacterium | reverse complement strand
GGATTTCGTCGCCGCGCATTTGTCCGTCGGCATCAAAATGAACGATGACGTCGGCGTGCAATGTTTTCAATGCGTAATCCATTCCAGTTTGAAGAGATGCGCCTTGACCACGATTGATGATGTGGTGAAGGACGATTGCTCCGGCATTTTTTGCAATGGCATTTGTGTCATCTGTTGAGCAATCATCGATGACCACGACGTGATTGACGTATGGTACTGCGTCAAGAATTGCTTTTTCAATTCGGGGAGCCTCATTATAAGCGGGAACGATGGCGACGACAATCATATTCGTCAATAGTGACAGACTATTCCGCATTCGTCAAAAGCAATTTGTTTGCGCGAACGTAGTCGATGGTCTTCGCTAAACCGTCGTCCAAACGCACTAAAGGAATCCAACTTAATTGATTGCGTGCTTTGGTAAGATCGGGAATAACCATTTGGGTGAGAAATTCTGGAGCAGCTTCGTAGACAATCTCTGATGCGCTTTCTGCAAGCTTGATAATGTCTCCAGCAACATCCTTCATGAGAATTTCCGTGTCGCTTCCGACGTTCACTGGGCCAATATTTGGCTCGGCGCGCATGATGCGAAGCAAGGCGTCGACGACGTCGGAAACGTAGATGAGTGCGGTGGTTGCGGTGGCATCGCCGGCGATTGCTAACGGCTTGTTATCGAGTGCAGAAAGGACGAAATCGGAAATTTGATGACCCTGAAAGAGTGGCATGCGAGGGCCGTAGGTGCGGAAGATGCGAGCAATTTTTACATCGAGGTTATGAACGCTGGCATAGGTTGTCACCATGGTTTCTGCAAAGCGTTTTCCTTCGTTGTATGGAGCGCGAGGAGAAAGTTGGTCCACGATTCCCTTGTCGGATTCTGAGAAAAGCCTCTTGTCTGCTGGACGATTTCCGTAAATGACGGCGCTCGATGCAAGGAGGAATCGTGCTTTATATTTCACGGCGATGTCGAGCATGTTTCGTGTGCCGACGCTGTTCGTCAACACACTTGCAATGCGGAATTTTTCGAATCCCTTTGCGACGGTGGGCATGGCGAGGTGGTAGATGTCGTGGACGCCGATGAACTTCACTTTGAATGCTTCCAACTCTGCGAATGTTTCCAAGTCAAAAGGAGTGTTGATATCGAGTCTTAAGAATTGAAAATCGGGATTGCGCAACAGCCCCTCGATATTACGAACGTGACCGGTGGAGAAATCGTCAATACAGATGACGCGATTCCCTGCTTTGAGAAGTGACTCGCAGAGGAAAGAGCCGATGAAGCCGGCACCGCCTGTCAC
>JAUGSS010000106.1:0-12520 GCA_044426515.1 Methylococcaceae bacterium | reverse complement strand
GCGCACCGACACGATCAGCGGCACACCTAACCAACGGGCTAACCACCGTCCGGCCAAGCCTTCAAAAGTAAGTTTATGGGCATGAATCAAGTCGACCTTGATCCGTTGCCGCATCAGCACCCGGCGCATACGAAAAGCCGCAATCAGCATCGACAGCGCCAGAAGCATTCAGAACAAATAGGATCACCTATTAGCCTGCCGTGCCGGGTCTTTTCTTGTACATGAGCAGGTTTTGCATTTTGAAGAAATGCACAACGAAAGACCATAATTTTTCTTTTAGAACTCACCCTTCTTCATTCCTGTGACCTGGATACCGGCAATCCCGGCTGGTAGAACGGCTTAGCTGAAGATTATTACTAATCAAGACGTGTCTTTTACTAAGCATAAAGGAAAAATTTTGATAAATATTATTGTTTAAACTCAGTTACCTACGCACAATTCAGGAACATATGTAAATATAGGCCTACAAGGTACAGGTTTTGGCTGGCAATACATGGGCAAATTTTTGAGTCACAATGACGTCGTTGCTTAAGGTCGTGCTGATTGCGAGGGCAATGACACACTGAGGAGCAGAATTACGAATGATGAAATGTGTAGGAATGCAGGAATGAAGAAATCTACCAAATTTGACCCTAAATTTTTTTTCTGGCCGTTTGCGCAATGTTTTTTTATTTTTCAAAATGCACAAGACTTGTCCTCCTATGTTTCTTATTACCATCACAAATCTGTGGACATTGAGCCTGTAACGAGGTACTCTCGCAGCCCAGTCGACTTATCTAATAAGTTAGATATATTTTAGCAAACTCACACCTCAAAAAACTGCAAACACCAATACCTACAATGGCGGGTAGCCAAGTGAGCAATAGGGGCTTTTTTAGAGCAAGATAAACTGAAAACCATTAATACTTGACCTTCTAAAACTTAAAAGAGAAACCACAATGACGACGCAACAGACAACTAAAACAGGCAAATCCGTAATTACTAACAGCCAAGTGAGCGAATTACAAACGTCAATAAATAGCATTAATGCAATTGTAGATGCATTAACACTCGATCCTTGGTGGCGAAACTTAAATGCAGCTATAACGGGTATTGAAAGCCAAATTGACAGCAACGACACCAGCAATTTAGATGATGGTAGTATCGTGCTGAATGGCGAAACCAACACTAATGAAATTAACAATTTAGTGACTAACAGCAACAATGAAACGCCCCTTCTGAATACTGCAAGCGATTCCACACCCTTCATATCCGCTGATTTTACTTTGCTCGAGAATGATGCAAACAGTCTTGAAGACCCAGTAAATAGCGCTGATGACAGTACGACAAACGCAGACAATAGCGGTAAAGTAATTGACAATACAACCGATGCGACAATCGAACCCACTGTAAAACCTGATGAATTCAACGTTGTTGATAACATAAGTAATGAAATCCAAATTGATGAGTCATTAATTGACGCCGTAATCACTGATGAAATGAGTAATACGCCAAGCGCTGTTGAAGATCAGGTTAATAGCCCTGCTGACGCTACTACAAACACAGACAATAGCGTTGAGGTAGTTGATGCTCCAGACATTGTTGCTGACATAGATAATGAAATACAAATTGATGAGCCATTAACTGATGTGGTTAATGTTAGTGATGATCCTATCATGGGCGGCTTAATTATCAGGGAGGGCTTAGTTACCCTGAATAACTTAAATGAAATGAATGATCCATTTAGAATGGATAGATTTCCAACAATCAACACTCATTTAACGAGCAGCATCGCCGACAACTTGATATGGTTTACCGCTACAACTATAAACACTATCATCGTAAACTTCGTAATGCCCAGTTCCAATAAAATTGAAGTAATAGCTGGACGTGATATTAATCTAAATTCCAATTTTATAATATCAGGAAACAGTGTCACTACTGACGAGACGCAACCAACACTATTTTCTGATGACAATACGACTGCACCGAATGATGATGTTTTTTCCAATTCTGATATTTCTATACTTGGAACGCTTACGTCCAATGGAGATAGTGATGTCCCGTTAACTGATTCGGCTGATGTTGCTGATGATTCTATCGTGGGAGACTTAGTTGAACCATTTGGAATGGATAGCGGCACTCTTGATGAATCGATTAAAAACAACACTGATTTATTAACAGACAGCATCGTCGACAGCTTGACAGAGGACACTGCTACAATTGCAGACACTGACACTGTAGACTTTATAGAATTTAGTTCCAATGAAATTGAAGCAGCATCTGGAGGTGACGTTGATTTTAATTTTATGGAATCAGGAAATAGCGTCGCTGCTGACGAGACGCCATTAACACGGCTTCCTGACGACACTATGACCATATCGAATGATGATGCTTTCTCCACTTCCAATCTTGACATTCCTGTATTCGGAACACTTACCTATTCAGCTATTGAAAACACTGATAACAGCCCATTTATACAATTAGTTGGTAACGGCGAAAATATTAATGCTGAAGGTTGGATTGTTTAAATCAATGTCTGGTTTTTAGGGGTCGCATTACGGTTTTAGTCCGCTGATTTTCAAACCACCAGCTTTAGCTGGTGGTTGTTGAGATTAAAAGTGAATCCCCATCCTACCAATAGGGAAAAAATACAGATTCCTATGATGTTTATGCGGGTACAAATCCAGACCTACGTGAAATATCTGGATGACTTTTGAAAACGAAGCCCAATATCCGCTAGATGACAAAAAACTTTGCGGATGTTTTTCAACAACGAAAAGCTTTATATCAATATAACTGGCAAGAAAATCATGACCAACAACGAGAATCAACCCATCATGAAAAACAAACAATTATTGATTGCCTTATTGGCTTTCTTACCTGAGCTTTCGGCCTGTGTCGGCAATTCACAGATTCCCAAGCCACCGATCGAATTTCCATTTGCTGTCGAAAAAGCGGGCAGCAAAATTGAAACAGAGTTGCGGATAACGGAGAAAAATATTTATTCTTTCGACCTTCGTTTTATGTACAAAGAAGATGACCAGACGGATCGCGCACGAGTCAGGAAGCTAACTGGAGATGACGGAACCGACAAGACAGGAAAGCTTATCGATCCAGGTGCATTCATTTTGTTGAATTTAAAAATTTATCGGCTTGAAGCTCAAAGAGAAAGCTTGGTGATTGTAAAAGAAAGTTCAGAACAACCGCTTTATTCATGGGGTGGAGACAGTTTTAATAAAACAATTTTAGATATTCCACTGGATATTGGGCACTACAGAATCCGTATCGAAAACCTAAAAGACGCTCCTGAATTAGTAGGAACCAAAATTAATTTCCAAATCGCTAGAGCCTACCTGGGCAAATAAAGGAGCAAACTATGTTAACCGTAACTATCAACATCGCAGACCGTGGCACACCACTTTCAACAGGTGGAACATCTTCAGTGGGACACATGTGGTACTCACTGGACAATGGCAATGGAAAAATTTCCAGTTGGGGATTTGCTCCTGATATAAATCATCAAGGACAACCTTTTGCGCCTGGCCAAACTTATAATAACGATAACACTCACTACACTACCCCCACCTACACACGAACTATTGAGATCACGCCAGCACAATACGATGCCATGATGAACTTCGGGGAAAATCCTGGCTCTGCTGGCTTTAGCACCTATTACAACGGCATCAAAAACAGCTGTATTGACTTTACCTGGAAAGCGCTTGAACTGGCTGGCTTAACTGACGGCTTTGAGGGAGATTTATGGCCTACTTGGAATATAAACAATGTTGGTGGCGTATGGGCTGAGGTACTCAGCGAATCGAATCATTTACTTGATGATTTAAAAGACACTTTTTTTTCTTACTCAGGCACTACCAACAACTCCCTCCTCAACATCCAAACCCATACCGAACTGCTGCCCGGTTTCCAGAAAGCGGTGGATGAAAGCAGCTTTGCCAACAGTGTTAACTTGGGCTTTGCCTTCGATACCGGCGTTTCCTCAGCCGGCTTGCTCAGCACGACCCTAAACGGCAGCGGTTTTTGGAACACCGCCTTGTCCGATATCGTCACCGATGGCATCCGCCCCGGCAATTTTAATTTGAGCGCAGAAGACAACTTATGGAATACGCTCAACAATGCCTTCATGACGACTACGAACTTCCAATCCTTCAATAATACCATCAGCTCTGGCCTAGATAACCTGACCTTCGGTGCCATTAACTCAACCTTTGTCGATCCCTTGGTACTGGATTTGAACGGCGACGGCGTTCATCTTACCGATTTTGCTTCCGACCCGGTGTTGTTCGACATCGACAACGACGGGGGTAGCAAGGAGCTCACCGGTTGGGTCAGCGCCGCCGATGGCATACTGGTTCAAGACCTCAACGGCAATGGCAAGATCGATAATATCAGCGAAACCTTTTCCGAATACTTCAACGGTACAACCGGCACCGGCGGCAATGCCGGTAGTAAACCCTATCGGGATGGCTTTGCCGCACTCCAAAGCCAAGACAGTAACGGCGACAACAAATTCAGCGTTGCCGATGCCAACTGGGCGAATATCCGGGTATGGGTAGATGCCAATCACGATGGTTTCACCGATAGCGGCGAACTTAAGACCCTTGCGGCATTAGGCATTAGCCAAATCAATCTCAATGCCCAAATCCAGTCCGGCCTGATAAAAGACGGTAATGAAGTACTCGCGAGTGGCAGCTTTGTCCAGAATGGCTCGACGAAGGAGGCCCTGGCACTCAACTTTCTGGCCGATCCTAATGGCCATAGTTTTGTAGCCAGCGGAACCGGTACCAAAATTACTACTCAGGGTAATGTGAGCAGTTATGTTTCCAACTCCAGTACTGGAGAAACGATTGATGTTACGCAAAAAGGCGTTAACAATGCTTACGGTGCCCAGGGCAATGACAGCCTAACGGGTAACAGCAGCAATAACTGGTTGGCGGGAGGCGGCGGCTCCGATACCTTCAACGCGGGTGCAGGCAATGATGTGCTGCTGATTGATGCAGCGGATTTACAGGCGAACATTCATACCGGTGCTGGTATCGACATCGTGCAGGTGGTTGGCGAGCTAGGTGTCATACTGAATTTGACTCAAGCCGAAGTCGAGGTTGTGCGTGGCGGACGCGGGGACGACATTTTTATCAGCGGTGGAGGCAGTAATACCTTCGTGCGTGCCGGTGACGGCGATGACTTACTGATCGGCGGTGCGGCCAACGATGCGCTGTCTGGCGAAAACGGCGACGATATTATTGATGGCGGCGCAGGCAATGATCTGTTGCGGGGACATCGTGGACGCGATCAAATATTCGGTGGCGCGGGAAATGATGTTATAGAAAGTGGACAGGACGACGACGAAATTCGCGGCGACGCAGGTAATGATGTGATGCAAGGTAATCAAGGTGATGACCGGATTGATGGCGGTGACGGTCTGGACATGGCGCAGTACTCCGGTAGTTATGCCGATTACCGCATCCAACGGAGCGAACAAGGCATCTGGGTGACCGATACCAAATCCGGGCGCGACGGTAGCGATTTCTTGGTTGGCGTCGAGAAGCTCGGTTTTGCTGACGTTAATACGGTGGCACTTGATCTGTCGAACCCGATGCCGGTGAAGGACATCATTACAGTGATCAACCGTACTTCGACAGTAACCATCGGCAAGCAGCAACTGCTGGGCAACGACATCGACTATCAGGACGATGCTCTACACATCAGCTCGGTGCTGGAAGCTGTCGGCGGTACAGTTACTCTCAATGCCAACGGCGATGTGGCGTTCACACCCAATCCCGATTTCAAGGGCATTATGGGATTCAAGTATAAAGTCGCTGACAGTCAAAACAACCCAGGGGCAAATGTTACGGATCTCGGTACAGGTCTTCAAGCAGAACTCAAGGCGACGGTTTTTTTGAAAACGCCGGATGTACCCACCGATCCGCTTTTGACCGATCAATGGTATATCAATGATCTAAATATTCTTCCGGTCTGGAGCGATTATTCCGGTAAAGGCGTTCGTATCGGCATGTACGAACCTGATGGTGACTTCGCCATTTCTCGTGAAATCTTCGACTATCGCCATTCGGACTTGACGCAGAACGTCGATACGTCTTTTCTGGCTAATTCGACAGATATTCCACCCAGCGACTTTTCAAATCATGCTACGGCGGTTGCGGGTGTCATGGTCGCGGCGCGCAATGGTGAAGGCGTCGTCGGAGTGGCCTACGATGCAAAACTCTCGGGCTATAGTCTCGGCACTGAGGAGTATTTTGCCAATCCCGACCATATTCCTGACTATTCGCAGTTCGACGTAGTGAACAACAGTTGGCAATCCAAGAATTTCTTTGCTCTGGATTTTTACCTGAACGACACAACCCAGACCCGGTTTATGAACGTGGTAACGGATGCGATCACTAATGGACGGGGGGGCCTCGGCACCATCATGGTCTTTGCCGGTGGTAACGAGCGCGCTGATGGTTGGAATACCAATTACCAATTGACCGGCAATCTGCGCACAGCGATTAACGTAGGCGCGATTAACGGCGAGGACGACTTGGGTATACTCCAAATTCAGGCCAAGCCATTTAGCAATCCCGGCGCATCTATTTTAGTGTCGGCACCCGGCGCCAATATCAATTCCACGCAGAGACTCCTGCTAGGCGACGACGGAACCGTTTTCGGGAACGATCAAGGAGCACTTCAAGGTACGTCATTCGCCGCACCGCTGGTTTCCGGAATAGTTGCTTTGATGTTGGAAGCCAATCCTAAACTGGGCTACAGAGACGTGCAGGAAATATTGGCCTTGTCCGCACGTAAGGTCGATCCCACGGGCAGCGATTGGGTCGACAACAAGGCGCACTATTGGAATGGCGGAGGTATGCACGTTTCCCACGATTACGGCTTCGGGGATGTCGATGCGCTGGCTGCGGTTCGTCTGGCTGAGACATGGAATAGTCAACGGGCGCTAGCCAACGAGGGCAACATCCGTCTCGACAAAACTAACCTGAACTTGGCAATTCCGGATGGCGGTACGCTGACAACGACATTTACCATGGCAGCGGGCGGCCTGGTCGAACATGCACAGCTTGCGCTCGATCTGGATCACGGTCGCTGGGGCGATCTCATCGTTAAGCTGATCTCACCTACCGGAACCGAAAGTATTCTAATGGATCGCCCCGGGAAGGAACCGGGAAGCCTCCCGAGCAATCTGGGCGACCTCAGTTCCGGTAATCTCCGCTTCGAGTTCGGATCGACCCACGACTGGGGTGAAGCAAGCGGCGGTTCCTGGACCGTACAAATCACCGATGCAGCAGCCGGGGCAACGGGGACGCTGAAAAATGCAACACTGGTTTTGTATGGACGTCCTGACGACGGGCACGACACCTATATTTATACCAACGAATTCGCCACCCTCGGTACAGGAACTCGCGCAACTTTGAACGACAGCAACGGAGGTGTCGATGCCATCAACGTTGCCGCTGTTATTGGAAATAGTCTTGTCAATCTAAACGCAGGCTCGACGAGCACCATTGCTAGCAAGACGCTCACCATAGGCATCACCACAACAATCGAGCAGGCTTATACTGGGGACGGCAACGATACGCTAACCGGCAATGCCGGTTCTAACCGACTCCTGAGCGGTCGAGGAAGCGACACCTTAAATGGTGGGGAAGGTTTTGATTTCTTGGATGGCGGAAAGGGTAATGACACGGAAACTGGGGGAACTGGTCAGGATGTGTTCGTATTCCGTAAAGAAGCCAATACCCAAGATACCGTTACTGATTTTCTACCCTCTGAGACGGGTGAAAAGCTGTTGTTACTGGGTTTTTCCGATATTCAAGACTTTGCGCAGATTACCAAAACGCAAGAAGGAAGCAATCTTCGGCTGAGCTTAGGTGACGGGCAAAGTATCGTATTAAACAACGTCAATGCTGCTCAATTGACTGAACAGCAAGTGACATTCTTGCCTATCGAAGTTACCTTGGAAACATATCTCACATACCTCGGTAACAAAACAGTAGTAGGAAGTACTGAAGACAATGTTAGCTTACCCCTGCCTACAATGGCGGGAGATTTGGTGTATTATGGCTTGGAAGGAAATGACACGGCTGGCGCCGACACTTTAAATGATTTGTTGGATGGCGGAAATGGCAATGATCATCTCTATGGAGAGTACTCCGTGCTTATTGCAGGCAATGATTGGCTTGAAGGTGGCGCGGGAGATGATATTCTGCGGGGCGGCTCAGGCAACGATATTTTATTCGGTGGCAGTGGAGCTGATGGCCTAGTCGGTGAGTCAGATGATGACTATCTGGATGGAGGATCAGGGGACGACATTCTGAAAGGTGAAGACGGTAATGACATCATTATCGGTGGATCGGGGCGTGACCTGATGGAGGGTGGCACTGGCTTTGACACAATTTATCTGGACGGTGACACCGGGGCAATCGCCATTTCCGGGAATACGGTTGGTGTCTACTACGGTATCATGGGGAAAACTAATGGGGACTACTTCATCGCAACGCCGTCAGGTAAAGGAGTTCCCGGTATCACCTCAGTCGCTGGTAGCGACAGCACCATCATCTCGGCAAGCAATTTTATTAGTGACTTTGACCCCAACGATGCAAACGAACGAATCGATCTGCGCGAACTGACAAATCTTCGAAGTTACGGCGACCTGAGTTTTTCTCAGTGGCGAGTGGGCGATTTTTCAATCACTCAGGTGTGCGCAGGTAGAGGAACTGATGCTGTTTACATAACGTTACTGGGTGTCGCCGCGTCATCGATTAACAGTAGCCATTTCCTTCTTCCTGATACGGTCTCGCCTTATGGTTCAGTGACAGATGGGGATGACTCCCTTATAGGGAATGCAGGTGGAAACGTCTTGGACGGCAGCTCTGGCGCTGATCGGATGGAAGGCAGAACCGGCGATGACATTTATCTAGTCGAAAACTGGGGCGACCAAGTCATCGAACTAACTGGCGGCGGCGTGGATTCAGTCAACTCAGGAATCACCTACACGTTGCCTACCGAAGTTGAAAACTTGGTGCTAACCGGCACGGACAACACCATCGGTACAGGTAATGCCTACAACAATCGCATTACCGGAAACTCAGGTAATAATGCTCTCAACGGTAATGCCGGTATCGACACCTTGTTAGGCCATGCGGGCAACGACATCTACATCATCGATAACGGATCAGATACGATCATCGAGTACACCAATGAAGGGACGGATAGCGTACTGGCTTGGGTGTCCTACACCTTGGCATCGGACATCGAAAACCTAACCCTGATCGGAACCGATTCCATCAATGCGACCGGCAACGTAGGCAACAATATCCTCGTCGGCAACAGCGGTAACAACGTGCTGAACGGAGCGAACGGCACGGACAACCTGAGCGGCGGAGTGGGCGATGATACCTACCTGATCGACAATGCGGGTGATATTGTCACGGAAGATACCGATAGCGGCATCGATACGATTTATACTGACATCAATTACACTTTGGGGGTCAACATCGAAAATCTGGTATTGAGCGCAGGAAGCGTGACCGGAACTGGCAATACATTGGACAATCGACTGACGGGGAACAATATCGCCAATATTCTGCAAGGGCTGGCTGGTAATGATGTGCTGAACGGTAGAGATGGATCGGATATCTTGCAAGGTGGCACAGGTGACGATTTATATATTGTCGATAATGCCATGGATGTAATTACCGAAAATCTCAACGAGGGAATTGACTCGGTTGAAGCCTCGGTCACGCATGTCCTTGGAAGCAATGTCGAGAACCTCACTCTCACCGGCACCGTCGCTATCAACGGTACCGGCAATACGTTGGATAACGTACTCACCGGCAATAATACCGCCAACACCCTTACCGCCTATGCCGGCAATGACTGGCTGGATGGTGGAATGGGCGCCGATACCTTGCTTGGCGGAATCGGCAATGACACTTATGTGGTCGACAATATTTTGGATGTGATCACCGAAAATCCGGACGAAGGTAGCGATGAGGTTCAGTCCAGCGTGACCTATACCCTAACGAATAATGTCGAAAACCTCACGCTCACCGACACTGCTATCAACGGTACCGGCAATACGCTGGATAACCTACTCACCGGCAACAATGCAGCAAACACGCTTACCGCTTATGCCGGTAATGACTGGCTGGACGGTGGAATGGGCGCCGACACCTTGCTTGGCGGGATAGGCAATGACACATTAGACGGTGCCGATGGCAATGACGCGCTAAACGGTGGCGCGGATAACGACCAATACCGCTTCAACCTTAATGGAGGTGCCGACCAAATCGTGGACAGCGGCGGCACTGACCGCATTGTCTTCGGTACTGGCATCACCGCCGCGCAGATCATTGCCAGCCAAGCCAATGGGAAGTCCAGTCTTACCATCTCCGCCAATAACAGCATCAGTTTCGACATTCTTGGCGGCGGCAGTTATGCTGTCGAACAATTCGAATTCGCCGATGGAAGTGTGCGGGGCGCTAATTGGATTAGCACGCTGCTCAACACCGCTCCCACCGGTACGGACAAGATCCTCACCACCAACGAGGATACCGCTTACATTTTGAGTGTCGCCAATTTCGGCTTTAATGATGTGGATATTGGCGACAACTTGAGTGCCGTACGTATCGACAGTCTGCCCGTTGCAGGGAACATCAAGCTTGCGGGCGGCAACGTTGTCGCCACGCAGGTGATTACCGCAGCCAACATTACCTCCGGTAACCTGGTGTTTACTCCTGCAACCAACGCCAATAGCGACAATTACGCCGATTTTACCTTTTCGGTCGAGGATCAATATGGCGCCTTTGACGCAAGCTCCAACACGCTTAGCTTTAATGTCACGGCGGTCAACGATGCGCCAACAGGCGCAAACAAAACTATCACGTTTGATGAAGACAACAGCTACAGTTTTGCGTCGGCTGACTTCGGTTATGCGGATATTGAAAACAGTCCAATGACCAGCGTCAAAATTACCAGCTTACCGGTTGCGGGATCCTTAAAGCTGAGCGGTGCGGCGGTCACGTTAAACCAAGTGATTGCCGCCGCTTCAATCGGTAATTTGGCTTTCATGCCCATCACCAACGCCAATGCTAACGGTACGGCGAGCTATGCCAACTTTAACTTTACCGTTAATGACGGCAGTTTAAACAGTGTCTCAGCTAACACAATCACCTTGAATGTCACCCCAGTCAATGATGCCCCCGTTCTCACAATACCAACAGCCATTAACTACACTGACAGTGTTTTTGATGACAGCTTTACAACGATGACAAGCTCATTAGTTGCCGGCGATATTGATGACAATACCTTAACTTATGGTATTACTGGCGGTACAGACAATGGCAATGGCACAATCAGTCAAAGTAACGCCTATGGGGTGTTAACGGTGACTAAGGCTACCGGAGCTTATAGCTTTGTGGCAAACGATGCCGCTATTGAAGCATTAACGGTTAATGTCGGCGCTAACTTTGCGCTTAGCGTATCGGATGGTTTACTGAATGACAGCAAAACGCTGGCTATAAATATTGCCCAAAACGGTACGACTGAATCCACCGGGAATGACACCTTGACCGGCACCTCAGCCAATGACAAATTTGACGGCTTGGCCGGTAATGACGTCATTGACGGCTTAACCGGTGCGGATACGATCCAAGGGGGTTTAGGCAATGATACTTACGTTGTCGACAACGTCGGCGATGTTGTCATTGAAACCTCAACCTTGGCGACTGAAATTGATAGTGTTAATAGCTCTGTGAGTTACACATTAGGGGCCAATGTAGAAAATCTTAGCCTAATCGGGATAGCGGCGATTAATGGCACCGGTAACGGTTTAGCTAATACCCTTACCGGTTACATCGGCAATGACTGGCTAGACGGTGGTATAGGCGTCGACACTATGCTGGGCGGACTCGGCGATGACACCTATGTGGTCGACAACACTTTAGATGTCGTTACCGAAAATATAAACGAAGGCACCGATGAGGTTCAGTCCAGCGTGACCTATACCCTGACCGGCAATGTCGAAAACCTCACACTCACCGGCACAGCCGCTATTAACGGTATCGGCAATGCGTTGGATAATGTACTCACCGGCAATAATGCCGCCAGCACTCTGACCGGGTACGTCGGCAATGACTGGCTGGACGGTGAGATAGGTGCCGACACCCTGCTGGGCGGAATCGGCGATGACATTTATGTGGTCGATAACACCTTGGATGTCGTTACTGAAAATCTGAATAAAGGCACTGATGGAGTTCAGTCCAGCGTGACCTATACGCTGGCGGACAATGTCGAGAACCTCACACTCACCGGCACTTCCTCTATCAACGGTACCGGCAATGCGTTGGATAACGTACTCATCGGTAACAATACCGCCAACACCCTTACCGGTGATTTGGGTAATGATTTACTGAACGGTGGAACGGGGGCTGACGCCTTGTTGGGCGGACTCGGCGATGACACCTATGTGGCCGACAACGCCTTGGATGTCGTTACCGAAAAT
>JAUGSS010000183.1:0-1311 GCA_044426515.1 Methylococcaceae bacterium | reverse complement strand
CTCCCGTCATCTCTCCTATTTTCACACACGAGAACAAACGCTTTGTGGATAATTTGGCTAATTTCTCTCATAATTGACGCTTTTACGGTTGACTCAAGCCCGAACATAAGGCATACTCTACACCATCATTCGATTCCACCTTTCATTATGCCATCACGACACCACCTCTCGAGAAAGTCCCAAAACGCCCTTTTCGCCATTAAACGCGAGAAAGCCTTTGCAACTCACCGAAAGTCCAAGGCTATCCGCATGCGGAAGCTCGAGGAAAAGGCAGCTGCAAAATAAGCTCTTTTCTCAAAAGTCCCCCGAGTCAAACGGCTCGAGGGACTTTTGTTTTACCGTCTTCTTCCGAGCAACCGATCCAATTCCGCATACCACGGCCCAGAAGCAAGAGCGACAATGACCTTGTTCAAATCTTCATCATGGAGCATCTCCCCCGCATGAACCCGCATTGCATAGCTTTCCACATCTCGTGCCTCTCCTCGTGCAGCCTTCCACTCCGCAGAAAGTTGTTTTGATCCTTCAAAGAACACGCCGTAATCAAACGCCGCCAAGAGACGCTCCCTGTCCTTACGCAGCAGCTCCGTCACAAACGCCCGTATTTCCAAATCCGTTAACGGTCCCCGGTCCACCGACGTCGTCTTCCACCGATGCCAGAACAATCCCGTCTTCTGTTGCTCCCCAAAAAGTCGAAGCATTCCTTCTTGAGAAATACCCAATTCTGCGAAATGCTGCGTCGTATCCTTTATAAGCTCTGGACCAACCCCTCGAAGCTCAAAAAGTTCTGGCGCTAACACCCCCATTCCTACCAACGCATAGTCCGCAATGCTATTTAACGTTGCATGTTCAAAACTCTTTGCATCCTGATGTCCCGCGATTTTTTCCATGGACGCGACGAGCCGTCGTTCGATGCGTTCTGAAACCACAGGGAAAAACTGCTGTACCACCGCAGCTTCCCGCAAGAAGTCTCCCAATGTCTTTCCAGTCTTTACATCGGGCTGTTGAAGAAGCGAACGAAGAAATGTGGAAAATGCTTGAATAGACGGCTTGAGAAACGCAACAATCTCTTGTGCTCGTTTCAGCTCAGAGATTCTTCGGACAATTTCTTGACCCGCGGTATCACGATTCTGCCTCAGAAGTCGATTCGAATCATCCAAGTCTTTCTGTGTGCGCTCGGGATTCTTCAACGTCTGCTCTAAAATTGTCAACGAAACCTGCCGCTCTTTATCAAAATCGTCATCAAAAAACTGTCCCTTTTGTTCAGAGAAATACACACCAAGAATGAACTCTTGAGCGCGATCCTCCGTTGGA
>JAUGSS010000091.1:0-1197 GCA_044426515.1 Methylococcaceae bacterium | reverse complement strand
ACCTTTGTTGCGCATTTCTTCGATGGCATTTTGCTTTTCCTGACCTTGGAGGTTTTTGATTTCTTCACTTCGAGCATTTTTTTCGGCACGCACGGCTTCGTAATCGGCGGTGATGGAGCGTCGTCGCTCATCCACTTGAATGAAGTGCTCCACGTCGAAGGAGCTGTGCTTCTTTTGAGCGGCTTCCTTGACGGCGGCAGGGTTTTGAACGATGAATTTTGGATCGAGCATTTTTGCAGGCTTAAAAAGACGCTGTGAGAATAGCGCTTAAGCGAATCAGGGGCAAGGGAAGGCTATTTCTCCGAAAATGGATGAGGGGCACGAACGCCTTGGGGCAGGCCTCCTATTCTAGCCCAGTTCATTTCTATTGGAGATCCACTGCATTCCTCTGTTCTGATCGTTGCACACACTTGTTCGTTGATGTCGCCCATGTCTGCACAAAAGTCAACATCAAGAGCAGACCCTTCAGAACACGAATTACCTTCAGAACTTACGCCCTCTTCTAGAATGAGTTCTGAATCCTCATCCGTACATGTTGTGCTTTGAGCTATCCCCTCAGCTGCTTCATGATCAAATTCGAAACCCATAGGTATGATTTAATGAGTAGCGATTTTAAACTTATTAAATTATTATGTCAATATACGCTTTCTTTTAGAAGTTTTTGGCTCAGGGAAGCTACTTGACGGAGTTCGCCTATATGTCTTGACGTTGATTTTTTGCTCTGTATAGTGTCCGCACTATGGCAAATGATGTTTCACCGCACAATCCGGCTTTTGCACCCGATTCTCCTCATTTGGAGGGAGAAGCCCAACGAAAGGCGGGTGAGCTGCGTGATCTAGCTTTGTTTTTTGATGCGGAGCACTCCGGTGATCTTGGGTTGGAACAAGGACATGATGAAGTTTTGTCTCAGTTGCAGGCGGTGAGAGATGAACTTCAACCCTTGCTTTATCTTCTCACGGAAGCCTTTGTTGATCGCAGATTGTCTTTGAAGGAATACATGGAGTTGGGCAGAAGGATCACTACTTTCAAAGAGCAATTGCTTTCGACTTACTCTCCTTCCCAATTGAGTGGAGTTTTGAGCCTTGCTGTTTTGGATCACCCTAGTGATGCGACTTTGTCTACCTTATTGAATCCACCTGAAGAATTTGGACATAGAGAAGCACCCGCTGTGTTCACGCATGTGGATTTTAAAGATCC
>JAUGSS010000103.1:0-1026 GCA_044426515.1 Methylococcaceae bacterium | reverse complement strand
TTGAATAAGGCGATGTTGATGATGGTGAGTGCGAATAAGGTAAAGACGATTGCGGGGAAGAGTGTGACGTTGAGTGCCGGGTTTAAGAATACGGGAACGACGACGTGGACGAATTTTGGATTGAAGACGTCGGATTTGACTATTGCGTCGACGTCGAATGATGGAGACTTTCAACATGTGTCGTGGAAGGGGGATGTGTTGGCGTTGGCAACGCAGAAAGTGAAGCCGGGAGAGACGGCGGTGGTGACGTTTGCGATTACGGCGCCAAAGACGAACGGAATTCATACGACGAATTTTCAATTTACGGCGAATGGGGAAGCGGTTGACGATGCGTTCGTGGATATTCCGGTGGAAGTGACTGGGGGTGCGCCGGAGGCTGTGGCGTCACCAAAGAGTCCAGGCGTGAATGATGGAGCACAATCCATTGCGTATATTTCTGAACCGACGATGCGTGTTGGAGTGTTGATTGTGGATGAGGAAACGCAGAATCAAGTGGTGATTACATCGAACGAGAGTGATTTTGATGTGAAGGATATTGGGGGGAATCTTTTGGCGGAGATGAAAGTGGGGCAGAGCGTGACGGCGGCGTGGGATGGAAAGACGTATACGTTCAATCGTGGGAGGGGGATTGAGAAAGTGTCGAGTGGAATTCGGTTTGTTCCGAAGGTGGTGAATGCGGTGATGAAGGTATCGAACTTTGATCGGACGGTGACTCGTGGTTCATCGAACGCAGATAATACGTTTCGAAATATTTTAGAGATTCGATATAATGTTCCGAACGATCGGACGTGGCTCATTAATGAGTTGTCGATGGAATACTATCTTCGTGGGTTAGCAGAGACATCGAACATTTCGCCGGCAGAGTTTCAGAAGACGCTCATTACTGCCGCTCGAACGTATGGTTTCTATCATTGGAGCCGGGCAACAAAGCATGCGAGTGAGTTTTATCACGTCGATGCGTATCTCGATCAAGTATACAAAGGCTACGGACAAGAACAGCGCACACCGAACCTGACGGCTGCGGTT
>JAUGSS010000004.1:0-54067 GCA_044426515.1 Methylococcaceae bacterium | reverse complement strand
GTCATTCTGGCAACTTGAACAGCGATTCTGGAAAAATCCATAAAAGTGTTCAGCTTGAAACCAGAATCGGTGTTCAACTTGAATCAGAATAGGTGTTCAGATTGATCCAGAATGGGTGTTCAGGTTGGGCCAGAATATGCAACCAAATTTAACGCATTCATGATCGGTACCCCGCTTTTACTGGACAGGGCAAAACTCCTGGCAAAGCGCGCCATGGTTGCTTTATGAATAATCGGACCGGCAATAGGTGTTTTTAATTTGAAGCTGTCCCATTGATACTTGCCTTTATCCGATACGATATAAGAGCGAAATAAATAAATGCTCCCGGCGCAACCGGCCAATAAATGAGGCCATGACGCCACCATAAAATTAGAAAAGTTCAATAAAATACGCGTCATTAAAGGGAGTTCTGCCCCCATGCTTGCAAACACTTTGGCAAAGGCCGGAATAACAAATATGTTAATGACGACAATCGCCACGACCATTGCCGCCATGACAAATGAGGGGTAGCGCAACGCCGCTTTAATCTGGTCGCGCATAAATTTTTCAAATTCAAGATGATCAAACAAGCGCAGAAATATCCTGTCCAACATACCGGTGGACTCGCCGACGCGTATCATGCTGACATAAAAACTGTTAAACAGTTTAGGGTGCTGGTTGAGCGCGGTGGATAATTCACGGCCGCTATCAAGACTCGAACGGATGTCGGTAATGACTTTGACAAATGCCTTGTTTTTGGTCGATGCCAGTAGGCCGCTCAGGGCGCTCATAATAGGGATGCCCGCTTTAAGCAGGGTGTACATCTGCCGGCTGAACATCATGATATCCATCGACTCTATGCGTTCTTCAAATAGATTGATGGACTGGGTATTTTCGGCGCGGGGCGCGGGGCCGGGTATAATTTCGACCGGAGTAATACCGGTGCTCAGCAACTGTCTTGCTAAAGCGCTACGGTCATAGCCCTCCAATATGCCTTTTACCAGCTCGCCTTTGCTGTTACGGCCTTTATATGAGAAAAATGGCATGGTCGGTTAAATATTTAAGGTTAAGCCGAATGGAGTCTGTTGCCGCATCCGCAGGATTTCTCGCAGCATCAGTTACCCACCTATTCTTCAAACTGATTGCTGATGCGCATTGCCTCTGAAACCGTGGTACGTTTGGCAACAACCATGGCCACTACACTGCTGCGCAGAGTTTTCCCTGTCATCTGTTGACGCGCCTGTTTAATGAAAATATTTGTGTCATGATGATTAGCCGCATCGGTCAGTTCGGTATTCATTTCCAGTAGCTCGTAGATGCCTATCCGGCCTTGATAGCCGGTGCCGTTGCAATGAGTGCAGCCCCTGCCCCGAACAAAGCTATGCTGGTTAACGCTGTCGCCCAGCTCAAGTTTGAGCCAGGCTTGTTCGAAAGGTTCCGGTGTAGACGGCTGGACACAACTTTCGCAGACTACCCGCACCAGCCGTTGAGCAATGACGGCGAGTAAGGACATCGCGACCATAAAGCGGGGCACGCCCATATCAATCAAACGAATTGGCGAACTGACGGCATCGTTGGTATGCAGTGTCGATAATACTAAATGGCCGGTCATTGCGGCACGCAAGCCAATCTGGGCGGTTTCATGATCACGCATTTCCCCCACCAGGATAATATCCGGATCCTGACGCAAGGAGGAACGCAGCACCCGTGCAAAATCGAGCTCGATCTTTTCGTTGACTTGCACTTGGTTAATACCGGGCAGACGGTATTCCACCGGATCTTCAACGGTAATAATTTTATTGGCGGCGGAGTTAAGCTCGCTGAGGGCGGCGTAAAGAGTGGTGGTTTTACCGCTGCCGGTTGGCCCGGTAACCAATATCATGCCATCCGGGCGATGCAGCAGTTTGCGAAATCGCGCCAGCATCGCGGGCGGCATCCCCAATTTTTCCAGCGAGAACCCTTCGGCATTTTGGATCAATAAACGCATGACCACGGATTCGCCGTAGATAGTCGGCATGGTGGATATACGTATATCGACTGACTGTTGGCGCACCTTGATCTGAAAACGACCGTCTTGCGGCAAACGTTTCTCGGAGATGTCCAGGCCGGACATCAGCTTGAGCCGTAACACCAGCGCTGTGGCAATTTTCAAATCGGCTTCAGTTTGCTTGTGCAGTACGCCATCAATGCGAAAACGGATATGCAATTTATGTTCTTGCGGCTCTATATGGATGTCGGAAACCCGCACTTGTATGGCATCTTCAAATACCGATTTCAGCAGCTTTACCACGGGCGCATCGGCCGCTTCAACCGAAGTCAGCAGCGAATTAAGATCGATATTGTCTTCTTCCGACATATCGCTACGCAATTGCTCGGCCAGGTTATTGATTTCATCGGTGCGGCGATAAGACTGGTCTATCGCCATTAACAGATCCGACTCCCTGACTACCGCTGGATGGATGGTTTTTTTCAGGATACGGCTTAATTCATCCAGCCCCATTAAATCGGTAGGATCGGCCATGGCCAACAGAACATCGAATTCGTTATTTTCCAGCAGCAAAACACGAAAACGCCGGGCGGCCGTCTCAGGCAACAGTTTGATGGCTTCAGCTTTGCGGGGATATTGGGAAATATCTAAAAACGGGATTTTCAATTGCTGCGACAGAAAATTAAGCAGTTCTGTTTCAGTGATAAAGTTTAAATTAATCAGGGTGCGCCCCAATTGTCTCCCGGTCTTTTTTTGTTCGGCCAATGCCGACACCAGTTGTTCTTCGGTGATAATACGGTTTTGAACCAGCATATCGCCAATACGAATTTTTTTGGTAATATCCATGGGTAATTGTCAGGTGTAGAGTCAGCTATAAATTTTTCCGGAATCGAATGAGCTTAATCCCTGCTTTTGCTTGCTCAAAAATTATTCATCCGGAAGGAGTATACAGATTTTATCAACCGTTTTACGGTAAACAAATTTATCTAAATTTAGCACAGTCTCATACAAATACCGACAATTTCCAGATCGAAGCCTGAAAAGTCGGGCTCTGAGCGCCAAGGCAATGAGTACAGCCGTTAAATGTTAACCACTGCAACAAAAAAGCCCCGGCTGTTTCAACAACAACCGGGGCTTTCGTTTCACTTAAAGCAACGGGGCTTTAAGACAGTAGACTTACATCATGCCGCCCATACCACCCATGCCGCCCATACCACCCATGCCGCCCATATCATGGCCGCCATGACCGCCTTTATCATCGCTAGGCGCATCGGCAATCATGACTTCGGTCGTCAGCATCAAGCCGGCAACTGAAGCTGCGTTTTGCAGTGCAGTGCGGGTTACTTTAGCAGGGTCCAAAATACCCATTTCGATCATGTCGCCGTATTGGCTGGTTGCCGCGTTATAACCGAAGTTGCCTGTGCCTTTTTGCACTTCATTGAAAACAACTGAAGGCTCGTCGCCTGCGTTAGCAACAATTTGACGCAAAGGCTCTTCCATCGCACGACGCAGAATGTTGATGCCGACTGTTTGGTCGTGGTTAGCGCCTTCCAATTTATCGAGAGCGGAAATAGCACGAACCAGCGCTGAACCGCCGCCGGCAACAACGCCTTCTTCAACTGCTGCGCGTGTTGAATGCAATGCATCTTCTACGCGGGCTTTCTTTTCTTTCATTTCGATTTCAGTTGCAGCGCCGACTTTAATCACAGCAACACCGCCGGCTAATTTAGCCAGACGTTCTTGCAATTTTTCTTTGTCGTAGTCGGAAGTTGCATCGTCCGCTTGTGCGCGAATTTGCGCAACACGCGCTTTGATTTGTTCTTCGGAACCTGCACCATCAATGATCGTGGTGTTTTCTTTAGTGATTTGCACTTTTTTGGCTGTGCCCAATTGTGACAATTCCGCTTTTTCCAGGCTCAAACCGACTTCTTCGGAAATAACCACGCCGCCTGTCAGTACCGCGATGTCTTCCAACATGGCTTTACGACGATCACCGAAACCGGGAGCTTTAACAGCCGCAACTTTAACGATGCCGCGAATAGTGTTAACAACCAGAGTTGCCAAAGCTTCGCCTTCAACATCTTCAGCAACAATCAATAACGGACGGCCGGCTTTTGCAACGCCTTCCAAAATCGGCAACATGTCGCGAATATTGGAGATTTTTTTGTCGTAGATCAGAATCAATGGATCGTCTAATTCGACGCTCATGTTTTCTTGTTTGTTGATGAAATAAGGCGATAAGTAGCCGCGGTCAAACTGCATACCTTCAACAACATCTAACTGGTTGTCCAGGCCTGAACCTTCTTCAACAGTGATGACGCCTTCTTTACCGACTTTTTCCATGGCTTCGGCAATAATTTTGCCGACAGACTCGTCAGAGTTCGCAGAAATAGTGCCTACTTGAGCAATCGCTTTGTTATCGACGCAAGGTGTAGCGGAAGCCACAATCGCGTCAACCGCTTTAGACACGGCCAAATCGATACCACGCTTTAAATCCATCGGGTTCATGCCCGCAGCAACGGCTTTCAAGCCTTCGTTGACGATAGATTGCGCCAATACGGTGGCTGTTGTGGTACCGTCACCGGCCACATCGGAAGTGTGCGAAGCCACTTCTTTAACCATTTGCGCGCCCATGTTTTCGAATTTGTCTTTTAATTCGATTTCTTTAGCAACCGATACACCGTCTTTAGTGATGGTTGGAGCGCCGAAGCTTTTGTCCAAAATCGCGTTACGGCCTTTAGGACCTAAAGTCACCTTAACCGCGTTGGCTAAAATATTTACGCCGCGCGCCATACGGACACGAGCGTCATCACCGAATAATACGTCTTTTGCTGCCATTTTTGTTCCTATCTAATTTGTATGTGAATGTGATTGAGGTGTAAAGGCTTAACCTAGAACACCCATGATGTCTTCTTCACGCATAACGATCAGCTCTTCGCCGTCAACTTTAACTTCGTTGCCTGAATACTTACCAAACAGCACTTTATCGCCGACTTTAACTTCCAAAGCGCGTACCGTGCCATTATCCAGTTGCTTGCCATTACCTACCGCCAAAACTACGCCTTGGCTTGGTTTTTCGGCTGCCGAACCAGGCAATACGATACCGCCGGGAGTTGTAGTTTCTTCTTCAACGCGTTTGACTATCACTCTGTCGTGTAACGGACGTATTTTCATCAATATCTCCTAACATTAAAATTAAAGGGTAAACTTTGTTATTAGCACTCGCTAGTAATGAGTGCTAATGATAATGAGCTTTTGCAGAGTGTCAAGTTCTTTGGCATCATTTGCTATCACCTTACCGCAACAACATAACCTATGAACGACAACCAACTGCTGCGTTACAGCCGCCAGATCATGCTTCCTCAAATCGATATTGAGGGGCAACAAAAACTTCTCGCAGCCAAAGTGCTGATTGTCGGCGCCGGAGGGCTCGGCTCCCCTGCTGCGATTTATCTTGCTGCGGCCGGTGTCGGCAATATCACTGTTTATGATAATGATGTCGTGGACTTGTCCAACTTGCAAAGGCAAATTACTCATCACACAGCCGATATTGGGACTGATAAAGTAATTTCAACCCGCCAAACGCTTAATCAACTAAATCCCGAGGTCAAAATAACCGCCGTTAAACAAAGACTGGAGGGGCAACAACTTGAAGTAGAAGCGGCTCAAGCGGATGTGGTTTTGGACTGTAGCGATAATTTCTCAACGCGCTTTGCGATCAATAATGCCTGTGTCAAACAGCAAACGCCCTTGATTTCAGGGGCGGCAATTCGCTTTGAAGGCCAAGTGACCGTGTTTACGCCGGGCCGAAATAACAGCCCATGCTACAACTGTCTGTACAACAGCGATGGAGAAGAATTGCAAAATTGCGCCACCAACGGCGTTATAGCGCCTATCACCGGCATAATCGGCAGTATTCAGGCACTGGAAGCGATGAAGCTGATAATGAATATTGGAGAAGCTTTAACCGGACGGTTATTACTGCTGGATGGCTTAACGATGGAATGGAATACGATGAAACTACGGAAAAACCCGAGCTGCCCGACATGCGGCAATTGATAAATTTGTGGATTGATAAAGCGTCCAGGCGAATCGCTTCACCTGGAAGCCCACCAACAAGCCTGTTTTATTTTTTCGCAAGCAGTCCTTGGACAAACTTAATACTCTTTTCTGCAAAATCATTCACCACCGACGGACTATCGCCATGCGGCTCAATCTCACCGAACGGCTTATCGCTCGCTTTAGTAAAGCGGTAAATAAAATAGCCTAACGGTGCAAACGCAAACGCTGCAATAAGTATCATAACCACAAACAACTCAGTAACTCCACCCATGATCCCTCCTCATATTTTATATATGTGTATTTATTATTTTCTAAGGTGAAACAAGATAATACTCCCTTCCGGTTTAAAAAACATCATTCACGGCCTCCTGTAATATAAGTGTTATTTGCGGCCTTACCGATAAGCGGCATAGATAAACCAAGACCTGACAAACAGTTTTAAGCTTAAGCCGTCGTAGTAAGTCTGCCGAACCATGAACGGCTTAATTTGGTATCCTGATAATATAGCCGGATCATTGATTCAATAAGAATTAATGACACTATCAACCGTTAAAGTTTTATCTACGCGGGTATTTTCTTCCGCCTTGATTTGAACAGTTTGCCTAATTTTACCTAAACGCCAATACCAAAAAATCAACTGGTAGCTTCCGGGATCGAGATTGTCGAATTGATAGCTGTCGCCGCTGGACACACGCTTGGCCAGCATATCTTTTTTGGAGAATATCGCCGTTTTAAGAGTCTCATCATCTTCGGATAACAGCTCTAAATCGCCTTCCAACTCAATTTTATAACTTGCACTAGCTCCTGCCGCCAAGCCGGGAAATGTTTGAATAGCCGCGCCTGTCGCTGATGTTTCGGCCACGAAAAAATTTTGGCTTCGATGGGTGTGGTTATGAAGCTGTATGGTATCGCCTAATGCCAATGCGATTGACTGTTGCGACATTCCTTCAGCGGTAGCGGTCAATTGATGTTGCCGAGAAGGTATGTTTGTTTGAATAAGCCCGACATATAATTCATCCAGCTTGGCGTAATTAACCATATTGTCTTGATATTTATTTCCGGTCGCCTTCATTTCCCCATAGATTGAATTGGAACCGAGCTCGCTTTCCAGCTTCTTGTTAAATGCAGGATGGGCATCAGCCGACAACACACCGTAAACACCGCCTTTGCCTTTTATAACTTTAGGTGCGTCAGCACAAGCGGAAACAATGAGCACAGTCAATAAAAACAAATATTTCATTTTTTTACAATTTTTAAAGTCAGATTGGTAAGAGGGGTTTTGCCGATGGTTAACTTGACAGGCTCGGCTTTGTAGCGCAAATGCAAAACGACTGCATGTAAAGTCCAGTTTCCCTCCGGCAGATTATCGATTAAAAAATCTCCGGGCCGGCTTAATAGCTGATAAAAACGGTTAGGTAAAACGATTATTTTGCCTTCCATGTTCTTATGGACTGAGCAGTAATAATTAACGATACCTGTATTTTTAAAGGTTTGCTCCAGTTTAGAGCCTTTTTCCCCCAGACCTAAATCAAAGCTCGTTAACGGACTCAGAGAAAAAATATTATGATCTATTTCCTTGCTTTCATCATTGCTCCACTGGACTTTATCCCCAGCCGTGATAACCGTCAGCGGCGAATGAAACGCTGTCTCTTTTTGTGAAACCACATGTGTTTTTTGCGCTTGATTCGATTTAATGGAATCCTCTGATTGCATGTAAACAACAAGCTGTTTAACTTGAGCAGGCGCCTCAACATGCCCTGAAACGGTTTGAGCCGCTAATTGCGGCAACGCTAAAAAATAAATCATAGTCAGTAAAAAATAAAAACTAATTTTTTTCATCTTGGTGTTATTCTCGTTAAGTCAGTAAATGAGCTTATCTTTATGAATCTTAATAAAAAGATTTTTATCACCTTCTTTATTTCAGTCACCGGCTTATTATCCACAACGCTATACCTAATTGATACGCAAGCCGAACAGCATGAAATAAAACGGATTATTGCCGATTTGGATTCTGCCCGGTTTCAATTTCAACATGACTTTGAAGTCGAACAGAAGCAAGTTCAAACGCTGACCCATGTTATAACCGCAGACCAAAAATTCCGCTCTTTTTTAGCGCAAATAAAAGATAATTTTTATCCGTTTGTTGAAGAAATCGGCAAAGATACAGAAGCCGACTTTGTTTTTATGCTGGATGACGAGCCTAGCATCAGAGCTGTCTATTCATTAAACGGCCGCAACAAACCCGCACTGGAAAAAAATTTTTCAAGCTTTGATGTCAAAAGCAGCCTTGATTCAGGCCTGATGTCGTCAAAAATGGTCAGTTTAAATGAAGGCCTATACAGCAGCCATTTTATTCCGTTAAAAGAAAACCTGAACGATGATTATGCCGTGGGTTTAATTGTGCTTTGCAATCAAATAAATGATAGTTGGGTAGCCAAATTATTAGGTAAAAACAATACGCTTCAAACAGTATTCTTCAATAGAAAACAAATTGTTGCCAAAAATACCGGCCCCGACATGGCCGCCGCAATCTTAAGCCATCAACCGGATATCGCCGAAACCGGCATGTTTAACTGGAATGGTGAACGCTATATCGCCAAACAAGTGCTGTTCGAACCACAAAATCAACAGGCCGGCTACGTACTTAGCGCTAACTTGGATCAAGCATTGCGCACGTTCAAACAATTGCAACAGCGGGTTTTGCTGACAGGCGGCGGGATTCTATTACTCGGCGCGTTATTGTTTATGCTGATCTCGCAACGCATTACCCGGCCGTTACGCTTAATTAACAAAGGGACTTTAGAAATAAAACACGGTAATTATCAGCATCGTATCGACTATCAAAATTCAGATGAAGTCGGACAATTAGCCGCCGCATTTAATGTAATGGCGGGTGATTTGCAAGAAAAAGAACTTATCCGCAGCACTTTCAATAAGTATGTCGATCCCGCTATTGTTAGCGAATTGCTCAGTCAGCCGGATAAATTACGCTTAGGCGGCGAGAGAAAAAAGCAAACGGTTTTATTCAGCGATATTGCGGGATTTACTAATTTCAGCGAAAAATTACCCGCCGAAGCGTTGATTAAAGTGCTCAATGACTATTTATCGGCCATGACTGTAGAAATCAGCCTGCAACACGGCATCCTGGATAAATTTATCGGCGACGCGATCATGGCTTTCTGGAGTCCGCAACTTTGTAATGAAAACCACGCTATATACGCCTGTCAATCGGCATTGAATATGCAAAAAAAATTACAGCAGTTACGCCCGCATTGGGCCGCTAACGGAGCGCCTGAAATTAATGTCCGCATAGGTATTGCCACCGGAGACATGATCGTCGGCAATATCGGCTCGGAACAGGCTCGCAGCTATACCTGCATAGGCGACAAGGTCAATTACAGCTCCCGTCTTGAAGGTTTAAATAAACACTACGGCACACAGATTATGATCGACCGGCAAACGGCGACTGAAATAACCGGTTTTGTTGTTAGAGAACTCGATACCGTGCGGGTTAAAGGCCGGGAAGTCGGCGAAACTATTTACGAATTGATCGGGGAGGCCAATGAAACCGATAACACACTATTTGAAAAAATAAACCTTTATCAACAGGCACTGGCTTTATACAAAAATGCGGATTTTGCAAAAGCCGCACAAGTTTTCTCAACTTTAGATGCAGACGCTCCAAGCCGCACGATGTTAAAACGCTGCTTATCTCTGCAACAAAATACGCCTAAAAACTGGGATGGCATCCATTCTATGTTGGATAAATAACAGGCTTTAACATCTTTCAACCGAAGCCGGCAAGAAGAGACTATTGGAGTTGCGTAAAGAAATAGTTCATCGTATACTTCGGTTGAGCTTACTTGATCAAGCTAGCATAATAATTTAAACACTTCTGGAGGTTTACGATGAAATGGGAAACACCAAGCTATACTGACCTGCGTTTCGGTTTTGAAGTAACAATGTATATCTATAATCGTTAATTCGATTTGGATCAAAAAGGGGCTCTCGATGAGCCCCTTTTTTTTGCCTGACACCTTTTATTCCCGTATCATTCGGCCCTTATTCTTTTTTAGGTTACCTTCCAACATGAAGATCAGAGTTCTCGGTTCAGGTGCAGGCGGCGGTTTTCCTCAATGGAACTGCAACTGCCACAATTGCCATCGCTTGCGGCACCATCAAATGAACGGCAAAGCCCGCACCCAGTCATCGATTGCGGTAAGTACGGACAATAAAAACTGGCTGCTGTTTAACACCTCCCCCGACATTCGTACGCAACTGGAAGCTTTTCCCGCCATCCAGCCCAAAGAAGGCGTTCGCGATACCGGCATTAAAGCGATCATGCTGATTGACAGCCAGATTGACCATACCACCGGACTGCTGATGCTCCGGGAGGGCAAACCGCTGGATGTTTACTGCACGGAAATGGTCAAGCAAGACCTGACCACCGGTTTTCCGTTATTTAATATGCTGGCGGATTACTGCACCGTCAACCATCACCCGATTCCTTTCGATGGCAGCAGTTTTACCATTCCCGGCATTGATGATCTGCGCTTTTATACTCAAGCTTTAAAAAGCAAGGCGCCGCCTTACTCTCCGCACCGGCATGATCCGCATGACGGCGACAATATCGGCGTTATCATCGAACAAATTTCTACCGGCAAGAAGGTGTTTTATTCCCCCGGCTTGGGCGAAATAGAACCACACGTCATGGCGGCCATGCAAGCCGTCGATTGTTTGCTGGTAGACGGCACTTTCTGGACCGATGACGAAATGTGCACGCAAAATATCAGCCACAAAAAAGCCCGTGAAATCGGCCACTTGCCTCAATCAGGTGAAGGCGGCATGATAGAAATGCTGAACGGCGTGGCCAAAGCCCGCAAGATATTGATCCACATCAACAACACCAACCCGATCTTAGACGACGATTCCGAACAGCGTAAAATACTTGATGCCGCCGGCATTGAAGTCGCATACGACGGTTTGGAAATCGACTTATAAAGGATGTAAACATGAGCAGCGATAATCAAGCCTGGACCAAAGAACAATTTGAAGCCGAACTCCGCGGCATGGAAAGTCATTACCACATTCATCATCCTTACCATACTTTGATGAATGAAGGTAAACTGACCAAAGCGCAATTGCAGGGCTGGGTCGCCAACCGTTTTTATTATCAGGTCTGCATTCCGATTAAGGATGCCAACATTCTGGCCAATTGCCCCGATCGCGAAACCCGCGCCAAATGGATACAGCGCATTATGGACCACGACGGGCACCCCGGCGATCCGGGCGGCATTGAGGCATGGATACAGCTGGGCATTGCAGTCGGCCTGACCAGGGAAGACATAACCTCGTTAAAATATGTACTTCCGGGTGTACGTTTTGCGGTCGATGCCTATGTTAATTTTGCCCGCAGAGCGGAATGGCACGAAGCGGCAAGTTCCTCGTTAACTGAACTGTTTGCTCCTAAAATTCACCAGCAACGCTTGGATAACTGGCCGGAACATTACCCCTGGGTGGAACAGGAAGGCTATATCTATTTCCGCAAACGCCTGACCGAAGCGCGTCGCGACGTCGAACACGGCCTTGCCATCACACTCGATTGGTATCTTACCCGCGAGCAACAAGACCGTATGATCCAAATCCTGCAATTCAAGTTGGATGTGTTATGGACGATGGCGGATGCGATGTACATGGCTTATATTCACGAGATGCCGCCCTATTTTAATATTAAGGCATAAGGCAAGCAGGAGAACAGGCAATGCAATGGGCAGAAGTTGTTGATAATCCGTATTTTGAAAATCTACCGTTTAAAATCGAGTTGAACCGCTATGGCAAAATTGAAATGACCCCTGCTTCCAATAAACACGGTCGTTTACAGTCACGCATCAGCGCTTTACTTGAACGCAAACTTAAAAAAGGTGAAACATTAATCGAATGCTCAGTCCAAACCACCGAGGGCGTAAAAGTTGCCGATGTCGCTTGGTGCTCCAAAGCCTTTATCAAGCAACATGGCTATGAAACGCCTTATACACATGCGCCTGAAATTTGCATTGAAGTTGTCTCGCCTTCCAATTCAAAAGAAGAAATGACTAATAAAGTGCAGCTCTATTTGCAGGCAGGCGCTAAGGAAGTTTGGATTTTATGGGAAAACGGCATTATTGATTATTACGATAAGACCGGAAAAATAGAGCAATCGAGTTACGGCATCAAGGTAATAATGCCAACATCCTAACAGCTAAATCAGCACTGTTTTTATGCGCCG
Source organism: Methylococcaceae bacterium (assembly GCA_044426515.1). Lineage (GTDB taxonomy): Bacteria > Pseudomonadota > Gammaproteobacteria > Methylococcales > Methylomonadaceae > Methylobacter_A. The sequence goes on along the minus strand of JAUGSS010000004.1, from coordinate 41,774 downwards.
TTTTATCGGCATACCATCAGTATAAGCAGAACAAATTCACATCACCCACTGTACCCAAATGCCGACACTGTTATTAATTGATGGGTATAAATTTTTCTTTTATGCGAACGAACATGAACCGAAGCACATTCATATCATGAAAGGCGGCGATTTTGCTAAAATCGACTTAACCTCGCTTCAGGTAGTGCATAATTACATGAAACCAAAAGACCTAAAGTAAAGCGCTTGAAGTTGTGACAATTCATAAAGATGAGTTTGAGAGGAAATGGCATGAATACTTTGGCCAAAGGTAAATCTGTTCATTTTGACGACCGCTATCTTCGAGTCGAGCTTGAAGATGACCGTGTCATATTAACGCCAATGTCATGGTATAAAGAACTGCAAAATGCTTCATTAAAACAATTATCCAACTATAAATTCATTTGTCAGGGCAGCGGCATTGAATGGCCTGAATTGGATTATCATCTAAGCATCGAAAGCATGCTCTTGGCTAACATTAAAAAACACGCGGCATAAACAAAAAGACAAACATACTAAAATGAGTATTAACCCAGATCAAACCATCAAATTTTCCCCTCTGCATCGCCTGCAATGGGAAGAAGCCCAGCAAAAAAACGTTATTCTCTATCCTGAAGGCATGGTGGAACTTAACCAAAGTTCCGCGGAAATCCTGAAATGTTGCGACGGTACCCGCAAGCTTGATCAAATCGTCAGCGACCTGGAACAGAAATTTGTAACAACCGGTCTCGTTAATGACATTACCGCTTTCCTAGAGGTTGCTTTAAAAAATGGCTGGATCCAACAAAACTAAAATCACCCCGCCGCGCTGGCTGCTGGCGGAACTGACTTATGCCTGCCCATTGCAATGCCCTTATTGCGCCAATCCGATTGATTATGCGAAATATTCATCCGAACTGGATACCGAGGATTGGAAGCGCGTACTCAACCAAGCCCGTAAAATGGGCGCGGTGCAATTAGGCTTTTCCGGCGGCGAACCGTTAACCCGGAAAGATCTGCCCGAATTGGTCAAACATGCCAGAGACCTAGGCTATTATTCCAACCTGATTACCTCGGGCTATGGCTTGACCGAAGAAAAAATCGTCCAACTCAAAGAAGCCGGGCTGGATCATATCCAGGTCAGCATTCAGGCCAGCACTCAGGAACTGAACGATCATCTGGCTGGCACCGAATCGTTCCAACACAAAAAAGAAGTTGCCCATCTGGTCAAAAAACACGGCTATCCGATGGTGTTGTGCGTGGTCATACACCGCGAAAACATCCACCAGATGCCGGAAATACTGGCAATGGCGGAAGAACTCGGCGCAGATTACCTGGAACTGGCAAACACCCAATATTACGGCTGGGCGCATGCCAACCGCGATTTATTACTACCGACTAAAGAACAATTCGAACAGGCCGAACAAATCGCCCAGGCTTTTAAAGAAAAAGTCGAAGGTAAGATGAAAATCTATTATGTAGTGCCGGATTTTTATGAAGACCGGCCCAAAGCCTGCATGAACGGCTGGGGAACCACATTCCTAACGATCGCGCCGGACGGCGTAGCCTTGCCCTGTCATTCCGCCCGCGAACTGCCGGGATTGGATTGTCCCAACGTCAAAGACTACAGCATTGAACAAATCTGGAACGAATCGCTTACTTTCAATTTTTTTCGCGGTTTCGAATGGATGAAAGAGCCGTGCAGCAGCTGCGATGAAAAAGAAAAAGATTTCGGCGGCTGCCGTTGCCAAGCTTATTCATTAAGCAACGACATGTATGCTGCCGACCCGGTGTGCAGCAAATCGCCCAATCACCATGTCATCCAGGAAGCCATAGACTCGGCCAAAGCAAGCGCCTTAGCTGACAATGAAAAACCGCTGATTTTCCGTAACAGCAAAAATTCAAAAAGACTGTCTTGAGAGCATAGAGGCGTTGTTTTGCAATGCCTCTATTCAACCGGCAATGAATGGCTAAAGCCCTGCAATTGCCTTAATAACTCATTACCCGGCTGTAGATCACGTACCACTTGGAGTATCTGTTTTGCCTCGCTCAGTTTTCTTTGCGCTAATAATGCGACGACTTCCTGAACTTGCTGCCGGATAATAAAATCACAAAAAACCAGCGCTGCCGGGGTCCGTTTCAGATTCAGCGATTTGGTCAACGCCAGCGTAGCCAATTTTGGTTCACATTCAGACCAGAATCGCACAGCATGGGCCAGCCAATGCTGTGCGGATTGTTCGCTACCGATCACGCTACCTAAATCCGCCTGGCAACGGGGGCAAACAACAGCCCCCGTTAATCGTGCCATGCAGCAAGGACAGCGTTCCATCAAGACTCCAGATAATAAATAATATCGGCCAATTTTGCCGCCGTCTCTTTCAGCCTGTCACTATAGCCCTCTGTAATGCAGGTATGAATATCCTCGATTAAATCGATCATATCCTCTTTGTCTTCATTCGATGTTTTATCGAATAAAGCTTCGGCTTTAGCAATCAGTTTACGCGCCTCAACAACTTCCGGCTTGTCAGCCTTAGACGACTCGGTGTGAACAACGCTGCCATCGTCTCTTTGACCGAATAATTTATTGATGCGTTGCTTGGCTGTATCCAGTGCCTCATACTCAAAACGTGACAGCGCGTTTTGAATGGTAATGGACTTTTCCAGCCCGCTGGCTTTTTCCAGCGCAGAAACCTGTAATATGCCGTTAAGATCCAAGGCTAAAGTGATTGTTATAACATTACCCGCCTCGACATCCTGCAAGCCCTCAACCAAAAACTCACCGATTTTTATATTGTTCAACGCATCAGGATCTTCGCCTTGGTAGACGGTAATATTAACCGCTTCCTGTCCATCGTGCGTCGTTGAAAAAGCTTCGGTTTTACGAATCGGCAGCGCGCTGTTCTTGTGAATAATAGGCACAAACTTATAGGGATAATACTGGTCGCCCAAGTAGCCCAGTGCGCTGGTGCCATAGGTATAAGGCGTAACATCGACCAGCACCGCATCCACTTTTTGCCCGCTGATCATGGCCGCCTGGGTGGCCGCGCCCATAGCCACGCATAAATCCGGATCGACTTCGCTATGCGGCTCGAAACCGAATTCATCGAAAAGCCGTTCGCGAATGCACGGCGTACGTGTAGAACCGCCGACCAGGACGATTTCATCAATATCGGACGGGGTTAATTTTGCCCCTTTCAGCGCAATATGCACGGCATCGATAGTGGCGTTGATGTAATCCTCAATCATGTCTTCATAATCCATACGCGACAACTCTAAAGACAAATGCACCGCCGCACCTTCATGCTCCAGCAGGTATTCTTCATCAATTTGCACAAACGGCTGATCGGAAAGTACGAATTTCGCCTGTTCCGCCGCTCGGGTGATACGCGCCAAGGCCTTGCTGTGCTGGCGGGCATCGACGCCTTTAGTTTCACTCAAGTGGTCGAGTATATGCTCGATAATCTGTTGATCGAAATCATCGCCGCCCAGATGATTATCGCCATGACTGGATAACACTTCGACCACACCGGCTTCGACATTGACCACCGAAACATCGAAAGTACCGCCGCCCAAATCGTAAACCAACATGCGTTTTTGTTCGGCTTGACTGCCGCCGTAAGCCAGCGCGGCAGCGGTCGGTTCGTTGATCATGCGCACCACGTCCAGCCCGGCGATTTCTCCGGCTTCGCGCGTGGCTTGGCGTTGCGCGTCAGAAAAATACGCCGGTACGGTAATCACGGCTTTAGTGACGGCTTGCTTGAGGTACTGTTCGGCGATGGCTTTAAGGAGTTTTAGGATGATCGCGGAAATTTCCTGCGGCGCGTAACCATGCCCGGCCAAATCCACTTTGATATCCTGGCCCATCAAGCGCTTGATGGATTTCACGGTCCGCTCGGGGTAAACCAAATACTGATTCCTAGCGGTTTCACCAACCAGAATATCGCCCTGATCGTCAATGCCGACAAAAGACGGAAGGATTTTCCGGCCATTGTCGGTAATGACCACTACTTGGCCGTTTTCTACAATGGCAACTTCCGAGTTAGTCGTGCCCAAATCGATTCCGATAATAATTTCGCTCATAGAGTTATCTCAGGTAGTTATAGTTTGTTGACTTTGACTTCTGCGAGTCGCAGCACTTGATCTTCAAAAAGAAAGCCTTTGCGCAATTCCTCAAGCACTATGCCGTTATCCAGCGTGGCGTCATTAGCGATTTCAACCGCGCTCATCGTGCGCGGATCCAGGGTTTTGCCGACGCATTCTATAGGATAAACACGATGCCGTTGCAACAGCTGTTCAAAGCGCTTAAGGGTCATAGCCTGACCCTCCTTAAAGGATTCGATAAAATCGACATCCTGTTTTTTAGAATGACGAAACAACGATGCAACCGGATGGTATTTTTGCAACATGCCATAACCTACCGCCAACCGGTCATAAATATCGACAATATCCAAAAGTACCGCCTTCAGAACTTCGCTACGTTGCTGTTGCAAGTGCGCTCCGTGAGCGGCAAGTTGATCGGTAAGCGCTTTATTATCGGCCTGAACGCTGACCAATGCCCCACTGAGCGTATCCAATGTACTTTTGAAATGGCGCGACTCGGCTTTGACTTCGGCCTTTAATCCGGCCATTTCGCCGAGCAAGGTATGCAAATCCGGCTGCGCGCCGGGCATTTGCTCCAGCTCGGCATGTTCCAAATAGCTTTGGAATTCTTCCAGCAAACGTTTTTTTTGTATGTCGTTCATAATATTTTCGCAGCTTCAGGCGAGGCAATTTTAAAAGTTTTATCATTGATGCCGGCGCGCAATAATTTATCGAAATGCTCGGCGCTGATGGATACGGCTTGCTCGAAATTAAACGCATGATCGAGTAAAGCATTAAAGTCAGCTTCCTGCACAGTAAACAGAGCATATTTTGTCCGGCAGCTTAAGTCTTTAATGGCTTCATAAGCCTGCTGTATCTGCTGGAATTGCTGATGATAATGATCCGGCGGAAATTGTTTAACTTTCAGTAAATAAGCCTGTTTGATTTCGGCGTCTGTCGCCTGTTCGGACACGTCGAGAAGTGCGTAAGGTGTTTTCATAATGGCAAGTCCTTTGATTAAAAAAACGGGAAAGACGACGACTTTGAGCCTGCTTCCTCTTGGGAAAAGCTAAGCACTTCATCAGCAGAAACGCCGGTATCTATGCCCAATTCGCTTGCGGCATGCAACGCCAGCAAGCCCCAAAAAGTATCCGGGTTGGTAAGGATGAAACTTACATCGAGTTTCTTGGACGCCAACTTACTGATTGCATTGATCACCCGGTCCGGCGGATTTCTGCGCATGATTTCTTCCATCTTTTTTTGTATTTTATTAAATAGCTCCTCAGGCAGGTGATCAAATAGATCAATCGACGAGGCATCCTCCTCGTCAAAATCATCATCGTCATCAAAATCATCGCCAAAGAAACCGCTGCCCAAGGGATTGTGCGCTTTATAATATTGGTCTATAAACTTGGCGATCAGCATAACGGTACGATCATCCGACTGCTTATGGGCCTCGCCAAGCTGATACTTTAATCTAATAATCTCAAAATTTGAGCATTGATCGGCTTGCCCGTTCGCTTCGGCATAAGTCTTATAAAACACCCAAATCGGCTTGACCCATCGCGGCAAGGCAATCTTGGCACAATGGCGTAACAATTCAAAATGCCCGATGCTATCCAGACATTGGCATAGCATCAACAATGTTTCCTCACTATATTTTTGTTGCTTAACCGATTGTTTAATAATTGCTTTAATTTTTTCCAACGCTTTATGCAGCACAGTCTGATTGCCTTTATCATTGCTGTGATACTGCTGGACCAGCTGAACAAGCCGAGTAAGTTCTTGCTCCGATAACTGATAATTTTTGGCCGGTGCCGGCAAGGCTTTTAAGATAGGCGCCAGCGTCAAACCCATCAACAGGGTTTCCATGACGATGCAAAAATGCGCGCACAAACTCCCTTCATTCATTTTCTGCATAGCATCGGCAATTTGCTGCAAGCCTTGTTTTTTATCTTCAGTCATGAACACAAAAAAACCGCGCATTAACTGGGCTTGAGTTTGATAACGTTTGCCGATGTTCAGCTTTTCCGCCTGTTGAATTTCCTTTTCGACCAAATGAAACTTTTTGGTCTTTATCAATTTACGGGCATGAGCCAAGTGGCTGGTAAATAAAACCTGCTTGGCAAACGTATTGACCGGATCGATTTTCAATATGGCCTGCGCATATTGGGTAGCTTTTTTAAAGGCTTTATTCGCCAGCGCAGCCTTGATCACCAGAACCAGCATATCAATATCGTTCGGAAACGCCTTAATCGCTTTATCCAACCATTGTTTATAGTCATCGGCTTGCTGTTGCGGATGCTCGTAGTATTGGAGGATTTTTAAATAGCTGTCACGGTCGCCCGGATCATGCTCCAGACTATCGACCAACCATTGCATAGCTTCCCTGGGCGTTTGTTTATGCGCAGCAATATGGCGCATAATCAAAGCAATCTTGAAAGCGGCGGGCGCGCCTTGTTTTTTCAACAGCGTGATGCCTTGTTTCCAATAATATTCAGCACTGTCATAGTCCCTATCGCGTTCGTGTTGCAGAGCTTTTAGCCGAAATTGCTCGAACTCGTCTATTCCGCCGAAGTGCTTATTAAAATCGCGCTGTCCGGCCGGATAGGTTATTAATATTGCCCGGCAATAAGCTTTAGCTAAATCTAAACCGAACAGCTCCCGATATTGAATGGCACTGTTAAACCTTACTTTATCCGATAAGTGATCCTTTTGTTTAAGCAATGTCTCCAGCAGTTCAAACTGTTTTTTACTGAATTCTTTTACCGTACCGATAATCTGCCGTTGTTTGAAGTCGAGTTGCAACAAATCATTTACCAACACCGAACCGTTATGCGTGGCAGCAAGCAATAATTGGGCGGATTGATAATACGGGGACGCGGCAGGAATTTTGGTTAACAAAGATTGCGCTTGTTCTGCCGAATCGGGTAACGACAGAGCGGCTTTCAATAAAGTGCGAAAATCCCGGAAAGCGGATCGAAACGGCAACTGCTTCAACGCCTGTTCAAGCTCTTCAAGCTTGTTGTTTTGATAAGCTTTTAGCGCCGCCCGTACAAAACCTAAATGAATTATGAACGCCGAATCCTTCGGCAACATAACGTCAAGTTCAGGCTTTTCAGTAATAATGAGTAAGCCTAACAAGCCGGCAAGATCAGGATAGTATTCGTCCAATTGCTGCGCGGATAACCGGCTCAAACAGGTTTTTACTTTAGCGGTATTATTAATTTGAAAAAGCCAGGCAATATAACAATCATAGCCTTGATACGGCGATTCAGCACTTTCCGCATAATTATCCCACAACACCACCGCTTCCTTAACCATGCCTTTTTCCGCAAACGATAAGGCCCGTTGTAAGTAACACTGCGCCAATGCCTGCCGCCAAGCTTTATTATCGGCTCGTTTTAATAATTGCTTATACAGCTCAATAGCTTCCTTATACTGCCCGGCGTTTTGCTTGGACAGCGCCATCGCGGCAATAGAGGCATCCTCTGTATTATCGGGTTTAGTCTTGATAGGTATTTTTTTATTCATAAAAATCGTTTGCAGCATTGCATATGGAAAACGGGCTTATTAAAAAAACTTTATTGTGTTTCTCGGTTATCCGGCCAGTCCCTGCCAAGGCGTATACAAACCTTCGACATTAACCCCGAATAGATCCAAAACCCGGCCAACGGTTTCATCAACCATGGCCGCCAATGAATCCGATTTGCTGTAAAAAGCCGGCATCGGAGGAAAAATGATGCCGCCCATTTCGGTCACACTCGCCATATTTCGAATATGCACCAAGTTTAACGGCGTTTCGCGGGGCATCACGACCAAGCGCCGACGCTCTTTTAACACCACATCGGCTGAGCGTGAAATCAGGTTATCGCCAAAACCATGCGCAACCGCCGACAAGGTTTTCATTGAACAGGGCGCGATAACCATCCCTTCTGTTTTAAAGCCGCCGCTGGAGATACTGGCGGCGATATCGTTGATGCCGTGAGTCACGTCGGCCAGCTCGGACAACTCGGCCCGCTTCATGTCCATTTCATGTTTTAAATTCACTACACCGGCTGAAGAAATCACTAAATGCGTTTCCCATTGCTCCTGCGCCTGTAAAACTTGCAGCATCCTTACCCCATAAACCGCGCCGGTAGCGCCGGTCATGGCGATGATTAAACGTTTTTTTTGCTTCATTTATATGATTTTATATTGAAATAATAGAACACGGATGACGCTGATAAATAGGATGAACGCAGATGAAAATCGTAGTAGGGCTTCGTAACGTTTTAATCAACCACACATTAAGAACGGAGCGCATGCCCAATACTGTTAAGTTAAACGCTGTAGGAGCGGGCCCCATGCCCGCGATGAAGCAACTCCACAACTTGCTAACCAAATGTCGCGGGCACGGCCCGCTCCTACGCTGTCAATGGCATTGGTACATACCCCATCCCGCTCTGGGTATGAATAGTTACGAAAAAATCATACTTAATCATAATGATCCGCGTCATCTGCGTTCTATTTTTTACCGGGTAGCTACTCCCCTGCCCTGACATCAAACTCAATCTTCCAGCGACCATTGTCCTTTTGGGAAACGGCTTGCAGTTCCAGCGTACCGACTTCGGTTACCGCAGCACACAAATGCACCGGTACGACTTCGCCGGGTCTGCGGCCTTCTTCCGGCAAGGTAATTTCAATTTCATCCAGTTCGTCGAGCTCTTCGTTAGTCCAATAATCCAGGCGAGTTCCGACTTTATCCTCGCGCCGGGTATTGGAGGCAAAAAAGCGAAACCGTACCGGCTCCCCGATCACCAGACCGAATTCATCGTCCGGCAATTCCTGTTGAGTACCCTCTTCCATGCCGAACGGGGCAATACATAAAGCCTGAATTTCCGGCGCCATGCCGGGTACGGCAGGCATCGCGCTTTCTATGCCGACATAATAAGAAGCGGCGGTACCGCCTTTAATACGCACGCCTTTGCCTTTGCGCACATAGCCATAGTAAGCGGCGCCACGGGCAACCGCCAGATCAAGATCCGCACCTTCCAATAATCGGGCTTCGGGCGCTTGTTCGGCAATCAACCATGAATTCAACACTTCCATTAAGCGTTCAGCCAAGGCATCGGCTTTTAACACGCCGCCGTTAAACAACACGGCGGTGGGATGCAAAAAGCTCGCATGTTCCGGCAGATTGATGTCTTTAAGCTCGTCCGTGGCCCCTTGTTGTTTAGCCAAAAACGCCGCCAGATGGCGGCTAATGCCGGCATCCTGGGCGTAAGGCAAACCGGCGGTCCTTAAGCCGGTACGAGCACGGCTTATCGGTCTGTCGCTGACCGCCACCTTGGGCAGAAAACCTTCAACCAAGACGCGACTGACTTCTTCCCTGGTTAATTCACTACGCAGTGTGCCGCCGATTAGAGATGAACCTCTGCTTGCAACCACCAGCGGGATATTATCAATCTCGGCATTAGTGAAGATTTTTTCCTTGGCATCGCGGCAGCTATGGGTCAAGGCCTGAATCTGCCAAGGCTCCAAACGTTTGCCGTCTTTTTCCAACTTGGCTTTTACGGTATAGGCCAAGGCCAAATCCATATTGTCGCCGCCTAACAGAATATGATCGCCAACCGCTACCCGGGTCAGTTCGAGGTTACCTTCTTGCTGGGTGACGGCTATCAACGATAAGTCGGTAGTTCCGCCGCCGATATCGATGACCAGGATAATGTCGCCGACCTCCGCCTGTTTGCGCCAGTCGCCGTGGCTTTTCTCTATCCAACTGTATAACGCCGCCTGCGGTTCTTCCAGCAGAATGGCCTGACCCAAACCCACGGCACGCGCCGCTTCAACCGTTAATTCCCGTGCCGCCGGATCGAATGAGGCGGGTACGGTAATAACGACATCCTGTTTATTCAGCGGAGCATTCGGGTGCAGGCTTTGCCAGGCATCGCACATATGTTGCAGATAAGCGGTAGTCGCCTGAAATGGCGAGACCCGTTCGACTTCGTCAGGCGCTTCGGCCGGTAAAATAGGTGCTTTGCAATCGACGCCCGCATGACATAACCAGCTCTTGGCGCTGGACACCAAGCGTATCGGCGTTTTGCTGCCCAAGTTGCGGGCAATTTCGCCGACCAGGTAATCCGGTTTTGCAGCCCAAGGTAATGAGGTAGAGTTTTCTGCAAGCTCAGCTTCGTGAGCCTGATATAAAAATGACGGCAACTGTTGTTTGTCTTCAACCGAACCGGGACAGGTCAGTTGCGGTATGTCCATGACTTGGGGCGAGAATTCATCATCGTCGATATTCTCCAAATCGGCATAGGACAAAACGCAGTGCGTCGTGCCCAAATCGATACCGACAGAAAATCGGGTGCCGTTTTGCGGTTGTTCGACAGCAACGCTTTCATCCGGCTGAATTTCCGGTTCCGCCACTGCCGCATCTTCTTCGACGGGTTTCGGTTGCGGACTAAATAAATCTTTCATAACTCAACCTCGGCCGGTGCGACAATAGCGGCATTATGCCCTGCGGTCAGTTTGGGCAGCCTGATACCGGTCACTTGCCAGCCCTTATGAACGAGGGTTCCGGTAAAAGGCGCAGCACCGACGATATTGCCGGTTAAACGCACAGCAGCGGCGTCAAAACCCTGCGCCAAAGTGATTTTACTGCCTTCCTGCTCGTTGCGAACGGCGGCCAAAGTAAAGTGCTCATTAATGGCTTTATTACAACCTTCATGCACGACGCGGGCGGCAATACCAATGTCGGCATCGCCGTAAGCGGCAATATCTTCTTTAATAAAATCGATAAAACGCGCTTCTTTTTGCAGCAAACCCAGCAGTTGCAAAGCGGCATCCGGGGTTGCTTCTTTTAACACAACCGGTTCCGGAGCGGGCGCATGCACAAGCTTTTCAACTTCGACGATTTTCTCAACGATTTTGACGACCGGTTCAGGCGCTGGAGCAGCCGGCTGAATGGCCGTTTTTTTCTTGCACCGTACCAGACTGATCACCATCGACAGCAACAGCGCGATTAAAATCAGCGACAATACGGCAACAGTGCCTGCCAAACAGACATGCCACAAATCAAAGGTGGTGGGTTTTAAGGTTAAATCGATTGCATAATTATTCATTACTCAAGGCTCTTTTAGTTGTTATTGTTGTTGACCGGATTTGCGCGCCGCTTCACTAAACATCATACCTTGCAGTACATTCCGGGTGGTTTGCATGCGCATCTGTTTTAAATGGCGGTCGGCAATCGTGCCCGGCACTTTTTCAGCCAGATAGACCTCACGCATCCGGGACAAGACCGGCTCGCATTGTTTCATGATTTCTTCTGTCGCCTTACGACTCTCTTGTTCTTGATGAGCAGGCTTTTGCATTTCACCTCCAACACATTTTTTATATTGATATTGGGCATCCTGAATTTTCTTAATCGTGGCATCGGAAAGAGTAGTGTTCTGCCATTCATTTTTGGCATCGTCAGCGAAAGCTGCCATTGCCGACAATAAAATAGTTAAGAAAAAAATCTTGTTCATGGTGTTTCCCGGTATTATTGATGGAATTCTGAACCCCTGATTTTACGCGAACTGGCCAAAAATAAATAACATTTGTCAGCAACCCGGCAAGTACGCGACATACAGACTTCATTTTTCTTAGACACAATTGTTATTGACAATGCGCCCAATTTTTTAATTTTCAAGGGTATGAAATGTTGCAGCGCTGTTTTCGGCAAGTTTTGCACCTAACCAGCCGGAAATGTCAGATCTTTTGGAAAGCTGAACCGAATTACGGGACCACCTTATTATTTCAAAACCGGCAATAAATACGCTTTTGCTACAACTGAAGCATTCATGAATAATTCATTCCCCGCTTGTGGAATAGAACCTCTATCCATTACAATCCGGCGCCGCAGCCAAAGAACAAAGCCTTTAAGCCTGTGTAGTCAACAACTTATTTTACCGATGGACTTCTCTCCGAATTCATCTAAACTTCGAATTCAGATAGCACCCAAGACTCGACAGGAACCCAACATGGCTTTTCGAACATTCATCGGATTGATAGCATCCCTCCTCATCAGCTTAAATGCCTCTGCTGATGAAATACAAATAAACCCGTCTCACCCCGATCAATATACCGTCGTCCAGGGCGACACTTTATGGGATATCTCCGGTAAATTCTTAAAACATGCTTGGCAATGGCCTGAATTATGGAGCCGCAATGCCCAAATTAAAAACCCTAACCTCATTTATCCCGGCGATACGCTTTATTTCTCGATGGTCGACGGCAAACCGCAGCTGAGTCTTTCCAGAAGCGAGCTACCACAACCGGCCAATCCCAATACTAGCTGCGTACTTCAAGAAGAGGAGTATAAATATGGACGCAAAGACTTTGCCGTCTCCGCAGACGGAAAGGTACTTCCGTGTATCAGGGAAACCAAGCTGCAACAGGCCATCCGATTAATCCCTACCGAAACCATAGCAAGTTATCTGTCATCGCCCAAAGTGCTGAATGAAGACGAGCTGAGCAGTGCGCCTTATGTTGTCGACTTTGCCGGAGAACATCTCGTTGTTGGCGCGGGAGACCGCGTTTATGTGCGCTCGATAACCGAACAGAAGAACCTGTCCTACACAATTTACCGCCCCGGAAACGCCTATATCAGCCCGGAAAGCGAAGAAATCCTGGGCTATGAAGCGCAATACATTGCCGATGCCTTACTGCAGAAAACCGGCGACCCGGCAACCTTAGCCATCGTCAAATCAGTCCGTGAAATTCGCACCGGCGACCGGATTATGCCTAATGTCGAACAGGAGATTGCGTTAAATTATTTTCCCCGCCCGCCTGAACAATCTATAACAGGCAGCATTATCAGTGTGCTTGGCGGCGTTTCTCAAATCGGCCAATATAATGTGGTCGTGATAGACAAGGGCGCTGCCGACGGCCTCTTAGTCGGACACGAGCTGAATATCTATCAACGCGGCAAAATTATTACAGACAGTTACAGCCCGATTAAAAACGATACCGTTAATCTTCCCGATGAAGTCGCCGGCACCCTGATGGTTTTCCGCCCGTTTGAGCGCGTCAGTTACGCTCTGGTCATGAAAGCGACCCAGGCGCTTCATGTTTTAGACAAAGTCAGAACCCCCTGAACACTATCACGCTACAAACCGGCCAAGACCTAAAATACTGGCTTGCGCTATTGCGCACGCCCGGTGTCGGCTGCCGAACATTTCTCCGCTTACTCGAAAACCATAGCCCGGCGCAGTTGTTTGCAGAGTCAGCGTCGGCACTCAGCGCCTTGGGCTTAAAAAACGACATTGTTCAAGCCATCCGGAATCCCGATTGGTCGCTGATCGACTACGATCTGGACTGGCTGAATCAGCCCAACAACAGTGCAATCACTGTCAATGACGCAAACTATCCACCGCTGTTAAAGGAAATCGCCGATCCACCGCCGCTTCTATTTGTACGCGGCAATCCTGAACTGTTATCACGGCCGCAAATTGCGATTGTGGGCAGCCGCAACCCGTCGTCTTCCGGCCTGGAAATCGCGTTTAACTTTGCCAAAACCCTGAGTCAGTGCGGTTTTACCATCACCAGCGGATTGGCTTTGGGCATAGATGCGGCCAGCCATCAGGGCGCGTTAAAGGCCAATGGTTATACCATTGCGGTAGCCGGAACCGGGCTGGACCGCGTGTATCCTGCCCGGCATAAAGATCTGGCCACTGAAATTGTCAATACCGGCGCCATGATCTCCGAATTTCCGCCCGGCACTACCGCCAAAGCTAACCACTTTCCCAGACGCAACCGCATTATCAGCGGGCTGTGCCAAGGTCTGTTGGTGGTTGAAGCCGCCAAACAAAGCGGCTCATTGATTACGGCTCGAATGGCCTTGGAACAAAACCGTGAAGTTTTTGCCGTCCCCGGCTCCATTTACAACCCGTTGGCCCGAGGTTGCAACGCATTAATCCGTGAAGGCGCAAAACTTGTGGAAACAACCCAAGATATTCTTGACGAACTAAATCAATATAATCAACAGGATGAGAATTCGGCCCCGTTAACAATGCAATCAACACTTGACCTAGAGCAACAAACATTATTGAATCTTGTCCTGTTTAGTCCAACTTCTATCGATACCCTGGTGGAAAATGCCAATGAATCCGTTGAAGTTATTTCGTCAATGTTACTGATTCTGGAACTGCAAGGTTACATAGAAGCAACCGCCGGCGGTTACTATAGCCGAATCAAATAAACAATTAGAAACTTATGAAAGAAAATATTTTTGATGTCCTGATGTACTTATTCGAAAACTATATGGAAGATGAAATTGAAATACTTCCGGACAGTGACATCGTCAGGACAGAATTACTGGAAGCAGGCTTTGAGCAAATCGAAGTCAATAAGGCTTTCGACTGGTTGGAATCGCTTAGCCTGCAACGGGCCATAAAAGCATCGGCCTCCCCTGCGTTCCGTATTTTTTGCAGCCAGGAGAAAGCCAGACTGGATATTGAATGCCGCAATCTGCTTATGTTCCTTGAAAATAGCGGTATCCTGAGTTCAGCCAACCGGGAAATTGTCATTGATCGGGCCATGGCGTTGGAAAACGAAGAAATATCGATGGAAAAACTAAAGTGGATCGTGCTGATGGTATTGCTGAGTCAGCCGGACGAGGAGATCGCTTTTTCCAGAATGGAAGATATTGTCTATGACCTTATTCCAACCTATTTACACTAAAAAAAGAGACCAAAGGCGCCAGGCAAAAGGCAAAAAAACGCACCTTTCCCCTTCGCCTTTAGCCCTTCGCCCTTCGCCTTTAACCCTTTTAAATAAATGAGTAAAAATCTCGTCATTGTAGAATCGCCTGCAAAAGCCAAAACCATAGAAAAATATTTGGGCAAAGACTTTCAGGTTTTAGCCTCTTATGGACACGTGCGCGACCTGATCCCCAAAGAAGGTGCGGTTGACCCGAACAACGACTTCGCGATGAAATACGAAGTCATCGATCGCAACCAAAAACATGTGCAAGCTATCGGCAAAGCCCTTAAGAGCGCAGACACTTTATATCTGGCAACCGACCCTGATAGAGAAGGAGAGGCTATTTCGTGGCATTTGCTCGAACTGCTGAAAGAAAAAAAATTATTAAAAGACAAGGCGGTACACCGGGTAGTATTCCATGAAATCACCAAAAAAGCCGTTACCGAAGCCATTGCCAACCCGGAGCAAATAGCCGTCAATTTAGTCAATGCCCAACAGGCGCGCCGAGCTCTGGATTATCTGGTCGGCTTTAACCTGTCGCCGCTGTTATGGAAAAAAATCCGCCGCGGCTTGTCGGCAGGCCGGGTACAAAGTCCCGCCCTGCGCATGATCGTCGAGCGCGAGCTGGAAATCGAGGCCTTTAAAACCCGAGAATACTGGACTATCGATGCCGCTCTGACTGCGCAGGATCAAGCCTTTAAAGCCAAACTGACCCAGTTCGACGGCGAAAAAGTCACGCAATTCAGCATCACCGATGAAGAGCTGGCGGAAAAAACCAAGCAATCTTTGTTGGATGCCGCCGACGGCCAATTAACGGTCGCCAAACTGGAAAAGAAACAGCAAAAACGCAACCCCGCCCCGCCGTTCATCACCTCGACACTGCAACAGGAAGCCTCGCGCAAACTGGGTTTCACCACCAAGCGCACCATGATCGTTGCCCAGCAACTTTATGAAGGGATTGATATAGGCGGCGAAACCGCCGGTTTGATTACTTACATGCGTACCGACTCGGTTAACCTGTCGGTTGACGCTGTTGAAGAAATCCGCGCGCTGATTGCCGAAAACTACGGCGCTGAAAATGTGCCCAAAGAGCCGAGAGTCTTCAAGACCAAGTCGAAAAACGCCCAGGAAGCGCACGAAGCGATACGCCCGACCTATCCCCGTTACTTGCCGAGCCAGCTAAAAAACCACCTGAGTATTGAGCAGTTCAAACTGTATGAGCTGATCTGGAAGCGCACCATCGCCTGCCAGATGATTCATGCCACGCTGAACATGGTCGCCGTCGATTTGACTTGCGCCGACGGCAAGCACGTATTCAGGGCGACCGGTTCCACCATAGCCCATCCCGGTTTCATGGCCGCTTATCTGGAAGGAAAAGACGACAGCAACGAGAGCGATGACAAGGAAAGCTTTCTACCGCCGATGGAAGAAGGCCGCCCGGTCCAGCTCAATGACATTAATGCCGCCCAGCACTTCACCGAACCGCCGCCGCGCTACGGCGAGGCCAGCCTAGTAAAATCCCTCGAAGAGCACGGTATCGGAAGGCCGTCAACCTATGCGTCGATTATTTCGACCTTGCAAAACCGTGAATACGTTACGCTGGACGGCAAACGCTTCTATCCGACCGATGTCGGCAGAATCGTTAACAAGTTCTTGACCGAACATTTTACCAAATACGTCGATTACGATTTTACCGCTAATCTGGAAGATGAATTGGATGCGGTTTCCAGAGGAGAAAAAGACTGGGTTCCGTTGATGCACGACTTCTGGAAACCTTTCACCACCTTGATTCAGGAAAAAGAAGAAAGCGTCCAGCGCAAGGATGTCACTCAGGAAGCCATCGACGAAAAATGCCCTGATTGCGGCAATCCTCTGTCCATTCGCTTAGGCAGAAATGGCCGGTTTATAGGCTGCACCCACTATCCTGAATGTTCTTACACCCGAAACCTGAACGACGATGGCGGCGCCGGCGATGAACCCGAAGTCGTGGAAGGCCGAGTCTGCCCTAAATGCGAATCGCCTTTAGTAATCAAAACCGGACGCTACGGCAAATTTATCGGTTGCAGCGCTTATCCCAAATGCAAGCATATCGAGCCTTTGGAAAAACCGATGGATACCGGCGTGGAGTGTCCGCAATGCAAACAAGGCAACATCCTCAAACGCAAATCGCGGAACAGCAAAATATTTTATTCCTGCTCGGAATACCCAAAATGCGATTACGCATTATGGAACGCACCGATAAAAGACAGCTGCCCGGAATGCGAATGGCCTATTTTGACCGTCAAAGAAACCAAGAAACGTGGCGTGGAAAAGGTTTGTCCGCAAAAAGAATGCAAGTACGCAACCCCGTATGAAGGCGATCCGGCTGATGTTCAGGGGCCTAGATAAGCCTTACGGCAATTGGGCCAACATTTCTCAACCCTACTCCCGGCATGCCCTGCCGGGATAACAAGTTATATAGATACCCACACCTATAAACTTACCCTGTAAACTCAAAAATGCCCTACCACTCCCTGTTCAAAATAAAAAACGCCGTCCGCCATATCGAGGCCGGAGCGGTGCTTGCTTACCCCACAGAAGCAGTCTACGGCTTGGGCTGCGACCCGCTTAACGAAGATGCGGTAATGGCCCTGCTCGACATCAAACAGCGCCCGATAGAAAAAGGCCTGATTCTAATTGCCTCATCCTTGGAACAACTAAGTCCCTACCTCGTTTTAGATCAATTCATCATTGACCGCATAACTCCCACTTGGCCGGGACCTGTCACCTGGGTTATTCCAGCCCGGCCCTGGGTGCCAAAATGGCTGACCGGCGAACATCAGTCATTGGCCGTCAGAGTGACCAATCATCCGATAGCCCGCGATTTATGCGCTCAATTCGGCAACCCGTTGGTATCCACCAGCGCCAACCCGACGACCCGGCCCGCCATCAAAGTATCAAGAAAGCTATTAAAAACCTTTGCCGATTCCAGCATTTTTATTCTTCATGGGGAAGTCGGCAAACTTGAACAGGAAACCGCTATTTATGATGCGCTGAGCGGAAAACGCTTGCGTTGATCTAAGGAATGTGCGCAAATAATTTAAGCAAGTTTTATTTTTAAACCATGAAGAACATGAAAGACATGAAGGATTTAAGTCTTCATGCTCTTCATGGTAATTGCTTAAATTAATTTATGCATGTTCCTAAGCTAACAGCAACGCCGTACACTGTACCTTGTGTGAGCAAGTCACCAGACAGAGAGCGCTGTACGGAATACATATAGAAAGTTACGACACCTGCTTCAGCATGCCCATGCCATTAGGCTTTTTGACCACTTGCAACTGGGCTTTAAAGCGCTTTTGCACGCCTTCGACATGAGAAATAACGCCGACGGTTTTACCGTGGGTATGTAAGCCTTCCAGAGTGCTGATGACTGTGTACAGCGTTTCCGCATCCAGGTTGCCAAAGCCTTCATCGAGAAATAACGAATCCACGGATTTGCCGTTATTGGCCAATTCAGAAAGTCCCAGCGCCAGCGACAGACTCACCACAAAGCTCTCGCCGCCGGATAAGGTCTTAGGCAGGCGGCGTGCATTGCCTTGATAAGTATCTTCAACATCCAACGCCAAGCCTTGCTCGCTGGGCATTTGCCGCAGATAATAGCGGCCGCTGACTTTTTCCAGCACCGCATTGGTTTGGGACAATAACTGATCGGCCACGCGTTGTTGAACCCGGCGACGAAAAGCCATGCCGCTTTCCTCGGCTATTTGAGCAGCCTCGGCGCTGCATAATCGGGCAACTTCTTCCTGATCCTGTAATTGAGCCAGAATCGCCTCGGCTTTTTGTTGATATTGTTGTTGCTCGTTCAACAATCGTTCCAGACGCTGTACTTCCAGATCGGCTATCGCCATTTTCTCGGTGACGCTCTTTAGCCGGGCATCCAGTTGTTCCGGATTTAATCCGCTTGCAACCCGCGTATTTTCAGCTTCCAACTCAAGCCTGGTTTTTTCCAGCTCTATGGTTCCGGCATCGATCTCCTGTTCCAGTTCGGCCAGATGCCGCTCCAGTTCGGGCTGATGTTGCAGCAGCCCCAGCATTTCGGTCAGCTGATGCACACTGGTAAATTGCGTTCCCTGTATTTTATCTTCCAATATCCGCTTCAATACGCCGAACTCGGCTTCCTGTCCGGCAATCAGCCGCTCCTTGTCGGCAATCAGCTTTTGCTTTTCAACCAAGGCCAAATGCAGGCCGACGATTTCTTCGCCTTGCAATTGACCGCTGTATTGCTCAAGTTTTTCATTGCACGCCGCTATTTCAACTTGGCAATGCTCGGCTTTTGCCTTTAATGCTTCCAGTTCCCCGGTTAAATTTTTACGACGAAAAACATAGCCTTGATAATCCTGCCGGCGCCCGTTCAGGCGGTCGAACAAGGCATCTTCCTTGCCTTTAGCAGGCATTTTTTCACCCAATAAGGCCAATTGTGCCAGCACCTTGTCGGCCAATTGTTGTTCTTCCTGCTCACAAGTAGCCAAGGCGGCTTCGTAATTGATCTCTCCCTTGGGGCGTTCCCGCCATTCGGCATCCAACTGCTGAGTGTTTAGCTGTAAACGCTGAACCGTAGCTTCGCCTTTGGCGATCAGGGCTTTTAATTGTTCAATGCCGGCCTGTTTTTTCCGATAACCGGCAGCCACGCTGGTAATGGTCTTCAATGCGCTTATTTCGGTCGCCAACAGCTGGTTCATCAAGCGTAATTTATTGATAGTCAATTCTTCGCTTGCGCTATTAAGCCGGTTGCACAGGGTTTGCCATTGAGATTTGGTCTTAGCTATCTCAGTCAGATTTGCCTGATTTTTGTCCGCCAGCTTTTGCGCTGTTTTAATTTGTTGCGCCAGCTTGCCGGCAGCAGCCTTTAAGCCCTTTATTCTCATCTTTTGCTCGTTCAAAGCCTGTTGAGAATTGGCCTCTTTCGGCGGATGTTTGGCATAAGGGTGCTCTAAAGCGCCGCATAAAAAACAAGGTTCATTATCGTCAAGATACTGCCGGTCCGGAGCCATTTTTTTCAGCAAGCTTTCCCGGAACACCGCTATTTCCAGCGTTAGCTTAATATTTTCTTGTCTGCCAAGTTCCTGTTTTATCTCTTCAAGTTCAGCTTCCAGTTGCTCAATATCATGATCCGGCTGCTCCTTACGGCCGAAGATGGCGAAAAAACTAAAGCCGCTTTTGCTTAACTTTTGGTTTGCCGCAGCCAGATTACAAAGCTCCCGGAAATCCTTAACCCGCTCTTTTTGTTCTTGTTGGAACTCCTCAAGTTCAGCCAAATTTCTGCCTTGCGCCAGCTGTTCCAGCTCCCTTTCCACCAACGGTAACTTGCGGTTTAATTCAGCAATCCTTTTGTTTTCCTGGGCAATGGCGGATTGATTGTTTTTTAGCGATGCACGGGTATTTTTCGACCATTTGCCGAATGCTTTTTGCTTTTCTTTCAACTCGGCCAATTCGGCGCGAAGATTTTTTAACCGGGCTGTTTCGGGAAAACTTGCCAACAGCGATTCATCGGCGGCATGCTCTTCCAACCATTTTGATACTGTAGCAAGAACGGATGTTTTCTCGTCAATCTGCCTGCCTAAAGATTGCCATAAGTCGGACTCCGACTGGCGCTGTGCAGTCAGTTGACCTATTTGGCTCCTAAGGTTGGTTATGGTTTGCCCTTGTTCCGCAAACGATTTATGAATCAAACCGTCCGGAGCCGTTTTATCTGCACCGATATGGTCTTGTATCTGCTTAAGTTCGCCCCGAAATTCCGCCAGCACCGCTTTATCCTGATGAAGCTCGTGTTTTTTTTCCTTAATCGCCTGCAAATCATCTTCAAACAGCCGTGCGTCTTGGGCTGTAGCCAGCTGATCCAATTTTTGCCGCTCGCTTTGGGTCAGCGCTTTGGTTTGTTGCAGTTTACTTTCCTGATCGGCAACCCGGCTTTGCAAGACCAGCACATTTTGCAGAGAAGCCCGCTGCTGTTTCAGCTCGCTTTGCTGCTCGCGCAGCTCGGTTGTTTGTTCAATAAAATCGCTCAAATCATGTTCGCAGGCTTCCCGCTTAGCCGGTTCCATGATCGCTATAATCGATAAATCCTGTTTTAAATAATCCAGGCGTTGCTGCGCAGCCGCAGCCTTGGCATTAACTTCATTTTTATAGTCGGCATAAATATCGACGCTGATAATTTTTTCCAGAATATCCATGCGCTCACTATCCAGCGCATTAAGAAAAGCGGCAAAATCGCCCTGAGCCAACAGGATTGATCGGGTAAAGTTACGAAAATTCATCCCGGTCACTTCAGTAATCCGCGCACAGACCTGCTGGGGTGTCGTCGCCAGCACTTCGTCGTTACTCAAACGGATCAATTTCATTTCAGGTGGCGTTAGCTCCCCCTCAGGATTCGCATCAAGCCGTTGCACATGCCAGCTGGACCGGTATTTTTCCTTATCCAAAACAAACTCAATCTCCGAGAAGCACTCAGTCGTATGTTGGGTCATCACATGTCTGGCGGGCCGATCGAAACGAAAGGTTTCGCCATACAAGCCCAGAGTAATAGCATCTAAAATGCTGGATTTTCCCGATCCGTTAGGTCCGGTAATGGCAAAAACCCCGGTATCCGAAAAAGGCGATTGTTCAAAATTGATCCGACTCTCGCCTTCCAATGAGTTGATGTTTCTAAAATGAATATTGAGTATCTTCATAAGTTATTGTTTTTCATAAAGTCAAGCACTTGGCTGTTGAGTTTTGGTACACGCCTTGGTACTCGTTTTTGGCATGCTTACATGATACACGATGGGATTGATTGGGAAAACAAGCACAAAAAAAGCCGGTGTTACCCGGCCATGTGACTACTATCTAACAAAGGTCAATTTAACTCCACCTTGTCGCCTACTGTATGCGTCGGTGTCGGTAGTGGAATACCCGACTTAATCCAATCGCTACATTGCTTCATCCGCATAAATTCATCTTCATAGCCGTCCGCTTTATCCGGGTGCGTTTTGCATCGGCGCTTTGACCTTGAGCATTAACGGCATGACCTTGTTTTCAGGCAACCCCATATCGAACACGCCGCCAAAGAGGTTAAAGCCATGTTTGGCTTTTTGAACTTTGCTATAAACGGTGCTGCATTCAGCCACCAGCCAGTTATGATAACATCGCCGCTTAACTGGTACTCGACCACCCAGCTCGGTAAGCAATCCCGATTCCAGTCTTGCTTTACTCGGTTTCCGATAATTGATGGGGTGTGCATCATGCGTGTATTTCCAACCGCTCTATAGTTTTCCTTGGCTTTTGCCGCGCTTGCCATAAATCATAGTTTGCCTGCATGTGTAGCCAGCTTTCGGCACTCCCACCCAAAGCATCGGCAAGTCTTAACGCCATATCAGGCGATATAGCTGCTCGGCCATTCAATACACGAGACAGCGCCGCACGGGTAACGCCTATCTGTTCGGCAAACTTCTTGATAGTCAGGCTGCCTCCGGCAAAAACCCCATCTTTTAAAACTTCGCCGGGGTGTGGCGGATTGTATTGTTGGCTCATTGATATGTTCTCCTAGTGATAATCTTGATAATCAACCAGCACGGCATCTTGACCGTCAAACTTGAAGGTAATCCGCCAGTTTTTATCGACCCATACCGCCCAATGGTTTTGCAAATGGCCTTTAAGAGGGTGTAGTCGCCAGTTGGGTAAGTTCATGTCATCTGGAGTAGTGGCTGTGTCCAGCTTCGCAAGCTGTAAGTTAATCCGGATTGCATGTTGGGCTTGAATACCCGCCTTGCTGCCAATCTCAAAAAAGACTTTTAAGCCTTTGTGCTGAAATGATTTAATCATCCCTTAAGTGTATAGCATGGCGTTTCGGCATACAACAAAAACCGCCTCTGGTTTTCTAAGCGCGGTTTTTTATCTTAACGAGTTTTACGCCATATAATGTTGATTATAATCAGTAAAATTTTACCGAGTCATAATCAAAAGGTGGAGGTAGAGCTGCTTTCAGCGCATTGCTATAAACAACACGCGCTGTTTGATACGTCGCTGCCAACGATTGTAATCGGGTGAGTTCATTATCGACAAACCGCAAACTTGCCAGCTGTGCCTTCGCTTCGTTGGAAAGACTGTCAAAGTCATAATCGACGTCATTAATTTTAATTATTGCCATATTATTGGTTTCTCACATAAAGGCCTTATCGGCAAACAGGCTTGAGTTTTTTGTATATTTTGGCGGATTCAACTCCGAAGTGCAATCGTAGTTCTCATGCGGATTTCTCCATCCAGTTAACTGGGGAGTAACTTGACGGCTGCTGATTTTGCGCTGTAGCTAAAGAACGAGTATGAAATAACTTGAGGGTAGGAGCGGATTCAGCCGTGCCAATTGCTGTTTTAGGCGTAAATCCGCCTTTAACCTATGCCGATTTTACGGTGATTTAAAATTCTGCCGAACAATCTGGCCATTACCGTTTATTTTTAATTTTTACAGTTATATTTCAATAACTTATACATTTAAAAATTATACCGTTTACATTGTTATTCCTTAAAAAGAATGCTAGTATCCCTAAGCCAATACTAGGGATGTTGCGAAGTAGATAGTTACGGTGCAAACGTAGGAATAAAAACAATTAAATTTCAATAGGACAAGTAGCCATGAGCACAATAGATTTAAACCCATTACCCAAACTGACTATAAAAACAGGTTCCGTTAGTGGCGGGCTTGCAGGTTCAGGTAATTATTACAACTTTTCCGTCACTGCAAACTCCATTTTTAACTTCAAGACGGACCCCATTTTTGTCACCGGCGTCAGTAAAGGTGATTCGGACCTCACGCTGTATCAAATTGTCAACGGCGAGATTTTATTTACTGCGGGATCTACAGGCATCACAGGCGAAGCCGATATCATTAACACGGTGTTAATCCCTGGTGACTATCAATTAGAAGTACTGCCTTTTATCGGCAATGTTGACTACACCTTAACGATTAATCAAACCGTTCAAGTCAATAAGGATTATTCCGGTTTCGGCATCAACAACAGTTATAGCTTAGGCACGATTGATTGGGGCTTGCAGGATCAGGTACTGGATACGCCCGATCATAAATTAGTCAGTGATGCCGGCACTATTATCGATTTTCTCGGCCATAAAGGCGACCTGCACGACGCTTATTCATTTACCATCGACAAGCCGACCACAGTCACGGTCACGTTAACTCCCGATGCCAACAGTAATGTTGATTTGGCCCTGTACGATGACAAAGACGGCCAAATCATAGGCAGTTTCAACGACACCGGTGTCGCAGACACCGTTACCGCCGATTTAAAAGCCGGAACTTATTGGCTCGATACGATGTTTGTCAGCAGCGGCAACCCTAAAGATCCTGACACCGGCACTTTTTCAGCCGATTACGATTTATCGATCGGCAGCGAACAATATGTGCTGCCGGTTACCTTATTCCGCCCTTTTAACGGCAATGCCGCCGGTTTAGCGGAGACCTTTAACTTCAATAACAGTCAGCAGCCTGAAACGATCAAAATAACTAACGCCGTGTACTCCGGCAAGGTTGAACAATCCGCTGTGGTGAATAACTTCGCCGGTGAAGTAAACGCAGGGGTTTTGCTGACTACCGGCGATGCCAAAAGCTTACTGGGGCACAATTATAACGCCAAGCAAGGCCTATCGACTTCCGATGCCGAAACAGTCAATAACTGGTCCAACCTCAACGGTAATCAAGGGGGTATGCAACCGTTCACCGGCGCAGGCAATGCCGCCGGCTACAACGCCGATGTATTTAAAGAGGTCAGTAAGCTGGTAACCGAGCAAAATGCCGTGCTTGACGACGCCCATAAACTCGACCCGATTACCAGTGTTTATGATGCCGCCAGTTTGTCGTTTGATGTTGCGGTTACCGGTAAAGGTAATTACCTTAGCTTTGATTTGATGTTTGCCTCTGAAGAGTTTGCGCTATTCGCGGATAAATACGTCGATAGCGCCGTGATCATGGTCGACGGTAAAAACTATGCTTTATTCGACAAAAAAGATCCAACCACCTTATTGAGTGTTACTCAAGCCAACGTCGATAGCGGTTATTTTTATCCTAATACGCAATTGGCCGATGGGACCAGTATTTATCCTACAGAATTCAATGGCGTAAGCCGCCTGATCAGTGTGTTGGCCCCGATTGACACCACATTGGCCACCCACCATATTTCGATTGCGATTGCCGATACCAACGACCATGTATTGGATTCCGGATTTTTCCTGACTAATTTGGACAGTCTTGACCTGCACAGACCCACGCAACCTAAAGATCCGGTCAGCAACGCAGGTCGGGATGGTTTATACAGCAACAAAGCCGGAACAGCGGCGGATGATGTGCTGGCCGGCAGCGAGAACCGCGACTTATCGGTTCTCGGCGGCGGTAACGATGAGATAAATACCGGCGGCGGCAATGATGTCGTTGACGGCGGCACCGGAAATGATGTCATTGCTGCGGGTACCGGTGACGACTTATTGCTTGGCGGCCTCGGCAACGACAGCGTCGACGGCGGTCTCGGCGGCGATGAAATAAATGGCGGAGCCGGCAAGGACAACATCGCCGGCGGCGAAGGTAATGACGTTATTCAAGGCGGCGATGTTAAAGATACGGCAAGCAATAATCTCGACGGCGGCACCGGTAACGACTTTGTAACAGGCGCAGGCGGTGTCGATACCATTACCGGCGGCACAGGTTCCGACAGTGTCGACGGCGGAGCCGGTAATGACAGAATTACCGGCGGCACCGATAATACCGGCGATAGTCTCAACGGCGGTGCAGGTAACGACGTCATTATCGATGCCGGCGGCGCCGATACCGTTGCCGGCGGCGCCGGTAACGACACCATTACTGCCGGCGGCGGCGCAGACAGCGTTTCCGGCGGTACCGGCCGTGACGTTATCGACGCAGGCAGCGGTAACGACACCATTGCCGGCGGCACCGACAGTATCGGCGATAGTCTGAACGGCGGTGCCGGTAACGACACCGTAACCGCTGGAGCCGGTGCCGATACCGTTACCGGCGGCACTGGTCTCGACTCTATCGACGGCGGCGCCGGTAATGACAAAATCACCGGCGGCACCGATAATATCGGCGATAATCTCGACGGCGGCACCGGCAACGACACTGTAACCGCTGGAAGCGGCGAAGATACTATCTCCGGCGGCGACGGCAGCGATACTGTCTCGGGCGGTGCCGGACAAGATGACTTTGTGTTAGATTCGGATGTGGGTACTGATACTATTACTGACTTTTCCGTCACGGATGACACGCTCAGTATCGATAGTTCAATCTTCGACGCTATAGGCACAACCATTACCGAAGATAATTTAGCGACAGATGGCGCTACCGATGCTAATGACTTTTTGATTTACGACAGCAGCACCGGTAGTTTGTCTTACGACGCTGACGGTAATGGCTCTGGCGAAGCTGTGCAAGTCGCCATTATCGGTGCGAACCTGGATTTGACCAGCTCGGATTTCATCGTCATCTAATCGCAGCCGGCTTTATTTCAATGGGCTGCTGAGCAGCAATATTCCCATTGAAGTTAAAGGCAATGAGGGGGCCGGCAATCGCCGGCCCCCTTTTTTTTGCCGGTCGATTGGCCGGTTAAAATGAATATTTAACCCTGCTTTATCCTAGAAACCGCAGCAGCAGCGTGCCGCACGCGCCAAAGGGGTTAAACATGAAGTAAGGTAACTCGCAATAAATAGAATACACAATAAATCAACCAATATGGAACGCAGATGGCGCTGATAGTTATGATTGACGCAGATTTTTCATGGATTATCCGTGTTTATCCTAATCATCTGCGTCGCCTAGAGGCGCCTACTTTTGGCATCTGCGTTCCATTATATTTGTGGTTTATTTTTTGCGAGTTACCTAAGCCCGGCGAAGGCGCGCATGGCACGCTCTGCGCTCTAAGAATGGAATCTCTTCGAATATAAGCGTGCTTTTCGTGGACTAATTTCGTACAGGCCGAAAAATTTCCGGACCGCTCTATATCGCAATTGCAAAAGTAACGCCCCCCCCGCAACAAACTCATCCGGCCGTATGTGCCCTAGCGTACAGACCGCGATTAATTTTGCCGTTAAAGTGTCCTTAAGGTTTTTGGCGCATCCGTCACCAGACCTGTAATGGGTTCGGCAACAGCGCCTGATCTTAGCCGGTTTAAAATTTTTCTCGGTAGACCGCTCAGCCTCAAGCCTGTCGAATGGTTAAAAGGATTTCTTCGGTCTATTTTATTAGGCATTTAACTGGAGATTTAGCCATGAAACATCTTATTAAACTTTTTTCCGCATTTTTTTTGGCCTGGACCTTAATGACTGCCGGAGGCTGTGCATCGACACCGCAAACTGAAGGAACAGGGGAATATGTCGACGACAGCGTTGTCACTACCAAAGTCAAAGCAGCCTTGATAAACGATCCTGACGTGAGCGCCGCCGAGGTCAACGTTGAAACCTTCAAGGGCGTGGTTCAATTGAGCGGCTTCGTCAATTCCCGTGCCGATATGAATAAAGCGATAGAAATTGCACGCAACATTAAGGGGGTGAAGTCAGTGAAAAATGACATGCGCCTCAAATAACTGTGAAAACCCTAGACACAGCATCCGATTCCGCAGACGAGACTGTCGATAAGATCGTCCGCACAGCAAACGCGCGGGGTGAAAAAGAAGAGCAACTGAACACTGCCGAACGGCAAATGCTAAATGATTGCCGAGATTATATTCATGACAACCCGATCACGTCATTTGCTGTCGCAGTAGCGGCAGGATTTTTTCTAAGCCGATCATTCGTTAGGTAAGTCATCATGGATCGGAACGCGGTAAATAATGAGACTCTCGGGCAAGCAGCAACCGGCGGCGATCCGGTAAAAGTTGCCGGTGTACTGGAAAATGCCCAAGCGTTATGGCGAGAGCTACGTGGACTCGGCCACGATTATTTCCATTTGATAGCACTGGAGGCGCGGCGAGCGGGGCAAAACTTGGTATTCATGATCATCGCCGGGGTTATGGCTGCCGTCTTGCTGATCGGCGTGTGGCTGGGGCTCATAGCCGTTGCCGTACTTTGGCTGGTTGAGCATGGCTTTATGGCGAGTACTGCCCTATTGCTTGCCGTGATTTTCAATTTGCTGTCCGCATTGTTTCTCGTGGGCGTGATACAAAGCAAAAGCCGCTATCTACAATTCCCGGCAACCGTCCGCAGTCTTCAGCCGATGCCTTCCCCACAGCGTGCTGATAAAGAGGAGTCTTGATGATGAACGACCTGATAAAGCAAAGTAAATCCAAGTTCCTGAGCGATCAAATCAAAGATGCCGAATGGCAGGTGTTAAATCATCAACGTGTCATCGATTTTCGTACCACTGCCTTGGTTGGTAAAATATACCAACAACTGACCGAACCGGCTTCTTTACTGCTGTTCGGAGGCATCGGTTTTATTCTTGGCGAAATTACCAAAGGCCGGATCGCCAAGTCTCATAGCGCTATTGATAAGGCGCACAGCAGCGAAATTTCCCCCCTGAAAGTCGCCCTAAATCTGCTGACTTCAATGCGGACCTTATACACGGCCTTACCTCTGGCATGGATAATGAAATCCCGCTATCAACCCGGCGCTTCGGGTCGAGTGCTCAAACGAAAATCCCGCTCTGCGCCGACTTCCGGAGCAACGCATGAACGCCGAAGGTCAAATAGGCCGTAGGCGTGCCAAAGAATTTAAACACAAAGTAGGTGTATTTTAAGCCCGGAGAAGGCGCGCACGGCACGCCCTGCTGTCCTGCCTAAAAATGAAAGCCCTGCTTTATATCCCTGTACTTTTCGCGGGCTAATCGGTTCATTCTAATCGTATGAGTCGAAATTTTTACCTGATTAGCAAGATGTTTCAGCTAGCACTGCTATATCGGGATGAACACCTATGACCTAGGGGCAATCCCTTGTGGTTGCCCAGTGGGCAGGCACAAGGCCAGCCCCTACAGTACTCTGGCCGAAACATCTTGTTAATCAGAAATTTTTATCGAGCCCTATAGGTTTACCGGTTATTAAGGTAAGCCGCAAAAAATAAACGACCACATCCTACAATCCTTGATTTATCAGGCATTTTATTTATTGTGAGTTGCCTAATGAGGAATCACTCAAGACTATGTCTTTAGATATAGTAGCCGGAGCTGATAAAGCGACACCGTTCCCACGCCGGAACGTTACTGCCGGTAGGAGCGGGCCATGCCCGCGACATAAGGCCTACGATTACTAAGGCGTAACGCCCTGATCGCGGGCACGGCCCGCTCCTACAACGCTTAACTTAATGATACGTGGAAACAATAGTATGCCCTCTCACGTCGGAAGGGGAACATTGTGTCGCGTTATCAACTTCGGACTCTATATATTAGTTTTATAGGTTAGTGATCGCCGTGTGATTTTGCAATGCACATAAAAAAGGCGGGCCAATAGCCCGCCGCCCTGTCCACTACCGAAGCTGATGGTCGTTTATTCCGAGGCTTTTAGATGTGTTACAGCTTCTTCGGCGGCTTTTTTCGCCATGTCGGCGTGTCCCTGCTTGCCATGAGTGATAGCATTATCGAGGCTGGTGATAGCCGCGCCTAGGTGTTCATAGGCCGCTTTCGCATGGGATTTGGCTGTTTCCGCATGTTCGGCAATAACCGGTCCTTCGTCGGCTTTGGCTGCCACTTCCGCGTGTTTAAGCGCTTGCTCTATATGATTTTCGGCGGCATAAGCGCCTAATGAACACAAGGCCAAAACGATGCCCGCCCCTAAACCGATAAGTTTCATATTGGTAAGTTTCATAGTTATCCTCTGAGAAAAAAGTCGTTGAAAGTATTGCGCTATCGCTATGCGGCAGGCTAACCGATCCGGACTAGCCTGCCTAGCTCAGCAGTGCTGGTTTTAGTGGCCCTTTTTAATCTCTTCCTTAATATCTTCCTTGACATCACCATAGCCCGCTTGGCCTTTGCCTACGTTCTTTTGGACTTTGCCTTTTACTTCCATTTCCTCGTCATCCATTATCTTGCCGGCGACTTCCTTAACTTTACCTTTAGCTTGTTCAACTCTGCCTTTTACTTGATCTTTGTTCATAAGTGTCTCCTGATAATTGTTAACTATGGCCAACGCGAGGAATGTGGTTTCCCATCGCTCAATGAAAACAATACACGCAAATCCGGACACGGTCAGTGCGTCAACGAACATAGCCCTTATGGATAGGATTTTGTTCATATAACGCCAACCACAACTTCATCTCTCGATTATCCGGGATTGATCTGACAATAGATTGGTTTTATCGGCAAGCGCATCAGGGATATTGATCTTATGTTCGATACCGTACCGACAATTTCTTATTCTTTGAATAAACTTTTTTTGGGCTGTGAAACGTGGCTAATCAATTTTGAAACTTGTCGAAATACCCATCATTTAAAAAGCCGGAGCATAGTATGAAATCATTAATTGCCATTGTGGCCGTATCGGTTTTGACCGCGACACTCGGGGGTACGACTTGTGCCGCTGATGTTCAGGAGAAAAAACCGGAGGCCGGAGAACAACACAAGGCATTGCCGGACAGTGCCCGGCAGGCCCATAAGGAAATGCTGCAAATGAGCCGGGCCGGCAAGATTATCGGCACCCGCGTGAAAAATCCCGGCGGAGACAACCTCGGCGACATCAAGGATCTGGTGCTTGATCCCAAGAGCGGCCAAATAAGCTATGCCGTCATTTCCTTCGGCGGCGTATTGGGCATGGGCAGCAAGCTCTTTGCCATTCCTTGGCGGCTGCTGCAGTGGAATCGCAATGACGAATATTATCTGCTTGATCTGAACAAGGATATTTTAAGAAAAGCGCCGGGGTTCGATAAGAATCATTGGCCGGACAGCTCGGATAAATGGGAACAATGGAGCGAGGAAATTAATCAGTTTTATCACGACACCCCCTAACGGCAGCTCAAAGAAATCAGGTTATGAGAGTCCCGATACAGCGTTCCCGATCATCGGAGTCCCTATTATGTTTAAACGATCCTTGTTAGTTATGTCCGCTTTAACGGGCAATTTAATAATGGTGGCCGGAACCGCTCAAGCCGAACAGGATAGCTCAATCTATTTGGCCGCCGACTCGGCATTGGACAATACCGAGCGCAATGTTCGCGACAAGCATGACACCTATTTAACCCCGGAAGATCAAAAGGAAAACGAAAGTGACATCAACATCACGGCTAACATTCGTAAAGCCGTAGTCGCCGATAAATCGCTATCGGTCAATGCGAGAAACGCAAAAATCATTACCCGTAACGGGATAGTAACGTTGCGCGGAGCTGTTGAAAGTGAAACCGAAAGTATGAAACTGCAATACATCACCTTGCAAACGCCTGGTGCAGTGCAGGTCGATAATCAACTCGAAATCAAAGCGCCCTAAAGGCCGAGGAAGCATCAGTAAATACTTATGTTTGAGGATGCCAGGCTACGTAATCAATAAATCTTCATAGAGGAAAACTATTATGTTAAGCATTAATACACTCGACAAATTGCTGAAAGATGAATTAGCTGCAACGGAAACTTATCACCTCGCTTTGGATAAGCTTAAGGAAGATGCGGCACTGGGCGAATCGGAGTATTTAATGCCCATTTATGAGGATCATAAATATGCGGTTTCCAGTTTACAGGCAGAAATCCGTCACTTAGGAGAAATTCCCTCTGAGGATTCAGGAGTCTGGGGCGCTTGGGCGGAAATAGTGCAGGAAAGCGCTAATATGCTGGGCAAGAAAACCGCATTAAGGGCTTTGCAGAAAGGAGAAAAAAGTGGCGCGGATGATTATGAGCAAATGCTGCAAGACCCCGAGCTGCCTTCAGATATTCGCTCTTTGATTGAAACAAAGCTGCTGCCTGCTCAACAAGCGCATATACGCACTTTGGATCGGCTTTTAGAGGGAGCAAGGGCTTAGGCTTTCAAGTATTGCCGCCATTAAAAGCATCGTCGTTCCGGCAGGGATCGCCGGTATGACGAGCTTAGGCGATCGATAAGGCAACAACATCGTGGAATTGCGCAATTCATTTGACGCCATTGATACCTGCTTAATTAACGCCAAGCAGACAATGGAATTGTCGCCCGATTCACCTCAAGTCGATTCAAGCACCGACACAAAAATTAAGTCATTGCGTTTCATTCTACAGCTAGGACAAATATGCTGATTATCCGGCGTGCACAGCCAACCATTTTCAACGGCATCGCTGATTTCACCTTCTATCCATGCGCGACCTTCAGTAATACGCCGCCCCGTGCTTTCATTTTCTCTGTTCGCACGACGGAGCTCTACCGTTTTCAGTGCTCGCGGGTTGCAGACGTCGCAAAAAATAATTTTTCGTATGCTCATAGCCGTTTTTTAAAATGAGTAAGAAATTGAATTAATCGTTGCCAATGGATCACCCGTTTCCTTCCGGGTTGAGCGGCCAGCTTAGCCTGGAAATCGGTAAGCAGCGTTAAAATATCAACATTCGAACGAAATATACACCCGTATGGACACTTACTTATATTAGGAAGCTGCCGAGAACCGGCATATCGGATTCCGGCATCGCCTAATCTGTCTCCAGCAAACTCAGCCAATGCACTACCGGTATTTCACTCGTTGTATTCAGATGCGTTAAGCAGCCAATATTGGCTGTGGCAATAATCTCCGGCTGAGGGAATTGCAAATGCCTGAGTTTACGATCGCGTAATTCATTCGCTAATTCGGCTTGCAATAGGGAATAAGTGCCTGCGGAACCGCAACATAAGGCCGACTCCTGCACCGGCAGCAACTCATAACCTGCACGTTTCAATACCGTTTCCACACGGCCTTCAAGCTTAAGCGCATTCAATAAGCTGCACGGAGCCTGAAAAGCGACCCGGCGTCCGTTACCCACCGCGTCTATCGGCAAGCTATCAACTATTTGCACAGGATCGCGGCAAAGTTCCGTTACTTTCGCGGCTTTCATCGAGTATTCAGGGTCTTCGCGCAAGATATGGTTATATTCCCTCAACATTGCACCGCAACCGCTGGCAGTCATGATCACCGCTTCAACGCCGGCCTCTATGTGAGGCCATAGGGCATCTATAGTGGTTTTGATATGGGTACGGGTTTGCTCTGCCGCCGTTAAATGATGGCTTACCGCGCCGCAACAACCTGAAAAAACCGGGATTGCACAAATGCCATGCCGATCCAGCAAACGTGCCAAACTGCTGTCAATGCCGGGCTCTAAGACCGGCTGCACACAACCGGCCAAAATCAGCATGCGTCTTGAATGGCGGATTTCAGGCCAAATGCCTGCGGATCTAGCTACCGGAATATAGCGCTTTAACGCAGACGGCATTAACGGGCGCACGGCACGAGCCGGTTTCAGCACAAGCCCGAAGCGCTTAGCCGAAGGTATAAAGCAACGCAAAGCCCAACGCAGCAAACGTTGAGGAACACTACGCGGAACCCGTTTTTCTATTTCAGCGCGGCCTATATCGAGCAACTTTGCGTATTGCACACCCGACGGACAGGCTGTTTCACAAGCTCGGCAGGTTAAGCAGCGGTCAAGATGCGATTGCGTTTGACGTGTCACCGCTTTGCCCTCAAGCAGGCCTTTGATCTGGTAAATCCGGCCGCGCGGGCCATCCAGTTCGTTACCCAGCAAGGTATAAGTAGGACAGGCTGCATTGCAAAAACCGCAATGTACGCAGCTACGCAAAATCGCATCGGCTTCTTTGCCTTGTGAAGTTTGCATGAATTCAGCAGGGAGCCATGTTTGCATCAGAAACTTTCTCCCATTAAACCAGGGTTAAAAATGCCGTGCGGGTCGAAAGATTTTTTCAACTGTTGATGGATCTTCAGCAAACCGGCAGGAGGCAGAGATCCCCTAACCGGGGCTGCATCGCGGAATAAATAAGCGTAACCGCCCAGCTTGCTTGCCATCGTTTGAATTTGTTCGGCCGATTGATCGGTATGCCACCAACGCAGGCCGCCATGCCAGTCGATAAAGACTTCATTTTCGGGTATCGGTAAATCTGCAACGGGAGGCACTGATAACCGCCACAACGGCTGATTACGGCGAAAGAAAGGATGGCTTTGTTCGCGCAGGCTTAGCCAGAAACTCGCACTCTGTTCCGCAATTTCGCCGCCGATTTGGCTATAGGCGTTGCCGATAGCCGTTTCCGTTCCTTCCAATCTAACAAAGATACAACCCTCAAACCAAGCCAGTGCGGATAACGGCAAGGAACGGCGAACGAAGTCGGACATGCGTTTAGGCGCATTGACCCGTGGGCATTCAAACAGCAAAGTCTGTTCGAATTCAGGCTTGGGCATGACTTTAAGACTAATCTCCAATAATGCGCCCAAAGTGCCGCGCGCACCGACCATAAGCCGAGAAACGTCGAATCCGGCCACATTTTTCATGACTTGTCCGCCAAATTGCAACGACTCGCCTTCGCCATTGAGTATTTTCACGCCCAAGACATGATCCCGCAGACTGCCGGCAAAAGGCCGCCGCGAACCGGAGAAGCCGCAAGCGATGGCCCCGCCCAAAGTAGCTTGGTTTTCGCCATGGCTAAAATGCGGCGGTTCGCTGGCCAGCATTTGCTTATGGTCGGCAAGTAGAGCCTCAATTTCAGTCAACGGCGTACCGGCGCGGGCGGTCATAAACAGTTCGCCAGGCTCGTAATTCAATACGCCCCTGTGCTGAGAGATATTAAGTTCCGCCTCCGATTTTGCCGGTTGCAGAAAGCTTTTACTGCTCCCGCCTACAATCGCCAGTGTATGCTTTTTTGCAACAGCCTCTTTTACACTGGCTTGCAGTAATTCAGATAAATCGTGGTTCATTTTTAAAAGCGCTCTAATTCCGGGAAGGGTAATTGTCCTTGATGAACATGCATTGCACCCAGTTCGGCGCAGCGGTGTAAGCTAGGCACGGCTTTACCGGGGTTCAGCAGTCCTTGCGGATCGAAAGCCGCTTTAACGCGAAGAAACTGGCTTAACTCCAGCGCTTTGAATTGCATGCACATGCCGTCCAGCTTTTCCATGCCTACGCCATGCTCACCGGTAATCGTGCCGCCTACCGATACGCAAAGCTGAAGAATTAGCCCGCCTAAAGCTTCCGCTTTATTCAAATCGCCTTCGCGGTTGGCGTCGTAGAGAATTAGCGGGTGCAAATTACCGTCACCGGCATGGAATACGTTGGCGACCGGCAAGCCGAATTGTTGGGATAGTTCTTCGATGCGCGTCAGCACTTCGGCTAAGCTATGGCGGGGAATGGTGCCGTCCATACAATAGTAATCGGGCGATAAACGGCCTATAGCCGGAAATGTCGCCTTGCGGCTTTTCCAGAACAGCGCGCGTTCCGCTTCATCTTTTGCGGTACGTACTTCAAAGGCGCCGGATTCGAGCATGATTTGCCGCACCCGCATGATTTGCTCGGACACTTCAACGCCGGCGCCATCGATCTCGCACAGCAAAATGGCGGAAGCTTGCTTTGGGTAATTGGCGTGAACAAAATCTTCAGCGGCCCGAATGGCGAGTTTATCCATCATTTCCAGTCCCGCCGGAATAATGCCGGCTGAAATGACATTGCCGACTGCGGCGCCCGCCTTGGCTACATCATCAAAGGCGGCCAGCACAACCTGTGCGCATTCCGGGCACGGCAGCAAACGCACAGTGATTTCCACCACCACGCCCAGCAAACCTTCGGAACCGCACAGCAACGCCAGCAAATCATAACCCGGCGCATCCAAGGTTTTACCGCCGATTTCCAACAGTTCTCCTGCTATCGTGACGATCTTCAGGCCAAGCACATTATGTACGGTGAGGCCGTATTTCAGGCAATGTACGCCACCGGAGTTTTCGGCTACATTGCCGCCTATAGAGCAGGCGACTTGCGATGAGGGATCGGGAGCGTAGTAAAGCCCGAAGGCCTGTGTTGCTTCGGATAAAGCCAGATTACGCAGTCCCGGTTCAACCCGTGCGCAGAAATTTTGCGGATCAATTTCCAGGATGCGGTTAAGTTTTGTTAATACCAGAAGAACGCCGGCATCGTCAGGTAAAGCGCCTCCGGAAAGTCCGGTTCCTGCGCCGCGAGGCACAATCGGCACTTGTAGCGCATGGCAAATACGCAGCACGGCTTGCACCTGCTCCACGGTCTCCGGCAGACAAACCACTGCGGGCAATTGGCGGTAAGCCGAAAGACCGTCACACTCATAAGGACGCATGCTCTCCTCATCATTCAATAATGAGTCCTGCGGCAGTACTTCACTGAGTCGGGCAATTAAGCTAGTGCGGGTAGTTTGCGATAAAGACATGATTTTCTAATAGGAAAATAAAATGCGGGAATTCATAACAATATTATGCCTCTGAGGGCGTGCCGCGCGCGCCTTCTCCGTTGAGATTAATCGAGTATAAGTGCAATTTCTACTCTTCCCCTGGGCACGCTACGTAACTTACACGACACGCTTAATCGACGTGGATCGACACGACAAAACAATTTAAAACTTCAGCGAGTTACCCGAAACTTTAGCAACACAATGGCCGCTGCAACTATCAGCCACGCGGCCAGCATATAAAGCGCATGAGTAAAACTACCGGTTTCGGCTTTTATCCAGGCAACCAGCACAGGGCTTAAATAACCCGCTAAATTGCCGCAGGCATTAATCAACGCAATTCCTCCGGCTGCAGCGGTACCGCTTAAAAGAGCGGTAGGCAAGGACCAAAACACCGGCAATGCCGACAAAATACCCAGACCGGCCAGTGAAAGTCCCGCTAGCGCCAACAGTAAATTATCATTATAAACAGCACTTAACACTAACCCCGCAGTCCCGGCTAAAGCACTTAAAGCGATATGCCAGCCGCGCTCATTAAGCCGGTCGGAGGAATGCCCAACGCATATCATGCCGACTGCGGCCACTATATAAGGAATTGCAGTCAGCAGCCCGGTATGCCAAAGACTTTGCCGCCCCAGTTCGCTGACAATTTGCGGCAACCAAAAAGAAATGCCGTAAAGCCCCATGACGATGGAAAAATAAACCAAACTCAATAACCAGACTTTAGGATTGCCTATCGCTTTACCAAAACCGCTAACATGCCCCCATTGTTCTTTTTGCTCAGCTTCGGCGTATAACTGCGCCATCAACCAGCGGCGTTGTTCGGCAGTTAACCAATTCGCCTCCGCAGGACTATTTTCCAGCCATAACGCAACGACTACGCCTAGAACCACGGCGGGCACGGCTTCTATTAGAAACAGCCACTGCCACCCGGCTAATGCCGCAACGCCATCCAGATAGCTCATAATAAATCCTGACAGCGGACCGCCGATAATGCCCGCTAAAGCCACCGAGGTCATAAAAGTAGCCGTGGCTTTAGCGCGGCGCGGCGCCGGATACCAATAGGTCAAATACAAAATAATGCCGGGGAAAAAACCGGCCTCACCTACACCTAACAAAAAGCGCAATAGATAAAACTGCATCGGTGTGCTGACAAAAACCATTGCCCCCGATAATAAGCCCCAAATAATCATAATTCGGGCAATCCAGATTTTTGCGCCCACTCGCTGCAAAATCAGGTTACTGGGAATTTCAAACAGGAAATAACCGATAAAGAAAATACCGGCGCCCAAGCCATAAACCTCATCGCTAAAGCCCAGCTGCACCGACATCGTCAGCTTGGCAAAGCCTATGTTGACTCGATCAATATAAGCGATGATGAAAAGACAGACTAGAAAAGGCAGCAGTCGGCGGTTTAATTTACGATAAACTTGTAGCGCTAAAGACGAATTTTGAGCGACGGGCATGTACGGATAAGCTAATAAAATGAAGGCGTGCCGCGCAGTATAGGCGATTCATAACATTACTGCATCCTCCTAAACCGGATTATAATTTCGCTCAATTGAGCGTTTACATTTTTTGCTGAGGACTTATGAGTAATGCAATCACAGAGGTAGGTGAGTTTTTTAATGCTTGGGCGATTTATCGTAAGGTATTGACTAATAATTACATGCACCACAAAGAAATTTATCAAGCGGTTAAGGTCCTGCTGGTCGAGCAATGGGAAAATCGGCCTTTTAAATTACTCGATCTAGGCTGCGGTGATGGCAGTTTTCTTGCTCAAGCCCTCCAAGGCAAAGCGATACAACACTATACGGGGTTCGACCTTTCCGACCCGGCCTTGGCGCTTGCCGCCGAAAACATTGCCCCATTGGGATGCCGGGCTGAACTGACTAATATTGATTTTATGGCAGGCTTGGCGCAAACAACAGAGCGTTTCGACATTGTTTTTACCAGCTATGCCTTGCATCATTTAACTCAGGCGGAAAAAGCCGAATTCTTTCGCTTGGCGTACAGCGCACTTACTGAAAATGGCATGCTGCTTATCATTGACACCCTGCGCGAGCCCGATGAAACTTTGCCTGTTTATTTGGACAATTATTGTCAGTGGGTCCGTGAGCAGTGGCTGGAATGCGATGAGCAAGAATTTACAGCAATTTTTCAGCACATCCGTAATAATGATTTTCCCGAAACCGTTGCTGTTTTATCTGCCTTGGCTGAAGCGGCGGATTTTTGTCCTGCAACCCGCCTATATCATTTGCCATGGCATCAATTGCTGTCATTTAGCAAAAAAACGGCTATTTAAAATAATCATTTATCAAGAGGATAAGAAAAAGCCGGCATTAACAGATGATTGCACACTCATGAATGAATATAAGGATCGCTAATTACCTGCATACTTGAGAAAATGTTAACCGGTAGTTTAAAACTATTCGAATTACTTGCGGCAAAACATACGCAAACCACTAACAATACGATGAGGTAGATGATAATGAAACAATATAATTGCTTGTGGATTTTTGTATTAATGCTTATGACCGGCACTTCATGGGCTTACGGCAGCAGCAGTAGCTCAAAATCTTGTACCAAACCCGAATTTTCCGGTTTTATTCCAACTGAGAATACTGAAATCCTAGCGGGTTCAACCTTTTCTTTTGTCGCTTCGGCAAACACCTATTCCAATAGCATCAAGGTTACAATAAAAGGAATACCCACTACGCTCAACATCGTACCAAGAAATGAAGGTGGTTTTCTGGTAAGCGGATCGATACCATCGTCGTTAAAAAGTGTTTATGCCAGAATTGCAATCACTGCTGATGGGCAAAATAATTGCAAAGGGAATGGCGGATGGTTAATAAAGATTGCTGAATAATGATAAAAGCTCCGGCATCGAATAATAACCCTACTGGAGCATTTTTTATATTCATTGGCTACTCAACAAATGTGACTATTCAAAGTGTGGGATGGTCAAAAGCACATGATTAGGCAGTGATGAAATTATAAAATATTAAATAAACTTCATATATCGGTATATTTACACTGATTTGGTTATATCGGATAAACGCATCAATTTATTCCTCACCTTTATTCTCAACTTACTGATCGGCAACAGCGCAATCCGATTCTTTGTCAGCGCCAACACAGCCATAATTTGTAATCGATTTTTTATAAACTTCTTTTATGCACTCAACATCTGTTCCGCAATCGTACTTGGATTTAATTGATTCTTTCCAAATTTCTTTTGTAGCTGCAACATCTATGGATTTTGCCTTAATATAAAGATTCATATTTTTTACATCTAAAGCGGCCAAGTCCGGATTAACACAAATTGTAATTTCCGTTGGTTTGATAGCTTTTGCACAGTTAAAGCTGGGGGATATTTGTTTTGCAGTTGTAACAGACGGCAATGATTGCGTAGGAACACCTTGTGGAGAGGTTCGTTCTTGAAGTAATTCTTTTTGAGCCTGCTCTGCTTCGAGTAATTCTTTGTTTAATCTTTCCAATGCTTGTTTTTCTTGCATAGCTCCAAGTTTGTCGGCTTCTGATTCCGGTTTTAAACGCTCAACCTCTTGCTTTGGTTGTTCATTAAGCTGAACATGATCGGTTTCTTGTGCTTCTAATGTGGTTTTTAATAATGCGGAAGTCACAATTTGATCGAGCAAATTTCCCCATGCAACACCTTCAATCTCAGCATGCTGCTCTTTACCGTTGCCTGTAAGTTGTACGCTATATTCGACATCTTGAGTAAAAACATTACTGCTGTTTTCAATGTTAAATTGCTTTGCATATTCAGCAATCTTTGGTTCATGTTGAATTTCTCGGGCTTGATCGGCATCGGCAAGCATATTCGTAGGTATAGTGACTTTTAATAGACCACTGCAAAGTTTTTTGCTGCTATTTGAATCTTCTTTAACCGTTTTACTATTTTCCGTCGCGACTTGAACTTGATCTAACGATGCTCTAATTTTTACCGCACCAAACACAAAAGAACCATCATAATAGTCATATTTTTTGTCAGCCGTTAATTTTGCTGCCTGATTAGTAAGAAGCTGACCAATTAACTTTTGTGTATCTGGAGAAGAACAACTGGTAGATATTTGTTTATTACAGCCAGACAACATTAAACCGGTAAAAAATAAAAGCATAGAGTGTTTAATATTCATAATTATTTTTTATGACAATACAAGTTAAAGATCAAGCATTAAACTCAGAATATATAATATCGTTTTATTTTTACTTAGGTTTAAAAGCTGGTAATTGGATAATACTATGAAAACTTATATGGATTATTTTACAGGAGTAGGTTGGTCTTTCAATTGAGGAACATCATTCGAGTTTATAATTTGAGCCGTTAAATCAATGTTAAAAGATTTCGGTAGTCTAAACATGGCACCGGTTTCAGGGTCAACAATTAAGAAGCCAACGGGCGCCAAAGGTCCAAAAAACAAATTTCCCCAATACCAGTAATTCAGGCTTGTGCCTAAAGTCGCTGTTTTTCCTTGAATAGTAGTCTTTGTATAACCGGCCTTTCTAAAGTGCAGTGTGTAGATTTCATCCTCAAAAAAACCAGCACCACTTAACAAATGAACAGTTGACGGCGTAGTTCCAGTATGTACTTTTTCACCTTTTTTGTTTGTAATTGTGAAAATAGCTCCTCCTGGATCGCTTTTTATTGCAACGGGCCAGCTTGATTGACTTACCATGCTTGCACAACCAGACATCAATGCGGTATTTATGCCTAATAAAATCATTCTTTTGTTCATTTTCATAACTTTTAGTTGCAGTTAAGATAAAAAACCTTATGGTAGCTTGGTTTAGAATCTTATCGCAACCATTTGCAAAACTTATAACCGACATTCCGCACCCCTAAAACAATTTTTGCATTTATTTAAGGCATTGATAATTAAGTATGTTTTATTTTTATGGATTTTAAGCTTCCAAACTAAAACGAAATAAAGTTCGTTCCCCCATTATTTTTATTCAAGTTTAAGCTGACGTAGGTTGCTTTGATAAATCTCAAAAATATCATAAAAATATTAAATAATTGAATTATATAAATTAAAAAAAAAAATGCAACATAGGGGTGCGGAATGTCGGTTATAAAATAATTTGTCAGGAATTGATAACTTTTTTCCTGGCAAAAAAAAACCCAAGCGATTAGGCTTGGGTTTTGATTTAAGAGCTTGGCAATTCCCTACTTTCGCATGGCAAACTGCCACACTATCATCGGCGCTAAACGGTTTCACTTCCGAGTTCGGGATGGGATCGGGTGGTTCACGTTCGCTATGGTCACCAAGCAAACTGGTGGGGTCGGGTTACGGCTATTGCTGTAATCGACCGTCTTCATCCGGCAGTGATGCCGAATGTTGGAAATCTGTAACCTCTCGGCAAGTGCTCCTGCATCGCCTAAAGCGCCTAAAAGCGCCTACTTTGGCTGCTCTGCCGCCTGCATCCCTGCCGGCGGCTTTTATGTTGCTTCGTTTGCGATTATTAAGCTGTGACTAAGGCTTACGCTTAGTTCTTTATCTCATAACACATCCAAACTGATTGGGTGTTATATGGTCAAGCCTCACGGGCAATTAGTACACGTTAGCTACGCCCATTACTGGACTTCCACACCGT
>JAUGSS010000017.1:0-8883 GCA_044426515.1 Methylococcaceae bacterium | reverse complement strand
CTGACCGGCATTAACGATGCCCATATCCATGCCCGCCTGAATGGCATGGTATAAAAATACGGCATGGATTGCTTCCCGAACCGGATTGTTGCCCCTGAACGAAAACGACACGTTGGAAACGCCGCCGGAAATCAACGCGTAAGGCAGGGTACGTTTGATCTCGGCGGTGGCTTCGATAAAATCCAGGCCGTAATTGTTGTGTTCGTCAATGCCGGTAGCGACGGCGAATATATTGGGGTCGAAAATAATGTCTTCGGGCGGGAAGCCGATTTGTTCGGTCAGAATCTTGTAAGCCCGCTGACATATTTCGATTTTCCTGGCTTTGGTGTCGGCCTGTCCGTCTTCATCAAAAGCCATCACGATAACCGCCGCCCCATAGCGGCGTACCAGTTTGGCGTGTTTGATAAACGCGTCTTCGCCTTCCTTAAGCGAAATTGAATTCACTACGCCTTTGCCCTGAATGCATTTAAGCCCGGCTTCCAAAATATCCCATTTGGACGAATCCAGCATAATCGGCACTTTGGCAATGTCCGGCTCGGACGCGATCAGCATCAAAAAGCGTACCATCGCTTCTTTGGAATCCAGCATGCCTTCATCCATGTTGATGTCGATAATTTGCGCGCCGTTTTCGACTTGCTGCTTGGCGACGTCCAGTGCCGTTTCAAAGTCGCCATCAATAACCAGTCGTTTGAATACCGCAGAACCGGTCACGTTGGTGCGCTCGCCAACATTGACGAATAACGAATCCGGCCCGATATTTAACGGTTCAAGTCCTGATAACCGGCATTGTTTAGGGATCTCGGGGACTATTCTAGGGCTGTAATGTTGCACTGCCTCAACTATCGCTTTGATATTCGCGGGCGAAGTTCCGCAGCAACCGCCGATAATATTCAGGTAGCCGTTTTTCGCCCAATCGGCCAGTTCTTCGGCCATCGCTTCGGGCGTTTCGTCATATTCCCCGAACTCGTTAGGCAAGCCTGCATTGGGGTGAGCGGAAATATGCGTGTCCGCAATGCTCGATAATTCATCGATATATTGGCGCAATTCGGTTGCGCCTAACGCGCAGTTAAAGCCGAAAGAGATTGGCTCGACATGTTTGAGCGAATTCCAAAAAGCGGCAACGGTTTGCCCGGAAAGCGTTCTGCCTGAAGCGTCGGTAATGGTGCCGGAAATCATCACCGGCAGTTTGTAGCCGAGCTGTTCGAAATATTGTTCAACCGCAAAAATGGCGGCTTTGGCATTCAGGGTATCGAAAACAGTTTCAATCAGGATAATATCCGCTCCGCCGTCAATCAGGCCTTTGGTTGCTTCGGTGTAAGCTACGACCAAGTCGTCGAAAAAAATATTGCGAAAGCCCGGATCGTTAACATCGGGCGACATCGACGCCGTGCGGTTGGTTGGGCCTAATACGCCGGCGACAAAACGCGGTTTTTCCGGGGTCTTTTGGCTGAATTCATCAGCGGCCTGCTTTGCCACACGCGCCGCCGCAACATTGATTTCATAGGCCAACGATTCCATTTTGTAATCGGCCATCGCAATGCTGGTCGCATTGAAGGTGTTGGTTTCTACGATGTCGGAGCCGACTTCAAAATAAGCGCTATGAATGGCTTTAATGATGTCGGGCTGGGTCAACGACAAAAGATCGTTATTGCCTTTAAGATCGACTTCCCACTGGGCAAAACGTTCGCCGCGATAATCTTTTTCTTCTAATTTGTAGCTTTGGATCATCGTCCCCATCGCGCCATCGAGAAATAAAATGCGTTGAGATAATTGCTGCTTTAATAATTCTGTTTTGCTCATAGGAACGGTCCAGGTGTTATTGAATTCGGATATAATCATTGCTTAAAAGTTATCAAGCACTATTATTTTTCACTATTTTTGTCGGAGATGGGCATGTCAAAACCAACGATTACTCAAGTCATAAAGAGCGTTCTAGCTGCTGCCATTGGCGTACAAAGCAACGATAACAGGCAAAAGGATTTCACACACGGATCACTTTCAACGTATGTTATTGCGGGGTTGATTTTTACGGTGCTTTTCGTTTCCGGTCTCGTGTTTTTGGTTTCTACTGTTTTAGGTAAATAGCATTCAGAACTTTTAAAAGAATACGGCCATAAAAAAAGCCCAAGCATCGCTTGGGCTTTTTTTTATAACTAACTTTATGCTTTAGTTGTCGGACGACGTTTTAAAACTTTGTTTGATGCTTTGGAACATTTCTTTAAGGCCACCGAATAAGTTACCTACTGTAATCGCCTCGTGGGTAATAAATTTTATCCGAATCAGCGCGGCCGCTAAAAAACCGACAACTGAAGGCATTAATTCCAAATATACTGAAAGCAGAATGCCTCCAAAGCCCTGAAAACCGCCCTCATTTTTTCTATCGCCAATAGTGGTTAAATCGCGCTCGTAGTCGCTACCACCTTCACCGCCTCTTATTGCCTCCAAGATATAAAGGTTGATGTCAATAAACGCTACCTGCACGGCAAAAAAAGCAACCGCGCCGATCGCTACCCACATCATTACATTACTTGTCTTCGCTCTCATAGCCGACTGGTAAATCCAGAGGGCTACAAAAATCATTACAATACCACCTATCATAGCTATATCCTTTTATAAATTATTTTTTTGTTAGAAAGAAGAAATACGCACACTTTAATATCATGTTTGAACCCTCTTTTTCAATCACTTTGCAGGATTCATATTTTTCTCGTCCAGGAGCGGACTGTTTTTTGATTTCGCCGTTTTCGATGGAATACTTCAACGTAATCTTCAACGCACTGATCCGTCCAGCGACATCAGATGCCGATGAAATAAGTGTTCCATCCTCCTTAAACTCCCATTCCTGGGTCACAGCCTTTTTTGGGCTAGTCAACGAGACTGCTTCATCATGAAGATTCCATTTCCCTAAAATTTCAGAATTATCTTTTAGTTGAACGTCAGCGTTTGCCGATAACGTAAAGAAAATTGCGACCAGTGGTAATATTTTAACGCATCTATTCATCATAATTCCTTATCTTAGAAATGTATCAGCATTCAAAAAACAGATTTTAAACTATACCACACCGGCTATCGAGCAATAAATTTCTACCGGGAACAATATTTACTTAACGCCAACAAAACCACATAACAATAAGCCTTGACTTTAACTTTTCCTAAAGTATTATGCTCATTCCGTTTGCTATGTACTTAGCATTATTTCTAAAAATACAAAA
Organism: Methylococcaceae bacterium; assembly: GCA_044426515.1. GTDB lineage: Bacteria > Pseudomonadota > Gammaproteobacteria > Methylococcales > Methylomonadaceae > Methylobacter_A. The sequence continues at coordinate 5,671 of JAUGSS010000017.1, read as the reverse complement.
TTATAGGTAGGACATCCCATGGGAGCGATCTTAGATATCACCGAAATGTTAAAAGAACCAGCTGGTATGGTTGGCGCGGTTGTAGTTATAGCCGCTGGCTACTTCCTCGTAAAGTGGGTATTCGCCGAGCACCCAGACGACGAAAAATAAGTCGTCAACCGATTTAATCTTAACTTAGGCTGCACCTTTCAATTCTCATGAATTGAGTGCGGCCTTTGTTTTGTCTGCATGTTTCAATACATAAACCCTACATTTCTTATATAATTTATACATCCTCTCGATTTTTTCTAATCATGAAATGTATAAACTTATCTACGCTAAAATTTTAGAACTTCATTCAAAACAAGCTCCTGCTACAGGGATCGGCCTATTCCGGTTTTTTTACGGCCTGATCACGTTACAGGAAATTATTTTCCTGCTGTATTTTAATCATTTAATTTTCGACCCTATCCCCTATATAGATGTCGAATTCCCGATGATTCCTTTTTTCTTGTGTCTTTGGGGGGTTATTGCCGCTTTTATTGTGGTTGGCTACCGCTATCAGTTTGCCGTAATCTGCAATTACATTATTTGGATCGTTTTCGTTAATTTCACCCCGATGCAACGGGATTTCGATGGCGGTTTTGATTTATTCATGATCGGAGCAGGTTTTTTTCTGCTTTTTATGCCTGGAGATCGAGCATTTTCAATAGACAATCTTCGGCATAAGCTGAACACGCCTTTTACTCATTACAGCAGCTATCAGAAAGCAACCGTATCAGCACTGGCCTACTACCTGCCGGTTGCTATTTGCCTGGGTTTTCTCTACTTTGACTCAGCCATCCATAAGATGTTTGCCGAACACTGGCGCAACGGCCTCGGCACTTGGTTGCCCGCGACACAGCCTTATTATGTTTCGGCCATCGACATGTCGTATTTGCTGAACAATAAGCTGCTGCAAAACATTCTTGGCTATACCATCTTAATTTTCCAATTTAGCTTTATCTTCTTTTTTTCCCGGCGTCGGTTACGGGTAATCTATTTACTGATTGGCCTTGGGCTCCATCTTGGCATTACCTTGTCCTTTAATATTTATCCTTTTGGCTTGGGAATGCTCAGCTTTTATACCTTATTAATCCCATTTAAATGGTGGCGGTGCGTCGGCCGGTTAATCACGGCAAAACAACCCGCTCTTACCGTATTTTATGACCAGCTGTGCCCTTTGTGTAACCGTACCGTTTTGATCCTTAATCATTTCGATATTTTCGGCCGCATAGATTTTAAAAACGCTCAGGAACATGCCGCGCATTATCCCGCGTTCGCCTCCATCGGCAATGAAACCCTGCTGACCGACTTATACGCGCTGGATAGCAGCGGCCACATTTATTCGGGCGTTGACACCTATAGCCAAATCTTTATAAAAATGCGTTATTTATTTCCGCTCGGCATTGTTTTGAGTCTTCCGGGAATTCATCAATTTGCCTTAAAAAAATACCGGTCTATTGCCGATGCGCGCAATCGCATCCCATGCACATCGGCTTGCCTTCTGCCACAAACCCTACCGGACACCACTCTCTACCATCAGTTCTTTGAAGGTGTGGCCGCGCAAAAGCCAAAAGCATTTTCCAGAAAGCTGGCAAAAATATTGATTGCTCTGCTCGTTTTACAATTAAACAGCTCCATTCATTACGGGCTTATTTACAGGCTTAATGCCGACATCCCTGCAAGCCCCATCTCACAGGCCAGCAACGCTGTTTTAATGGTCTCACAGACCTTTTTGGGCATTACTCCACATGCGCTATACCTACACGACCATTTTGCCGGCTATGATCATATTTTAGCGATCACCTATACCGATCAAAGCGGCACTGAACACTGGCTGCCCTTTGTCAATGAACAAGGCCGGCTTCTTGCTCCCAACTGGGGCCGCGTTCATTCCATGTGGGCCAATATTGCCGTTACACCCAACATTGACAACAAACGTCTGCATAAACTTATCATGAAAGTCACCGCTTTCTGGGGTCAGAAAATCGGCTTGAATCTCGATAATGTCGTTTTCAACATAAAACTTAAGAAAATCAGTGCGCCTTCTTATTGGGTCTATGATCAATTGCACAACAACTTCAACTCGCCATGGACCGCTATCGGAACGGCAAAATGGACCGGCGGACAGATTACTTTTAATTTACCCGGCAACATCAATGAGCTGTAATTGCTCAACTGATTATTCAATTTTTATTATTGCATCATCATTCCAGTCATGATATAAAATGCATGTGCTTTAATAATGGCGCAAATTAATAAAAATAATTGAAACCCCTTTGGAGGATATTCTTATGAATAAAATTTTATCTCTTATAGCTATGGCATTAATGATTGTTGGCTTATCTGGCTGCCTGGATGATCCAGATAAATCTGCGCAAAAAGTTTCCAGCTCTATCCAACTATAAATAGAGCGCTTTGCAGCACCAAAAAACCCAGCTTATAGCTGGGTTTTTTGTTTTTATAAGCTTCTTTATTGATTGCAATACGCAAGCTCGAAATTAACAGTTCCGGCTCTAAATCGCCATACCGGCTACGTACTGACAACTAACCTCTGTTAAAACTCGCTTTAAGCCCCCACTACTTGTAGTAAGAAAAAAGTCTCCCGCACTCCAGACCGAGACTATTTCCTCCAGAATTCCGGCACAAATAAAATAACAATGGAAAATATCTGCACCCGCCCTAAGAGCATGGCAAAGGTACAAACACCCGTTTGAAGATCGCTCAAAATAGCGTAATTGGTCGCAGGACCTACTTGATTGAGACCGGGGCCGGCATTGTTAAAACAAGCAACAATCGCCGAAAACGCGCTTATAAAATCCATGCCGCTCAACAACAGCATGAACACCAGAATGACGATGCTGATGAAATACAGAAAAATAAATCCGGTCACAGAAGCAACGATTTTATTGCTGACCACGGTATCGCCGATTTTCATGGATTTAACCGCAAAAGGATGAATAAACTTGAACAACTCCAACCGCGCCTGCTTCATCAGGATGATGGTACGAATCATACGAATACCGCCACCGGTGGACCCTGAAGATGCCGAGATACAACTTAAAAACAACATCCACATCGGCACAAAAATAGGCCACTGATTAAAGTCCTGAGTAGCAAAGCCGCAATCGGTAGCGATGGTAACCAAATTAAACGTGGCATGGCGTAACGCAGTCAAAAAATCAGGGTAGGTGCCCGCATGCCACAGCACTGCTGCTGTTACCAAGCAACTGCTTAACACCAAAGCAAGAAAAGCTCTTGCCTCTCTGTCATCAACATAAGGACTGAGTGAACCTTTACGAAGAGCCACAAAATGAGTGGCGAAATTAATTGCCGCCAGCAATTGAAAAATGGTTAACACCATCTCAATAGACAGCGAATTGAAAAATCCAACATTGGCATCATGCGTGGAAAAACCACCTAAACTCATCGCAGCAAAGGCATGACAAATGGCATCAAACCACCCCATGCCTGCCATGCGCAAGGCGATAATACAAGCCAGAGTGATGCCGGCATAAACCAGCCACAAAGCCTTGGCGGTTTGCGCTATACGCGGCGGCAAATCGGATTCCTTGACTGTCCCAGGAGATTCCGCAATATACAATTGCATGCCGCCGATACCCAGGATAGGCAAAATAGCGACCGCAAAAATAATGATACCCATGCCGGCTATCCAGTTTAACTCATGCCGCCAAAGATTAATCGACATCGGTAACTGATCAAGACCGCTGAGTATGGTCGCACCGGTGGTAGTAAGACCGGAAACAGTTTCAAAATAAGCATCGACAAAACTCAGCCCCGGCAGATAAATCATTAGCGGTAAAGTGCAAAACATCGGCGTTATCGACCATGTAATCGCTACCATCAAAAAACCTGTTTGCCGCGTCACTTTTTTCGGTATGCGTAGTGTTGGAATAAACATCAACACACCCAATAACAAGGTAATCACAGAGCCTTGGTAAAAAGCAGTGACGGCTCCATCATCGGCTATAGCGGAAGTCAGCCAACAAGTAGCCATCAAACCGCTGAACCCTATAGTAACTAAACCAAAAATATTGACGATAGTAAAGATGACATTCATGAGCGCATTTAGAACTTAAACAAAATACAAGAGAAAGGCATCGATGCTGACCAGCCTTTTGCCTTGCATATTTAAAGAGGTTGAAATTTCTTCTCGATGTTTACGACCAACTTTTTATCCATCGCAAACATCACCACATGATCGTCTTCTTCAAATACTGTCTCATGGTGAATCGAAATGACCTGCTGATTGCGAATCAGCGCGCCCATCACAATGCCTTCCGGAAAGTTGATAGAATCCACTCTGAGTCCAACAACAGAATTAGTGCCGTTACCATGATGAGCAACAGCTTCAATAGCCTCGGCAGTGCCGCCGCATAGCGAACTAACTTGGGCTACGTCGCCGCGGCGTACATGTTTTAGAATGCTGCCGAGCGTTTCCTGATTGGGCAGCACAGCAACATCGATTCCTGTGCCGGGCAATAACTTGCTATACGAAACATGGTTAAGCAAGCAGATTGACTTTCGCGCACCCAAACTTTTTGCCAAAGAGGCAGAGATAATATTGACACCATCGTTTTCGGTAATCGCACAAAACAAATCGATACTATCGATAGACTCATCAAGCAACAGCGCTTCATCGGCGCAATCACCGAAAAGTACCACGCTATGGTCAAGATCATTGGCTATCTTGTGAGCGCGCTTGGGATCTTTTTCAATGATTTTTACTTGGTGGTCTTTTTCCAGCGCCAGTGCCAAACGCTTGCCGACATGACCGCCGCCGGCAATGATAATCCGCTTTAACGGGGCTTCCAGCTTGTTTAATTCTTCCAAGACTCCGCGCACCTCTTCACGAGGCGCCACGAAAAACACTTCATCGCCTGTTTCAATAACCGCTTCACCGTTCACTACCATCGGAACGCCTTGCCGAAAAATAGCCACCACGCGAATTTTACCGCCGACCAAGCGCTCTTTCAGGTTCTTGATTTTTTTACCCGTCAAGGAACCGTCCGCCACCACTTTGACCGAAAATAGCCGCACTCGGCCGTCGGCAAAATCGGAAATATGCTGAACGCCCGGAAATTCGATTAAATTACGGATAGCCTCCATGACGATTTGTTCCGGACTGATGACGATATCCACCGGAATACCGTTCGGGCCGAACAATTGCGGATTTTTCAGGTAATCGACGGCGCGCACCCGTGCAATCGTTTTCGGCCGGCTGTACAGCGCATTAATAATCACACACGCCAGCATATTGGTCTCATCGCTGTCGGTAACCGCGATAATAATATCGGCAGTCCGGGCTCCGGCCTGTTCGAGCACCTTCGGGTGCGCCGCATTACCGGCAACAGTGGCAATATCGAAACGCTCTTTTAGCGCATCAAGCAACTCGGTCCTGAAATCAACGACCACAATATCGTTCTCTTCGCTTGCCAACGCCCCGGCAACCGATGACCCGGTGACTCCGGCCCCAAGAATAAGTATTTTCATTTACGCCCTGCGGGTATTAAAAAATAAAAACAGGCGAAGGGCGAAAGATACAAGGTTTTTTAGCCTTTTGTCTTTCGCCCTTCGCCTTGTATCTTTCGCTTACATCCCGGCCAACAACGCAGCCACCGTTTCGCCC
>JAUGSS010000119.1:0-1925 GCA_044426515.1 Methylococcaceae bacterium | reverse complement strand
CTCGTTTCAAAAGATTCTTCTTCATTCCGACCAAGGATTCCATTATACAAATCCACTGTACGTCAGTGAACTCAAAAAATTAGAAATGGTACAATCTATGTCGAGAAAAGGAAATTGCATTGACAATGCTCCAATGGAATCATTCTTTGGTCACATGAAAGATGATGTTGACTATAAAAGCTGTAAAACGTTTCAGGAAGTATCACTCGTGATTCAAGAATACATTACATACTACAACAATGAACGTTACCAATGGGATCTCAAAAAGATGACTCCTGTGGGATACAGAAATCATCTTCTTGGTCTGAGCGTCTAAAGTGTTTTTCTTTCGCGTCTACTAAACAGGGTACAGTTCAATTTTCGGAGCGGTCTTTTTGTTGTACACTATAGCCATGTCTTTCGATCCTCTCACCAGTATTCTTATTTGTCCGCAGAACGACGTGGAGTCGGCGACTATTATTGCGATTGCGGAGGTGTTGCGGATTCCTTGTGTGCTGTCGAAGCAGCCACATGGGGCGACATTGGATATTGAGCCGCATGTTGTCGATAGAATTCGGCATACCAATCCTATTGCACATGATGTGGTGATTGTGGAGATGCCGAGTGTGTCGGCGGAGGATAGGCTAAGGGAGTTGGGATTTGATGTGCATATTGTGGATCACCATCGGTATGAGAATCTTGATCGGATGCAGATGGAGAGTTCGTTGGAGCAGTTTCGAAAATTGTTTGCGGTGGATGATGCAACGCTTATTGCTGCGGGATTTGATCCGGTGTTGATTGCTGGCGTGGGAATGATTGACCGGGGATTTGTTTGGGAACTGACCAAGATGAATGTTGAAGAAAAAGATCGGAAACGAATTATTGCGTATTATCGAGAGCAATCGACGGCACTTGATCCGGATCGTGTTCAAGAAGAGAAGGAGGCAAAGAAAGCATGGGAGCATCGAGAAAGTGTTGAGGGTGTCATCGTGGTTCGATCTGATGCAAAAGAGTTGAGTATTCGTGACGCGATTTCTTTCATCGTTGCAGAACATTTTGATACTCCTCCAGTGGTGTTGATTCATCAGCCGGGAAGAATTGTGTATGTCCAGGACACGACGACGGCTCGTGCGCTGCAACGAACGTTTGGTGGATTTACCTTTGGACAGGACCTTTGTTGGGGGAGAGCAATCGATGCGCATGGTGATATTCCGGACGCTGAGGAAGTTCTTGCAGCACATGGTTTGGCGTTATTGGCTTCCTGATTATGGATTTTCTTTCTCCTGCTCCTTCCGTGGTCATTCGACCGCTCTCTGTTCTATTGGATGAGATGGTGACGAATGAGCGGCTCGATACTGCTCGATTACAATTCGATCACGTTATTGAGGCTACTCCAATACTTTCGGCGTTGAAGATGACACCGCAGACTGCACCGCGACATGGCGAGGGGCCGATGGTTTCGGATCACATCCTTCGCATGTTTGCAGCGATTGATGCTGTTGTTGATGGTGCGACCATGAGAGATGTTGAAGATGTTTTTGGAGATTCTGTTTTGACGTTTGCACTTGTTGACGCTGAAGATGCAATTCGTACTGCGCCAGATGTTTTTAAGGCGTATGCGGTAATGCACAATGTTCCAAAGCCGGATCGAGTTATGCTGAGTTCGGTTGTGGGATCGGTGGGGGAGAGGGAGGGGTTTGTGCAGAATGACCGACGGGTCTCTCTGTATGTGAGTGCATCGGAGCTTGTTCGGTATGATAAGTTGCGGAGAGCGTATGAGGCGGAGGGGCAAGTTGGGCAAAATGGGCAATCGCTTCGCTTGGGCAACGGATTGGGCGTTTTCGTGACGTATGATGACGCGGATCGGGCAATTGTCGCTCCTCAGTATGAGAATGTTCGTCGGGAGATTGTGAAATATTTTGGTTTGGAGAATGCGTATGAAAAGT
>JAUGSS010000029.1:0-9312 GCA_044426515.1 Methylococcaceae bacterium | reverse complement strand
AATGAATATCGCCTTCGTCGAGATAATAAATCTCGACATTGGTACCGCCGAGGCTGCCGCACAAAGCCGACATCAAACTTTGTAACAACCCTTCGACGCCGGCAAGCGGATTCAACAGCTCAACAAGATGCAGGATCAGGTATAGGTTGGCTTTTTCCTCGGAAACTTTACGCAGGCGGCCTTCCAAATAAGCAATGCGATCCTGCAACTCCCGATAAGACGGAATCTGGCTCATGGCTCGCCGGCAAGCCGCCGTTGAATGGCATCGGCCAAAACCGACTCCAAATGATCAAGACCGACATCCATCCACTGCAACGGCAAATCGACAAAGCGCGCGGCGGCTTCGGCCGCTTCGTTAAAATCACCGTTGCAGGGCGTCCTGAGCGCGAGAAAATATTTGTGGCTGCTGTGAAATATCTCGCGAATCACCGTCATATTCATGCCGAAGCAGGCGGTAATCATCGGTTCCCAGGTCAGCGCCCAATCTTCCAATAAAAAATAAGCCCCCTTTTCCAACTCCTGCATGAATAACTCATAACCGAGCAGCATGACAATGCAGTTCTGGCCGTGGGTGCGGCAGGTGTGGTGGTTTTCCAGATACTGTTCCATTAACGGATGGCAACCGCCGTAAAGCACCACGGTTTTTTCGCCGAGTTTTTCTCGCTCTTCCAGCGCCTTGTTCAACTCGATCGACAGCCGGTTCAAGTAATTGTGCAAAGCCGAATCGAGATAATGGGTATGCACATTCCAGCCGTTTTTTTCGATCAAAAAATCCACTTCGTTGCGAAGAATGCCGCAGCCTACCATCGTCAGCGGCGGCGGGTTTTCAAGGTGTAAGCTAAAGGTTTTCATTCCAGCCTCCCGTATTCAAAAGCTGCATCCAGCATGGCGCGAATGTTGGCTTCCGGAATCGCCAGCGGCATAACCCCGGTGCCGAACAAAAAATGACCGCCCGGCTTGCCGATGTCGATGAGGCGTTTCACCTCGGCGCGGGTCTGTTGCTCGGTCCAATGGATCATTTTAATGTCGTCGATCACCCCGCAGGTTAAACCGCGGGTATTGATCAGGCGTTTGGCTTCGGCCAGATCGGACAGCGGGCTGATATAGTGGGTTTTGATGTCCAGCTCATCGAAAACCAGATCGATGACGTCGTTAAACGGCGCCATGCCGCAATAATAAACGACACCGGCAGTGCCGCCCGGTTGCAAGTCGCGCTGCATCCACGGCAGCACGGTTTTTTTGAGTTTGTCCTTGCCGACAAAATACGGCGAGCCGAACGGCGTGGAATACACCAGCACATTGGCCCCGGCGGCCCGTAGCGCGGCGATTTGCTGCCGGAAAAAGTCCGAGCATTTGCGCAGCAATTCATCGCGCAAATCGGCCGGCCCCAGCAAAAACAGCTCCAGCCACTTGTCCATGCCCATCAATATCGACGGCAAGGTGGTTGATGCGGTCACATAAGCGCAGATCGGATGCGTCGCGCCGACCTCGCTACGCAATTGCGCCAAACAGTCGGCAATCGATTGCCAGGCCGGATGTTGGGTGATGTCGGCGGGGACCTCTAATTTGGCGATGTCGTCCCAGCTTTTGATCACAAAATCAGCAACATTCGGCGCGCCGTCATCGCTAAACAATATTTCCCGGCAACCCAGCAATTCGGCTTCCTTGCCGACATAATGCAAACACCAGACATTGTCGTGGCCGTATCGGCGCAGCATCCGCAATTGCGCTTCGGCGACATGCTCGCCGTTGCCAAAATAGTCCTTGGCGCGCATGCCCAGCTCGCGGGCGCCTTGGTCGAGAAGATTGCAGAAAACCGGAATACGCGGCGCCGGTTGGCCTGTAGCGGCGGCAACCAGGATTTCAAGCGGGGTCATGGTCTCAGCTCGCGAATCAGCTGTACGATCACTTTAGCCGCCGTCACCCCGTCCGGCGCCCAGGCGTCGGCCCCGGCTTTAACATACAGCTCAGGGTCGAACCGGTAAGGCGCGCCGCCTACCGCCAGCTTGACCCGGTCTTCGAGTCCGCGCTCCCGTAACAGGGCCCGCACCTGCCGACTGCCGTTCTCGCCCAGGGCGGTATGCACCATCATCGCCGAAACCGCAATCACCTGCGCCTGCTCGGCAACCGCAGTAGCGACGAACTGCTCGGCGCTGATATTGGAACCCAAATCGATAACCTCGACCATCAGCGCCTTGAGGCAGCCGATCACGATGCGCTTGCCCAACGAATGCAAATCACCGTAAGCGGCGCCGATAACCACCCGTCCTATCACTTCGGGCGGTTGGCTGAATTTTTCCAGCATCCGTTCGGTGACATCGGCTGCAATTTGCGCGGTCATGAAATGTTGGGCCAAATTGGAGTCGGGATCTTTTTCGATACGCCCCATCATCGCTTCAACGGCCGGAATCACCAGTTTGAAAACCACATCTTCCGGGCTTAAGCCCTCGCTCAAGGCTTTATTGACCACATCCAGCGCCGCCTGTTTGTCAGTATCGAAAACCGCCTCGTTATAGGATTGAATATAGGACTCAAGCATTATTATCAGCACTCCGTTGTTTACACAGGTTGTAAGCGTAGGTTATCGATAAAGCGTTCTTCATAGTCAAAAACGCCGCCCAGATTGACGGCACGGGCCCGGTCAATAATAGCATTTAATAAAGCTTGAGCGGCCGGATCAAGCAGCAGCTTTTCACAGCCGGCCAGACCGGCGTCGGCAAGCAACTTCACCCGCTCCTGATCGATAGTCGGCAGCAAGCCGACGCGCATCGCGCTGTTCAAGCCGAGATGTTGACCGAAACTGCCGCAAATCCACAACGCTTGCAAAGCGTCCGTGTTCAAGCCCGCATAAACAAGCAATTGCGTCATAGCCGCCGCGGTCGACGCCTTGGCGCGCTGAAAAATATCGACATCGGCCGAGCAAATAGCCGTGCGGAGATTGGCGGCATCCAGCAAATAACCGCCTGTCGGCTGAGGCTCGGCAAAGCGTCCCGACGGCTTGAGCAGCTTTTCCTCCAACAATAGCGCAATCGCATCGATAAAGCCGCTGCCGCAATAGCCGCGTACCGGTGCGTCACCCAAAGTCTGTAACTGCCAACCCATCTCGTCTTTCGAAACCTTGCAAACAGCGCCGGTCTCGGCGGTCAAACCGTTGCGCATCCCCACGCCTTCGAATGCCGGACCGCCCGGCACCGAGGTTGCCCACAAGGTTTGCCCATCCCACAGCGCAATTTCGGTATTGGTGCCGAAATCGGCCAGCAGCACCGGTTGCGGTTGTTCGGTAACGGCGGTGGCGACCAGGTCGGCTAGCAGATCTGAACCGATAAAGCCCGCCAACGGCTGGACGATGCCGATCTCTGCATTAGGCATACGCCAAGCACTACGCCACGCTTCGACATCGGTCGGCTGACAGGCTATCGGGAGTTGCCAACTTTCAGGCCGGTAGAGACTGTCGCCGCTGTTACCGCAAATCAGGGTCAGCATCGCCGTGTTACCGACAATCAGCACTTTGCCGATTTCAGCAAGCATCGGCGATACTTCGCCCATATCTCGGCTTAAAATATCGCGGATACCGTCGATGATGGCCTTGCGCGCCAGCTGGGTCAATACTTGGCTGTCAGTATCGGCCAACCGGTCGGCATCCAGCCGGGTGAGCACATCGGCGCCGAGTGCGACTTGCGGATTGATGCTGTAGCGGCTGCCGATACGCCGCCCTGAGTGCCGGTTCCACAACGACAGGCGAATATGCGTGGTGCCCAGATCGACCGCCACACCATAGACGTGCTCAGTGATCGCGGCATTACCGGCGGCTTGATACAGTTGGGATGCATCCAGGCTTTTCCATTCCGAAGGCGGCGCAGGATGCTGAAGATACAACTCGCCGTCGCTGCATAGCCTCAATTGGCAAGCGAGCCGCATACCGTTTGCCAACTCTTCGGGGGGAATTTTTTGCCGCTCCGCCGGCGTCGGCGGGTTGAAACTGCCGCTGATGATTTGAATCAGGCAAGCCCCGCATGTCCCCATCCCGCCGCAAGCGGCGCGCACCCTGAGTTCAGTGGCATCCAGCGCCTTGCGCAGCGATGTATCGGCATCCAGCGACAACTGTAAAACCTGGCTATCGCTACGCACAGTCACCCTCATAACGCGACCTCTCCTTCCAGCGGGCGTGCCGTGCGCGCCAAACGTAGAAATGCAAAATATTGCATCCGTATTCGATTTAATTCCAAGCAGAAAAGGCGCGCACGGCACGCCCTCAGCTGATCGTAAAAAAAACATGCTTCATCAATGCGTAACATCATCATTCCATAACAAAGAAAGCCCATAGCTCTCGACTACTTTAAATCTAGCATTTCAGCCGATCGTCAATGTGTGACTTCTAATATAGTATAAACTCGTAGATCATCATTTTAGACGGACTATTGGATAAAACATTGGAACACTATTAAGAGGACAACGCATGAGCAGCCAAATCAATCAGGACGAAATTAACAGCATACTCTGGAAAGCCTGCGACACCTTTCGCGGCACCGTCGATGCGGCGGAGTATAAAAACTACATTCTGGTGATGCTGTTCGTGAAATATATCTCCGATGTCCGGCAGGAACATTATCAAAGCCTGAAGGAAAAATTCGGTAACGATGAAGACATGATCTTGCGCCGTATGCAGCGTGAGCGCTTTGTTCTACCCAAAGAATGCAGTTTTCAAAACCTGTACGATCAGCGCAACGAAGCCAATATTGGCGAGCTCGTCAATATTGCCTTGGAACATATTGAAGAAAACAATAAGCAAAAACTGGCCGGCGTCTTCCGTAATATCGACTTTAATTCCGAAGCCAATTTGGGCCAGACCAAGGACCGCAATACCCGCTTAAAGCATCTGCTGGATGATTTTAACGACGCCAGACTGGATTTGCGGCCCTCCCGTGTCGGTAATCTGGACGTGATCGGCAATGCTTATGAATACCTGATTGCAAGGTTCGCCGCCGGTGCCGGGAAAAAAGCCGGGGAATTTTATACCCCGGCTGAAGTGTCGGAACTGATCGCCGAACTGATTAATCCGCAGGCCGGTGAACGCATTGCCGATCCGGCCTGCGGCTCCGGTTCATTGCTGATTAAATGCGGCAATCAGCTGTTGAAAAACGGCGTAAAAGATTTTGCCCTATACGATCAGGAAATCACCGGCGCAACCTGGGCGCTGGCGAAAATGAACATGTTCTTGCATGGCATGGACAATGCCCGCATCGAATGGGGCGATACCATCCGCAGCCCTAAACTGATTGAAGACGACACCACGATGAAGTTTGAAGTGGTGGTGGCCAATCCACCGTTTTCGCTGGATAAATGGGGGCATGATGACGCAGGCAATGATCCCTATAAGTTCTTTCATCGCGGCTTGCCGCCGCAATCCAAGGGCGATTATGCTTTTATCATCCACATGATCGAAACCACCACCAAGGACGCCGGCCGGGTTGGTGTGGTTGTGCCGCATGGCGTGTTATTCAGAGCCTCCAGTGAAGGCAAAATTCGCCGGCAATTGATCGAGGAAAACCTGCTGGATGCAGTCATCGGTTTGCCGTCCAATCTGTTTTACGGCACCGGCATTCCGGCGGCGGTCTTGGTGTTCAAACGCAATAAAGCGGATAACAATGTGCTGTTCATTGATGCCGGCCGCGACTATCAGAACGACAAGAACCAGAACCGGCTCCGGCAATCGGACATCGATAAAATCGTGGCAACTTATGAGGCCAGAGAAAGCGTCGATAAATACGCGTATCTGGCGATTTTTGAGGAAATCAAGGACAACGACTTTAACCTGAATATTCCGCGTTATGTCGATACCTTTGAGGAAGAGCAAGAGATAGATATTAACGCCGTGCAAGTTGAAATCAGCTGGCTTGAAACGGGATTATCCGAAGTAAAGCAGGAAATGGCGGGGTATTTAATGGAGCTGGGTTATGGCGCGTAAGCTGTTTTACCAACATCTCGATCAACAGATCAGAGCCATCCTGTTGACACAAATCCGCAACCTGTGGACGCATAACTCAACCTCGTTGGAAGGCAACAGTCTGACCTTGGGCGAAACCAGCTTCATTCTCGAAGAAGGTCTGACTATACACGGCAAACCGCTCAAAGATCACAACGAAATCTACGGACACGCCAAAGCGATAGACCTGGTTTATGAGTTCGTCAATCAGCCGGCGTTAGTCATTACCAAACAACACGTGTTCACGTTGCATACAACTGTACTTACCGAACGCATTATTGACATCGATCAACCCGTTGGGCAATGGAAAACACAAAACAATTACACGACTTATATCGATAGCAATAACAAACAAACCTGGCGTGAATACCCGGCCCCGCAATACATTGATCGCCTGATGTCGCAATGGCTTGGGCAATTGAACGTCGACTTGTCGGCACAGATTACCCAAACCGATGCCGCCGGTGTTTATGCCCTATTACACTTGTCCTTTGTCTCGGTGCATCCTTTTTTCGACGGTAATGGCCGTATGGCGCGATTGTTGGCTAATGTCCCTGTTCTCAAAGCCGGTTTTCCGCCCATTGTGATTCCTCAAACCGACCGTTATCAATACAAACAGGCATTATCGGACTATCAAAACAGCATTACAGACTTAGCCAATCTCAGTGATTTAACCCAGTTGCCGGACAATACCGAAAAGCGCCGGTTTGTCGAATTATGCCAAGGTTATTGGTCAGAAACCCTGGAACTCTTGGATAAGGCCAATAAGATGCAAACGAAACGGGGCGTTAAACCATGAAAACCGATAAGCGAAATGATTGATTCCGGATTCCAAACGCTGTTTTCCAGTTTAAGCATGGTCGATGTTGAGCGCTGACATGCTAAAAGCCAAGAAAGGTGATTTTTTTATTTCCGATTGGCTTAGAAAGCGCAATATTCCGGTCTACATCCGGTCTTGAATAGGCTTGTGTATAAAGACGAGCGCGCTACGTGGGAACGAGGGAAACACGTCAAAAAGTTTTTGCACTCGCTCAGCCCGGAATGGCGTACGCGTTTCTTTTGCTTGTTGTACAAATGTACATATAATAAAACGCATGAAATAGCATTCGACCCGGATAAGGCCGCCGCAAATCCCTTAAACCATGATGGTGTGGACATTGCGTAACGATTATGTGCGTGTAACTGCTTGCCCCCACTGCTGACCCAAGACGTTGCGGGCTTCACGATTTAAGTAGGGGCAGCGCCTTGTGCCTGCCCTAGGCAACCACAAGGGATTGCCCCTACACATTTTAGGGGGCAAGCAGTTACATGTGCGTTTAATTTCAGCGTGGAAAGCCAATCAACCTCAACGGAGACGTTATGAACAGCAATTCCGACCCTTTATTTAACCAATATGCAAACATGGATTTTACCGATGCTAAACGCCCCGGCGAAATCCCTGCCTTAGCGCAATTACAAGCCAAGCATGGCGGTAAAAGCCGAATTACAATGCGCGTTGACAGTGACACCTTAGCTTTTTTCAAGGCGCGTGCGGAAATGACGGGCAGTAGTTATCAAACTATGATGAACGAAGCGCTCAAGCAATTCGTGCAAGGCATTACCTTAGCCGATGTGGTGCGTGAAGCGATTAGGAAAGAACTTCATTCATGAGGGATTTTGCAATAATCATGGGTGAATACCCCTGTTAATGATGTGAGGAAAAAGCGATGAAAACGATTAGCTTGGAAGTGGAAGAACAAGTTTATAAAGATGTTATCAATTTTTTACATCTGTTACCGAAAGAGAGTTTTCGGATCATGGAAGAAGACAGCGATAAGCTTAGCCTGGAAGAACAGTCGGTGGTGCAGACTTTACAAGCCCGTTTGCAAGCGGGTGATGAAAGCGAATTTGAAGATTGGGAAACCGTCAAGACCGAGCTTAAATGACGGCTTATACCCTCAAGCTGCATAAGCAGGTCAAAAAATTTTTGCAGTCGCTCAATTCGGAATGGCGTGTGCGTTTTCAAGAAAAGCTGGAAATCCTCCGCCAAAATCCGCATGGACACCCACAACTTGACATCAAACCGATGCAAGGTGCTGGCGAAGCCGTCTATCGGTTACGTGTCGGGCAATATCGCCTGATTTACCAAATCTATGAAGGTGAAATGATTATTTTTCTGATGACGGCAGGTAGTCGCGGTGGGGTTTATAAATGAAGGGGTTGGGTTATGCGTGTGCCTGAGGGGTGGAAACAGAAAAATCTAGGAGATTTATCTCAAACAATTACCAGTGGTTCGAGAGAATTTGCGGAATATGCGCCGTTTTTATCAAACTTTTCCAATTCGAGACGCACTGCGTCTCGAATTGAGCTGTTCTCGTTCCCACGCGCCGCGTGGGAATGCCGTCAAGGCGCGTTGCGCCGCGAGTCACGGGCAACGTCTACGTATACGGGACGCAGCGCGTCCAGCACTGCGTTCCCACGTAGCACGTGGGAACGAGGGGAATCAGACATCGATAAAATCGTGGCAACTTATCAGACCAGAGAAACCGTTGATAAATACGCGTATCTGGCCAGCTTTGAGGAGATCAAGGACAACGACTTTAATCTGAATATTCCGCGCTATGTCGATACCTTTGAGGAAGAGCAAGAGATTGATATTGAAGCCGTGCAGGCAGAAATCAGTCAGTTGGAAACCAAGCTGGAAGGCGTAAAACAGGAAATGGCAGGGTATTTGAAGGAGTTGGGTTATGGGAATTAATCAATTTCCAATTGTTAAGCTTGGTAAGCTACTTCCTCAACCATACAAAAATGGAATTTATAAGAATTTTGACTCTTATGGACAAGGAACATCAATTCTCCGAATTACTGACTTTAACAATGAAGGTAACTTGGTAACAGACGAATTACAAAAATTAAAGTTGGAGCCAAATGAAGTTGAGAACTACCGCCTTAGCCCGAAAGACATTGTAGTAAATAGAGTCAATAGCCTAACGCATCTGGGGAAATCCATTCTTTGGCAAGAGACGAATGGTGACGTTACTGTATATGAATCAAACATGATGCGTATTCAACCTGACCAAGCAGCTATCTTGCCTGAATATTTGATAAGGGTTTTACAATCTGAACCAGCACGAGAACATTTTCGTAAAGTAGCCAAAAGGGCTGTATCACAGTGCAGTATTAATCAGCAAGATGTGAAGTCGTTATCACTTACCACCTATCAGTTTAACGAAAATCTCCAATACGTCATTCCGGCAGGGATTGCCGGAATCCAGAAGCCAGGGATGGCAAGGCTCAGATCACATCCATGTGTCCTGGATACCGGCAGTCCATGCCGGTATGACGTACTA